>CBIHQY010000032.1:0-71985 GCA_966212305.1 uncultured Azospirillum sp.
CGGCGCTCGCCAAGTCGATGCTGGCGACGATGCCGCAGCCGAACCGCAAGCTGACGGCGGCGTTGAGCTTCTTCCTGTCGGCGATGCGCGGCGGCGACGCCCAGGGCTGGCTGGGCGACGAGGCCACGTCCGCCCTGGACAAGGCGGGACGCCGCGACCTGCTGGAGCGGCTGGAGAAGGACTTCGACGGCCTGCGCCGCGAGGCGGCGGAACCGCTGCCGGGCGACTGGCGCAGCTACACCATCCCGCTGATGGACGCGAATGGGCCGAAGCCGATCAAGCTGCATGTCCATCCGCTGAAGGAAGACGAGGAGAGCGGCGGCAAGGAACGCTCCAAGCCCGGCAGCCGTTTCGTCATCGACCTCGACCTCAGCCGCTTCGGGCCGATGCAACTGGACGGGCTGGTGCGGCCCAACCATTTCGACCTGATCCTGCGCAGTCACGTCGCCCTGCCGCCGGAACTGCGGGTGGAACTGATCCAGGTCTTCGCCGACAGCGTCCGCGCGGTCGGCTACAGCGGCGGCCTGTCCTTCCAATCCGGGGCGCGAAGCTGGGTGAAGCTGACCCGCGCCGGACAGGCGGGCCTGGGGGTGTCGGCATGAGGCGGGAGCGCCTGGCCACCCGCCCCTCCCCCGACGCCCGCCACGATTTCCTGGTGGAACTGAGCGGCGGGCCGCTGCCGGGGGTGCGGCTGACCTTGCGGCTGGTGCCCGATCTGCTGGTGCCCGATCCGGCGTCGGTCCTGGACTATCTGGCGGAGTTTGCCGGCTTCCCCGACGGTCTGGAGGCGCTGGCCGTCGCCATCCTCGACGACCTCAACAACGAGCTGGTCCCGCGCTGGGTCGAGGTGGCGGTGGAAAGCGATGCCCCCCTGCCCCACCGCGTGGTGATCGAGGACCGGCAGCCGGCCTGGGACAATCCACGGCTGCTGGCGCGGCTGCGGCCGCTTTGACAGGGGATCAGTCGTCCTCGTAGAGGCCCTGCGCCGCCGTCCGGTGGCAGGCCTCGCAGTTGCTCTTGGCGCCGACCGTCTTGCGGCTCCAGATCGACGGTTCGAAGTCGTGCTTGCGCAGCCACCAGCGCTGTTCGGTGATGCGGATCAGGCGGCCGTCGCCGCTTCCGGCGATCTGCGTCAGGTAGCTGCGGATGGCCGCGGCGGTGTCGGCCGGCAGGCTGGCATTCTCGCCGAAATGGTCCTGGAGGCCGTCCATGATGCGGGTCCAGGACACCGCCGGCAGCAGGCCCGGCTGAAAGGCCATGTGGCACTCGCCGCATTCCTTCTGCGTGGCGGCATGGGTGACGGGGCGTACCCGCTCGAACTCGCTGGCGATTGCCGCTCCGGCGGTCAGGGCCAGCATGGCGAACGCAGCAATGCCGGTCAGCGCGCGGAAATTCGGATCGGAGGTCATCGGCTGCTCGCTATTGGTTCGAGAGGAAGGTGATGAAGTCGCCCTTCTCCCGCGCGGTGCAGGCGCGGCCGAGGACGTTGACGCAGTCGCGCTCGAACCGTTTTTCGACCTCGGCAGGGTCGGTGAAGCGCTTGGGGTTGGCGGACACCGCCATCGGCAGGATGTCGCGGCCGGTCTTGTAATGACGGCCGGTCCCGACCGGGTCGCGGGTGTGGCAGCTGGCGCAGGCCGGGGTGTCGGCCACCTTGCCGCCGGCATGCGGCCCGAGATAGAGCGACCGTCCGCGCTCGGCCGAGAAGCCGGTGAAGTCGGACGCCTTCGCCTGGGCGGCGTAGCCGTCGAGGATGCGGGCGCGCTCCGGATCTCCTGACGCCGCGAGCGCGACGCCGGTGCCGAAGGCCACCGTGGCGGCGAGAAGAAGGATCGTTTTCATTAGATCACCCGGTTGGTCGGGGTTGAGCGCCACGCCGTCCAGCGCGGCGGGAGGCGAGGCGGCAGCCGTTTCAGGCAATGCAGCGCAAAGACCAGGGCGATGTGCCCCAGGATCAGGGGCAGGGAGGCCTCCCCGATCTCCTTGTGCAGATGCTCGATTGTGACAAAGAAATCGGCGATGGCGCCGGTCGCCGCTGCCAGCCCGACGCCGGTCAGGAGGGCGGCGGCCATCCAGGCGGTCAGCGGGCTGCGTTCGGTTCGGGCCTTCGCATCGCCGGCGAACAGCCGCCCGAGCCATTCCGCCACCGCTTTGGCGGAGGGTCGCGGCAGGCGCAGCGGGCTTCCCGCCGGGACCAGCACGCCGGCCGTAACGCGCAGAAGGATGGCGGCGAGGACGGCATAGCCGGAGAAGACATGCATGCCGTAGGTGTCCTCGTCGCCGGTCAGGTAAGCGACGACAAAGGCGCCCGAGACGGTGGCGTGGAAGACCAGCAGGGCGGTCATCTCGGCGGCGCTTGGCTTGCGGGCGGACATGGTGGTCTCCGTTCCGGATGGCAGCTCAGTCGTGGCTGGCGGACGGCAATGCGGCGACGCCCCCAGCACCATCCGCTCTCGCCTGATAGACGGCTGCCAGCGCGCCGATGACCAGAGCGGCCAGCAGGGTGTGGAGGATCATCCTCTTCAGCATGGCGAGGCTCCGATCAGTCGTCGTCGCGGTCGCCGTGACGGCCATTCTCGTGGCCGTTATCACGGCCATGGCGGCCTTCGTGCTTCTGCATGGCGTCGCGGCCGAAGGCGGTGCCGTCCTGGCGGATGATCTGGCCGGCCTGGATCGCGCCCTGGCGGACGCCGCCGACGACGGTGATCTGGTCGCCGGCCTGGATGCCGTCGGGCAGGAAGCCGTGGCTGGCGACGTCGATGCGGTCGCTGCCGTCGGTCATGACGAACCAGTTCGCCGCGACCTTCTCCACGGTGCCGGTCACGGTGCCGCCGCCGGCCTTCACCACGTCGGCGATCGGCTGCGGGCTGGTCGGCTGGATGGCCGCGCCGCGGTGGTGGTCGCCGGCGAAAGCGGCAGTACCGGCGGTCGCGAGAGTGGCGGTCAGGAGGGCGGCGAGGGAAACGGCTTTCAACATGGCATCACCTGTGGTGCGGAGGAGAGCGTCGAAGCGCCCGATGAACCGCACTCTGCCCCACCGTGGCTGAGCCGAGCCTGAACGGGCCGTTCATCCGCCGTTCAGGATGAAAAAAATGCGATGCCCCGGCATTCAAGGGCCATTCAGCGGCCATTCGGGAACCATTCAGCGGCTGTTCAGGGATGCGACGATATGCTGGTTCGATCGCGCGGCCCCGGTGCGCGATGCTGTTCAGACAGAGAGGTCGATCATGAGGACCCGTCCCGCATTGCTCCTTCTCCCCATCCTGCTGTTCGCGGCGGGGACGGGCGCCCATGCCGACGACGACCACGAGCGCGCCCGCAACGCGCTGCGGGAGGGGCGCATCCTGCCGCTGGAGCGGATCGTCGAGAGCGCACGGCAACGGTTCGGCGGCGACGTGCTCGACGTCGATCTGGAGGATGAGGAGGACGGCTTCCGCTACGAATTGAAGCTGATCGCGCCGGATGGCCGGATCCTGAAGCTGGACTATGATGCCGCCACCGGCGAGTTGCTGCGGACCAGGGGCCGCCACCGGTCCCACGGCGAAGGGAGATAAGGCCATGCGCGTGCTGGTGGTGGAGGACACGCCGGAACTGGCCCGGCAGCTGAAACAGCGGCTGGAGGGCGAAGGCTATGCCGTCGATACCGCCGCCGACGGCGAGGAAGGCCGCTTCCTGGGCGAGACCGAGCCCTATGACGCGGTGATCCTGGACCTGGGGCTGCCGAAAATCGACGGGCTGACGGTGCTGCGGTCGTGGCGGCGGGCGGGCATCGCCGTGCCGGTGCTGATCCTAACCGCGCGCGACGCCTGGAACGAGAAGGTGCAGGGCATCGACGCCGGCGCCGACGATTATCTGGCGAAGCCCTTCAGCATGGAGGAGCTGCTGGCCCGCGTCCGCGCGCTGATCCGCCGCGCCAAGGGCCATGCCACCGCCGAGATCGCCTGCGGCGGCGTCGTGCTCGACACCCGCACCGGACGGGTCACGGTGGATGGCGAGCCGATCGAGCTGACCGCCTTCGAATACCGGGTGCTGTCCTACCTGATGCACCGCAAGGGGCAGGTGGTGTCGCGCACCGAACTGATCGAGCATGTCTATGCCCAGGATTTCGACCGCGATTCCAACACCATCGAGGTCTTCGTCGGCCGCCTGCGCCGCAAGCTGGGGACCGATATCATCAAGACGGTGCGCGGGCAGGGATACCGGGCGGACGAGCCGTAAGGACAGGGCATAGGAACTGGCGATGAGATGGACGGACTCGCTGCGCTTCCGGCTGCTGGCCGGCGCGGCCGTGTGGGTGGCGCTGGCGCTGATGCTGGCGGGATGGATCATCGCCGACCTGTTCCAGACCCATGTCCGCCAGCGCTTCGAGGCGGAACTGACCAATCATCTGGAACAGCTGGCGGCGGTGCTGGAAATCGGCGCGGACGGCAGGCCGGCGCTGCGCCAGCCCTTGAGCGATCCGCGTTTCCGCCGGCCGCTGTCGGGCCTGTATTGGCAGGTGGGAGAAAGCGGGGACGCGCCGCTGCGCTCGCGCTCGCTGTGGGACAGCGTGCTGCCCCTGCCCGACGACCGGGTGGAGGATGGGGTGCTGCACCGGCACGACGTGACCGGGCCAGCGAACCAATCCCTGTTCGTGCTGGAGCGCTTCGTCCTGTTGCCCGAGCGGGCGGAGCCGATCCGCATCGCCGTGGCCGCCGACCGGGCCGAACTGGCCGGCGTCACCCGCGCCTTCAACGCCACGCTGGCGCTGTCGCTGGCTGTGCTGGCCGTCACGCTGATCGTCGCGGCGCTGATCCAGGTTCAGATCGGGCTGAAGCCGCTCTCCCGCCTGCGCGGCGCGCTGACCGAGGTGCGGGCAGGGCGGAAAAAGCGCTTCGACGTGGCAATGCCGACGGAAATCCGGCCGCTGGTGGAGGATCTGAACGCGCTGCTGGCCCATGCGGAGGAAACCGTCGGGCGTGGCCGGCTGCAGGCCGGCAATCTGGCCCATGCGCTGAAAACCAACCTCGCCGTGCTGGCGAACGAGGCCGCCACCCTGGACGAGCGCAACGCGCGCGAGGTGGGAGCGGCGATGGTCCGGCAGGTGGAGCTGATGCGCCGGCATGTCGATCATCACATGGCCCGCGCCCGCGCCGCCGCCGCCCGCGGCGTGCCGGGCATCAGCACGCCGGTGCCGGACTGCGTCGCGGCGCTGGCGCGGGTGATGCGCAAGCTGCACGCCGCCAAGGCGCTGGACATCCGCGTCGATACCGCCGACGGCCTGCTGTTCGCCGGCGAGCGCGAGGATCTGGACGAGATGCTGGGCAACCTGCTGGACAATGCCTGCAAATGGGCGCGCGGCCGGGTCGATGTGACCGGCCGAGTGGAGATGGGCCGCATGGAAGACGGCGGCATGCTGTCCATCACGCTGGACGACGACGGCCCCGGCCTGCCCGACAACTGCCGCGAAGCGGTGCTGGAGCCGGGGGTGCGGCTGGACGAGAGCACGCCGGGGACGGGGCTGGGCCTTGCGGTGGTGCGGGATGTGGCGCGGCTCTATGGCGGCGACGTCCAGCTCGGCGCATCGCCGCTGGGCGGACTGCGCGCGACGCTGCGGCTGCCGGCGGCGGGGGCGTGACGGGCGTACGGCTTGCCCGGCCGTCACGCCGTCAGCCAGCGCGCGATGTCCTCCGCCTTCGGCAGGCCGCCGGCATGGACGAGCTTGCCGTCCACCACCACGCCCGGCGTCGACAGCACGCCATAACCGGCGATCGCCGCATAATCGGTGATCTTGTCGATCCGGACCGGCACGCCGAGGCGTTCGGCCTCGGCCCGGACCATGTCCTCCGTCGTCTGGCACCGCTTGCAGCCGGGGCCGAGCACTTTCACGTCCTTCATCGCGTCCTCCACGGTCAGGCAAACAGGGCATTGAACAGGAAGCCGACGGCGAGGATGCCGAGCCCCACCACCCCGGCGAACAGGGCGATCAGGCGGACGGTCAGCACCTTGCGCAGGATGATCATCTCCGGCAGCGACAGGGCGATGACCGACATCATGAAGGCCAGCACCGTGCCGATGGCCGCACCCTTGCCGATCAGCGCCTCCACCACCGGAATGATGCCGGCGGCGTTCGAATACATCGGGATCCCGAGCAGGACGGCGGCGGGAACCGACCACCAGGCATCCCGCCCCATGATCGCCGCCAGCAGGTCCGCCGGGGCATAGCCATGGATCAGGGCGCCGACGGCGATGCCGGCGACGATCCACGGCCAAACCCGGCCGACGATGTCGCGCACCGCCTCGATGCCCGCATGGATGCGGTCGACGGGGGACGACGTCTCCTCCGGCGGGGCCGCGCCGCCGCTGCGCACGGCCAGCACCCAGGGCTCCAGCCAGCCTTCCAGATGCAGCCGGCCGATGACCCAGCCGGCGACGATGGCGATTGCCAGCCCGAAGCCGAGATAGGCCAGCGCCACCCGCCAGCCCACCAGGGCGAACAGCAGGCCGAGCGCCACCTCGTTGACCATCGGCGCCGCGATCAGGAAGGAGAAGGTCACGCCCAGCGGCACGCCGGCCGACACGAAGCCGATGAACAGCGGCACCGCGGAGCAGGAGCAGAAAGGCGTCACGATCCCCAGCCCGGCGGCGGCGACGTTGCCGATGCCCTCGCGCCGGCCGGCGAGCAGCGCCCGCGTCCGCTCCGGCGAGAAGAAGCTGCGGACGACCCCCATGGCAAAGACCACAAGCGTCAGCAGCATCAGCACCTTCGGCGTGTCGTAGACGAAGAAGCGCACGGACTCGGCGGATGCGCTGCCGGGAACCAGCGGCAGGTGGGACACCACCCAGCCGGACAGGGGAACGAGCTGGCTGTAAAGCGCCGCCCAGGCCGCCAGTGCCGCCAGGGTGGCCGCGAACCACAAACCCGTGTTCGGGCGTCGGGGGTCCGCCGGCGATGCAATGGTCATGGCCGTCACCCGCCATAGTGCATCAGAGTATTCTAATGCCATCACCGTGCCGACGGCAATGGTCGGGCGGTAGGGCATGTCGTCACAGGCGGGCGTGGCCTTGCGCCGGGGGCATCGCGGCCATGCGTCGTCCCACGCCTCTGCGCCACGGAATCGGGCCGGCGCAGGGCGTTGCGCTGCGTGTTGGGCGCATTCCAAATCCCAGGATTCGCCCGTTCCGGATCTGCGACAAGCTGGCGCGGCCGCCATTCTATCAGAGCGACCTAATATCGCAGTGGGGGTGCTGACATTCGACGGGAGGTTCAGATGAAACGCTTCCTCATTGCCGCGTTGTGCACGGGGCTGCTGGTTGCCGGCTCCGCTCTCGCCCAGACCGGGCCGGGGCAAGGCATGGGTCAGGGCATGGGCGGCCAGGGTATGGGCCAGGGCCAGGGCATGGGTCCGGGTAAAGGCATGGGCGGCACCGGTGCGATGCACCAGCAGATGTTCGACCAGCTCGATGCCGACAAGGACGGTGCCGTCAGCCGGAAGGAGTTCGTCGATGCGCCGCGCGGCGGTCCCGGTTCGATGACCGACCTCGCCAAGGATCGCCGCGGCGCCCGGTTCGACCAGTTCGACAAGAACAAGGACGGCAAGCTGACGCCCGAGGAATGGGGCGCCTGGACGCCGGCCAAGGCCAAATAAACGCAACCAAATAAACCCACCGGCAGGAACCCGGCCAACGCCCCTCCGCCGCCATTTCCACCGTCTTGGGAATGACGGCCGAGGGGCATTGGCGTCTCCGTATCATGCACGGCTTCCCCGGCCGCCGATCCGTCCCACTCTCCCCGGCCTGCGGCAAACTGTCCGGCGGGAGTTGGGGATGCGGAAGCGGTTTGCCTTCCACGCTAATATATTAGTATAATACAGCCACGATCCATCCGGTGAGGCCTCATCATGACCGCCGACCCATTGGAGACGGCGCTGCTCCTGCGCGTGGTGATGGTTCTGGGGCTGCTGCTTCTCGGTTTCTACTAACCTCTTCCACAGGGATGCCTGCACCATGGCGACCGACCTCAAGCGTGAGAATTTCTCCGCCACCATCGACGGCAAGCCGGTGGATCTGTTCACCCTGCGCAACCGCCGCGGCATGGTGGTGCGCATCACCAATTACGGCGCGAAGATCGAGCAGGTCCTGGTCCCCGACCGCAACGGCACGCCGGGCGACGTCGTCCAGGGCTATGACGGGATCGAGGGCGTGATGGGCGGGCAGGCGTCGATGGGGTCCTTCATCGGGCGCTATTGCGGGCGCATCCCTGACGGGCGCTTCACCCTGGACGGCGTCGCCCATCAGGCCGCGGTCAATAGCCCGCCCAACACCCTGCATGGCGGCCAGCGTGGCTCGCGATTCCGCGTCTTCGACGCCCGGCAGCTCGACGAGGCCAGCCTGGAACTGACCTATGTCTTCCAGGATGGCGAGGAGGGCTTTCCCGGCACCCTGCCGCTGCGGCTGGTCTATACGGTCGGCGACGACAACGCCCTGACCATCGCCTGGACCGCGGTGGCGGCCGACAAGACCACCATCGCCAACTTCACCGACCACACCTTCTTCAACCTGTCGGGCGATCCGGGATCGTCGATCCTCGACCACGTCGCCACCGTCCATGCCGGTCGCTATCTGGCGCTCGGAGAGACGGCGGTGCCGACGGGGGAGATGGTGGACGTCGCCGGCACCCCGCACGACTTCCGGACCCCGACGGCGCTGGGCGCCCGCATCGACGCCGACGACCGCATGCCGGCGCTCGGCAAGGGCTATGACCTGCATTACGTGATCGACAAGCCGGCGAATGGGCCGGCGCCGATCCTCCATGCCCGCTTCCTGCACCCGGCCAGCGGCCGGACGCTGGAGGTGCTGTCGACCGAACCCGGCCTCCAGCTCTACACCGGCAACTTCCTGGAGGGCAAAGCCCCGCGGGACGTCGGCAAGGGCGGCATCCTCTACACCAAGCACAGCGCCTTCTGCGCCGAGCCGTCGAAATTCCCCAACGCCGTCAACATCCCGTCCTTCCCGTCGACGGTGCTGCGTCCCGGCCAATGGTCCGCCGGGTCCATCGTCTACCGGTTCGGGGTCGCCTGAGGCGGCGCCACGCCGCCCGCCCCCAGTCCTTCTCGGAGTCCCTACCGCCATGAACACCGCCAAGCCGATCCGCCGTTACCGGCAGACGAAAGTCGTCGCCACGCTGGGTCCGTCCTCCTCCTCTCCCGAAATGATCCGCCGCCTGTTCGAAGCCGGCGTCGACGTCTTCCGCCTGAATTTCAGCCACGGCAGCCACCAGGACCATGGCGAACGCGTCCGCGCCATCCGCGCGCTGGAGGAGGAGACCGGCCGCCCCATCGCCATCATGGCCGACCTGCAGGGGCCGAAGCTGCGGCTGGGCCGCTTCGCCGACGGGCCGGTGACGCTGACCGCCGGCCAGCCCTTCTGCCTCGACCTGCTGGCGGAGCCGGGTGACGCCCGCCGCGTCGGCATGCCCCATCCGGAGATCTTCGCCGCCCTGGTGCCGGACGCCGAACTGCTGCTGGACGACGGCAAGGTGCGGCTGCGGGTGACCGCCTGCGGCGCCGATTACGCCGAAACCGTGGTGGTGTCGGGCACCAAGCTGTCGGACCGCAAGGGCGTGAACGTGCCAGGCGTAGTGCTGCCGCTGTCGCCGCTGACGCCCAAGGACCGCGCCGATCTGGACTTCGCGCTCGACCAGGGAGTCGACTGGGTGGCGCTGAGCTTCGTCCAGCGGCCGGAGGACGTGGCGGAGGCGCGCAAGCTGATCGCCGGCCGCGCCGCCCTGCTGTCGAAGCTGGAGAAGCCGCAGGCGATCCAGCATCTGGACCGTATCGTCGAGATGTCGGACGGCGTCATGGTGGCGCGCGGCGACCTGGGCGTCGAGATGCCGCCGGAAGACGTGCCGTCGATCCAGAAGCGCATCATCCGCGCCGCCCGTCTGGCCGGCAAGCCGGTGATCGTCGCCACGCAGATGCTGGAATCGATGATCTCCGCCCCCGCCCCGACGCGGGCCGAGGCGTCGGACGTCGCCACCGCGGTGTTCGACGGCGCCGATGCCGTCATGCTGTCGGCGGAAACAGCGTCGGGCGACTATCCGGTGGAAGCGGTGTCGATCATGGACCGCATCGCGCGGCGGGTGGAAGGCGACCCGCTGTATCGCGCGATGATGGACGCCCAGCATGCCGATCCGGAACAGACGGAATCGGACGCCATCACCGCCGCCGCCCGGCAGGTCGCCCACACGGTGAAGGCGGCGGCCATCGCCACCTACACCACCAGCGGCTCCACCACGCTGCGGGCGGCGCGCGAGCGGCCGGAGGTGCCGATCCTCTGCCTGACCGAAAACGCCGCCATCGCGCGGCGGATGGTGCTGGCCTATGGCGTCCATGCGGTGCTGACGGAGGATGTGCAGAGCTTCTCCGACATGGTGCACAAGGCGGCCCGGCTGGCCTATGTCCACGGGCTGGCCGAGGAAGGCCAGCGGCTGGTCATCACCGCCGGCGTTCCGTTCGGCATGCCGGGATCGACCAACGTCCTGCGCATCGCCTGGGTCGAGCCGCCGAGCAGCCCGAACCGCGAGCGCGACGCCCGCGCCCGCCAGCCGATGGCCTTCGCCGACGCCTGAGTCGGGGGCCAAGTCCGAGTGGGGCGGTGCGGCTTTCCGGCCGCTCCGCCCCCGGTTCGAATCGCGCCTTCCGCGGACCGCCAAGCTTCCGATCCGAACAAACCGCGGCTTGGCGAAGGGCCAATCTCACCATTTCTCGGCCTTGCGGCCTATCGACTTCTATGCGCTTGACACCGATCAAATAAAGATAGCTTTTTAGGTAACTACCGGACGTTGCCGGGTGCCGACCGGTGCCCGACTGCCGCAGTCGGGGTTTCCCCTTCTTGAAGCCGCCCGGTGGAGCGGGCAATCAGGAAGACCGGCGGTCGGGTGTTGCAGGAGAGCTGTTGGATGTCGATCGAACTGGCCGGGCTTTGTTTCACGTCGGCGTCCGGCCTGCCGTTCTCCCACGACCATTGGCTGGTGGCTCTGTCCTATGCCGTCGCCGCCTTCGCCTCCTACTCCGCGCTCGACATGGCGGAACGGATGCACCGGACCGCCGGGGTCGCCCGCCTGATGTGGCAGGGCTGCGCCGCGACGGCGCTTGGCGGCGGCATCTGGGCGATGCACTTCATCGCCATGCTGGCGCTGACCATCGACACGCCCATCACCTATGACCCGGCGATCACCCTGCTGTCGCTGGTGACGTCAGTCGCCTTCGTCGCCACCGGCTTCCGCATCATCCGGCACCGCAGGTCGCCGGCCGCGATCGCGGCGGCCGGCGTCATCGTCGGGTCGGGGGTGGCGGCGATGCATTATCTCGGCATGGCGGCGATGGTGCTACCGGCCCGCATCGCCTACCAGCCCGTTTTATGGTGCCTGTCGGTCGCCATCGCCGTGGCGGCGGCGACCGCGGGG
The DNA here is from genome assembly GCA_966212305.1 of uncultured Azospirillum sp. GTDB lineage: Bacteria > Pseudomonadota > Alphaproteobacteria > Azospirillales > Azospirillaceae > Azospirillum. Next base: position 11,447 of record CBIHQY010000032.1, read on the forward strand.
CTGTGGCTGTCCACCCGCATCCACCACCGCCTGCGCGAGCGCGCGCTGGCCGCCCTGGTGATGGCGGTCGCCGTCTGCGGCATGCATTACACCGGCATGGCCGCCCTGGTGGTGCAGGTCGACCCGATGCTGATGCCGGCGGACGGCGCGCTGGCGGAGGGGGTGTCCAGCGGGCCGCTGGCCGCGGCGGTGGCGATCGGCACCTTCGGTCTTCTGCTGCTGGCGCTGGTCTCCGCCACCGCCGACCGCCGGCTGACCGCCGCCGCCGCGCACGAGGCCGCCGCCCTGCGCATCGCCAACATGGAGTTGCAGGCCACCCGCCTGCAGCTGGAGGCGACCCAGCGCGAGATCATCCGCCGCCTGTGCAGCGCCGGGGAGTTCCGCGACAACGAGACCGGCCAGCATGTGGCGCGCATGGCGCAGATCGCCCATCATCTGGCCCTGTCGGCCGGCTGCGCGCCGGCTTTCGCCGCACAGCTGCTGGAAGCGGCGCCCCTGCACGACATCGGCAAGATCGGCATCCCCGATCATGTGCTGTTGAAGCCCGGCCGGCTCGACACCCAGGAATGGATGACCATGCGCCAGCATGCGGTCATCGGACAGCGGCTGCTGGGCGGCAGCGGATTGCCCCTGCTCGACCTTGCCGCCGAGATCGCCGGCACCCATCACGAGAAATGGGACGGCACCGGCTATCCCGCCGGCCTGCGCGGCACCGACATTCCGCTGTCCGGCCGCATCGTCGCCATCGCCGACGTGTTCGACGCCCTGCTGTCCGCCCGCCCCTACAAGGAGCCCTGGCCGCTGGAAGCCGTCGTCGCCCACATGCGCGAACAGGCCGGCCGCCATTTCGACCCGGAGCTGGTGGAGGTCTTCCTCGACCGGCTCGACGCCATGCTGGAGATCCGCAGCCGCTTCGTCGACGCCGGAACCACACCGCAGCTTTTGTCACAGCCGGACTGTCACCGAGCGAGTATCGGGGTTTTCCCCGATGGAGTCCCTTGAAAACAGCCGATCCCGGCCGCCGATATTCCAAAAATCCTTCAAAATTGCCGCGACTGGATTGGCAGAAGCCACCATCCGCCATTAACTTTTTCTTTGGCGATACAGGAATAAGCGTGTGATCCGGCTCTTTTCACGCCGGACATCGCCATCCTGATCGATCCGGGACAATGCACCAGACCCTGACCGCCGAGTTCGACTGGCTCCCGGACCGCAAGCCCGCGCGGATCAACGCCCTTTACGACGCGATCCCGGTGGGAATCGCGTTCCTCGACCGCCAGCTCCGCTGCCTGCGGATGAACCGGCGTATGGGGGCGCTGGCGGGACTTCCCGCGACCGCCGCGACGGGGCTGCCCTTCACCGATGTCTGGCCGGAGGCGGAGGACGCGCTGCTGGCCGCCGCAGCGCTCGCCCTGGCCGGCACTGTGGTGGAGGACATCGCGCTCACCGGTCCGGAGCGGGCGCTGGTCGCCAGCCTGCATCCGCACGGCGACGGGGACGGCGCCGCCCTGCTCTGCATCGTGGAGGACAGGACCGCGCTGCGGCGGTGCGAGGCCGAGCTGCGCCATTTCAAGGAGCTGCGCCGCCAAACGCTGGAACTGAGCGACCTGTATCCATGGTACAGCGCCCCGGACGGCATGCCGCGCACCACCCGGCGCTGGCGCGAGCGCACCGGTCTCGGCGCGGCCGACGTCGCGACGCCGCAGGGCTGGATCGCGGCGCTCCACCCCGACGACCGCGCGCCCTTCGAGGCCGCCTGGACCTGCAGCCTGACCGGCGGTAGCGCGCTGGAGATCGACCTGCGCCTGCACATCGCCGGCGACGGAGTGTCGGGCAGCGAGTATCGCTGGTTCCGCCGCCGCGCCGCCGCCCAGCGCGACGCCGAAGGACGCATCGTCCAGTGGCACGGCACCGACGAGGACATCCACGAACGCCGGCTTGCCGAAGACGCCCTGCGGGAGAGCGAGGACCATTACCGCCATTCGGTCGAGCTGAACCCGCAGTTCCCCTTCACGCTCGACGCCGACGGCCGGCTGCTGGAGGTCTCGTCGCGCTGGCGCGCGATGGTCGGGCTGAGCCATGAGGAGACGCTGGGGCATGGATGGATGCGCGCCGTCCATCCCGACGACCTGAACAGCACCCGGCAGAACTGGGCCGACGCGATCGCCAACGGAATCCGCATCGACAACGAAAAGCGCATCCGCATGGCGGACGGCAGTTACCGCTGGTTCCGCGCGCGCGCCACCGCACGCCGCGATGCGACCGGCCGGGTCGTCCGCTGGTACGGCTCGACCGAGGATATCCACGAACGCAAGTTGACCGAGGCGGCCCTGCGGGAGAGTGAAAGCTACGCCCGCCAGATCCTGGACAATATCCCGGAATGCGTGAAGGTGCTGGACATGGAGGGGCGGTTGACCTTCATGAACATCCCCGGCGTCCGACTGATGGAACTGGACAGCTTCGACTGTCTGAAGAACCAGCCTTGGGAGGCCAACTGGCCGGAGGAGCGCCGGCCACAGCTGCGCGCGTCGATCGACATCGCGAAGCGGGGCGGCACCGGCCGTTTCCTCGGCTTCTGTCCGACGGCCAAGGGCACGCCGAAATGGTGGGACAATCTGGTCTGCCCCCTGCCCGGCGCCGACGGACGGCCGCAGCGGCTGCTCGCCATCTCCCGCGACGTCACCGACATCCAGCTCGCCCGGCAGGCGCTGGAAGAGACCACCGCGCTGCTGTCCGGCGTGCTGGAAAGCACCACCGACAGCGTGGTGTTCGTCGACCGCGACTGGCGCATCACCTACCGCAACCCGGCCGCCGCCGCCATCCATGAGGGCCGCGGCATCCGGCTGGGCGACGCCTTCTTCGACGCCTTCCCGCAGCAGACCGAGAGCCGCAGCTTGTTCCGCAAGGCGATGGCCGACCAGACGCCCGTCGTCTTCGAGGAATTCGTCGCGGCTCTCGGCCAATGGACGGAAATCCACGCCTTCCCGACCGCGCAGGGACTGTCCGTCTTCTTCCGCAACGTCACCGAACGCCGGCGGGTGGAGGAGGAGCGGCGCGCCGCCCAGGAGAAGATCGCCCAACTCGCCCGGCTGGATTCGCTGACCGGCCTGTCCAACCGGCTCTATTTCCAGGAGCGGCTGGAACAGGCGCTGCGCGAGGCGCCCGAAGAGGGCGTGATGGCGGTCCATTACATCGATCTCGACCAGTTCAAGGCCGTCAACGACACGCTGGGCCACCATGCCGGCGACGCGCTGCTGCGGCGGGTGGCCGACCGGCTGCGCGGCTGCATCGGCGTCGCCGACCTGGTTTCCCGCTTCGGCGGCGACGAGTTCGCCGTCCTGCAGCCCAACCTGTGGGGGCCGGCGGAAGCGGAGGACCTCGCCCGCTGCATCATCTCGGCGCTGGCCGAGCCGATCGAGATCGACGGCGCCCAGGTCCGAACCGGCACCAGCATCGGCATCGCCCTGTCCCGGCGCGACGGCGTCGAGGCCGATGCGCTGCTGAAGGCGGCCGACATCGCGCTCTACCGCGCCAAGGCCGATGGCCGCAACACCCACCGCTTCTTCGCGCCCGAGATGGCGGAGCGGCTGAAGTCCTTCCACGACCTGAAGCTGGGCCTGCACGAGGCGCTGCGGCAGGGCGAGTTCGAGCTGCATTACCAGCCGCTGGTCTGCACCGGCGAGGGCAGCATCCGCGGGTTCGAGGCGCTGATCCGCTGGCGCCGTCCCGGCCGTGGCCTGATCCGCCCGGCCGACTTCATCCCCGTCGCGGAGGAAACCGGCCTGATCGGCCCGATCGGCGAGTGGGCCCTGCGCGAGGCCTGCCGCGAGGCGACGCGCTGGCCCGACGGCATCGGGGTCAGCGTCAACGTGTCCTCCGTCCAGTTCCGCGACAACGGGCTGGTGGAGTCGGTGCGCCAGGTGCTGGCCGACACCGGGCTGGCGCCGGAGCGGCTGGAACTGGAGATCACCGAATCCGTCCTGCTGCAGGACGACGACGCCAATCTCGGCACCCTGCGCGAGTTGCGGGCGCTGGGCGCGCGGATCGTCATGGACGATTTCGGCACCGGCTATTCGGCGCTGGGCTATCTCTGCCGCTTCCGCTTCGACAAGGTGAAGATCGACCGCAGCTTCGTCGCCAACCTGCCGCGCTGCGACAGCTCCACCGCCGTGGTACAGGCGGTGGCCGGGATGGGCCGCAACCTGGGCATCGTCATCACCGCCGAGGGGGTGGAGGAGCATACCCAGCTCGACGCCGTCCGCCGGCTGGGCTGCCACGAGGCGCAGGGCTACCTGTTCTCGCGCCCGGTCCCGGCGGCGGAGGTGCCGGCGCTGATCGCGCGGCTGAGGGACGGCGGCTGAGGGAGGTCGGCTTAGCCGATTAGGCGTCCGGGCGGAACGCAACGCCTTCCGGTGACGGCTGTTCTGGTACGGGAACGCATCCTGCCAGGACACCGACCCGCCAGGATACCGATTCGGAGGACCACATGGCCAAGACCACCACCGACCACGACGAGATTCGCCGCTGGGCCGAAAGCCACGGCGGCAAACCGGCCGTCGTCCGCAGCACCCATGACGAGGCGCATGGAAGCGGCAAGAAAAGCCGCAAGACCGGTGTCGGCCTGCTGCGCCTGATGTTCCCCAAGGCCCGCCAGTCCGACCATGGCGAGCTGGAGGAAATCGACTGGAACGAGTTCTTCCAGCAGTTCGAGGACTCCAAGCTGGCGCTGCTCTATGAAGAGGGCTCCAACTTCAACAAGCTGATCGGCCGCGACACCGCCGAAAAGCGGGAGCATGGCGACCACAAGGCGGCGCGCCATTGACCGGTATGCGGCCGGCCGGTACGCGGCCGGCCGGCCCGTCTCCCGACCAAGCGCGTCATGGATATGGAAGGGAACGCCCTGCGGGACGTTCCCTTTTTCTCTTTCGCCAGCCCCTTATCGGAGGTTCCGCCCGTGCCCGACGCCAGCGATACCCGTCTGAACCAGGATGAGCGGGACGAGGTCAAGGAACGCTCCAACCCGCCGGCGCTGATCCTGCACGAGGCCATCCGGCTGGAGGGGCAGGAGGAGCTGAAGCGTCCGACCTCCTCCCTGCTGTGGTCGGGGCTGGCGGCCGGGCTGTCGATGGGCTTCTCGATGGTGGGCGAGGCGCTGATGACGACCCATCTGCCGGACGAGCCGTGGCGGCCGCTGATCGCCAGCTTCGGCTATTGCTTCGGATTCCTGATCGTCATCCTGGGGCGGCAGCAGCTGTTCACCGAAAACACGCTGACGGTGATCCTGCCGCTGCTGCATCGCTGGTCGACCGATACCCTGATGGGGGTGGTGCGGCTGTGGGCGCTGGTCTTCGCCGCGAACATCGTCGGCACGCTGCTGTTCTCCGCCTTCGCCGTCGGGACGGAGGCCTTTTCCCCGCAACTGCGCGTCGCCTTCGTCGAGCTGGGCACGACGGCGGCGCGGTCGGGATTCACGACGACGCTGCTGCACGGGGTGCTGGCCGGCTGGCTGATCGCGCTGCTGGTCTGGATCACGCCGTCGGTCGGGCAGGCGCGCTTCTTCGTCATCGTCGCCCTGACCTGGCTGATCGCGCTGGGCAAGTTCGCCCACGTCATCGCCGGATCGGTCGAGGTGTCCTTCGCCGCCATTTCCGGCGAGATCGGCTGGGACCGCTACGCCTTCGGCTTCCTGCTGCCGTCGCTGATCGGCAACGTGCTGGGCGGAGTCGGGATGGTGGCGCTGATCAACCACGCGCAGGTGCGGCAGGATCAGTGAGGGGGCTGAATTTTCAGTTGAACCAGGGCGAATTGACGAAGGCCGTCCCGATCACGTCCCAGGCGCGCTTGATGGTCGGGAGCTTCAGGGATTCGGGTGTGGCGACGGCCCACAGCTCGATCCCGATCCGCTCGCCGATCGGCAGGACCGAGACCAGATCGTCGATCTCCTCAGAGAAGTCGGGCAGCAGCGCGATGCCGCGACCGGTCAGGACTGCGCGATGGAGGGCTGAACTGGTGCTGACATTGACCAGCGGGCCGTTCACGCTGCCATGCGCGATGTCTGCCCACCGCGCGAAGGACGGGTGGTTCGAGTAGATCAGGTGGTTGAGGAGCGGGGCCTTTCCCAATTCCCTGAAGTTGGTCGGGGCAGCGTTCTTGGCGAGGTAGCTTTTCGCCACCACGGGCAGGAACCGCATCACGCCCAGCTTCCGCGCTTTGTACTCGCCCTGCCTGTGGATGTCGCAGCCGGGGTGGACGAGGATGATCTCTATGTCGGCGCGCGACTCCATGGGCAGGATGCTGACCTGCGGCAGAGCATCCTGCGGAAATCGGATCGGCGTGGGCGTATCGGCGAAGCCGGCGAGTTGCGGCGTCAGCAAATACGACCCGATCCCCTCCGGCGCCGAGATCGTGACCGGCTTCGCATGTCTGTTGGCGATGGTCTCCAGCAGCAGGTCGAAATTGGTGACGGCCACCACCGCGGCGTCGGCAGCGTCGAGGAGTTGCAGGCCTGCGTCGGTGAAGACCGTACCCGTCGGCCGCTTCACAAAGAGCGGAACGCCGGCCTTGCGCTCCAATACCGCCATCCGCCTGCTGACGGTCGCGGCATCCACGCCAAGTGCAGCAGCGGCGTTGTACGTCGAGCCACCTTCGGACAAGGCCAGCAGCATGCGCAGCGTGGTCAAGTCCGTCGCCATCGGTTCCTCCCCATTATCAAGATAGGTCTTGGTGCTGCATCTCTGCAGCACGGTGCCGCTACCGGCGAGGGTACCACGGTATGTCCAGGCGTCATACTACAGTATCCAACAATCCACGGAGATGCAGATGCCGGACGGCAGCTTCTTTTCAGAAAATGAGGCGCTTGGGCTTGCGTCCTCGCGCCTTCGCGATAGCAAAGAAATCCGCGTTGTTATCGCACGTGGCGCAGATGATCTCATGCGATGCATGGTTATCCGCGCAACGGTTTGGTTGACAATGCCCAATGCCCGGTTCGATGAACACTATGACGAGAATGACTTTTCCTGCACCCATCTCCTCGTTTTCGAGGGAGATGAACCAATCGGGACTTTGCGCCTGCGTTGGTTGAAGGATGAAGCACGCTTCGAGCGCTTGTCGATCCGTGAGGACCATAGGAGCCTGCTAGTCCTACGGCGCCTGATCGAGTTCGCGTTCAAGCTGATTGCAAGCAAAGGATACACTTACGCGAGCGGAATGACCCGTGAAAAGGGAGTGAAGTTTTGGCAGCGCAGGGGAGCGGCGATCTGTGGCACCCCGGTAGTTTATCACGGTGAGGAGGTCGTCCCGATCCGAATCACCTTGGATAGCGATGCGCACCCCACTTTAGCGAAAGGCCCCGGGCACCCTGATTACGAAGCCCTGATGTTACTCCCCGAATCCCGCCTTATGAGGGCCTGACAATCATGAAGCTGCCGCCTCCCGCCGCCGCCCGTCCGGTGATGTATAAAATCCGCGTTGCCGGCCGCTTTACGACGCTCCGCATGGAACGTGCGATGTGGGATGCCATAGACGAAATTTGTCTGGGCATGCGGGTGCAACGCCATGTGTTGCTCAGTCGAATTGATGCCCGGCGCGACGAAGGTCTGGGCCTAACCAGCGCGATTAGGGTCTTCCTGATCAGCTATTGGCGGATAGCGGCCGATGTTCCGGAGGTCCGGGTCGATGAAGCCGTCGAACAGGCTCTGCGTCTGTTGCGATGCGATCAGGACCAGAACGACGAGATCCTTACCATGGATAGGATTGCCCCGGAACTGACGCTTGGAAGGGCGCGCATGGTAACGGCATTGTGCGGACGATTCCTGGACCATCGCACACTTGGCGAATTGGCCCGGCAGCAGTGGCGCGGACTGGCACCGTGGCATGAGGAAATCGACGCGGTTGCCGGTAAGGTGCTCGTAACTCTAACACAGCGTGAGGCTGGCGCGGACGAGTGACGTGACTTGAGGTTCCAAGAAGCATCCGAAGCGTCCGCTCACTCCGGTGAAGCGGGCGCTTCTTGTGGCCGAATTCTCAACGCAGCCTTACGGTCCTCGTCGAGTTCCAGAGGAGTGCCGAGCATCGGCGCTCCATGTCCGTGCCTCGCCAAGAGGTGACCAGATTCTGTTGCTGCGGCCCTCTGATAATACAGAATAAACACCCGAACAGCGGATGTAAGCGTTGCCTCCGGGTTCGCGGACTTGGAATTACGTTTATAGATCACTGTCAGAAGTTCGTTGCGAGATATGTCTTCGCGCGCACAAATCTCGTCAAGACTTTCCCAGTAAACGCGCTCCATATTCATGGATGTGCGATGGCCATAGATCACAACGTTTTTCAGAATCGGGTCAAATAAACCCATCGCTCAAAACCCCTAACCAAGAATGCGGCCATACTGGCCGAAATTCGGCGTCAGGGTCAATACATACGATTGCGACCACTTATATATTATCTAACAAAGCGACGTGTGGCTGACCATGGATCAACCCTGAGGATGAAGGCCAATAATGGGAACCTAGATGCGAACATCCCGCAAGCACTCCAAAACGAAAAGGGCCTAGCCGCTGAAGCGGCTAAGCCCTTGAATTCTTGGCGGACCCGACGAGATTCGAACTCATGACCTCTGCCTTCGGAGGGCAGCGCTCTATCCAGCTGAGCTACGGGTCCATCGCTGGTGGAGGCGCAACATAGCCCAAGGTCTGCGGGGACGCAAACACTAAAATCGCTGTTTTTTCGACGGCTTGCGGACGCCGTTCCGATCCCCATGACCGCTTCCTTTGGAGAGCCGCACTCCCGCCGTAAGGCCGGATGGAAACGTTTCCATTCTTCACGAAACCGTTTTCACGGCGTCATGCGATTGCAACACGCCATCGCCACTCTGCGCCCACGCCGGATCGGCCGGCGCTGGGACAAGAGTTGTGGATGGTGCGGGGCGGCATGAGGGTTACGGACGGGAGAGCCATGGACCGCGTGGCGACGATCCGCGACGTGGCGGCGCGGGCCGGGGTGTCGATCGCCACCGTGTCGCGCGTCCTCAACGGCAGCGGCAACGCCACGCCGGAAACCATGGAGAAGGTGCGCGCCGCCGCCTCCGACCTGTCCTTCCGGCCCAGCACCATCGGGCGCAGCCTGAAGGCGGCGCGCACCCGCACCGTCGGTGTGCTGGTGCCGTCGCTGACCAATCCCGTCTTCGCCGAGAGCGTCGCCGGTATCCAGGACGCGGCGGCGGAGGCCGGATACAGCGTGCTGATCGCCTCCACCGACTATGATCCGGCCCGCGAATCGCGCGCCATCGAAGGGCTGCTGTCCAACCGGGTCGAGGGGCTGGTGCTGACCGTCGCCGACGCCGACCGCAGCGGCTCGCTCGACACGCTGGACGAGGTGCGGCTGCCCTATGTGCTGGCCTACAACCAGCCGGAACGGGCGCCGCGCGCCCATGTGTCGGTCGACAATGTCGCCGCCTCCCGCGCGGTGGTGGAGCGGATGGCGGCGCTGGGCCACCGGCGCATCGGCATGATCGTCGGACGCTTCCGCCAGTCCGACCGCTCGCGCCGGCGCCATGCCGGCTGGCTGGCGGCGCTGGCCGATGCCGGTTTGCCGCCGGGTCCGGTGGTGGAGGTCGATTTCAACGAATTGCGGCTGGCCCATCGGCTGGGCCCCCATCTGGAAGGGCCGGAGCGGCCGACCGCGCTGTTCGCCTCCAACGACATGCTGGCGCTCGCCACCATCCGGGCGCTGCGCGACCTCGGCCTGTCGGTGCCCGACGACGTGTCGGTCTGCGGATTCGACGGCATCGAGGTCGGGCGGCTGATGGCGCCCAGCCTCGCCACGCTGGTGCAGCCGGCCCGCGCCATGGGCGCCACCGCCTTCGAATGTCTGCGCACCGGCTTTTCCGGCGAGCTGCAAGGCCGCGCCGTGATGCTGCCCTTCACCCTGCGTCCGGGCGAATCGCTCGGACCTGCGCCGTCCAAATCGACCTAAGCGCTTCCCGAACGGAGACACACGCGATCATGTTCAAGCCGTTCCTGCTCGGCGCCGCCCTCGGTGCCGTCTCGCTGGCCGCTGCCTTCACCGCACCGGTGGCTCCCGCCATGGCGGCGGAGCAGACCGCCATCTGCTACAACTGCCCGCCGGAATGGGCGGACTGGGCGTCGCAGCTGAAGGCGATCAAGGCCGATCTCGGCATCTCCGTGCCGTTCGACAACAAGAACTCCGGCCAGTCGCTCGCCGCCATGCTGGCGGAAAAGGACAAGCCGGTGGCCGACGTCGTCTATCTCGGCGGGCCGGTCGGCATTCAGGCCAAGGCGGCCGGCGTCGTCACCCCCTACAAGCCGGCGGGCTGGGCCGGGATCCCCGACGGGATGAAGGACGCCGACGGCAACTGGTTCGCCATCCACAGCGGCACGCTGGGCTTCTTCGTCAACACCGAGGCGCTGGGCGGCAAGCCGGTACCGCAGAGCTGGGCCGACCTGCTGAAGCCCGACTATTCGGGCATGGTCGGCTATCTCGACCCGACCAGCGCCGCCGTCGGCTATGTCGGCGCGGTGGCGGTCAACCAGGCGCTGGGTGGCGATTACGGCAGCTTCGACAAGGCCATCGGCTGGTTCAAGGATCTGCAGAAGAACCAGCCCATCGTGCCGAAGCAGACCTCCTACGCCCGCGTGCTGTCGGGCGAGATTCCGATCCTGATCGACTATGACTTCAACGCCTACCGCGCCAAATACACCGACAAGGCGCCGGTCGCCTTCGTCATCCCGAAGGAAGGCACGGTGTCGGTGCCCTATGTGATGGCGCTGGTCAAGAACGGCCCGAACCCGGACAACGGCAAGAAGGTTCTGGACTACGTCCTGTCCGACAAGGGCCAGACCCTGTGGGCCAACGCCTTCATGCGCCCGGTCCGCGCCGAGGCGATGTCGCCGGAGACCGCCGCCAAGTTCCTGCCGGCCGCCGATTACGCCCGCGCCAAGCCGGTCGACATGGTGCGCATGGCCGAAGCGCAGAAGGGCTTCATGGACCGCTATCAGGCGGAGGTGAAGTGAGCGCCTGCGTGCAGGACGCTCCCCTCCCCCACCGGCCGGCGGCGCGTCCGTCGACCGGGCCGGGGTGGGCGGGCGAACCGCTGCGGCTGGCGGCCCTGCTGGCGCCGGCGGCGGCGGTGTTCGCGGCCTTCTTCCTGCTGCCGCTGGTCCGCCTGATCCTGATCGGCGCCGGCGGGGCGGAGGGGTGGAGCGCCTATCTCACCACTCTGGCCGATCCCGGCCATCTCGACAGCCTGATCTCCACGCTGGCGCTGTCGGCGGGGGTGACCCTGGTGACGCTGGCGGTGTCCACCGTCGCCGGGCTGTTCCTGGTGCGGCACCACTTTCCCGGCCATGCCGTGTTGGTGGCGCTGCTGACCTTTCCGCTGGCCTTTCCCGGCGTGGTGATCGGCTTCATGGTCATCATGCTGGCCGGCCGCCAGGGGCTGATCGGCACGATCACCCAGGCGCTGACCGGGGGGAAGCTGGTGTTCGCCTATTCGATGGCCGGGCTGTTCCTCGGCTACGTCTATTTTTCGATCCCGCGCGTGATCCTGACGGTGATGGCGGCGGCGGAGAAGCTGGACCCCCGGCTGGAGGAAGCAGCGCGCTCGCTGGGCGCCGCGCCCTGGCGCGTGGTGGCCGACGTGATCCTGCCGGCGTTGAAACCGGCGCTGATCTCGGCCGGTGCGCTGTGCTTCGCGACCTCGATGGGCGCGTTCGGCACCGCCTTCACGCTCGCCACCCGGATCAACGTGCTGCCGATGACGATCTATACCGAATTCACGCTCCAGGCGAACATCGCGGCGGCGGCGGCGCTCAGCGTCCTGCTCGGCCTCATCACCTGGGCGGCCCTGGCGGTGGCGCGCAGCGTCGCCGGCACCTCCGTCGCGGCGGCGGGGTGAGAGCCATGCACAATCTTCCGAATCGCCGGGGCTGGGGGTTCTGGCTGCAATTGGGCTTCACGCTGCTGGTCTGCGCCCTGCTGACCGTGCCGATGGTGATGTCGATGCTGGCCGGGCTGACCGCCAATTACTTCGTGGGCCTGAAAAGCGGCCTGACCCTGCGCTGGGTCGATGAGGTGTTGCGGGTCTATTCCGGCACCATCCTGCTGTCGCTGCAGATCGCCTTCGCCTGTCTGGCCTGCACGCTGCTGCTCGGCGTTCCGGCGGCCTATGCGCTAGCGCGCCGTCCCGGCCGCTTCGCCCGGCTGGTGGAGGAGTTGCTGATGATGCCGGTCGCCATCCCCGGCCTCGCCACCGCGCTGGCGCTGATCGTCACCTATGGCAGCGTGGGGGATCTGCGCAGCAGCTGGCTGTTCATCCTGATCGGCCATGTGCTGTTCACCCTGCCCTTCATGGTCCGCGCCGTGCTGGCGGTGATGGGCGCCATCGACCTGACGACGCTGGAGGAGGGCGCGGCCAGCCTCGGCGCCGGATTCCTACGGCGGTTCTTCACGGTGGTGCTGCCCAACTGCCGCTCCGGCATACTGGCCGGGTCGCTGATGGTGCTGACCCTGTCGGTGGGCGAGTTCAACCTGACCTGGCTGCTGCACACGCCGCTGACCAAGACGCTGCCGGTCGGGCTGGCCGACAGCTATGCCTCGCTGCGGATCGAGATCGGCAGCGCCTACACCCTCGTCTTCTTCGTGATGATCGTGCCGAGCCTGATCCTGTTGCAGGGTTTGGCCAAGCGCGGCCGTCCGTCCGTTTGAAAGCGCCACCATGCCCGACAGCTTCCATCTCGACGCCGTGCCGATCCGCCTGGAGCGCTGCGGCAAGACCTTCGCCGGCGGCGCCCGCGCGCTGGAGCCGCTGGACCTGACCATCCGCGGCGGCGAGACCGTCGTCTTCCTGGGCCCAAGCGGCTGCGGCAAGACCACGACGCTGCGCATCATCGCCGGGCTGGAGAGCCCCGATCCCGGCGGCCGCGTGCTGTTCGGCGAGGAGGACGTGACCGCCCTGCCAATCGAACGGCGCAATGTCGGCATGGTGTTCCAGAGCTACGCCCTGTTCCCCAACATGACGGTCGCGGAGAACGTCGCCTACGGCCTGAAGGTGCGCAAAGTTGCCCGATCCGAGCGTGCCCGCCGGGTGGAGGAGATGCTGGACCTGATGCATCTCGGCGAGTTCGCCGGGCGGCGGATCGACCAGCTGTCCGGCGGGCAGCGGCAGCGGGTGGCGCTGGCCCGCGCGCTGGTGGTGCGGCCGCGTGTGCTGCTGCTGGACGAGCCGCTGACGGCGCTGGACGCCAAGCTGCGCGACAGTCTGCGGCTGGAGATCGACCGGCTGCTGCGCGGGCTGGGCATCACCGCCGTCTACGTCACCCACGACCAGGGCGAGGCGATGGCGCTGGGCGACCGCATCGTGGTGATGGCCAAGGGGCGGGTGGCGCAGGTCGGGACGCCGCGCGAGATCTACTATCAGCCGGCCGACGGCTTCGTCGCCGACTTCATCGGCACGATGAACCGGCTGGGCGGCATGGTGCGCGGCGGGACGCTGTCCATCGGGGCGGCGTCGCTGCCCTGGACCGGGCCGGACGGCGCGGTGGAGCTGCTGGTGCGGCCGGAGGATCTGGCGCTGGCCGGTGAAGCCGATGGGCATCTCGGCGGCACAATCGCCGCCGCGGTGTTCCTGGGTGACCGCACCCGGCTGGTGGTGGAGCCGGCGGACGGGCCGGCGTTGACGGTGGATACCCTGGGGCGCAGCGGGCTGGGGCGCGGCGACCGGGTGTGGCTGCGCGTCGATCCGGCGCGGGTGCTGGCGGTGCCGTGAGGTTCGGCGATCGCAACGTCAGACCCCCAAAAATCAAACACTTAAGCCCAAGGCACACCCCATGATCATCGCCCAGATCACCGACACCCACATCAAGCCCCCCGGACGCCTCGCCTATCGCCGCGTCGACACCGCGCCCTTCCTGGAGCGCGCCGTCGCTGCCATCCTGGCGCTCGCCCCCCGTCCGGACGTGATCCTCGCCACCGGCGACCTCGTCGATGCCGGCCATGCCGAGGAGTACGAACGCCTGCTCGACCTGCTGCGCCCGCTCGACATTCCACTGTTTGCCGTGCCGGGCAACCATGACGAACGCGCCGGGCTTGCCGGGGCCTTTTCCGACCTCAAGGCCCGCGTCGGCGGCAGCCGCTTCTTCCACTACACGGTGGAGGACTGGCCGGTGCGGCTGATCGCCATGGACACCGTCCTGCCCGGTTCCGGCGCGGGAGAGGTTTGTGCCGAGCGGCTCGGCTGGCTCGACGCGCGGCTGGCGGAGCAGCCGGAGCGGCCGACCATCGTCTTCCAGCACCATCCGCCGTTTGCCACCGGCATCGGCCATATGGACCGGCTGGGCTTGAGCGGCGCCGATGCGATGGCCGAGGTGGTCCGCCGCCATCGCCAAGTGGAGCGGGTGCTGTGCGGCCATCTGCACCGGCCGATCCAGGTGCGCTGGGCCGGCACCATCGCCTCCACCGCGCCATCGACCGCGCATCAGGTGGCGCTCGACCTGCGCGACGACGCGCCATCGGCTTTCGTGATGGAGCCGCCGGGCTATCAGATCCACATGTGGCGCGCCGACACCGGCGTGGTCAGCCACACCGCCGTGATCGGCGCCTATGACGGCCCCTATCCCTTCTTCAAGGACGGAAAGCTGATCGACTGACCGGGTCATTCGACCGGCCGTCACATGCCTGTCACGGGCTGGGCGCGCATTCCGGCCTTCCTGTGAAAATCCACGCCATGCGTCCCCCTCACCTGTCCCAAATTGGCGCCAACCCCGCCGGGCTCACAATCCGCCCATCCGGCCGGGCAAGCTTCGCAATCGCGGCCATGTCGCCGTCGTCCAGCGCGAAGTCGAACACCGCGAAGTTCTCCGCCACCCGCTCCGGCCGGGCGGTCTTCGACAACACGATGTGGCCCTGCTGGATCAGCCAGCGCAGCGTCGCCTGCGCCGCCGTCTTGCCGTACTTGGCGCCGATCCGCTGCAATTCGGGATCGCGCGGCACCTTGCCGTCGGCCATGGCGTAATAGGCGGTGATCGCCACGCCCAATTCCCTGGCCGCCGCAGCCATCGCGCTCTGGTCGAGATAAGGATGCACCTCGATCTGGTTGGTGGCGATGGGGGCCTTGCTGCGCTGCACCGATTCCCGTAGTTGGGCGATGTTCTGGTTGCTGACGCCGATGAAGCGGGTCTTGCCGGCGGCCTGCACCGCGTTCAGCATCTCGATCTGGTCGGCGATGGCGACCTGATCGGCCGGCCAGTGCAGCAGCAGCAGATCGACATTGTCGACCTTCAGCTTCTCCAGGCTTTCATCCACCGACGCGGCGAAGAGGTCGGGGCTGTATTTGTCGACCCAGACCTTGGTGGTCAGGAACAGATCGTCGCGGCGGGATCCTGCCGCTTGCAGGGCACGGCCCAGCGCGGCCTCGTTGCGGTAGATCTGCGCGGTGTCGAAATGGCGGAAGCCGGCCTCCAGCGCCGCCGGAACCACCCGCTCGACCTCCTCGTCCGACATGCGGAACACGCCGAAGCCCAGCGCGGGAATATCGGCGCCATTGGCCTTCACTGTCTGCATCCTGCTCTCTCCTGATCGGCGCCGCAGCTGGTCACGTGAGCGATTCACTTGGGCGCGTCATTTCGGTTGGATGCAGACATATGGCGGGAGGGGCAGCCTGGAAACCGCCTCTCCCGCCATATCACTTGTGACCTGAATGCACAGACGGACCCGTCAGATCCGCTGTTCCGTCTTCGGATCGAACAGGTTGGCGCGGGCCATGTCGATCATGAAGTCGGCGGTCGCGCCCTCCGCCACCCGGTCGCTCGGCTTGATGCGGGCGACCACCTCGTGGCCGTTCAGTTCGACATAGGTGATTGTGTCGGCGCCGGTCGGCTCCAGCACATTGACGCCGCAGGCCACCTTCACCAGCGCCGGGTTGCCGGCGGCAATCGCCGGGTCGTGGCAGGTGATGGCTTCCGGCCGGATGCCCAGGATCACCTCCTGGCCCAGCCAGTGGCCGGCCTGCTCCGGCGCCTGGAACAGCGGCAGGAAGCCGCTGCGCTCGCGCCCGACGCTGACGCCCAGCCGGTCGCCCTCGGCGGACAGGGTGCCGCGCACGAAGTTCATGGTGGGGGAGCCGATGAAGCTCGCCACATACATGTTGGCCGGGCGCTCGTAGACCTCCTGCGGCGGGGCGAACTGCTGGACGACGCCCTCCTTCATGATGGCGATGCGGCTGGCCAGCGTCATCGCCTCGATCTGGTCGTGGGTGACGTAGACCACCGTGGTGCCGAGCCGCTGGTGCAGCTTCTTGATCTCGGTGCGCATGTCGACGCGCAGCTTGGCGTCCAAATTGGACAGCGGCTCGTCGAACAGGAACACCTTGGGGTCGCGGACCAGGGCGCGGCCCATGGCGACGCGCTGGCGCTGGCCGCCCGACAGCTGCGCCGGCTTGCGGTCCAGCAGATGCTCGATCTGCAGCAGCCGGGCGACGCGGCGGATGGCGCCGTCGCGCTCCGTCTTCGACTGGCCGCGCATCTCCAGCGAGAAGCCGATGTTCCGCGCCACCGTCATGTTGGGGTAGAGCGCGTAGGACTGGAACACCATGGCGATGTCGCGGTCCTTGGGATGGACCTCGTTGACCACGCGCTGGTCGATGCGGATCTCGCCGGCGCTGATCGTCTCCAGGCCGGCGATCATGTTGAGCAGGGTGGATTTCCCGCAGCCCGAGGGGCCGAGCAGGACGAGGAATTCGCCGTCCGTCAGGTCCAGGTCGATGCCCTTCAGGACCTCGACGCTGCCATACTGCTTGCGGACATTGTTGATGCTGAGAGTCGCCATCGGAAGATCACCCCTTGACGGAGCCGGCGGTCAGACCGCGGATGAAGTATTTCCCGGCGAGCACATAGACGACGAGGGTGGGCAGGCCGGCGATCATCGCCGCCGCCATGTCGACGTTGTACTGCTTCACGCCGGTGGTGGTGTTGACGAGGTTGTTCAGCGCGACCGTCACCGGCTGGGCGCCGCCCGCCGCGAAGGACGCCCCGTACAGGAAGTCGTTCCAGATCTGGGTGAACTGCCAGATGATCGTCACCACCAGGATCGGCAGCGACAGCGGCAGCATGATCTTGGTGAAGATCTGGAAGAAGCCGGCGCCGTCGATGGTCGCGGCCTTCACCAGATCGTCGGGGATGCTGACGTAGTAATTCCGGAAGAACAGCGTGGTGAAGGCAAGGCCATACACCACATGGACCAGGATCAGCCCGCCGGCGCTGCCGGCCAGCCCGAGGAAGCCCAGCGTCTGCGCCATCGGCAGCAGGATCACCTGCGACGGCAGGAAGCTGCCGAACAGGATCATGCCGAACACCACATTGGCGCCGCGGAAGCGCCACTTGGTCAGGGCATAGCCGTTCAGCGCACCGAAGAAGGTGGAGATGACGACCGACGGCACGACGATGACGATGGAGTTCAGGAAATAGGGCGCCATGCCGCGGCAGTCGGCGCCGATGCAGGCGCGGTTCCAGGCATAGCTCCAGGCATCCAGGCTGAAGTCGCGCGGCAGCGACAGCAGCGACCCGGTGCGGATTTCCTCCGGGCTCTTGAAGGAGGTGGCGATCATCAGCAGCAGCGGCAGCAGGTAATAGGCCGCGAACAGCAGGAGGATCAGGTACAGGCCCCAGCGGGCGATGCGGGCGCCGGTGCCCTGCGCCGGCGGCAGGGCGGAGGTCAGGCTAGACACGCTTGCCTCCCTTCAGTTCGGAATAGAGGTAGGGCACGATGATCGCCACCACGGTCGCCAGCATCATCAGCGCGCTGGCCGAGCCGATGGCGATCTGGTTGCGGCGGAAGGTCATCTCGTACATGAAGGTCGCCGGCAGGTCGGAGGCATAGCCGGGACCGCCGCCGGTCAGCGCCACCACGAGGTCGTAGCTCTTGACCGCGAGGTGGGCGAGGATGACGAAGGCGCTCATGAACACCGGCCGGACCGACGGCAGGACGATGCCCCAATAGATGCGCGGCAGGCTGGCGCCGTCGAGATAGGCCGCCTTGATGATCTCCTGATCGACGCCGCGCAAGGCCGCCAGGAACAGCGCCATGACGAAGCCGGAGCTTTGCCAGACCGCGGCGATCACCAGCGTGTAGACGGCGGTGTCCTGCTGGACGATCCAGTCGAAGGTGAAGGCGGGGAATCCGAGGTCGCGCACGAATTGCTGGATGCCGATGCCGGGGTTCAGGATCCATTTCCAGGCGGTGCCGGTGACGATGAAGCTGAGCGCCATCGGGTAGAGATAGATGGTGCGCAACGCCCCTTCGCCGCGGATGCGCTGGTCGAGCAGCACCGCCAGCAGGATGCCGATGACGAGGCTGACGCCGATGAACAGCCCGCCGAAGATCAGCAGATTCTCGATGGCGACATACCAGCGCTCGATCCGCCACAGCTTGGAAAAGGCATCGGCCCCGACCAGCTCGTAGGACGGCAGCATCTTCGAGTTGGTGAAGCTGATATAGACCGTCCAGGCGATGAAGCCGTAGACGAACAGCAGGATCGCCGCGAAGGACGGGGCGACCACCAGCTTCGACAGATGCCGCTGCGCCATCGCGCGCAGCCCGGTCGTCCGCGGCGGAGCGGCGCTGCCGGGAGCGGTGCCGGCATCCTCTCCGGGGGCCGGCCGATAGGATGGGGTCTGCATGGTCATGGTACGATGCTCGGCGGCTGTGGGGCCGGCGTCGCACACGGATGCAGGTCGCGCATGTCGGTTCCCTCCCGTGACGGATTGCTGTTGGACCGCCTCGGCGAGGTCTCGCCCGGCGGTCGTTCGCTTGGCGGTCACTGTACGCTGCCGATGATGGGCGGGGCGGACAATTTGGTAACGCGGCGCTTTCCCGGAGCCCGTGTTGTTACGCAACCGTTACACAGATGCGCGCGCCCATGCGGGGCGGGCGGATTATGGTCTGCGCCAACGAACAAGACCTGTCGGGGAGCTTCCATCATGACCGCGCGCCTCCGTGTGTTCCGCGATGCCCAGGACCTTGCCGAAACCCTGGCCGACGAAACGGCGGCCCTGCTGACCGCCGCCATCGCGGCACGCGGGCGGGCGGCCATGGCGCTGCCGGGCGGGCGGACGCCGGCGCCTTTCCTGACGGCGCTCGGCCGGCGCGATGTCGATTGGCGGCGGGTGACGGCGACGCTGGTGGACGACCGCTGGCTGCCGCCCGACAGCCCGGACAGCAACGCCGCCAGCCTGCAAGCCACGCTGCTCGCCGCCGCGCCGGACATCCGCTTCATCCCGCTTTACACCGGTGCCGCGACGCCGGAGGAGGGGGAGGCCGCCTGCGCCGAGGCTTTGCGCGTGCTTGATGGACCGTTCGACCTGATGGTGACCGGCATGGGCGAAGACGGGCATGTCGCCTCGCTGTTCCCCGATGCGCCGGGGCTTGCCTCTGCGTGGGAGGGGTCCGCACCCTGCCGGGCGATGCGCTCCCCCACGGCGCCGCATCCGCGCATGACGCTGACCCTGCCGCGCCTGCTCGACAGCCGGCGCATCGTCGTGCTGATCTCCGGCGGCGCCAAGCGCGCGGTGCTGGAACAGGCCCGCGCCGCCGGCCCGGAGGATGCGATGCCGGTGCGCGCCCTGTTGCGCCGGGGCGGGGCCGACACCATGGTCTGCTGGGCGCCGTGAACCGGCGGCTTTGCCGGGAACGATACGAAGGGGTTTGGAGACGATGAAGAGCCTGTCGGTCGGCCTGCTGGGCTTCGGCCTTGCCGGGTCGGTGTTCCACGCGCCGCTGATCCGGAGCGAAGCGCGCCTGCGCCTGACGGCGGTCGCCAGTTCGCGCACCGACGACATCCGCCGCAGCGCGCCGGGGGCGGAAGCGACGACGGCCGAGGCGGTGATCGCCGACCCGAACATCGACCTCGTGGTGATCGCCACCCCCAACACCAGCCACGCGGCCTTGGCCCGCGAGGCTCTGCTGGCCGGCAAGCATGTGGTGATCGACAAGCCGATGGCGACCACCGCCGCCGAAGCCGATGAGTTGATCGACCTCGCCAAGCGGCAGGGCCGGCTGCTGACGGTCTTCCACAACCGGCGCTGGGACAACGACTTCCTGACCCTGCGCGCCTGCCTGGACCGTGGCGACATCGGCCGCCCCTATCATTACGAGGCGCATTTCGACCGCTTCCGGCCGCAGATCAAGCAGGGCTGGCGCGAGCAGACGCTGGCAGGCTCCGGCGTGCTGTTCGACCTTGGCGCCCACCTGATCGATCAGGCGCTGACGCTGTTCGGCATGCCCGACCGCATCATGGCCGATGTCGGCGCCCAG
This sequence comes from uncultured Azospirillum sp., assembly GCA_966212305.1. Classification (GTDB taxonomy): domain Bacteria; phylum Pseudomonadota; class Alphaproteobacteria; order Azospirillales; family Azospirillaceae; genus Azospirillum. The sequence goes on from CBIHQY010000032.1 coordinate 31,766, forward strand.
CGGCCGGACGCGCGGGTCGACGACTGGTTCCACATCGTGCTCGGCTATGGGCGCATGCGGGCGATCCTGCATTGCGGAACGGTGGTCTGCCGGCCGGGGCCGCGCTTCCAGCTGCATGGCGACGGCGGCAGCTTCCTCAAGCATGGTATGGACGGGCAGGAGGCGGCCCTGCGCGCCGGCCACATGCCGACCGAACCCGGCTGGGGTGGAGACGATCCGGAGAATTTCGCCCTGCTGGTCCAGGCTGACGGCACGGAACGGCGGGTGGAGACCATCCCCGGCGACTATCCCGCCTTCTACCGCGGCGTGGCCGCAGCCATCCTCGACGGGGCACCGCCGCCGGTGACGGCCGAACAGGCGCGCGACGTGCTGACGGTGCTGGAAGCGGTGCGCAAGTCGGCGGGACTGCCGGCCTGAGATTTCATCCTCGCCAGGGCACGACACCCGGCGGCAGGCGGCGGCCCAGCGCCCCGGGGAGAGGGAGATCTCTGGACAGGCTCACAACATCCGCGGCAGCGTCACCCGCACGCGCAGCCCGCCGCTGGCGCGGTTGCTAAGTTCGATGCGGCCCTGGTGGGCTTCGACGATCGACTTCACGATGGACAGGCCGAGCCCGCTGCCGCCGGTCTTGCGGTTGCGGGAGCCTTCCAGCCGGACGAAGGGCTTGAAGACGTTGGCGATCTCCGCCTCCGGGATGCCCGGCCCCTCGTCGCAGACGTCCACCACGATTTCGGCGGCGTCGGCATCGACGGAGACGGTGGCGCGCTCGCCGTATTTGATGGCGTTGTCGATCAGGTTGGCGAAGGCGCGGCGCAGGCTGGACGGCCGGCCGGCGAGACGGAGCTGGCGCGGCTGGTCGAAACGGTCGTTGCGTTCCACCCCGCCGCCGAAGATGGTGCGGACGGCGGCGAACTGCAGCGGCGGCGGCTCGTGGTAGGTCACCGGGGCGCCGGTGTCGGCGTAATCGTCGCACAGGCTCTGCAACAGACTGGCGAAGGCGACAACCTCCACCTCCTCGCGCAGCACGTCGTCGCCGAGGAATTCCAGCGTCGCCGTGACCATCGCCGCCATCTCGTCGATGTCGGCCATCATCTTGGCGCGCAGCGCATCGTCGTCGACATATTCGGCGCGCAGCCGAAGCCGCGTCGCCGGGGTGCGCAGGTCGTGGCTGATCGCCGCCAGCAGATGGGTGCGCCCCTCCATCAGGTCGCGCAGCGCGTTGCGCGCCTGGTTGAAGGCGCGGGCGAGCGCGGCGACCTCCTCCGGCCCGTCCTCCGGCAGGGGGCGGGGATGCAGGCGGTCGTGCGGACGGGTCGCCTGCTCCGCCAGGGACTCCAGCGGGCGGACCAGCCGGCCGGGCAGCCAGAGCAGCACCGCCAGCGCCAGACCGAAAGCCCCCAGCCCGGCCAGCACCATCTCGAACGGCGTGCTGCGCGGCCGCCAGAAGCGCGGGCTGGCGAACTCCAGCCAGCCGCCGCCGGCAAGCTGGACATAGACACGGGCGTCGCGCAGCTGGGCCGCCGTGTCCTCCGCCACCAGGGACAGCGATTCCGCCAGCGTCCCGGCATGGGCGCGCTGGAGCGGCAGCAGGGCGCGTGCGGCGGCGACGAACACCGGGCGCGGCGCGTCGACAACGCCGTCGAGCACCCAGCCCGCAGGCACGGTCGGGGTGCCGGGCGCCTGCCAGGAGACCGACAGGTCGGGAAGCCCGCTCAGCGCCAGCGCCGGCCCGGCGGCGACGCCGTCCAGCACGGCGCGGTCGGCCGCCTCCACCGCCGCGGCCATTGCCGGTCCCAGCCGGTGGGCGGTCAGCAGTTCCCGCGCGCGGTCGTCCACCAGCCGCATGCCGACCAGCGCCCCGCCATGGGTCAGCGCCAGCAGCGCGACCATCGCCAACAGGATGCGGTGGCGCAGCCGGGCGGCGCGCAGGCGGGCCGGCAGCAGGCGCTCAAGCGCCACGGCTTATTCCGGAAGAGGCGGCTTCGCCCTGGTCCACCACCGTCGCGGTGAACTGATAGCCGATGCCGCGCACCGTCTTGATGAGGGCCGAGCCGCCCGGCCCTTCCTCCAGCTTGCGGCGCAGGCGGCTGATCTGGATGTCGATGCTGCGGTCGAAGGGAATCGAGGTGTCGCCGCGGTGCTTCTCCAGCAGTTCGGTGCGCTCCACCACCTGCGGGGCGCGTTCCAGCAGCGTGCCGAGCAGGGCGTATTCCCCCTGGCTGAGATGCACCACCACCCGGTCGGGCGTGCGCAGTTCCCGCCGCCCCTGGTCGAGCGACCAGCCGGCGAAGCCCAGCACGCGCGGCCGTTCGCGGACCGGCTCCGGCCCGCCGCAGCGACGGAGGATGGCGCGGATGCGGGCCAGCAGTTCGCGGGCGCTGAAGGGCTTCACCAGATAATCGTCGGCGCCGACCTCCAGCCCGACGATGCGGTCGACCTCGCTGCCCATGGCGGTCAGCATGATGACCGGGGTTTCCGATTTGGCGCGCAAGGAGCGGCACAGGCTGGTCCCGTCCTCCCCCGGCAGCATGACGTCGAGGACGATAAGGTCGACCGGCCATTGCGCCAGCACCCGCGCCATCTCGCGCCCGTCGCCGGCGGTGGAGACGCGGAAACCGCTCTTCACCAGGAAATCATGCAGCATGTCCCGGATCTCGGGATCGTCGTCCACGACCAGGAGATGGCGCGCGCGCTCCATGGTTTCCCTTCCCTGTTCCGTATGGCGCATTCTTCTTTGTTGGCGCCGAGTGTAGCCTCCCCGGCCGGTCCGGGTACAGTGCGCCGCCAGGGCCGGTTTGTAACGGTTGCGTAACAGCGGCGTGGCCGTGAAAAGGCGTTGTTACCAAATAATCCGGGCGCCGAATTGCCTGCGGGATAGAGTTCCTCCAGCGGCCGGAGGGCCTCAGGCCAGGGCCAACGGCAAGACCGAACGAAGAAGGGAACAGGGGGAAATGTCCAAGATGCCGTCTCTGAGCACATCCATCCTCGGCATGACCGCGATCGCGACCGTGATGGCCGGCGCCCTGCTGGCCGCTCCGGCCCAGGCCGAGCCGAAGGTGGAGGTGCTGCATTACTGGACCTCCGGCGGCGAATCGAAGGCGGCGGGCGCGCTGCGCCAGGACTTCGAAGCGGCGGGCGGCAAGTGGATCGACGCGCCGGTGGCGGGCGGCGGCGGCGACGCGGCCAGCACCGTCCTGCGCTCCCGCGTGCTGGCCGGCGATCCGCCGAACGCGGTGCAGCTGAAGGGTCCGAACATCAAGGAATGGGCGGCGCAGGGCAAGCTGGCGACGCTGGACGACGTCGCCAAGGCGGAGAACTGGGACGCCATCCTACCGCCGCAGATCCGCGACGTGGTGACCTACAAGGGCCATTACTACGCCGTTCCGGTGAACATCCACCGCGTCAACTGGATGTGGGTCAACCCGCAGGCGATGAAGAAGGCCGGCGTCGAAATCCCCAAGACCTGGGACGAGTTCAACGCCGCCGCCGAGAAGCTGAAGGCCGCCGGCATCATCCCGCTGGCCCATGGCGGCCAGCCCTGGCAGGAAGGCGCGCTGTTCGAGGATGTCGTCCTCGGCCTCGGCGGTCCCGACTTCTACCGCAAGGCCTTGGTGGAGCTGGACGAGAAGTCGCTGACCAGCGACACGATGGTCAAGGTGTTCGACCAGATGCGCAAGCTGCGCGGCTATGTCGACGACGGCTTCCCCGGCCGCGAATGGAACCTCGCCGCCGGGCTGCTGATGAACGGACAGGCCGCCATGCAGATCATGGGCGACTGGGAAAAGGGCGAGTTGACGGCGGCCGGCAAGGTGCCGGGCAAGGATTTCGTCTGCGCCCATGTGCCGGGCAAGTCGGGCTACATCGTCAATTCCGACAGCTTCGTCATGTTCAGCTCGGCCGACCCCGACCGCGCCGCCGGCCAGAAGCTGCTGGCCAAGCTGATCCTGGGCAAGAAATTCCAGGAAACCTTCAACGTGCTGAAGGGCTCGATCCCGGCCCGCCAGGACATGGCGCGCGACAGTTTCGACGAATGCGCCGTGAAGTCGATGGACGATCTGAAGACCGCCATCGACAGCAACAGCGCCGTGCCCTCGATGGCCCACGAGATGGCTGTGCCCGGCGCCGTCCGCGGCGCCTTCCTGGACGTCGTCACCGCCCACTTCAACTCCACCATGTCCTCGCAGGACGCGGTGAAGCGTCTGGCCGAGGCGGTCGATCTGGCGAAGTAAGTCTCCGTTTTTCTTTGGTGTCGTCTTTCCTTCTCCGGTGTTGCGCGTGACCTTGAAGCCCCCCTTCCACCATGGGAGAGGGGCTTTCTTCTTTCGCCCCGCAATTTGCGGCAGCCTCGCGGGTCCGGCAACGAAAGAGCATGGCGCCGGATATCAGGATGTTCGCCACGGCAATCCGACAGTCGTTCCGGTGCACTCCGATGGGACTTGGAAGGGTCCGACACACCGGACTTTTGCCGCCGGTTTACGGCCCGCTTGCCCCCTTCGCGCGGACGCGAAAGAAAGCGGTGCGCACGCAAGGCGAATGACCGCCGTCCGACAGGCAGTCCCGGCATTAGCGCCGGAGCAATCTCCCTAGAATCTCTTTAGAAATTTATCGGTTCCGCCGACTTCCGCTAACGTATTCACCGGCCTTCCCGTCGGGAACATCATTGGTGGGCGAAATGCGGATGCCGTTTCAAAAGAGAACACCTCCTGCGGACTCCCGATCACCCGGCGGACTCGGTACCGGATCAATCAAGATCCTTGATCGTCTTGGACTGACGACAACCCTGTGCTTGTTGTCGTTTTCGGTGTTGAGCTATTTCCTCGCCGCATCGAATACCCATTATGGGGAGATCGGCCTGCCCAACCAGGCGGCGTTCTTCGACAATCTGGCGGCGTTGCTTGCCGACTTTCCCATTCCGCTGGCCCACGCGCTGACCGCCGGCAACGTCTTTACCCATGACGGCCTGTATTTCCTGGCCTATTGCCTGCCGCTCGCCCTTCCGGTCGCCTTGGCCGCATGGCTTTTCCACAGGCTGTCCGACGTCGACGGGCCGGTTCCGAAGGCGGTGACGGACCGGCTGTTTCTGTGGCCGGTCGTCTTCACCGCCGTCAGCATTCCCTCTTTTCCGGTGATGACGCAGGACATCTGGTTTTCCGCGCTGTGGGGCGAGGAGATCCTCCGGGGCCAGAACCCCTACTATGTCCCCTTCACACCGGAGCAGGCCGCCTCCTTCCCGTTCGACGAGGTGCCGGCGATGATGACCTACGGCCCGCTGTGGGCGTTGGTCTCGGCCGGCGTCATGGCGCTCAGCGGCGGGAACGTCTGGGTGACCGCGCTTCTGTTCAAGCTGCTGCTGGCAGGGGCCTGGATCGGCGCGCTCGCCATCATCCGGCGGATCGGTCGGACCCAAGACGAAGCGACCGCCGCCGCCGGGCTCGTCGCCTTCGGCTGGCTGCCCATCGGCCACATCTATTCGGCCGGCGAGGCGCACAACGACATGGCGATGGTCGTCCTGATGCTGCTGTGGCTGATGCGCCTTTCCGCCGGCGACCGCGCCGGCCCGCTGGCGCTGGCAGCCTCGGCCGCCTGCAAATACACCAGCGCCGCCCTGGTCTCCGTCGATCTGCTCTACTGGCTCGGCAAATCCCGGAAGATGGATTTCAAGGACAGGATCACCGCCTACCTGCTGCGCGGGATCCCCGCCGCTGCCTTCTTCCTGGCCGTCCTGTTCCTTTTCTACCGCTCGCCCGCCTTTTTCGACGCCGTGCGCGGCATGTCCGGATGGCAGTGGCTGCAGCCGGTGGACGTCGTCCGGGTGGCGGAGCGGCTGCTGGGCATCGACATGGCCCCCCTGCGCTGGCTGGTGCGCGGGGCCTTCGCCGGCTTCGCCCTGTGGACACTGGCCGCGCTTTACCGGCGCCCGACCGCGGAGTATGCCTGGAAGGCCGCCGCCGCGGTGATGGCGGCGGTGGTGTTCGGCCTGTCGACCCACCTGTGGCCCTGGTTCATGCTGTGGCCGCTGGCGCTGGCCGCGCTGGTGCCGTCCTGGTGGTTCTCGCGCTGGATCTTCGGCGTCGCGGCCTTGGCACCCTTCGCGGTCGTCCCCTTCTGGCGCTACGAAGTCGGATTTGATCCCTTCTACACCAAGACGCTGACCGCCCTGCCGCTCTATGCGGGGGCGACCCTCTTCATGGTCTGGCTGCTCGGCCGCAAGGAGCGGACGGCGGTCGCCGCATGGGCGGCGTCGCTGCCGGGCCGCCTGCGCATCGCCTGGCCGCACCGGTCGTGAAGGAGTGCCAGATGCCAGCCGATCCGATCGAAACCCTCGCCACGACAGGCCGGACCTCGGCTCCGCCCTTGCCTGGGAGTGACCCTATGCTGATGCCGACCCCGCAACCGGCCAGGGACAGAAGCCTGGACGTCATCCGCGTCACCGCCCTTGTCTTCATGGTGGCGGCCCATTGGGGCCGCACGATCCCGGACGCCTACCACCTCGTCAACATCCTGCAGTTCGTTTTCGAACTGGCGCCGGTGATGTTCTTCTTCGCCTTCGGAATGACGCTCGATCATTTCCTGAAAAAGCCGCTGGCCCGGCGGATCGAAGGCCATCTGAAGCTGTTCATCCTCGCGGCGATCCACGGCCTGTACCAGGACAAGAATCCGTTCACCAGCGACTTCTTCATGTTTCTCTTCGCCGCCCGGCTTCTGTTCGACATCCATGCCAGTGTCGGCACCGCAAACCGGGTGTTCATCGCCCTTTTTCTTCTCGCGCTGTGTGGCGCCTGGGTCGCCCTTCCGCTCCCCTACGTCTACGACCTGTTCGCGTCGCCCCTGCCGGGCTGGTTCCCCATCTTCCCCTGGATCCTCTTCGTCGTCGCCGGGCGGACGTTCGCCCATCACCGGCAGTCCTCCCGCACCGCCGTCATCGCCCTGCTGGGGCTGTCGGTGGCGCTGTTCGACATCGTGATCCTCGGACGCGGCTTGTCGAAATGGCCGCTGTCGCCCGACTATGCCCTGCTGTTCGGCAGCGCGACGGCGCTGGCGTTCCTCGCCCTCGACCGCATCCGCTGGCCGACCTTCCTGTCCTGGCGGACCGTAGACCTGCTGTCCGGCAATCTGCTGCTGGCGACCGCGCTGCATTACATCGCCGTCGCCGCGGTGAAATCGGCGCACGTCGCGCTGTTGCCGGTCCTGGCCGGATCGGTTCCCGCCGCCTACCTGCCGGCGGCATTCACCCTGGAATATGTCGTGATGGCCGGTATCGCCTTCCTGATCCTGATCGTGCTGGTCCGCGCGACCCTGGCGGTGGGGGCATGGCTCGACGGGCGCGGCATACTCGGCGTCGCCGACGCCCTGCTGCCGACCATCGCGGTGACCGGCATCGTTCTCTATGCCGCCATGCTCCACCTCAACAACGACCTGCGCGACGCCGGACTGCCCTTCCTCTGCGCCGTGGCCTTCCTGATCGTCTACAAACGAGGCGTGGGAGGGCGGGCATAGGAGGACGCCGGCGTCGCGACGGCCGTCAGTTCGGCGTGATCGCCACCTTCAGCACGCCGTCGCGCTGGTGGCCGAACAGTTCATAGGCCGCCTCGATCTGGTCCAGCGTGAAGCGGTGGGTGACCAACGGCTTCAGGTCGACGCGGCCGGAGGCGACGACGCCCAGCAGCCGACGCATCCGCTCCTTGCCGCCGGGACAGAGCGAGGTGACGATGGTGTGGTCGCCCAGCCCTGCCGCGAACGGCCCCAGCGGGATGCGCAGGTCGCCCGAATAGACGCCCAGGCTGGACAGCGTGCCGCCGGGCCGCAGGACGCGCAGCGCCGCCTCGAAGGTGGCCTGGGTGCCCAGCGCCTCGATGGCGACGTCGACGCCGCGGCCGTCGGTGAGGCGCATGATCTCCTCCACCGGATCGACCTCGCGGAAGTTGACCACATGGTCGGCGCCCATGCGCCGCGCCATCTCCAGCCGCGCCGGCAGGGTGTCGACGCCGATGATGGTGGTGGCGCCCTTCAGCTTGGCCCCGGCGGTGGCGCAGAGGCCGATGGGGCCCTGCGCGAACACCGCCACCGTGTCGCCGATGCGGATGTTGCCGCGCTCCGCCCCGGCGAAGCCGGTGGACATGATGTCGGGGCACATCAGCACCTCCTCGTCCGTCAGCCCGTCGGGGACGGGGGCGAGGTTGGTCATCGCGTCGGGCACCAGCAGGTATTCGGCCTGGGAGCCGTCGATGCTGTTGCCGAAGCGCCAGCCGCCAAGCGGCTTCCAGCCATGAACGGTGCCGGCGCCGTCCTGGGAATGGCAGCCGCACAGGCAGGCATTGCTGTGGCCGCTGGGGGTGATGGCCCCGGCGATCACCCGCTGTCCCTCCCGGTAGCCGGTGACGGCCGAGCCCAGCTTTTCGATGATGCCGACCGGCTCATGGCCGATGGTCAGGCCGCGGGCGACCGGATATTCGCCCTTCAGAATATGGATGTCGGTGCCGCAGATCGTCGTCGTGGTGATGCGGATCAGCGCGTCGAGCGGTCCGACGTCGGGAATCGGCTTGTCGTCCAGCACGATGCGGCCCGGTTCGACGAACACCGCCGCTTTCATCATGACCATGGCGTCCTCCCCTGGATGGTGGCCGCCGGTCCCGGAGCTGCGTCGCGCAAACATCGCAAACGGCCCGCGGCCGGCGTTGTGCTTCACACCGTCCAGTCTGGCACGGCGGGGAGGGACCGGCGTTGATGCAGATTAAAAGATGGGAGGGAGAGGGCGTTTGAAGCCTCGCCGTCCCATCTTGACGCCCGCCCGCGCCTGACTAAATTTTGCCCGCGCCGGGGTGCCTCACCCCACAGGATCCCGGCGCACCCGAAGACCGTGTCCTGCATGTTGCTCTGCGGAGGATGTGTGCGATGCCGAAGACAAGACCCTTGCGCGCCCTACCCCACCCGGTCCGGCCGGAGTCGCCGCCCGCCTGAGAGGACTTCAAGAAAAACTGAGAAACCATCTCGCCCCGTGCCGGCACCAGCGGCAACGGGCACTTGTCGTTTGTTGAAAATGGCCAGAAAACTCCCGAACTTCTTCTTCAAAAATCCTCTTGACGATAAAAACAGCCTGAGTAAATTTTCCAGCCGAAAGCGCGGCCCATTCGGGCGTGCTTGAGAAAGACAGACATTCGCTTAAGATCAAGGAGTGTCACACCATGAAGTTCAAACCGCTTCACGACCGCGTTCTGGTCCGCCGCGTCGAATCCGACACCCGGACGAAGGGCGGCATCATCATCCCCGACACCGCCAAGGAAAAGCCGCAGGAGGGCGAGGTCATCGCCGTCGGCGCGGGCGCGCGGGACGAGGCCGGCAAGCTGATCGCCCTCGACGTGAAGCCCGGCGACCGCGTGCTGTTCGGCAAATGGTCCGGCACCGAGGTGAAGATCGACGGCGAGGATCTCCTGATCATGAAGGAGAGCGACATCCTCGGCGTGATCGAGGCTGCCGCCGAACCCGCCAAGAAAGCCGCTTGATAGGGGAGGAACAGGACCATGGCTGCGAAGGACGTGAAATTCGGCTCCATCGCCCGCGACAAGATGCTGCGCGGCGTGGACATCCTGGCCGACGCCGTGAAGGTCACGCTGGGGCCGAAGGGCCGCAACGTGGTGATCGAGAAGTCGTTCGGCGCCCCGCGCATCACCAAGGACGGCGTGTCGGTCGCCAAGGAGATCGAGCTGGCCGACAAGTTCGAGAACATGGGCGCGCAGATGCTGCGCGAGGTGGCGTCGAAGACCGCCGATCTGGCCGGTGACGGCACCACCACCGCCACCGTGCTGGCCCAGGCCATCGTGCGCGAGGGCGCCAAGTCGGTCGCCGCCGGCATCAACCCGATGGACCTGAAGCGCGGCATCGACATGGCGGTCGACGCCGTGGTGACCGAGCTGAAGGCCCGCTCCAAGAAGGTGACCACCAACGAGGAGATCGCCCAGGTCGGCACCATCTCCGCCAACGGCGACCGCGAGATCGGCGACATGCTGGCCCGCGCGATGGAGAAGGTCGGCAACGAGGGCGTCATCACCGTCGAGGAGGCCAAGAGCCTGGAGACCGAACTGGATGTCGTCGAGGGCATGCAGTTCGACCGCGGCTATACCTCGCCCTACTTCGTCACCAACGCCGACAAGATGCAGGTGGAGCTGGATGACCCCTACATCCTGATCCACGACAAGAAGCTGTCCGGCATCCAGGCCATCATCCCGGTGCTGGAGAAGGTCGTGCAGTCGGGCAAGCCGCTGCTGATCATCGCCGAGGAGGTGGAGGGCGAGGCGCTGGCGACCCTGGTGGTCAACCGCCTGCGCGGCGGCCTGAAGGTCGCGGCGGTGAAGGCGCCCGGCTTCGGCGACCGCCGCAAGGCCATGCTGGAGGACATCGCCATCCTCACCGGCGGCCAGGTCGTCAGCGAGGAACTGGGCATCAAGCTGGACGGCGTCACCATCGACATGCTGGGCCGCGCCGGCAAGGTGGTCATCACCAAGGACAACACCACCATCGTCAACGGCGTCGGGTCGAAGGACGACATCAAGGCCCGCTGCACCCAGATCCGCCAGCAGATCGAGGAGACGACCTCCGACTACGACCGCGAGAAGCTGCAGGAGCGGCTGGCCAAGCTGGCCGGCGGCGTCGCGGTGATCCGCGTCGGCGGCGCCACCGAGGTCGAGGTGAAGGAGCGCAAGGACCGCGTCGACGACGCCATGCACGCCACCCGCGCGGCGGTGGAGGAAGGCATCCTGCCCGGCGGCGGCGTGGCGCTGGCCCGTGCGGTCGCGGTGCTGGAGAGCGTCAGGCCGGCCAACGACGACCAGCGCGTCGGCGTCGAGATCGTGCGCCGGGCGCTGACCGCCCCGGTGCGCCAGATCGCCACCAACGCCGGCGTCGACGGCTCGATCATCGTCGGCAAGCTGAACGACAGCAAGGACTACGGCATCGGCTATGACGCGGCCAAGGGCGAGTGGTGCGATCTGGTGAAGGCCGGCATCATCGATCCGGCCAAGGTGGTGCGCACCGCCTTGCAGGACGCGGCCTCCGTCGCCGGCCTGCTGATCACCACCGAGGCGATGGTCGCCCAGTTGCCGGAGAAGAAGCCCACCATGCCCGCCCCCAGCGCCGACATGGACTTCTGATCCGGACGGCCACGTCGCTATCGGCCCGGATGTTCCCTGGACGGGGTCGCGCCCTTGGTGGCGCGGCCCCTCTTTTCATGCGGCGGATCATGCCGCCGCGGGCCTATCGTCCGCCACCGCCGCCACCCGGCAGCAGGGAAAGCGCAGGGTGACCTTCAGTCCCTGCTCCGGCAGGGGTTCGATGTCGAGGCTGCCGCGCAGCTGCATGGCCAGCTGCCGCATGATCCGGCCGCCCAACCCGGTCCCCTGCGGCCGGTCGGACAGGATGCCCACACCGTCGTCGCAAACGCGCAGCACGCACTCCCCCTCCTCCTTGCGGAATGACAGGTCGATGCGGCCGGATCGGCCATCGGGGAAGGCGTATTTCAGCGCGTTGGTGATCAGCTCGTTGGCGACGGTGCCAACCGCCACGGCGATGCCCATGTCGAGATCGACGTCGTCCACCTGGGCGCCGACCGCCACCGGCCGCACCCCGACGACGCCGAGTTGGATGTCCTCCACCAGACTTTCCAGGAAGTCTTTGGAACTGACGATGTTGACGCCCTCCACCCGGCGCAGTCGGACATAGACGCGGGAGAGCACGCCGATCCGCTCGATGGTGCCGTTGACGATGTCCTGCCCGGTGCCCGACTTGTGGGCCGCGAGTGTCAGCTGGGCGCAGATCTGCTGCAGGTCGTTGCGGATCCGGTGATGAATCTCATGCAGCATCAGGTCCTTTTCCGCATTGGCGGCGGACAGCTGGTCCCAGGACAGACGCAGCTGCTCGTTCGCCCGGCGCAGGGCGTGAGCCCCGGCGGCGATCCCGAAGCCCAGCGCCATATAGATGAGGAAGGCCAGCCGGTCGCCGGGGTCGGCGATCCACAGCTGCCATTCCGGCTTCATGAAGAACCAGGCCGAACACAGCCCGGACAGGACCACGGACAGATAGCCCGCACCGCGGTCGAACAGCAGCGAGATGACGAGGATGGTCGGGAGGAAGATCAGGAACGGGTATCTGAACAGCAACGGGTCGAGCGCATAGCGCAGCAGTGCCGTCAGCCCCACCAGCAGCAGCGTGATCCCGTATTGTGCCCAGACTGCGTCCGGCAAACTGGAATTCAGCCGGCGCAAAATGCTTTTCATACCCCGTGCCCTGTTCCCGACCACACAACGCAAGGGATAACAGCCTGAATCCGGAATCGGATGACCGGGGTATGCGCACAATGTTGTGACGAATTTCGTCGATGCCCCCTTTTCGCGGTGGCTGCATCGGAGTCTTTCGGATTGGCCGGTCTTTGGCCGCCGGTGCGGCACCCCCATCTGGAAGGCCAGCCAATAGACACCGGAGGATCGTGATGCGCAGCACCCTGACCCTGTCGGCCCTGAGCCCTGTCGCCACCCTTCTTGCCGCCGGTCTTTTCGCCACTGGCCCTGCCATGGCGCAGGCGGTGAAGACCGTCCAGACCAGCGCCGGGCCGGTGGAGGTCAGCCGCTTCGCCGACGGGCTGGAGCGGCCCTGGGGAATTGATTTCCTCCCCGACGGCCGGGCGCTGGTGACGGAGAAGCCGGGGCGGCTGCGGATCATGGCGCGCGACGGATCGCTGTCCGCCCCGCTGGCCGGCACGCCGAAGGTCTTCGCCCAGGGTCAGGGCGGGCTGATGGACGTGGCGGCCGATCCCGATTTCGCCCGCAACCGGACGGTCTACCTCGCCTACGCCGAGCCGGGCCAGAACGGCACCGCCGGGACGGCGCTGGGGCGCGGCACGCTGGGAGACCGCGGGATCGAGGATTTCCAGGTCATCTTCCGCCAGTCGCCCAAGGTGGACGGCGGCAACCATTTCGGCACCCGCATCGCCTTCGCCCCCGACGGCCACATCTTCCTGACGCTGGGCGAGCGGTTCAAGTTCGACCCGGCGCAGAAACGCGACAACACGCTGGGCAAGGTGGTCCGGCTGAACCGTGACGGCTCGCTGCCGCAGGACAACCCCTTTGCCGGGGAGGGCAAGACGGCCGGCGCCATCTGGTCCTACGGCCACCGCAACATCGAGGCGGCGGCCATCGACCCGCGCAGCGGCTCGCTGTGGATCGGCGAGATGGGACCGCTGGGCGGCGACGAGCTGAACCGGCCGGAAGCGGGCCGGAATTACGGCTGGCCGGTGGTCAGCTGGGGCAAGCATTACGACGGCCGCGACATCCCCGATCCGCCGACCCGAAAGGAGTTCGCCGACGCGGCGGTGCACTGGACGCCGGTGATCTCGCCCTCCGGCATGGTGTTCTACACCGGGGGGCTGTTCCGCGATTGGCAGGGCAGCGCCCTGCTCGGCGGCCTCGGCGCCAGGGGGCTGGTGCGCGTCGCCATCGACGGAAGTAGCGCGAAGGAGGTGGAGCGCATTCCGCTCGACGCGCGCATCCGCGATGTGGCACAGGGACCGGACGGTGCCCTCTATGTCATCACCGATGCCGCCGACGGCGCGGTCCTGAGGTTGGCGCCGATGAAATGACCGCCTGAAGATGGGCCGAAAGATGGGGCAGATGAGGATCAGAGACTACCGACCGTCGGACGCCCCGGTTCTGGCGGAGATCTATGCCCGCTCCGTCCGCGGCATCGGTCCGCGGTTCTACGGCCCGGAGCAGGTGGAGGCCTGGGCCGCGCAGGCGCCGACGGTGGAGCGGGTGCGGGAGGCCTATGGCGACGGCCGCGTCGCCCTGGTCGCGGTGGACGAGGCCGACCGGCCGGGGGCCTTCAGCGACGTCGAATCCGACGGCCACATCAACTTCCTCTATTGCGCGCCGGAAGCCGCCGGGCGCGGCGTGATGTCGGCGCTGGTCGACAGGCTGGAGGCGCGCGCCCGCGCGCTTGGCCATCCCCGCCTGCATGTGGAGGCCAGCGAGGCCGCCCGCCCCTTCTTCCTGCGCCGCGGCTTCGCGATGCTTGAGCGCCGCGAGTTGCGGATCGGCGACGTGCCGATCCACAACTATGCGATGGAGAAGTGGCTGGCGCCGCGATAGGCGGCGCGTCAGCTGGGCATCAGGACCAGGGCGCCGCTGGTGCCGCGCCCTTCCAGCGCGCGATGGGCCTCGGCGGCGGCGTCCAACGGTAGGCAGGTCACCGGGCCGGCGCTCAGGCCATTGGCGACGCGGGCCAGCACCTCCTCGGCGGCGATGCGGTAGGCGGCGAGGTCGGACATGTAGCCGAACACGCTGGGCCGGGCGAGGCAGAGCGAGCGGCGCGGACCCAGTTCGGACAGGTCTATGGGAGAGACCGGGCCGCCGGCCTGACCGACGCTGGCCACCGTGCCGAACAGCCGCACCGCGTCGAAGGTCCGGCGCAGCGTGTCGCCGCCGATGCCATCCACCGCGACATCGGCTCCGCGCCCGCCGGTCAGGTCGCGCACCGCGGCGACGAAGTCCTCCTCCTGATAGAGAATGGCGTGGTCGAGCCCATGGGCGCGGGCGGTCTCCGCCTTGGCGGCGCTGCCGACGGTGCCGATGACGGTGGCGCCCAGGCTCTTCGCCCACTGGGTCAGCAGCAGGCCCAGACCGCCGGCGGCGGCATGCACCAGAATCGTGCTGCCGGGACCCACCGGGCAAACCCGGTTGAGCAGCATGTGGACGGTGATCCCGCGCAGCATCAGCGAGGCGGCGGTCACCGGCTCGACGCCATCGGGCAGGCGCACGGCGCGGTCGGCGGCCAGCAGGCGCGCCTCGGCATAGCCGCCGGCCGGCAGACCGGCCCAGGCGACGCGGTCGCCGACGGCGAGCCCCTCCACGCCCGGCCCGACCGCCTCCACCACGCCCGCGCCCTCGACGCCGATCGTCGCGGGATATGAGGGCAGCGGATACAGGCCGGTGCGGTGATAGATGTCGACGAAATTGACCCCGGCGGCCTCATGGCGCAGGCGGATTTCCCCGGCGCCGGGGGCCGGCAGGTCGAGAAGGGCGTGCTTCAGCACCTCGGCGCCACCCGGCGCGGTCATCTGAATGGAGCGGATCATAGCGGCTGTCTCCGTCGATCGTTGCGATGGAGCGGAGGTTAATCTGTGGCACAGCACGCGGAAATTCGGCAAGATCGCTCACAAGCTGGGTGTTTTTGCGCAGAATAGGTGAGCAATGAACTGGGATGATCTGCGCGTCTTCCTGGCGCTGGCGGACAGCGGCAGCCTGTCGGCGACGGCGCGAAGGCTGGGGGTGGACCACTCCACGGTCGCCCGCCGGGTGGCGGCGCTGGAAGCCGATCTGGGCGTGCGGCTGTTCGACCGGCTGCCGCGCGGATACGCCCCGACGGCGGAGGGGGAGGAATTCGCGGCGCTGGCCCGCCGGGTCGAGGACGGCGTGCTGGCGGTGGAACGCCATGCCAGCGGCCAGCCGGGCGAGCCGGCCGGCACGGTGCGCCTGTCAGCACCGCCGGCCTTCGCCAGCCATTTCCTCGCCCCGCGGCTGGCAGGGCTGCGGCGGATCCTGCCGAAGCTGGTGGTGGAGCTGGTGGGCGATGCCCGCGCGGTCAGCCTGACCCGGCGGGAGGCCGACCTCGCCCTGCGCCTGCAGCGGCCGGAGGACGAGGGGCTGGTGGCCCGCCGCGTCGGCGCGATGGGTTACGGGCTCTACGCCACACAAGCCTATCTCGACGGCCGGGACGAGGCCGGCTGGGAGTTCATCGGCTATGACGAGAGCCTGGACCATGTGCCGCAACAGCGCTGGCTGCGGCAGGTCGCCGGCCGCCGCCCCTTCGTCTTCCGTGCCAACGACCTGATGAGCCTGCGCGGTGCGGCATCGGCCGGAATCGGCATCGCGGCGATTCCGCATTTCATCGGCCGGTCCGATCCCTCGCTGGTCGCGGTCGTGCCGGACCCCGCTCCCCCGCCGCCGCAGCCGCGCGAACTCTGGCTGCTGGTGCATGGCGACCTGCGGCGGTCGGCACGGGTACGGGCGGTGATGGACGCCCTGGTGTCGATCATCGCCGACGCGCGGCCCCTGCTGGAGGATTGAGGATGCCGCCGGCCGCGCTGGCGAAAATTTCGCACGAACCGTGGGCATGGCAAAAAATATTGGAACAGAATCGCAAGTCGTCCCGTTGATTCGGAAGCATCGAAGAGTTCTGCTCTTGCAACCTGCTGAACTGTATAGGGAGGCGTAGCATGCCCATTCTTCTCTGGCTTCTGGGTGTCCCGGGACTTATCGTGATCCTTCTTTGGATGACGGGCATCATCGGCTTCTAAGGTCCGCCGGTTGCCCCCGGTCGTAACAGCCCATCGCACCAAGGCCTCCGCCGGCACCGCCGCGGAGGCCTTTGGTTTTCGACGCTCCGCACATCCCCGGGATGCGGCGTAACCGACTGTTATTTCGATTGTCATGGAACTGTTGATTGACAGGATTGGTCGCGGCTGGCATTTCCATGTTTGTCGAAACATCGAATTCAGGGATGGCGGCATGGAGAAGAAGGACGTCCTCGCCGGGCTGGCGGCACTGGCGCAGGAGACGCGGCTGGACATCTTCCGCCTGCTGGTGGAGGCGGGGCCGGAGGGCCGCTCCGCCGGGGCGATTGCGGAGGCGCTGACGGTCGCGCCGGCCACCCTGTCCTTCCACCTGTCCAACCTGACCCATGCCGGGCTGATCGTGCAGCGGCGCGAGAGCCGGTCGCTGATCTACTCGGCGGATTTCGGGCGGATGACCGGCATCGTCGGCTTCCTGTCGGAAAACTGCTGCGGCCGGTCGGCCAACGCGGGCGCCTGCGCGCCGCTCTGTGCGCCGACGCCTGCGGCGGCCAATACGGTGACTGACGAAAATCCCTGCCAAGGAGCGTCCGCAGGGCCGCGCCGCGGCTGCTGACCGCCTGCAAACGGAGCGAAGAATGGTCGAGCATCGCGTCTACAACGTGCTGTTCCTGTGCACCCACAACAGCGCCCGCAGCGTCATGGCCGAATGCCTGCTGAACCGGGAGGGCAAGGGCCGCTTCCGCGGCTTCAGCGCCGGCAGCCAGCCGTCCGGACGCATCAACCCCTATGTCCGCGACCTGCTGGGGCGGCTAGGCTTCCCGACGGCGGAGTTGCGGTCGAAGACCTGGGACGAGTTCGCCGCCCCCGGCGCCCCCCACATGGATTTCGTCGTCACCGTCTGCGACAACGCCGCCGGAGAGGTCTGCCCCGTGTGGCCGGGCCAGCCGATCAGCGCCCATTGGGGCTTCCCCGACCCGTCGAGCGCCACGGGTACCGATGCGGAGAAGGCCGCCTTCACCGCCACGGTGTTCGGACAAATCCAGCGCCGCATCCAGGCCTTCGCCGCGCTGCCCATCGGGTCGCTCGACCGCATGGCGCTGAAGCGCAAGATGGACGACATGGCACGGGCGGAGGGCGGCACCGATGACCGCTGACATTCACTCCACCGCCCCGGCGGCGCGGCCCGCCATGGGCCTGTTCGAGCGCTATCTCAGCCTTTGGGTGGCGTTGTGCATCGTCGCCGGCATCGCGCTCGGCCATCTGGTGCCCGGCCTGTTCCAGGCGATCGCGGCGGCGGAGGTCGCCCAGGTCAATCTGCCGGTGGCGGTGCTGATCTGGCTGATGATCGTGCCGATGCTGCTGAAGATCGACCTCGGCGCGCTGGGACAGGTCAGAGAGCATTGGCGCGGCATCGGCGTGACGCTGTTCATCAACTGGGCGGTCAAGCCCTTCTCGATGGCGCTGCTCGGCACGCTGTTCATCGGCCATCTGTTCGCCCCGCTTCTGCCGCAGGACCAGATTTCCTCCTACATCGCCGGGCTGATCCTGCTGGCGGCGGCGCCCTGCACCGCCATGGTGTTCGTCTGGTCGAACCTGTGCGACGGCGAACCGCACTACACGCTGAGTCAGGTGGCGCTGAACGACCTCATCATGGTGTTCGCCTTCGCGCCCATCGTCGGGCTGCTGCTGGGTGTCGCGTCGATCTCCGTGCCGTGGGGGACGCTGCTGCTGTCGGTGCTGCTCTACATCGTCATTCCGGTGGTGGCGGCCCAGCTCTGGCGGCGCAGCCTGCTCGCGGCCGGCGGTGAGCCGGCGCTGGCGCGCGTGCTCGGCCGGATCCAGCCGGTGTCTCTGCTGGCGCTGCTGACCACGCTGGTGCTGCTGTTCGGCTTCCAGGGGGACCGGATCCTGGCGCAGCCGCTGGTCATCGTCCTGCTGGCGGTGCCGATCCTGATCCAGGTCTATTTCAACGCCGGGCTGGCCTATTGGCTGTCGCGCCACTTCGGGGTGGCATGGTGCGTGGCGGCACCGGCGGCGCTGATCGGCGCCTCCAACTTCTTCGAACTGGCGGTCGCCGCCGCCATCAGCCTGTTCGGGCTCGGCTCCGGTGCTGCGCTCGCCACCGTGGTCGGCGTGCTGGTCGAAGTGCCGGTGATGCTGTCGGTGGTGCGCATCGTCAAGGCAACCAAGCCATGGTACGAAGGACGAACGGGGGCGTGACCCTCATCGATTTGCCGGGCTCTGCTGTGGCTGGCGCTTTTCTTTTCAAGCTTCCGAGGTCGTGTAGTTAAACTACATTACTGGTTTCCATCGTTTCACATCGCAATCTACGGATCAGGGGCGCGCAACCGATAGCGCGACCCCTGTCTCCGCTTCCATTGACCTGATCCAGATCAATTCTGATGGCAAGTGGTAGGACCACTCTTGCGCGGCGGACAGGCAGTATGTAGGTTTCCTACATACTGCATGGAACCGCGCAATTCGGGAGTTCCGGGCCGGGAAGCCGGCCGCATGGCGACACCCGACGGGAGACGCCCGATCATGGCTACGACTGTCCAAACCCTTTCCGACCTGAACGCCCTGATCGCCCGCGTGAAGGCGGCGCAGGCGCGCTTCGCCGAGTACCCGCAGGAGAAGGTCGACCTGATCTTCCGCAGCGCCGCCCTGGCCGCCGCCAACGCCCGCATCCCGCTCGCCAAGATGGCGGTGGTGGAGACCGGCATGGGGGTGATGGAGGACAAGGTCATCAAGAACCACTTCGCCGCCGAATACATCTACAACAAGTACAAGGACGAGAAGACCTGCGGCGTCCTCTCCGAAGACCATGACGGCGGCATCCTCACCATCGCCGAGCCGGTCGGCCTGATCTGCGGCATCGTCCCCACCACCAACCCGACCTCCACCGCCATCTTCAAGGCGCTGATCGCCCTGAAGACCCGCAACGGCCTGGTCCTCTCCCCCCATCCCCGCGCCCGCAAATCGACCTGCGAGGCCGCCCGCCTGGTGCTCGCCGCCGCGGTCGAGGCCGGCGCGCCCGACGACATCATCGGCTGGATCGACGAGCCCTCGCTCGAACTGTCCAATGCCGTCATGCACCACCCCGCCATCAACCTGATCCTCGCCACCGGTGGGCCGGGCATGGTCAAGGCCGCCTACTCGTCGGGCAAGCCCGCCATCGGCGTCGGCGCCGGCAACACCCCGGCCGTCATCGACGAGTTCGCCGACATCAAGCGCGCGGTGGCCTCCATCCTGATGTCCAAGACCTTCGACAACGGCGTGGTCTGCGCCTCCGAACAGTCGGCGGTGGTGGTCGATGCCGTCTATGACGCGGTGCGCGACCGATTCGCCCATCATGGCGGCTACATCCTGTCGGCCCGCGAGGCCGACGCCGTGCGCAAGGTGCTGCTGACCGACGGCCATCTGAACGCCGACATCGTCGGCCAGCCCGCCCACGCCATCGCCGCCATGGCCGGCCTGACCGTGCCGCACGCCACCAAGGTGCTGATCGCCGAGGTCACCGACATCGCCGACAGCGAGCCCTTCGCCCACGAGAAGCTCTCCCCCACCCTGGCGCTCTACCGCGCCAAGGATTTCCTTGAGGCTTGCGACAAGGCCGCGGCGCTGGTGGCGCTCGGCGGCATCGGCCACACCTCGGCGCTCTACACCGACCAGGACCAGCAGGCCGAGCGCATCCGCCATTTCGGCGACAGGATGAAGACCGCCCGCATCCTGATCAACACGCCGTCGTCGCATGGCGGCATCGGCGACCTCTACAACTTCCGCCTCGCGCCGTCGCTGACGCTGGGCTGCGGCTCGTGGGGCGGCAACTCGATCTCCGAGAATGTCGGGCCGCAGCACCTGATCAACAAGAAGACGGTGGCGAAGAGGGCGGAGAACATGCTGTGGCACAAGCTGCCCAAGTCGATCTACTTCCGCCGCGGCTGCCTGCCCTTCGCGCTTGAGGAGCTGCGCGGCAAGAAGCGCTGCCTGATCGTCACCGACCGCTTCCTGTTCGAGAACGGCCATGTCAACGACAGCGTCCGCGTGCTGAAATCGCTGGGGCTGGAGGTCGAGACCTTCTTCGAGGTCAGCGCCGACCCGACGCTGGCGGTGGTGCGCAAGGGCGTGGCTCTGGCCAACGCCTTCCAGCCCGACGTGATCCTGGCGCTGGGCGGCGGTTCGCCGATGGATGCGGCCAAGATCATCTGGGTGATGTACGAGGCGCCGGAGGTGGCGTTCGAGGACCTTGCCCTGCGCTTCATGGACATCCGCAAGCGCATCTACACCTTCCCCAAGCTCGGCGTGAAGGCGCAGCTGGTGGCGGTGCCGACCACGTCCGGCACGGGATCGGAGGTGACGCCGTTTGCCGTGGTGACCGACGAGCGCACCGGGACCAAGTACCCGATCGCCGATTACGAACTGACGCCGACGCTGGCGATCGTCGACGCCAATCTGGTGATGGACATGCCCAAGGGCCTGACGGCAGCCGGCGGCATCGACGCGGTGACCCACGCGCTGGAGGCTTACGTCTCGGTGGTGGCGAACGAGTATAGCGACGGTCAGGCCTTGCAGGCGCTGAAGCTGTTGAAAGAGAACCTGCCCTCGGCCTACCGCAACGGGTCGCAGGACCCGAAGGCGCGGGAACTGGTGCACAACGCGGCGACGCTGGCCGGCATCGCCTTCGCCAACGCCTTCCTCGGCGTCTGCCATTCGATGGCGCACAAGCTGGGGGCGGAGTTCCACATCCCGCACGGCATCGCCAACGCCCTGTTGATCGCTAACGTGATCCGCTACAACGCGGCCGACATCCCGACCAAGCAGACGGCGTTCAGCCAGTACGACCGTCCCAAGGGCGTGGCGCGCTATGCGCAGATCGCCCGGCATCTGGAGTTGGGCGGCAGCCGCGACCATGAGCGGGTCGAGAAGCTGATTGCTTGGGTCGAGGAGATGAAGCGGTCGCTGGAGATCCCGGCCTCGATCCAGGCGGCGGGGGTGCCGGAGGCGGCGTTCCTGGCGCGGGTCGATGCGATTGCCGAGGCGGCCTTCGATGACCAGTGCACCGGCGCCAACCCGCGCTATCCACTGGTCGCCGAGATCAAGCAGCTGCTGATCGACAGCTATTACGGCCGCGCCTATGTCGAGGCGTCCGCCCAGGAGGCGGCACCGGTCGAAGCCAAGCCTGCCACAAAATCGGCCGCCCGCAAGGACGCGGTGCTGGCCAAGTAAACAATTCTCCATGCCAGGACAGAGACCATGAGCAAAGCGATCATGTGGGCCGAAACCGATGCCCGCGGCTTCGAAACCGAATGCCTGTTCAACGAGGACACCCGCAGCTACGAGGTGCTGGTCTGCGCCAAGGAGCTGGGGCTCGACCGGGCGGAGAGTTTCCCGGTGGTCGAGGACCCCGGCCTGGGCATGAGCCCGGCCGACCTGCAGAGGTCGATCCACACGGCCGACCGGCTGGTGTCGGAGATGGACCGGTCGCTGGGCGACTATTGAGCGACGCCGTTTCCGTCAAAAGGCCGTCCGCAGCAGTCCGATGCTGCGGACGGCCTTTGTGTTTTCAGTGCTTCACCCGCCGCAGGATCAGGGCCAGCGGCACGGCCGAAGCGGAAATCAGCATCAGCGCGAAGAACACGTCGATGTCGGTCCAATAGGCGGTCTGCATCTGCACCTGTTGACCGATATAGGCGATGGCCCGCTCCCGCGCCCCCACCTATCCGCCTGCATTGGAGAAATAGCTCGTCGCCTTTTCGAAGGTGCGCTGATAGGCCGGGTTGGAGGGGACGATGCTTTCGACCAGCCGGCTGTGGTGGAACTCGATGCCGATCTAAATGCGCGACCACGCGAAGAACCAGAAGGTCGAGTCCGGGTTCAGCCGCGTCATCTCCCACGGGATCATCAGGCAGAAGGCGGCGATGCAGATGATGGTGAAGATGATGATGAAGCCGGACGCGAACCAGTCGTCGATCTGGCGGCGGTCGAGGATCACCTCCAGCGAGCCGAGGAAGGTCGCCACCAGCAGGAAGCCGACCACATCCATGCGGATGCCCTGGCGCTTCATCCGCCGGCGCTCCTCGATGGCGGATTGCGGCTCCTGAACCAGAAAGCTGACCAGCGTGAAGGCGAACAAGCCGACGGGCCGGCTCAGCTGCACCACCCGGCCCGGCTGGGCCGCGGTGATGGTGGTGTAGGACAGGTTCAGCTTCGCCTGGGCCAACTGCGCCCTGGCGCGCCAGATCCGCCTCGGCGCCGGTGCGTTGAGCCTGGAGCGCGCCGACCTGCCCTTCGGCGGCGATCACCGCGGCATTGACGCTGCTCAGCTTCGCCTGCTGTTCCCGCAGAATTGCGTTGCACCGCAGCGGCAGAAAGCTGACCGAAGCGTCCGCAGAACAGCCATGTTCCCAGTGGGGCTTTGTCCCGGCAATCGCGCAGCACAGCGAGGCCGGAAATGGAGCGGAGCGACAATTGCCTCAGACGCTCAAATCCATTTTGTAAGTACAGAGAGGACAGCTTCTGCGCTTATCAGAACGTTCTCATGATGTTTTTTAAATAACTCTCAGAGAATGCCGCCGGTCTCTTCGCCATCTCAGCGCTATTTTATAGCCTGATCGCCACGCTCGGTCATCGACACCGCTCGCGCCATCTGTTCACAACACGTGCGACATTTTGGCACCGACGCGATTCCGCTCCAGTTCCCGATTTGCCGACCCGGCTTGATATATTAGTATAATTCCTCGACGGCTTCGGGAGCGGCCGCTCCGGGCAACAGGCCCTAGGGGAGAGCCGCCCACACCGCCATCGGACCGGCGGCACCGCGAATCAAGAACCGAGGAATCGACCATGAAGTCCATCGTCAAGCTCCTGGCCTCCACAGCCGTGGCGATCGTCACCACCTTTGCGGTCGCGAACGCCCAGCAGGTCACGCTGCGTTCCGCCGAAATCCACCCCGACGGCTATCCGACGGTCGAGGCGGTGAAATACATGGGCGAGCTGATCGCCAAGGACACCAACGGCCGCATCTCCATCAAGATCTTCCCCTCGGGCCAGCTGGGCGACGAGAAGGACACCATCCAGCAGACGCAGTTCGGCGTCATCGACATGAACCGCATCAGCATGGCGCCGCTGAACAACGTGGTGCCGGAAACCCGGATCGCCGGGCTGCCCTTCCTGTTCCGTTCGGTCGATCACATGCACAAGGTGATGGACGGCCCGATCGGCGACGAGATCCTGAAGGCCTTCGAAGCGCACGGCATGGTCGGTCTGGCCTTCTACGACTCCGGTGCGCGCAGCTTCTACAACAGCAAGCGCCCGATCAAGACGCTGGCCGACCTGAAGGGTCTGAAGCTGCGCGTCCAGCAATCCGACCTGTTCATCGATCTGGTCAAGGCGATGGGCGGCAACCCGACCCCGATGCCCTACGGCGAGGTCTACAGCGGCCTGCAGACCGGCGTGGTGGACGGCGCCGAGAACAACTGGCCGAGCTATCAGAGCAGCCACCACTATGAGGTCGCGAAATACATGTCGCTGACCGAGCACACCATCACGCCGGAAGCGCTGGTGATGTCCAAGCGCAGCTTCGACAAGCTGTCCAAGGAAGACCAGCAGGTCGTCCGCAAGGCGGCCAAGGCCTCGGTCATCAAGATGCGCGAGCTGTGGCAGGCCAAGGAGAAGGAATCGGAAGAGATCGCCCGCAAGGCCGGCGTCGAGGTCACGACCGTCGACAAGGCCGAATTCCAGAAGGCGGTCGAACCGGTCTACGCCAAGCATGTCGCCGATCCGAAGATGAAGGACCTCGTCGCCCGCATCCGGGCCGTGCAGTAACGCCTGACCCGCCGCGCCGGATCGGTTCCGGCGCGGCAATTTTCGTGCGGAGACTACCATGAAAACCGCGCTCCACGCCCTCTCCAGAATTCTGGACGTCCTGGCCGGCATCGCCCTGTGGGTCGGCGGCACGGGGCTGGTCCTGATGACCGCCGCCGTCGGCTGGCAGGTCTGGGGCCGCTTCATCCTGAACGACAGCCCGTCCTGGACCGAGCCGCTGTCGCTGCTGCTGATGCTCTGGTTCATCCTGCTGGTCGCCGCCGTGGGGGTTCGCGAGCGCTTCCACCTTGGGCTCGACCTGATCCGCGACATCGTGCCGGAGATCGTCCGCGTCTGCATGGACATCGCCAGCTTCGCCGTCGTCGGCTGCTTCGGCGCCGCCATGGCCTGGTACGGGTCGGAGCTGGTGATCGGCACCTGGGGGGCGACCATCCCGGTGCTGGACCTTCCGGAGGGCTTCAACTACTTGCCGGTGATGCTGTCGGGCGGGTTGATCGTCCTGTTTTCCATCGAGCGCACGCTGCATCTGCTGGTCGAACGCCGGTCCCAGGCCGGGGCGGAGGCGCTGGCCCAGGCTCATGCCCAACCTCATTCCCATCCGCAGGTCGCCGAGCCGGCCTGCGCCCTGGAACAGCCGGCCGACTAAGGCCGCCGGTCGTCTGAACGCAATCGGGCGGGCGGTCGGCCCGCCGGTACAAGGATTTCGGCCATGGAACTCACAGTCCTCTTCGGCGCCTTCGTGGTGCTGCTGTTCCTGGGCGTGCCCATCGCCTTCGTGCTCGGCATCTCGTCGCTGGCGACCATCGTCTACATGGGCATGCCGCCGCTGATCGTCTTCCAGCGCATGGCGTCGGGCATGAACGTGTTCGCCCTGATGGCGATCCCCTTCTTCATCTATGCCGGCGAACTGATGGTGCGCGGCGCCATCGCCGAGAAGCTGGTGCGGCTGGCAGCCGCCATGGTCGGCCATTTCCGCGGCGGGCTGGGGCTGGTCAACGTCACCGCCTCCACCTTCTTCGGCGGCGTGTCCGGTTCGGCGGTGGCCGACGCCTCGGCGGTCGGCGGGCTGATGATCCCGCAGATGCAGAAGCGCGGCTATGATGTGGACTATGCGGTCAACATCACCGTCACCTCGGCGATCATCGCGCTGATGATCCCGCCCAGCCACAACATGATCATCTATTCGATCTCGGCCGGCGGTTCGATCTCCATCGCCGACCTGTTCACCGCCGGCATCCTGCCGGGCCTGCTGCTCGCTGCCATGCTGATGATCGCGGCCTATTACGTGGCGCGCAAGCGCAACTACCCGGCCGAAGCCTTCCCCGGCTGGTCCGCCGTGCGCAACATCTTCATAAACGCCGTGCCGGGCCTGGCCCTGATCGGCATCATCGTCGGCGGCGTGCGGTCGGGCATCTTCACCGCCACCGAAAGCTCGATGATCGCGGTCGCCTACGCTCTGCTGGTCACGCTGGTGATCTACCGCAGCATGAGCTGGTCGGACTTCGTCGCCGCCACCATGGGCGCGGTGCGCACCACGGCGATGGTGCTGCTGGTCATCGGCGCCGCCGCCTCCTTCGGCTGGCTGCTGGCCCTGTTGCAGGTGCCGACCGCCATGGTCAACCTGATGCAGGGGATCAGCGACAACCCCTATGTCATCTTCCTGCTGATCAACGTCGTGCTGATGGTTCTGGGCTGCTTCATGGACATGTCGCCGCTTATCATCATCACCACGCCGATCTTCCTGCCGGTCATCACCGCATTCGGCATGGACCCCGTCCATTTCGGCGTCGTGCTGGTGCTGAACCTCGGCATCGGTCTCTGCACGCCGCCGGTGGGATCGGTGCTGTTCGTCGGCTGCGCTGTTGGCCGCATTCCGATCATGCAGGCCGTCCGGACGATCTGGCCCTTCTATGTCGCCTGCGTCGTCGCCCTGGCGCTTGTCACCTACATACCCTCGATCTCGCTGTTCCTGCCGCGTATGTTCGCGCAGTGATATTTCCCGACACTCTTTCCCACACTCTCTTCCCGACTGCCGGTTCCTGAATACCGGTCCCGGATGCCAAATCCGGGCGAAATCCAGGCAAGGAGACTGGACGATGCTGAAAAAGATCTCCGCAGCCCTGGCCGGGGCACTGGTCCTGCTGCCGGCGACCACCGTCCTGGCCGATACCGGACACTTCGCCTATTCAACGGACGGCGGCGCCCAGATCGCCGTCGGGCTGCTGCTGGCGGCGCTGTTCGCCACGCTGATCGCCGAGACCTTCCACAAGACTCTGGCGGCCGGCGCCGTGGTCGCCGTGATGCTGATGATTTCGGCGGCGACGCCGCTGCACATCATGGATTTCGACACGGCCGTGCGCGCGGTCGACTGGAACGTCATCTTCCTGCTGGGCAGCATGATGGCGATCGTGTCGGTGCTGATCGGCACGCGGGTCTTCGACTGGCTGAACGCCCGCATGATTTCCTGGGCGCGCGGCCGGTCCAAGCTGCTGGCGAACACCGTCATCGTGGCGACGGCGGTGCTTTCGGCCTTCG
Organism: uncultured Azospirillum sp.; assembly: GCA_966212305.1. Classification (GTDB taxonomy): domain Bacteria; phylum Pseudomonadota; class Alphaproteobacteria; order Azospirillales; family Azospirillaceae; genus Azospirillum. The sequence continues at coordinate 58,461 of CBIHQY010000032.1, forward strand.
CCGACAACGTCACCACCGTGCTGTTCATGGCGCCGGTGGTGTCGAAGGCGGCACGCAGCCTGCGGGTGTCGGTGTGGGCGCTGGCGATGCCGATGGTGATGGCCGCCAACATCGGCGGCACGGCGACGCTGATCGGCGACCCGCCCAACGTCATCGTCGGGGTGGCGGCCGGCCTGCCCTTCATGGACTTCATCTATTTCCTGACCGTGCCGGTGATCTTCATGATCGTCGCGCTCTGCGCCTTCAGCGCCTTCTGGTACAGGAAGGATCTGGCCGGCGCCCACGCCGAGGCCGAGGGCGAGGCCGAAACGGTGGAGTTGCAGGATCCGAAGGTGCTGTCCTGGACGCTCGGCGTGGTCGGGCTGACCTTCCTCGGCTTCTTCACCCACAGCATCACCCATCTGCCGGTCGGCGTCGTCGCCTTCGCCGGGGCGGTGCTGACCATGGCCGGGCGGCACATCATCCTGCGCGGCCCGCTGGGGCCTAAGAAGGCGGAGCATCTGTTCACCCACGGCTTCGAACATGGGATCGAGTGGCTGACGCTGGGCTTCTTCATCTTCCTGTTCATGGCCATCAGCTCGGCCGAGCATACCGGCCTGATCGCCGGCGCCGCGGCGAAGCTGCAGGATCTGGTGCAGGCGGTCTCCGTCGGCTTCGGCATGGGGCTTCAGGCGAAGCTGCTGACCGCGGCCCTGCTGATCCTGGTGTTCAGCGCGGTGGTGTCGGCGGTGGTCGACAACATCCCCTACACCATCGCCGCCGCCGCCATCGTGCGGGTCCTGGCCGCCGCCTTCGCCACCGAGTTCGCGACGGCCGGGCTGGGCGGCGCGGAACTGCAGATGACAACCAACGTGTTGTGGTGGTCGCTGGCGCTCGGCGCCTGCCTGGGCGGCAACGGCACCCTGATCGGCGCCAGCGCCAACGTCACCACCGTCGGGCTGATGGAAAAGGACGGGCACCACATGCCCTTCGTCTCGTTCCTGCGCTTCGGCGTGCCGGTCACCGCCATGACGGTCGGCATCGCGGCGCTGTACCTCACCAGCTATGTCTATGGCGGGGCGATCCAGACCAATCTGGTGGGGGCGATGGCGCTGCTGGCGCTGGGCGTCGCCGCCGTACTGCGCGGCATGAACCGGCGGATGTCCAAGACGGCGGACGAGGCGGCCGATGGGGCGCTGTCCCGGCCGGCGGGGGAATAGCGCGGGCTGCCCGCCTGCAAAGATGGACGGACACGAGCCGGCCGGATCCGACAGGGGTCCGGCCGGTTTTCTTCGTCCGGTCATATGACGACGCGGCCGCAAATAATTCCAAATCGGCAAATCCAAAACTGCGCTCAAACGTAGAAGGAAAGTACCCCTATCCATCGCACTGCGGAGCCCCAGCCCATGACATTTCTGACGGAGACCGGCGCGAGCGGCACCACCCGGGAGATGCCTCCGGGCACCATCCCGCGCGGCGCGGTCCCCATCGACGAGGAGGCGGCAAGGCTGGAGGCGTTGCGGCGCACGGGGCTGCTGGACAGCGAGCCGGAGCCGGCCTTCGACGATCTGGTCTCCTGGGCCTGCGATCATTTCCGCGTGCCCATCGCGCTGGTGTCGCTGCTGGATGCCGACCGCCAGTGGTTCAAGGCGCGCCGCGGCCTCGCCGTGCAGGAGACCCCGCGCGACATCGCCTTCTGCCGCTTCACCATCCGCCAGAGTCTGCCGATGGTGGTGGAGGATGCCGCCTGCGACCTGCGTTTTCAGAACAATCCGCTGGTGCTGGGGGAGCCGCACATCCGCTTCTATGCCGGTGCGCCGATCATCAACCGGGAGGGGCTGGCGCTCGGCTCCGTCTGCCTGATCGACACGGTGCCGCGCAGCTTCGGCATGGTCGACCGCATGGTGCTGGCCCAGTTGACGGTGACGGCACTGGCGGCGATCGAGCGACGCCAGGACGAACAGCGGCAGGGTTGAGGACGGCCGGTTGTATTTATGCTGTCTGCGCCCGGTCGTCCTTCCGCCCCGCCGCCGTGCCCACCCGAGCTACTTCGCCGCGACGCAGGCAGCGATGGAGGCCCGTTCGATCTCGGCATAGAGGTCGAACGGGTTCAGCACCGGGGCGCCGAGATCCGCTTCGAAGCGCTGCTGGTTCGGGCTGGCGGTGAAGTCCTGCCGCGCATCGTCGCCCAGATTGGACTGGAAGATTCCGGCGGCGCTGACCGGCAGGAAATCCTCGTAGACCACCGGATCGAAGCGGACGAGTCCGCGCCCGATCAGCGCCTCCAGATCGGTGCCCGACGCCGGCGGGCTGCTGCGCCCCGCCTCGGTCAGCGAATAGGTGAAGTAGCCGAGCCCCTCGCGGCGGACCTCGTCCCAGCTGTCGGGGAAGGGCGCGAAGACCTCCTGGAGGGCAGCCATATACTGCGCGGCGTTGGAGCCGTCGGCCGTCGGGGCGACGAGGCGGCGGGAGTCCTGCAGCAGCGTATCGTACAGCGCCCGCCCCTTCGGCGTCAGGGCGATGCCGCGCTGTTCGATCTCGCCGAAGCGGGCGGTGTGGACACCCGAGCGCCAGCCTTCACCGTCGCCGTCGCGGAAATCGACCGGCTCGCTCAGCGCCTTGAAGGAGGTCTGCCGTAGCAGGATCGGGCAGCGGCGGGTCGGCGGGCCTTCCACCACCGCCTTGGGCGCGATGCCCTTTTCCGGCATCTGGCGCTGGACCGCGTCGATGTCCAGCGTGCGCGGCGTCAGGTGGTTGATGTGCGGCCCCTTGAAGGACACGACGTCGGCGATCAGCCGGTGGGCGTCATGCAGGCGGTTGTAGAGGTCCAGCGGCACGTTGGCCCGGCTGTGCCAGCGGAAGGTCTCCAGCGCCTCGGCGACGAAGCGGTCGGCATCCTCCTCGTCAAGCCCGCCCTCGGCCTCCGCCTTTTCGATCAGGGCGAGGCAGCCGGGGGTGAAGATGCTGCGGCCAGCCAGCACCCGCTCCGCCTCCCGCCGCAGATCGGCGTCGGCGATCAGGTCGAGCCGCAGCAGCGAGGTGAAGACGCGGAAGGGATTGCGGCTCAGCGCCTCCCCATCCACCGGGCGGAAGGCGGTGGAATGGACGGGGACGCCGGCCTCCGACAGGTCGTAATAGCCGACCGGCCGCATGCCCATCACCGCGAACAGCCGGCGCATGGTCGACAGTTCTTTCGCCGTGCCGAGGCGGATGGCGCCGTGGCGCTCCTCCGTGATGCGGGCAAGGCCGCCGGCCGCCTCCAGCCGGTGGCGTTCGGCCGGGTCGGCGGCCAGCACCGCCGCGTTCACCTCCTCCACCAGCTCGACGAGCGTCTGATAGGCCGGCACCTCGGTCCGATACATCTCCGACATGGCGGTGGAGAACAGGGTGCGGATCGCATCGGGGCCGATGGCAACGGCACGGGTAATCGTCTGGACGCTCATTCCAAATCTCGCTCGCGTTGGCTTGCCGGACCTGTGCGGTCCCTTCCAAGCCTCTGCTATAGCAACGATTTACCGCGCTGGATTGCGATTGTTTTTCCCGACTTCATGACCAAAGCTCATGACGCCGCAGAGTTGCGGCAGTCCGCCGTCTCCGCCAGGATCCAGTCGCGGAAGGCGGCCAGCGGCGGATAGCCCGCCCGCTCCGCCGGCCAGACGACGTAATAGGCGTTCTCGCTTTCCATCGGCAGGTCGAGCGCCGGCACCAGCTGTCCGGAGCGCAATTCCTCCTCGATCAGGAACAGCGGCAGCAGGGCGACGCCCAGCCCGGCGATGGCCGCCTGGGACGCCGTGGCGAACTGGTCGAACAGCATCCCGTGCACGCCGTCGGCGGGGGTGCCGTGCAGGGTCAGCCAGCGCTCCCACGCATCGGGACGGCTGGTCAGATGCAGCAGCGGGGCAAGCCGCAAATCGGCCGGCTGCCGGAAGTCGAAGCGGTCGCGCAGGCCCCGGCTGCAGGCGGGGATGACGGTCTCGCGGCGCAGCAGCGCCATCTCCGCGCCCGGCCAGTCGGGACGGCCGAAATGGATCGCGGCATCCACGGGGTCCAGCCGGAAATCGAAGGGCGCCATGCGCGTCACCAGATTGATGGTGATGCCGGGATTGTCGGCCAGGAAATTCGGCAAGCGCGGCGCCAGCCAGCGCGTGCCGAAAGTCGGCAGGATGGCGATGCTGAGCGTGCCGCCGAACGGGTTGGCGCGCAGGTTCAGCGACGCGGTGCTGATCTTGCGCAGGGCGTCGCGGACCTCGCGCACGTAATATTCGCCGCCGGCGGTCAGGCGGATGGTCTGCCGTTCGCGGTGGAACAGTTCGACCTCCAGCAATTCCTCCAGCGCCTTGATCTGGCGGCTGACCGCGCTCTGGGTCAGGGACAGCTCCTTGGCCGCCGCGGTGATGCTGCCGGTTCGCGCCGCCGCCTCGAACGCCGAGAGCAGGGCAAGGGAGGGAAGGAAGCGACGCGGGCTCTGCATCTCAGTCTCTGGACATTTCATTCCCGGGTGGAATGACTGATTGAGCAAACATCACTTGGCCGAACGGGGTAGGCAAGTCAATCTTCCCAGCTGTCCGGGGGTTGCGGCGGCCCGTTCCGCCCATGGATGCGGTGGGGATGGTGTTTCCCATCGGGAATGACGGGCGTACAAAAGCAAGCGCAACAGACGCGAAAAGGACCACAGGGGATGCAGAACGATCCGCGGTCGCACGGGCTTTGGGAACGCACCGCACCGGCGGCACCGCCCACATCCCCGCTGGCCGGCAGTGTCCGGGCCGACGTGGTGATCGTCGGCGCCGGCTACACCGGCCTGTCGGCCGCGCTGCATCTGGCCGAAAGCGGCGTCGACGCCGTGGTGGTGGAGGCGGTGGAGATCGGCTTCGGCGGCGCCGGCCGCAATGTCGGGCTGGTCAATGCCGGCATGTGGGTGATGCCGGACCAGCTGGTCAGCACCCTGGGACCGGTTTATGGCGAACGGCTGATCGAGCTGCTGGGCAATGCGCCCCGGTATGTCTTCGATCTCATCACCAAGCACGGCATCGCCTGCGAGGACGAGCGCGCCGGCACGCTCCATTGCGGCGTCGGCGCGGCGGGCCTGCGCGAGTTGGAACAGCGCGCGGCGATCTGGCAGAAGCGCGGCGCCCCCGTCCGCCTGCTGGATGCGAGGGAAACGGCGGAGAAGGTCGGCACCGGGGCCTACACCGGCTCGCTGCTGGATCTGCGCGCCGGCACCATCCAGCCGCTGGCCTATGCCCGCGGGCTGGCGACGGCGGCGATCGCGGCGGGTGCCCGCATCTTCACCGGCAGCCCCGTCCACTCGGCAAGCCGGACCGGGGCCAAGTGGGAGGTGAAGACGCCGAACGGGTCGGTCACCGCCGACTGGGTTCTGGTCGCCACCGACGCCTACAGCATCGGCCCCTGGGCGCAGCTGCGCACCGAACAGGTCCACCTGCCCTATTTCAATCTGGCGACGGAGCCGCTGTCCGACGCCATGCAGAAGGCCATCCTGCCGGAACGCCAGGGGGTGTGGGACACCAAGTCGGTGTTGAGTTCCTACCGTTTCGACCGGCAGGGCCGGCTGGTGTTCGGCAGCGTCGGCGCGCTGCGCGGGACCGGGACGGCGGTGCACCGGGCCTGGGCGCAGCGGTCGCTGGCGGCCCTGTTCCCGCAGCTCGGAGCCGTGCGGTTCGAGGCGGAATGGTACGGCCAGATCGGCATGACCAGCGACAACCTGCCCCGCTTCCACCGGCTGGACCGCAACGTCATCGCCTTCAGCGGCTACAACGGGCGCGGCATCGCCCCCGGCACCGTGCTCGGCCGCTGCCTTGCCGAACACGTCAGCGGCAAGCTGCCGGAGGCGGAGATGCCGCTTCCCAGCACCGCCCCCGAAACGGTGTTGGGCCGGGCGATGCGGGAAGCCGTCTACGAGTATGGCGCGCAGGCGACCCATCTGGTCGGGGCGAGGCTGCCGGGGCGGATCTGACGGTCACGGCTCCCTCTCCACGCAGCCAATAATCCCCTCTCCCCCCCCCGGGGAGAGGGTTAGGGTGAGGGGGTCGCGCGGCGGCCCTTTGACAAGAATCCACCCCATGGATCCCCCTCACCCCGACCCTCTCCCCGGGGGGAGAGGGGGGTTGGCCCCGGCATCCGGATCACAGCCCCCAGGCGCCGCTTTCCGCCGCGTCGACGACTTGGATGTTGTTCTCCACCGCCTTGACGCCGGGCACGCCCTCCGCCGCGACGCGCACGGCGTCGCGCTGGGATCCGCTGCTGGCGAAGCCCCAGAGCTGGACCACCCCGTTGCGGACGACGATGGCGTCGTGCGAGCGCGAGTCCCAGGACAGCTCCTTGACGGCGGCGGCCACCCGCTCCCGCAGCGCCCGGTCGTCGGCGGCGGCGGGCGGGGTGTCCGGCGCGACGCTGGCCAGCGCGCGCAGCAGGTTGGCGCGGCTGACGATGCCGACCAGCGCACCCTGGCGCACCACCGGCACGCGCTTGATCCGCCGCGTCTCCATCAGACGCACGACATCCTCCGGCGTGGCGTTCTCGTCCACCGTGGTGACGTGGCTGGTCATCACGTCGGCGACCTTGCGAGCGTGGGACTTGATGAAGTCCTCCGCCGGCAGGGTGCCGCCCGACACCATGCCGAGCCACCAGGAGCGATGACGCTCCGTCCCCAGCTCCACCCGGCGCAGCAGATCGCCTTCGCTGATGATCCCCACCACCTTGCCGGCGGCATCGACCACGGGCATGCCGCTGATGTTGTTCTCCAGCATCTTGCGGGCGGCATCGGCGATGGTCGCGTCCGGGCCGATGGTGATGACGCGCGGCGTCATAAGATCGATTGCCTTCATCGTTTCTCTCCCCCTTCGAACTCGTTGGCCGTGATGTCGTTTGACCCATGGTGTCACTCGACAAGGACAGCCTAGGAGATCGACAGACGAGGGCGATTGATCTGCAGCAATTCGCGACCCAGCTTTCCGCATTGTGGAAAATACGGAGGGACTATCCGCAATTTCAGGCGGTTGGCGGCTTTGCCGGTATTCTTGAGGGGGCGGCTCCCTACTCCACATCGAACCGCCCGACCTCTTGCGACCCGACGCAGCCCCTCCGTCATTCGCTGATTTCCGCCACCAGCGTGGCGATCGGATCCGCAGGCGTGTTGGTGGGCGCATCGGCCGGCGGCTGCGGATAGCGGTAGAAGGCATGGCCGCCGATGGAGGTGGTGTGCAGCCGCGCCTCCGCCCAGTCCGGCTTCTGGCGGCGGAGCGCCGCCTGCGTCGGCGGGCTGTAGAACAGCGAGGCGCGGGCGGTGGGATCGGGCATGTCGTCGTCGTTGAGATTCCAGGCCAGCCCCCGCGCGACGTGCAGCGCCTCCTGGTCGGGGGCGAGGCGGGGCTTCGGCCAGGACGGCATGCCGCCGGCCCGGATGACGCGGGCCTGCCGGCGGATCTCCGCCAGGATGCGCCGCGCCTCCACACGCGGATCGGCGGCGAGCTTCGCCTGCTCGGCAGCCTTCTCCCGCTGCGTGGCCCGCTGCTTCGCCGTCTTGCCGTGCTTCTCCCGCGTCTTCGGCTCCACCGGCGGCACCGCGAAGGGTTCGAACTGGCCGGCGGCGACGATGACGCGGCAGGGCAGCGACGGCTGGTCGGCCGAGGCGGCGCGGTTGGCGACCACCCACATCACGGCCGCCATGGCGTCGGCCCCCTCCCCGCGCGCTTCGGCCCAGCCGGCCAACGCCAGACAGCGGCGCTCCCGCTCGGCCTGCCAGGGCGTCAGCATGTAGACCGACGTACCGATGACGACCGGCTGCTTGGCACCGCCCCGCTTCGGCATGCTCCCCTTCGCGTCGCCGACGAACCGGGCGCACCCGCTGTCGCCCGGCCGGCAGGCGGCGTCGCTGGCATCGATGACCTGCGCGCCGGCCGAGACGGGCAGCAGGACGATCGCGAGCATCACGGCTGGAAGGAATTTGCGCATCCCGGTCACTCCGGCTTCGGAAGGGGACTTCCTTCGACAGGAGGGCGGACTGCAAGTTCCCTGATTCGTCCACCTCTCAGACAGCTTAAGCCTGAGGGCGGAGGATGTACGCCGTTCGGGTCCGGGAAGGGTCCGTCCCCCTGCCCTTCACGCCGGAGAGCGGCCGGAACCTTCCGGCTTTCCGCCGTCGCCGGTCCAATCGTCGGTCAGATACTCCTGCGAGCGGCTAATCTCCTCGACCTCGGCACGGGAGGGCGGCTTCGGCACCTGGGCCTGACCGGACTTGCGGTCTTCGGTGCGGTCATTGGTGGATTCGGGGCGGGGATCGGGTGTGCTGGTCATGGAGGGCTCCTTGTCGATCTGGGTACAGGCCCAGCAAACAGGAGGCGGACGGCAAGGTTGCGGCGCCATCGGCGCCAGGGTGGCGACACTGGAGGAGTGTGCCGTAAATGTTCAAGTCACCGTCATCAGCCGCCCCACGCCCCGACCACGCCGTCCTGGTGCGACAGCAAACGCCTGTTCAGCGCCCCCGTTACCCCGTCGAAGGGCCAGTGTTTCGACCTGATCCTCGATTACCCCGACGCGGAATCGTCCGCCTGAACGAAGCGATTGCCGTAGTCTACCTGAGCCGGAGCGAATAAGCCGAATGTGGTTGCTCCACGCGGTGCGACACCGATGCCCTCGACGGTTTGTAATTGGGACGATCATCCCGTAGTTGTTTGACCGCTCACCGTCATGAGAGGTCGAGATATGGCCGCGCGAAAGTTGGACAGAGTTTCGCCGTCAGATTGGCTATTATAAAGCACGAGACAAGGCCCGGCCCTCAATAGCTTATCCAATTTTCCTTGTTCAAAGTAAAGTTTTTGACAAGACCAAAAAATTACTGCTGACGAGTTCTTGATTTTTAATAAATCCTCTTCAAGATCAGCATAGATGATCTTATGGCAACTCAAATAGTCAAATATATGCGCATGGTCGTACTTCATTCTTGGGAAAGCTTTTGACGCGCGCAGATCTAGAACCACTCTGATTGTCTTGTGCACCAGAAGCGAGAGAAGTTCTGTCTGGTCGTGTACAGCAACATCAAAATATGCTGCGATACCGGAAGCCTTGGTTTCGTCCACAAACAGTTCTAACTGGAAAGGCTGTTCGTGAACAGCCTCCCCCTGACCCCAGCGTTGCAAATATATGACGTTGGCCATAATCCTAATCCGAAACCAGTTCAGCAGCACGCTTTTCAACGTCCGCTAGTTCGCTGAGGCGCACAGCGATAGTAGGAACGTCACTCTTCGGTTCTATGTACTCTCCCGTACGATCGTTCTTCAAGTCAACTCTTTTCAGGAAGTACTCCTCATAGAGTCTCGGCCCCACCCCGGTAAATGGCAAAATTCTCATTCTGCCGACAACTTCTTCGCCACGCTCAGTCGTAAGCGAATCGGAATGGAGATGCGTAGCTAAGCTCTTTGTGAACGGCTCAATATAGTAAACTTCTTTGATTCCTGCAGTCACCAAGTGCCTAGCACAGTTGTGACAAGGGAAGGTGGACGTATACAGAACACATTCCCTCGGCGACATTCCCTGTGCCGCAGCGCCAAACAGCGCATTCATCTCAGCGTGAATTGACCTAGAATACTCGATGATATCTTTAACCCCGGGCATTTTATCTAGCTTCCCTGTATCTCCAAGAAAGAATTTTCGAAAGCCCTCTTGAAGCTGATCTCTCAGTTTATTTTCAGCATCCATTTGACCCTCCTTCTTTGGAAATACGGTTTCAGCAAGAGGGGCGGAAAAATTTTCAACAAGCCATTCTGCAATATCGTCCCGCAGTTTCTTTTTAAGACGAGAATTGTGGCACCCTTTAAACTTCCCACCATTTTCTTCCCAATCCCACGCAAAGCAACGATTTTGGGAGCCATTAGTTTCATCACAAACGCCTCCGCCGAAGGCGGGTACATCATTAGTTCCAGTAGAAACGATCGTGCCATCAGGAGCTTGAAGAGCGGCACCAACCTGACGCGATAGACAGGACGAACGCAAAGCTGCTGATTGAGCAAAAAACATTCCTGTTTCTTGTTTCGTTGGACGAACCATGTCGTTCGAGAGAAGAAGGCTAACAAAGCGGCCAAGATCTCCGACAACCCTCATAGCGCCATCACTAAACATATTATTGTCTAGAAAATAGTCTGCTTGATGGAAGGCGTCTCGAACTTGCTGTCCATGAGAATTAGACTGATCTTTTTCGTCTCTATCTAGATATTTTCTGACCTCCGCATTACTCGCCCCTCTGTACTTAGTCAGAGATTTTGCATCTCCCACCAAACGCATTTCGCGTTTTGCTCTCTCACAATGCACTGCGATAAGACGGAACGACTTGTCGTAAACACGACGAAGAAGCTCGACCTCATCGGGGTGTTTGATAGAGTCAATAATAAAAGCAATCTTCTCTTCTCCGGCGCTAGCACCAGAGCGTAGCCTCATAATCTCTTTAACCGCAAGAGACGCAACCGCATGATTTCCGTATTTATCTCTTAACTTATCACCGAGATCTTGCAGCTTTCGCGCACGGGAAAGCTTTTGAATACCTTCACCTTCTGACCCCTCCACTACAGCAGAGATTTCACTACTGTCAAAACGGCCTGCAATTAATTCGCTTAACCTGATGCGCTTCGGTTCAACGTATCCCTGTGAATGCAGTTCGGTCTTCAGCCTCTTCGCCACACTGGAGCAGCCGGAACCAGCGTAGCCAACAAGTCCAATGACAAGCTCTCTAGACAGCGGCGATACAGTCTTGGCGTCAACGTTCTCGCTTCTGCCAAGCCCCTGTGCGTTCGTGTTCGCTGCAGTCTGCGCCATATTTGCCAAAATCCCAGAAGTTAGAATTCTGAATTTTAGCATTAGGAGCGAGGTTCTTCAACCGGGTGTACCCGGTATAGCAACAGCACCCCACCCGATTGTGATGGTGAGCAGCCAAGCGGTTAAGGGCTGATTTCGAGATCAGCTCTGCGCGGGATTGTAGCCATGGCATAGAAGAAGAACAAACAAATTTTGTGGAAATTAAGCACCATGCTCGCTTCATTTTTTACAAACGAATTGTCAAATCCCCTCACCCCCTGCGCGCCGCCTCGATCGCCGCCACGTCGATCTTCGTCATCCCCATCATCGCCTCGAACGCGCGCTTGGCCTCGTCCCCACCGGCCGCCAGCGCATCGGTCAGCACGCGGGGCGTGATCTGCCAGGAGATGCCCCAGCGGTCCTTGCACCAGCCGCAGGCGCTCTCCTGGCCGCCGTTGCCGACGATGGCGGTCCAATAGCGGTCGGTCTCTTCCTGGTCGTCGGTGGCGATCTGGAACGAGAAGGCCTCGTTGTGCTTGAAGGCCGGGCCGCCGTTCAGGCCGAGGCAGGGGATGCCGGCGACGGTGAACTCCACCGTCAGCACGTCGCCCGCCTTGCCGGACGGGTAGTCGGCGGGGGCGCGGTGGACGGCGTGCACGGCGCTGTCGGGGAAGGTCTCGGCGTAGAAGCGGGCGGCGGACTCGGCGTCCTTGTCGTACCAGAGGCAGATCGTGGTCTTGGCGACGGCCATGGCTTGTCCTTTCGCGCTGGAACCTTCCCGGTCCAACACCATACCGTGTTCAGTAGGGCTTCACCACCACCAGCGTGACGATGGCTATAACTCCGGCGATCACCGCCAGCGGGGAGAAGCGCAGCAGCGGGGAAACCGGGCGGACACCCGATGCGGGATCCGGTTCGGACAGCCGGCGCAGCCCGGCGGCGAGTTTGCCGTGCAGGGCGGACAGGGCGATGACGATGGCGACCTTCGCCACCAGCCACGCCTCGAAGCCCCAGCCGCCGACCACCACCAGCGTGGGCCCGAGAATCCAGGCGAGCCCCATCGCCGGGGAGGTCACGCGGCGGTCCCAGCGCGAGGCGGCGCGCAGGACGCGGGCCGGTCCCGGCTCGGCGGCGGTCGCGGGGTCCAGGGCGCTGATCAGGATGGCGGCGACGGACAGTCCCGCGATCCACACCGTCACCGCGGCGACGTGCAGACCGATCAGCCAGATATACACAACGACCGCCCCTTCAGATGCCTCTTGCGGGCGTCAGGCGCCCACTTGCAGGATGATCTTACCGCGACCGTGGCCGGAATCGAGCCGTTCATGCGCCTTGCCGACCTGTTCCAGCGGCAGGACTTCGTCGACGATCACCCTGGCCTGCCCGCGCTCGAACAGCGGCGCCATTTCGCGCAGCCGGGCGCCCTCGCGGGTCAGGAAGGTGCCGTAGAGGGTCTGGTTCTTCACATAGAGCGCGTCGAGGTCGCCGGTCGGCGGCAGGATGGTGGCGATGCGGCCGAAGGGGCGGGTAGCCTGGGTGCTCATCGGCACATTGCCGCCGGCGGTGTCGAAGGCGGCGTCCACCCCCGCCCCGCCCGCCTCGCGCAGGATCTGATCGATCACGTCGGTGTCGCGGTAGTCGAGCGTCACGTCGGCGCCGAGATCGCGCATCGCCTCGTGGTTGGCCTTGCTGGCGGTGGCGAGCACGCGGGCGCCGGCCGCCTTGGCGAACTGGATGGCGAAGCTGCCGACGCCGCCGGCCCCGCCATGGATCAGCACCGTTTCGCCCGGCCGCACCGCCAGACGGCGGACGATGGCCTCCCACGCCGTGCCGCCGGCCAGCGGGATGCCCGCCGCCTCGACATGGCTGAGGCCCGGCGGCTTGTGCGCGACGATAGACGCGGCGGCGACGGTGTAGTCGGCATAGCTGCCGTTGGGATTGCCGAAGATCTCCGGCGTATAGAACACCTCGTCGCCGGCCTTGAAGCCGGTCACGCCGGGGCCGACCTCCTCGACCACGCCCGACACGTCGTAGCCAAGCACCGCCGGGAAGGGGATGCCGGCCCAGTTGCCGGCTTGGCGAATCTTGGCGTCCACCGGGTTGGTGCCCGACGCCACCACCCGCACCAGCAGTTCGCCGGGTCCGGCGACCGGGCGCGGCCGGTCCTGGAGTTCGAACACGTCGGGGCCGCCGAACCGCGAAATCACCATCGCACGCATGCCGTCATCCTCCGGGCCGTTGCCGTTCAAGCCGAAGCGTCGCAAGCCGGCCCTCACCTGTCCAGCCGGGGAAACGGGGCAGTGCGGGACAATCACGGTCGAAAATCAGGATACGTATCTGCCGACTTGGCAAAATCCCCCTCTCCCCCCCGGGGAGAGGGGACTTTCCTTGGGGGGAGGGGGCTTTCACGTCGGAGTGTCAGCCGATGCGGAATTCCTCGCGGTGGATCGCCGTCATCGCCAGCCCTTCCGGGCCGATGGCGCCACGATACATGCCGGAGCAGTTGAAAGGCAGCGCCACCCGGCCGTCCCGGTCGATGGCGATCAGGCCGCCGGAGCCGCCGATCACGCCCAGCTCGTCCACCACGTCGCCGGCGGCGCGCTCCAGGCTCTGGCCGGCCCAGCGCATGCGGGCGTCGATCTCGTGGGCGGCGCAGCGGCGGATGAAATGCTCGCCGTGGCCAGTGGCGGAGACCGCGCAGGTGATGTTGTCGGCGAAGGTGCCGGCGCCGATCACCGGGCTG
>CBIHQY010000033.1:0-69932 GCA_966212305.1 uncultured Azospirillum sp.
TGCGGTCGGGGTTGGTGGGATCGGCGAGGCCGACGGTCCAGGGGCGGCCGGAGGGGTGGTGGCCGAGAGCGCGCAGCTCGCCCATGTCGACCAGGACATGCTCCATGCCCTCCGCCTTCAGCCGTTCGGTGACGCGGTCGGTGATGTAGCCCTGGGCGATGCCGTTCAGCGTCACCGCCATGCCGCCGGCGGCGAAGGCGATGCGCTCGGGCTCCACCCGCAGGGCGCGGACATCGACCAGCGCGCGGGCGGCGCGGACGGCACCCGCCGGCGGACCGGCGGGGTCGGCGTCGGGGCGGGCGAAGTGGCCGGCATAGAGCTGCCACAGCGGCTGCACGGTGGGGTCGAAGGCGCCGCCGGTGTGGTGCGCGACGGCCGCGGCCTCCGACAGCAGGCGCACGAGGTCGGCGGGCGGCGAGTCCAGCACGCCGTCGCGGTTGAGGCGGCGCAGTGCTGAGTCGGCGCTGTAGAGGCTGAAGACACGCTCCAGACGGGCGACTTCCTCCAGGCTCAGCGCGATCAGGCGGTCGGCTTCGGCCGGGTTGGGATGGGCGATGCTCAGGCTGGCGTCGGCACCGAGCGCCACGCCGCGCCAGACGCGGACGGGAACGCCGTCCGGAATGGTTTCGGCGTGCAGCAGGCGGTGCGGCAGCAGCGAGAGGCCGGCGGCGACGGCGCCGATGGCGAGGAAGCGGCGTCTGTCGAGGGGGCGGGTGAGGACGGTCTGCATCAATGCTCTCCCTCGGCCATGGTAGCGGCGGGCGGGGCGAGGATCTGATCCTCGGGCACGTCGGCGAAGCGCAGGACCTTGCCGCCGTTGGCTTGGGCGAAACGCTCGGCCGCCGATTTGTCGGAGAAGGGATAGGGTTCGGCATCGCCCATGCCGCCGCGGAGCTTGCTGCCCAGGACGTACCAGGCCTGGCGCGCTTCGACCCACAGAGTCAGGTCGGGGGTGGCGGGGTTGGTCGCGCGGGCCATGTCGGTGACGTAGATGGCGCGGATGTCCTTCGGCTCCTCCGGCAGCATGGTGAAGGCGAAGGTGTCGCGGACGGAGGACAGCCAGATCGGCCGCGCCTCCCCCTTCACCAGGATCTGGCCCTTGGGGCCGGGATGGTCGGCGAGGTTCATGCCGCAGTAATGGCCGACGGCGTCGGCGGTCAGGGTGACCGGCGGCGGCGGGGCGATCTCCGCCTTCTCCTGCTTGCAGGCGGCGAGCGGCAGCAGCAGGGCGGCGGCGAGAAGGGCGGTTCGCAGGGTACGCATCAGATCTGCTTCCTCGAAAAGAGGGCGGCGGCCAGCGCCAGCGGGGCGGCGATCCAGCCGGCCATCACCGCCAGCAGAAGCGGGACAGACAGCTGGACATGGGCGGCGAGGCCGGCGGTGCCGGCGAAGGCGCTGACGCCCTTGAAACCGGTCAGGTTGAACAAGCGGTAGGCGTCGGCCGGGTTGGCGAGCAGCAGCCAGTTCAGCGTCTCCACCCCCAGGCCGCTGCCGCTGGCGAGGATGCCGAGCAGGGCCATGTCGTAGAGCAGGACGAAGCCCAGCCACACCGCCACCGCGATACCGGCCGCCGTGCCGCGGTCGCGGACGATGGTGGAGGCGAGATAGCCGAGCGCGGTGAAGGCGGCGCCCAGCATGACGCTGGACCCGATCATCGAGGCGAAGGCGCGCCAGCTTTCCGGACCGATGGCGGTGTTGCCCATGGCGAGTGCGACGCCGGCGGCGCCATAGCCGACCACTGTCGCCAGCGCGATCACCGCGGCATGGCCGAGGAACTTGCCGAGCAGCAACTGCCAGCGCGCCACCGGGTAGGACAGCAGCAGGGTCATGGTGCCGCGGTCGATCTCCCCCACCACGGCGTCGAACGACAGCAGCAGCGCGATCAGGGGCAGGAGGAAGATGGTCAGACTCGACAGGCTGACGATGGTGACCTCGACCGGGCCGACGCCGACCGTGCCGGTGGGGACGGATCCGAGGAAGCTCAGCGTCAGGGCCAGCGCGGCCATCAGCAGGGTGGTGGCGACGACCCAGCGGTTGCGGGTCGCCTCGCGCAGTTCCTTGCCGGCGACGATCAGAAGCGTATTCATTCGGCGGCCTCCCGGCGCAGGAAATGGGCGTACATCTCGTCGAGGCTGGGCTGGACGATCTCGATGTCTTCAACCGCCGGGCCGTCGCAGGCGATGCGGCGGACCAGACCGACCTTGTCGTCGTTGGCGCAGGCCAGTTCGACAACGCCGCCGGCCAAGCGGGTCAGGGCGGCGCCCTCCCCTACCTTGGCGGCCAGCGCGTCGATGTCGTCGGTCGGCAGGGTCAGGCGGATGCGAACCGGAAGCTGGGCGAGGCTGCGCAGGGTGGCGAGCGAGCCGTCGGCCACCTTGCGGCCACGGTTCATCACCACCACGCGGTCGGCCTGCCCTTCCAGCTCGGTCAGGGCGTGGCTGCACAGCAGGATCGTGGTGCCCCGGTCGCGCAGTTCGGCGACGATGGCGTAGAAGCTCTGGCGCAGCGCCGGGTCTAGGCCGGTGGTCGGCTCGTCGAGGAACAGAAGCTTCGGGCCGCCGAGCAGGGCCTGGGCCAATGCCAGGCGCTGGCGCATGCCCTTGGAATATGTGGAGACGCGGCGCCTGATCGCGGCTGGCTCCAGCCCGACCTTTTCGAACAGCGCGTCGTTGTCGCGGCGCGATGCGCCCTTCAGCCGGGCGTAGAAGTCCAGCGTCTCCCGCCCGGTCATGTTGGGGTGGAAGGCGACGTTTTCCGGCAGGAAGCCGATTTTGCGGCGGATGGGGGAGCAGGCGGCGCTGGCCGGGTCGCCGCCCAGCACGCGGATGCTGCCCTCCGTCGGGGTGGTCAGGCCGAGCATCAGCTTGATGAGGGAGCTTTTGCCGGCGCCGTTGTGGCCGACCATCGCCACGCATTCGCCGGGCGCCAGCGTCAGATCCACGCCGCGCACCGCCTCGGTCTCGCCATAGCGCTTGGTGACGCCCCGCACCTCCGCGGTGAAGTCGGTCATGGCTGTTTCCTTTCGGCGGATTGAACGGGTGTGGGCATGGCGGGAGGCGCCATCAGCGGGGCGCTGTCGATCACGCCGCCGGGATGCAGGGCGGGGAACTGCTTCTGCGCCCAGCGGATCACCTGGACACCGGGGCTGTTCATCAGCAGCTTGGCCGCCGGATAGGCCCACATCACCCGGTCGACCACGTCGTTGGGGCGATAGGGCTCGTCGGAGATGCCGTCTCCGTTCAGGTCGAAGGCGGCATTGTCGGACCAGTAGTTGCCGCGCCCATTCTCCGACCAGTCGAGATGGCGGGTGCCGACATACTTGACCTGGGTGCGGTTGCCGATGAAGGCGTTGCCGGTCAGGCTGTTGCGCTCCGACCCGGCGGTGAAATGGACGCCGATCTCGCAGCCCTCGAACCGGTTGCCGGTGAAGCGGTTCTTGTTGGCGTTGTAGATGAAGACG
The DNA here is from genome assembly GCA_966212305.1 of uncultured Azospirillum sp. Lineage (GTDB taxonomy): Bacteria > Pseudomonadota > Alphaproteobacteria > Azospirillales > Azospirillaceae > Azospirillum. Next base: position 3,461 of record CBIHQY010000033.1, read on the forward strand.
CATTTCCAGGTGCCGCTGCGCAGACGGTCGCTCATCGCCTCGCTGTCGCGGGGGATGTCGTTGTCGGGCAGCGCCTCGCCGCTGTCGGAGACCGCGCCGGCGAAGCTGCCTTCGATCACGTTGCCTTCGATGCGCGAGCCGTTGGCGCTGTTCAGCATCAGCCCATGTTCGCGGTCGGCAGTGGAGCGGTTGTTGCGGATCAGCAGGTTGTTGGAGAACATCACCGCATAGCCGACATTGTTCCCGATGGAGACGTTGTCGGTCAGCTCGGAATCGTTCGTGTACATATAATGAATGGCGAACCGGACGCGCTCGAACCGGTTGCCGGAGAAGACGTTCTTGCGGGACGAGGTGGTGAACAGCCCGTCGCGCCCTTCGCGCACGCTGTTGTCGAGCACGCGGGTGCCCGGCGCGTTCCACAGCTGGATGCCGTTGCCGCGTTCCGACACGCGCAGGTCGGTGCGGCCGACGATGTCGTTGCGGCGGACCAAGCTGTCGGCGGCGCCCCAGATGTAGACGCCGATCAGGTTGTCGCGCAGCCGGTTGTCCTCGACCACGGCGCCGCGCGCCTCCTTGCCGAGGAAGATGCCGGAATTCTGGTCGATCAGGCTGAGGCCGGAATTGCGGATCTCAAGGTTCCGCACGGTGACGTTCGGGGCGAGGACGGTGAGCGTGCTGTCCTTGCCGTTGCCGTCGATGACGGCGCCCGGTTCGCCGGTCAGGGTGACCGGGGTGCGGACCGTCAGCGGCCCGGGATGGACGCCGGTGGCCAGCACCAGCGTGTCCCCCGGAGCCGCCGAGGCCAGCGCCGCCTGCAAACTGCCCGGTGCCACCGTCACCGTGGCGGCGGCCAGCGGTTCCGTCACCAGGGCAAGTGTGACACCGAGCAGGATGGAGAGGCGGTGACGCATGGGATGCTCTCGGAACTGTGACGAGTGCCCCACCCGCCCCCGCCCCTGGAGGGGGGAGGCGGGTGGAGCGTCGCGGGTCAGGTGGCGGTCGGCTCGACGATCATGCGGCCGGCCATTTCCATGTGCAGGGCGTGGCAGAACCACTGGCAATAGTACCAGTGCACGCCCGGGCGGTCGGCGGTGAAGGTGACCGAGGCGGTCGCCTGCGGGCCGACCTCCATGCAGACGCCGTGGTTGGTGATGCTGAAGCCGTGGGTCAGGTCGTCGATATCGTCCATGTTGGTCACATAGACGGTCACCTCGTCGCCCTGCTTGACCGTGAACTCCTCCAGCCCGAAGGCCGGGGCACGCTGCCACATGTAGACGCGGACCTTGTTGCCGTCGCGGATGACCTTGGTGTCGTCCTCCAGCACCACGCCGTCCTTCTTGGCCTGCTGGCGCGCCTCTTCCCACATCGGGTCGTTGCGGTCGTAGACCGAGCGCGGGTTCACCTTGGACCGGTGGACGATCAGGGTGTCGTGCGGCTCGGCGAAGGTCGGGCCGTCATGCACCACCCGCATCTCGTCGCCGGAGATGTCGATCAGCTGGTCGTTCTCCGGCTTCAGCGGGCCGACGTTGAGGAAGCGGTCCTTGGAGAACTTGTTCAGCGACACCAGCCACTTGCCGTCGGCCTCCTTGGTCTCGCCCATGGAGGTGTGGTTGTGGCCGGGCTGATACTGGACGTCCAGCTTCTGGATGATCGGGTCGACCTTCTCGCCCTTGTAGGCACGGCGGGCCTTGTCGATGTTCCACTTCACCAGCTGGCTGTCGAGGAACAGGGTGGTGTAGGCGTTGCCGCGGCCGTCATAGGCGGTGTGGAGAGGCCCGAGGCCGAGCTGCGGCTCGGCGACGACGACGTCGCGCGGCTTGATCTTGTCGTTGAACAGGTCGTCCAGCAGGCGCACGTCGAACACGGTGACGGTCGGCGACAGCTTGCCGTTCACGGTGACGTGGATGCCGTCGGGAGCGGCGTTGATGCCGTGCGGGTTGGCGGGCACCGGGATGTAGCGGGTGTAGGCGCTGCCGTGGCGGCCGTCGACCACCGGCACGCCGTTCACCAACGGGATCTTGCCGCCCTTCACCGCTTCGTCGATGCGCTTCAGGTTGAAGACGACGACCCAATCCTGCTCGGCGCTGGTCATCTCCGCCGCGGTGACGCCCTCTTCGGAGTCGTAGCAGGTGGAGAAGGCGTATTTGCCCTGATAGTCGGCGTCGGTGTTGTCGAGGTTGCCGTCGACCCAGACCTGCCACGCGATCTTCATCGTGTCGCCGTCGATGGCGGTGAAGTGCGACTTGTAGGCCTTCGTGTTGGTCAGGTCGCGGCCATCATTCGGGGTCGGCACGCGCTGTTCGCCGTTGGCGAAGACATAGCCGGTGCGCGGGTAGCGCTGCGGACGCAGACCGTGGATGGCGGCGGCGTTCGGGATCTCGATGATGGTGTCGGTCTTCATGATGTCGCAGCGGATGCGCGCGACACGGGTGTTGGCCTTGTCGTTGATGAAGATGTAACGGCCGTCATAGGTGCCGTCGGTGAAGGACATGTGCGGGTGGTGGGCGTCGCCGTTCAGATAGATGCCGCCGCGCGATGCCAGGAACTTCTTGGTTTCCGGCAGCATATGCTCGGTCAGGATCTTCCGGCTCTCGTTGGTCATGCCCCAGCCGGTGGCGGAGCAGCGGTTGAACACCGGAATGCGCATCAGTTCGCGCATCGACGGCAGGCCGAGGATGCGGACTTCGCCGGAATGCCCGCCGGAATGGAAGGCGTAATATTCGTCGAGATCGCCCGGCTTCACTTCGGCGGTCTGGTGGCCGGCCTGCGGGGTCGCCGCCAGCGCCGAGGAGGCGCCGAAGAGCGCGCTGCCCGCGATGCCGCTGGCGGAGGCGCCGCCGACGGCACCGGTCAGGCCGGCAAGCGCCGCGGCCTTCGCCGTTCCGCCCAGAAGCGCACGGCGGTTGACGCCTGCCGTATTGTTCGTCTCGTTCGACATGGTCTGCTCCTTCGCTGACCCCGCTTTGGGGCTTTCAAGGACCCGTTGTGGCCGGGTCCGGTTATGGGGATGAGGGGATGGCGGTCAGGACTGGTGCGGCCGGAGCGTCAGCCGGCCGGTGGCCGGGTCGGCGGTGGGCACCGTGCTGCGGGCAGTGACGCCGGCAGGGGCGGGCTGGGCCGCCGCGGCGGCTTCCTTTTCCGCCGCCAGCCGGGCCTCGGCGGCCTGCCACTTCTCGCGCTTCTGCCGCTTCTGGATCATGACCGGGCATTTGTGGTCGTGGTGGTAGAGCATCTGGCAGTGCAGGCACTGGATGCATTCGTTGGGGTTGATCGAGCCGTCGGGGTGGATGGCCTGCACCGGGCATTCGTTGCCGCAGCGCTGGCAGGGGCTGCCGCATTCCTTGTAGCGGCGCAGCCAGTCGAACATCCGCAGCCGGCCGGGGATCGCCAGCGCCGCACCCAGCGGGCAGAGATAGCGGCAGAAGAAGCGTTCGATGAACAGGCCAGCCGCCAGCAGCGCCACGGCGAAGGCGACGAACCACCAGTCGCGGACGAAATGCAGGATGATGGCGGTCTTGAACGGCTCGATCTCCGCGGCCTTCTCCGCCGTGCCCAGCGATTGCAGCGACAGGGCGAACAGCATCAGGAAGATGATGTATTTGATCGGCCACAGGCGCTGGTGCAGGCCGAAGGGTACGGTGATCTGGCGGATGCCGATCTTCTTCGCCGCCTTCGACAGCAGTTCCTGCAGCGAGCCGAACGGGCAGAGCCAGCCGCAGAAGGCGCCCCGGCCCCAGAACAGCAGCGACGCCGCCACCGAGAACCACAGGATGAACACCAGCGGGTCCATCATGAAATAGTCCCAGCGGAAATCGGTGCGCAGCGCGTTGGCGAAGGTCAGGACATTGACCACCGACAGCTGGGCCGTGGCGTACCAGCCGAGCCAGACCAGGGTGAAGACCAGATAGGCTGTCCGTACCCGCTCATACAGCGCCGGACGCTTGGTCAGCTGGTCCTGGAAGAAGAAGATGCCGGTCAGCAGCAGGATGGCGACGGACAGGACGGCGACGTCGACCTTCCGGTTCTGCCAGATGCGCTGCCACAGCGGCGTTTCGGCGGCTTCCTCCGCCTCCGCCGCGCCGGCGGCCTGGATGGCGGCGCTGTGGCTGGCGGACTGGGCGGACGCCGGTGCGGCGGCCGGGGCGGCGGGCTTCTCGGTCTTCAGGAATTTGTCGGGCAGCTGATAGCCGAGGTCGAAGGTGACGAACACCTTGTCGAGCGCGGCGATGGCGCGCTGGACCAGCAGTTGCAGGCGCCAGGAGTCGGCCGGGTTGAACTCCGCGTTCTCCGGCAGGACGAACAGGCCGATTTCCGGGAATTCGGGAGCGCCGGCGGCGGCGATGGCGCCCATGCGCTTGTGCATCTTGTCGCGGAAGCGGACGGAGCCCTCATGCTGCACCAGCTCGATGCGGTCGAAGATGCCGCCGCGGACATAGCCCGACCCCTTGAAGGAATAGCGCCCCTGCCCCGCCACCAGGATCGCCTGCTGGCCCGGCTTCAGCCGCTTGGCCAGCGTTTCGTATTCGGCATCGCCCAGCAGCGAGCGGCCGATGGTGGGGATGCTGACCAGGGCGGCGTAGAGATCGATGAAGGTCTCGTCGGGATTGCCGGCTTCGGCGCGGGCGATGGCCTCCGTCTTGCCGGTCTTCTCGAAGGCGGCGTTCACCTCCCCGACCGACAGGGTCAGGCGGCGCACCGATCCGTCGCCGATCAGGGTCGCCCAGTCCTCCACCCCGGTCTTCGACAGGTCGATGGTCCGGGTCACCGTCGGTTCCGGCTCCGCCGTGCCCGCGCCCAGCGACTGCATTACCTTCTTGCCGGAGCGGATGATGGAATCGCCGATGACCATCACCGTCACCGTCGCCCCCGATACGATGTCGACCGGTGGGCTGGCGGCGCTCTGGGTGGCCAGCGTCAGCACGTTCTTGCCGACATAGCCGTTGATGAAGCCGTTGATGCGGGCGGGCGGGATGCCGATCAGCACGATGGGCTCGTGATGGTCCATCAACCGGGCGCCGGTCACCGTGCCGTCCGCCGCCAACCCGACCACCACGTCGATCGGCCGGCCCGAATAGCCGGTGGTGTTGACGAAGTCCGACGTCAGATAGGCATGGCCGACCACGGCGTCGCCCTTGTAGACGGGGACGGTGGGGGCGTTGGGGGTCGCCTGGCCGAAACGGTCGGCGCTGGGGACGAGATCGGAAGGCTGCAGCTTCGCCAGATAAGGCAGCAGCCGGCCGCTCTCGGCGGCCTTGGCCGCGACAATGCCGGTCAGCACCAAAAGGACGGCGACAAGTGCCGATCCCACCCAACGTTGCAAACGCGTGAACCTCACGACGGCCATCCTCCGGCTTTCGCCAATTGGCTTCGGTGTTTCCGGCGGATCAAATACCCTGTCGGAGGGTAAGGACTTGACCGTGGTCAAGAGTTGGGCGGATTGCTGATCGAATTGCGCTAGATCAACAACTATTGGGGGAAGGTGTGGTTGGGCGGGCGCGATGCGCCCTCTCCCCCGATGGAATACCCCATAGGGGCAAGGTTCCCGGACGAGACGTTTCCAGCAATTTCCGGTTGGAACGGTCAGCCCGAGATAAAGCGGAAGGCCGCATCCCATGAGCGCAGCCCGGCAAACCAGCCCAGCCCGCAACTTCGATGCCTCCACCTCTGCCGACCCGCGTCCGCCGGTCGATCCGGGGACCCGCCGGCGTGAGATCGCGATGTTCCTGCTGCTGGCGGTGTTCATCTGGCCGGTGCTGTCGATCGCGGTGGTCGGCGGCTATGGCTTCATCGTCTGGATGTCGCAGATGATCCTGGGCCCGCCCGGTCCGCCGCCGGTCTGACGGAGCGACCGTTCCATGGCCGACGATGGCTTAGACCGGGGAAGGCGGAACCTGCTGCGCGGGCGGCCGGCGGCAGGGCCGGCGCCCATCCATCCCCCCTGGTCCCGTCCCGACTATTTCACCGCGCTCTGCTCCCGCTGCGGCGCCTGTGCCGCGGCCTGTCCGGAGGCGATCCTGCGCCCCGGCGACGGTGGCTATCCCGAGGTCGATTTCACGCGCGGCGAATGCAGCTTCTGCGGCGCCTGCGCCGATGCCTGCGCCGAGCCGATCTTCGACCGGACGGCCGCGCCCTGGGCATTGCGGGCCAGCGTCGCGCCCTCCTGCCTCGCGGTGCAACGGGTGGTGTGCCGGAGCTGCCAGGACGCCTGCCCGGAAGGGGCGATCCGGTTCCAGCCGGCGCCCGGCGGGGCCGCCCATCCCCGCATCGACGACGCGGCCTGCACAGGCTGCGGCGCCTGCGTCGCCGCCTGTCCGGCCGGCGCCGTCACCCTCACCCACCAAACCGGGAGCCCAGACCATGCCGCTCGATGACACCACCGTATCGGCGGCGGAAGCCGAACGGCATCTCGCCTCGCTGCTGCTGCATGTGCGGCCCGACCGGCAGGCGATGGTGCGCGCCGCCATCGCCACCCTGCCCGGCACTGAGCTTCACATCGAGCAGCCCGGCAAGATGGTGGTCACCGTCGAGGGGCCGCATGAGGGCTGGATCGCCGACCGCATGACCGCGCTGCACCTGCTGGACGGAGTGTTCTCCGCCGTCATGGTCTTTCACCACATCGACCGCGGGCACATCGACGGTGCGGGGGTGGAGGCCGCCGGGGGAAGCTAGCTCTGTCCTGCCCTGCCCTGCCAGCCGGATCCGAACACCAGAAGAAGAAGGGGGATGCCCATGTTGGACCGTCGCGACTTCATCAAGGCCCAGGCGGTGGCCGCCGCTGCCGCCGCCGGGGGCATCAGCCTGCCGGCCGCCGCCCAAAGCTCCCTGGTGGCGGGCGAGGACACGGCGCTGAAATGGTCGAAGGCGCCCTGCCGGTTCTGCGGCACCGGATGCGGCGTGATGGTCGCGACCAAGGACAACCGCGTCGTCGCCACCCATGGCGACATGCAGGCGGAGGTGAACCGCGGGCTCAACTGCGTGAAGGGCTATTTCCTGTCGAAGATCATGTATGGCGAGGACCGGCTGACCCAGCCGCTGCTGCGCATGCGCGACGGGCAATATCATAAGGAGGGCGAGTTCCAGCCGGTGTCGTGGGACCGCGCCTTCGACGAGATGGCCCGCCAGTGGAAGCGGGTGCTGAAGGAGAAGGGGCCGGACGCCGTCGGCATGTTCGGCTCCGGCCAGTGGACGATCTGGGAGGGCTATGCCGCGACGAAGCTGATGCGCGCCGGCTTCCGCACCAACAACCTGGACCCCAACGCCCGCCACTGCATGGCGTCGGCCGCCGTCGCCTTCATCCGCACCTTCGGCATGGACGAGCCGATGGGCTGCTACGACGATTTCGAGAATGCCGACGCCTTCGTGCTGTGGGGCTCCAACATGGCGGAGATGCACCCCATCCTGTGGACCCGCGTCACCGACCGCCGGCTGGCGCATCAACATGTGAAGGTGGCGGTGCTGTCCACCTTCGAGCATCGCAGTTTCGAGCTGGCCGACATCCCGATGATCTTCACGCCGGGAACCGATCTGGCGATCCTGAACTTCATCGCCAACCACATCATCCAGACCGACCGGGTGAACAAGCAGTTCGTCGAAAAGCACTGCAACTTCCGGCTTGGCCAGAAGGACATCGGCTATGGGCTGCGACCGGAGAATGTGCTGGAGGTGCGGGCGGCCAACGCCAAGGACCCGACCGATTCCAAGCCCATCGATTTCGACGCCTTCGCCAAGTTCGTCAGTACCTACACAGCGGATTACACGGCGGAGCTGACCGGGGTGCCGAAGGAACGGCTGCTGGCCCTGGCGGAACTGTATGCCGACCCGAAGACCAAGGTCATGTCGCTGTGGACCATGGGGTTCAACCAGCATGTCCGCGGCGTCTGGGCCAACCACATGGTCTACAACATCCATCTGCTGACCGGGAAAATCTCCCAGCCGGGGAACGGTCCCTTCTCGCTGACCGGTCAGCCGTCGGCCTGCGGCACCGCGCGCGAGGTCGGGACCTTCGCCCACCGGCTGCCCGCCGACATGCAGGTGACCAACCCGACCCACCGCGCCCATGCGGAGGAGGCGTGGAAGCTGCCGAAGGACCTGTTGCCGGGCAAGATCGGCTATCACGCCGTGCTGATGGATCGGATGCTGAAGGACGGCAAGCTGAACGCCTACTGGATCATGGTGAACAACAACCTGCAGGCGGCGCCGAACAGCGCCAACGAGACCTATCCCGGATACCGCAACCCGGACAATTTCATCGTGGTGTCGGACGCCTACCCCACCGTCACCGCGTCGGCCGCCGATCTGATCCTGCCGGCGGCGATGTGGGTGGAGAAGGAAGGAGCCTATGGCAACGCCGAACGCCGCACCCATTTCTGGCACCAGTTGGTCACCGCGCCGGGAGAGGCGCGGTCGGACCTGTGGCAGCTGATGGAGTTCTCCAAGCGCTTCACCACCGACGAGGTTTGGCCGGCGGCGGTGCTGGACGCCAACCCGTCCTACCGCGGCAAAACGCTGTTCGACGTGCTGTACCGCAATGGCAACGTCGACCGCTTCCCGCTGTCGGACATCGATGCGGACTATGCCAACGACGAATCCCGCGCTTTCGGCTTCTACGTCCAGAAGGGGCTGTTCGAGGAGTATGCCGATTTCGGGCGCGGGCATGGCCACGACTTGGCGCCCTTCGACACCTATCATCAGGTGCGCGGCCTGCGCTGGCCGGTGGTGGACGGGAAGGAGACGCGCTGGCGCTACCGCGAGGGCTACGACCCCTTCGTGAAGACGGGCGAGGACGTGCGGTTCTACGGCAACCCGGACGGCAAGGCCAACGTCTTCGCCTTCCCCTACGAGCCGCCGGCCGAGGCGCCCGACAAAGACTTCGACCTGTGGCTGGTGACGGGGCGCGTGCTGGAGCATTGGCACAGCGGGTCGATGACCATGCGGGTGCCGGAACTCTACAAGGCGATGCCGATGGCCCTGGTCTTCATGCATCCCGACGATGCCAAGGCGCGGGGCCTGCGCCGGGGATCGGAGGTGAAGGTGGTCTCCCGCCGTGGCGAGATGCTGACGCGGGTGGAGACGCGCGGGCGCAACAAGCCGCCGCGCGGCGTGGTGTTCGTGCCGTGGTTCGACGCCGCCCGGCTCATCAACAAATGCACGCTGGACGCCACCGATCCGATCAGCAAGCAGACCGACTTCAAGAAGTGCGCCGTCAAGATCGTCGCTGCCTGAGGGAGGAGTTGAGCCATGCGACCCCATCACCTTGCCGCGCTGGCGGCCCTGCCCTTCCTCGTTCCAGCGGTGCTGTCGGCGCAAAATACGCCGCCGCTGCGGCTGGACTCGCCGTTCCGGCCGCCGGTGAATTTCGTCGAGCAGAACCCTGCCCCGCCGATCCCGCCGGACGTCACCGACGACCGCCGCGTCGCCCGCAATTACCCTGAGCAGCCGCCGGTCATCCCGCACAATGTGCGCGATTACCAGATCACGCTGAACAACAACCAATGCCTGACCTGCCACAGCCGCCGCTTCACCGAGGCGGTGCAGGCGCCGATGGTCAGCATCACCCATTACGTCGACCGCGAGGGCCAGACGCTGGGCGCGGTGTCGCCGCGGCGGTATTTCTGCATGCAGTGCCATGTGCCGCAGACCACGGCGCAGCCCATCGTTCCCAACACCTTCAAGGATCTCGACAGTCTGGTCAGCCGGCCGTCGGACCAGGGGGGGCATCGATGAAGCCGCGGGTCCCGGTGTCGCTGAAAAAGGCGTGGCAGACCTTCTCCCGTCCCAGCCGGACCTTCAGCCTCGGCTTCCTGACGCTGGGCGGCTTCATCGCCGGCGTGATGTTCTGGGGCGGCTTCAACACCGCGCTGGAAGCCACCAACAAGGAAGCCTTCTGCATCAGCTGTCACGAGATGCAGGCGAACCCCTATGAGGAGATGAAGCAGACCATCCACTTCACCAACCGGTCGGGCGTGCGGGCGACCTGCCCAGACTGCCATGTGCCGCACCAGTGGACCGACAAGATCGCCCGCAAGATGCAGGCGTCGAAGGAGGTCTGGGGCAAGATCTTCGGCACCATCGACACCCGCGAGAAGTTCCTGGACAAGCGCCGCGAACTGGCCGAGCACGAATGGGCGCGGCTGAAGAACAACAACTCGCTGGAATGCCGCAACTGCCACAGCGCCGATTCGATGGACATCACCAAGCAGGGGGCGCGGGCGGCACGCATCCACGAGCAGTACCTGTTCACCGGGGAGCGCACCTGCATCGACTGCCACAAGGGCATCGCCCACCGTCTGCCCGACATGCAGGGCGTGCCGCCGGGCTGGAGCGAGGTGTCCGACAATCCGCAGAAGCCGATCGGGCATTGGCTGGCGAATGCGGGCGGGGAGGGGAGGTAGCTTCCTCTCCCGCCCCGCGACATCACTGGTCGGAATCCGACCACCCTTCGCGCGGTGGTCGGATTCCGACCAGTCTTACGTTGAGGCTCCTGCCAGGATGGCGTCGATGGCGGTGCGCATGTCGGCCAGCGCCTGCCGGTCGGTGTCGGACAGCGGCTGCGGCTTGGCCTGAAGTTCCTGCAGCACGTCGCGGGCCTGGAAGACCGGCTTGGAGACGCGCTTGGGCAGGGCACTGGATGCGATGCCGGAGGGGACGCTGACCGGCTCGCGCCTGGGCTGGGCGGCGGCCGGGGAGGGCGGGGAACCGGCCTCGGCGCGCTTCAGCTTTTCCCAGGCGCGGAGCTGTTCGTCCTGGTCGTCGACGGCGGCCAGCGCCTCCAGCTTCGCCTTGGTCGGGCGGAGCAGGGGATAATCCTCGCGGATCGCCGGAGCCAGACGCTGGAAGGACAGCATCATGGTGACGTAGGTCTTCTTGCGGCCCAGCGCCTCGGCAAGCTGGCGGTGGGAATAACCGTGCCGTTCGGCCAGCCGCGCCAGCGCATCGGATTCCTCCAGCGGGTTCAGGTCGCTGCGCTGGAGGTTCTCGACGATGGCGATCTCCTCGTCGTCGTCGCCGGTGAACAGGATGCCGAAGATGGTCTCCCGCCCCAAGAGCCGCGTTGCCCGCAGACGACGCTCGCCATAGACCAGCTGCCAACTGTCGTCGGCGGTCTGGCGAACGCCGATCGGTTGTTGCAACCCGTGACGCTCGATGGAGTCGGCCAGCCCGCGCAGCTCCTCCTCGTCGAACTCGCGGCGCGGCTGGTTCGGGTTGGGGGCAATGCGGTCGACCGGCACCTCGACCAGATGCGGCGCGTGGCGGCTGAGGCCGAACAGCGCGTCCTTCATCCTTGCGGCTGCGGTGGCGCTCTGCGCCGGCTTGGTTGCCTTGCCGAGAAGACTACGCGACACGGTCGACCTCCTTGATGCGGGCGGTGCGTTCCTCGACCAGGGCGGAGGCGACGTCGCGATAGACGGCGGCGCCGGCCACGTCCGGCATCGCTTCCACCGCCGCGCGGCCGACCGAGGTCGCCTGGGCATAGACCGACGCCTTCGGCACCGGATCGAACACCCGCAGATGCGGGCCGTATTGTTCCTGGATCTGCTCCAGAACCTCGCGGTCGTTGCGTTCCCGCTGCTTGAAGATGGTCGGCACGATGCCGAGCACCCCAAGGGCGGTGTTCATCCGCCGCCGGATCTTCGCGACGTTTTCCAGCAGGAAGGCCATGCCGAGCAGGCTGAACTTTTCGGTCTGGCAGGGGATGATCGCGGTGTGGGCGGCGACCATCGCGTTCTTGGTCAACTCGCCGATGTTGGGCGGCGTGTCGATGACGATGAAGTCGAAGCTGCGCTTCGCCGCCGCGATCTTCTCCTTCATGATGAAGTCGCCGCCGGCCTCCTTGCCCAATTCCACCTCCGTCTCGGCAAGCCGGATGGAGGAGGGGGCGACGCGCAGGCCGCTTTCCGGCACGGTGACCAGGATGTCGTCCAGTTCCAGGTCGCCATGCATGACGTAATAGAGGGTCTTGCCCTCCGTTTCCATCGTGTAGGAGTCGATGCCGAGATGCTGGGTGGCGTTGGCCTGCGGATCGCAGTCGATCAGCATGGTGGAATAGCCCTTGATTGCCAGCGCCGAGGCAATGTTCACCGCCGACACCGTCTTGGCGCAGCCGCCCTTCTGGTTCGCCACGACGACGACCAGGGCAGGGCCACCCAGCCGTTCCGGCTCCGGCCCATTGATTTCGCGCGTCATCAGCGCATCGACGGCCGCCGGAATGCGTTCGGCATCGTTTTCCCAGCGGCTGATCTTCTGCTTGTCATAGCGGCGCTGCAGCCGCCCGTTCAGCCAGACGGCGAATTCGGACTGCGACAGTCCTTTCGCTTCCCGTTGGGTCCGCAACTCCTCGCCCTTCACCGTCCCCTCCCCAGCATGAACAGGGCGGGAGGGTAGGGGTAGATGCTACAATGGTCAAGGAGGCCGTTGGGCGACGTGGCGGGTCGCGTCCCCCCGAGGTGGTGTATTTGCGGCTGTGGGGAGCCGGCCCGCCGTAGCGCCCTTCCATGGCTGGCGTAGGCGGGCCGGTTATCCGCAGCGGGGCGGTCATGGCGGTTCGTCGATAGAGACTGGCCACCACACCTCGACCCGACCGAAGGGTGACCACGATAACCGATGAGATGACGGCGCTTCGCGCGATGCTTGAGAAGGGCGCGGATGCCGATGATCCCCTCGTCGGCCTGCCCGCCGTGGCAGCCTGAGCCGTCCGGCCAGACCGGCCGGAGAACCTGATGGGCGACCCAGCCCCATGCCACGCTCAGGGGCACGAACAGGGCCTTGGGAATCCCCCTCGGCGAGTCAGCGATTGTGCTCCACGGTATGACTGCGCGTTTCTTCCTCTTGGTTTCGATCCGGGTCTCAGGCTTTGAAGATCAACTGTGCCTCGCATCGGCCATTGCGGACGCTACTGCGGACGGAGTTGGCGACGCGACCGATCAGGAAGGAGGCCAGACGCTGGATGCCGTCGTCCGATTCCAGGATTTCCTCCGGCGTCGGGCGCGTGGTCTCGACGGTCAGGGGCAGACCGCGATAGATGATTGTCACCGAGAAGGTGAACTCGTCGAAACGGGTCCGCAGTTCCACCGGACAGGCACCGCCGGCTTCCTCGATCACCATGCCGTTGCTGACCAGCAGTTCGAACGCTTCCTGAAGCGCGAAGCGGACACGGTGGGCGGTCTGCGATTCCACACCCCACAATTTGCCCTGTTCATCGACCAGATCGGCTAGTTTTTCCGGAGACAGCGTGGCCAGATCCAGGCGCAGATGGCTGCGCGCTCCGGTGCCGATCCGCAGGATGGCGTTCAGGATCAGGACCAGCGCCACCGCCACCGTCAGAGCCGATCCGACCCAGGGCTGCAGCCAGCCCGGCAGCGTTTCGAAGAAATGCGGATCGACCAGCCGGGCGAGGCCGAAGGACATGGCGATGCCCAGCCCGAAGATCTTGCGCGAATCCAGCAGGCGGGAACTGATGACCTGGATGCCATTCATCACCAGGAAACAACCGCTGGACAGCAGAGCGGCACCCACCACCGGCGGAGGCATGATCAGCAGGGCGGTGGCGACCTTCGGCGAGAAAGCCAGCGCGATCAGCAGGGCGCCGATGCCGAAGCCGATGGCACGGCTGGTGGCGCCGGTCGCGACCGACAAGCCGACCGCACTGGACGTCGCCGCTTGCCCGACGCCGCCGATCAGTGCGGCGGCGATGTTCGACAGTCCGTCGGCCAGGATGCCGTGGCCGATGTTGGCCATGTCCGGGCGCTTCCAATCGGCGTCGTTGGCCTTCTGGGCTGCCGTCACGGCCCCGACCGAACTCAGCGTGACGGCGAGTGAGGTGATGATGAAGGGCAGAACGAGGTCGGCATCGAAGGCCAGCCCGAAACGGCCCGGCTGGGGCAGAGCGAAGGACGGCGCCTCCGCAAGCTGCCGTATGTTCTCCGGCGTCAGCCAGCCGTCGACGATGCCGAGCGCGTAACCGGCGGTGACGCCGATCAGCGAGCAATAGAGCTGAAGCTTTTTGGTGCCCCAGATGTTCAGCCCGACGATCAGCGCCAGGATCGGAAGCCCCAGTGAGGCGTAATGGGCATAAGCGCCATCGGCCCCGCCCATGCCCAGCATCTGGCGCAATGCCAGGATCATCACCGTCATGCCGACCATGAAGACGACGAAGCCGGCGATTTCCGTCGGGAACAGCGGGCGCAGCCGGTGGATGAAACGCGACAGCACCACCACCAGGACACCGCTGAACAGGCTCATGCCGAACAGCAGCGGCAATCCGCCTTTCGCCAGCGCCAGGGCTGCGGGCGGCAGCATGATCGTCGTCGTCGTCGCCGGCACCATGAAGCCGGAACCGACGCCGCCGCGTCCCAGGCATTGCAGGATGGTGGCGATGCCGCCGGCGATCATCGTCAGGCAGATCAGTTCGCTGCCGGTTTCCGCGTCCAGATTGGCGAGCTTCGCCACCGTCACCGACACCACCAGGAAGATCGCGACCAGGGCGAAATGCTGGAGTGACAGCAGCAGCAGGGAAACGGGCGGCGGGGTTTCGTTTACCCAGTAGGTCAGTTCGGACGGACGCTTCGTCATGTCGGCTCGCAATCGGAGGATCTTGTCGGCGGGTTGTCGTGTCGGCCGGCGCCGCGGGACGGCGCCGGTTGTCTTGGGGATCGGGGCGCGGGATCAGGGCAGGTCGGATGGGGTGGACAGGGCGTGGGACAGCAGGCCGGCCAGTTTCTCCGTCAGCGGATGGGCCAGCTTCAACAGCAGCGCGTCGGGGACCAGACCGGCGAGCCAGGCGGCGAGGCCGATCAGGATCGCCGCCATCGACAGGGTTACGATGGCTTCAGCCACCCACACCACCAGCCGGATCGGAGCGGTCGCCACGCGCCAGAACCAGACCATTCCGATGGCTGCGGTTCGGATGACGGTCCAGACGGATCGTGCGGCTGGCTGCGTGCGAGACGGCGTGGCAGGGCGGGAGCCGGCCGGCCCCTCCGTGCCGGGCGTTTCGGAAGAGGTCATCGCATCGGCCTTCATCGAACAGCGTCGGGACAAGCGGGCGAGCGGCAGGGCGAGCGGCCCGGCAGCGACGCGGGAGGCCGATCCGGTCAGACGCGACAGGCCCAGCAGGGTGCGCGACAGGAGAGGCGCTGCTCCGGTCATGGCAGCCATGGCGTCGGCGATCCCGACATGGTGCGGGCGGTGTTCCCGGCGGCAACCCCAGCGGCAACCCTTGCGGGTAGAGCGCCATAGCCGCCGGTGCCGGGTTCGCCCCAGCCGCTTCGGCTCTGTCCGGCGAAGGCGGCGTAGCTCCTGGCCGCCCAACCCTGGCCGCTCCAGGCCGGAGAGGTCCAGCCGGTCGCCGAATTGCCCGTCGTCCCGCTGCCATAGGCGGTCAAGGCCGTCACCGGGGCGAGGGTGGCGGCCGGTGCCGGGTTGTAGGGCAGCCGGTCCAGCGAATAGGTGGCGCGGATGCGCCGGACATAGTTCTGCGTCTCCGGATAGGGCGGCACGCCGCCATGCTGCTCCACCGCCCCTTCGCCCGCATTGTAGGCGGCCACCGCCTTGGTGACGTCGCCCTGGAAATTGTCGAGCAGCCAGCGCAGATAGCGCATGCCGCCCAGGATATTGTCCTCCGGATCGAAGACGTCGACGACGCCGAAGCGCCGGGCTGTCGCCGGAATCAGCTGCATCAGCCCGGCTGCGTTCTTCGGTGACACCGCATCGGGGCGGAAGCGCGACTCCACCGCGATCATGGCGAGGACGAGATCGGGGTCCAGTTGCAGGTCCACCGCATGGCGGTTCACGATCTCCCGGATGGCCGCCGGTGCGTCGGCGGCCATTCCAGCCGCGCTCCAGCCGGCGAACCCTTCGGTGCCGGACGCCGGCAGACTGGCAGGGAGGCGGCGGAACAGCGGACTGCCCGGCCGGCCCGGCATGAAGGCGGCCGGATCGGTGGTCGGGATGGCCGTTGCCCGTCCCCGCGCCGCCGGGAGCGGTCCGAGAGAGGACAGGTGCGCGCCGGCCCCCATCAGCCCTGGATCGGGTGGCGGCTCGTCCTTCGGCGCCGCGGGCGGCTCGGCGGCGGGAACGGCGGGCCGGGCACCCGGTGCCGCTCCCGGCGAGGCCGCGTTCGGTGCAGCGGAAGGGGCGACCGGCAGAGGGACGATGGCGGCGTTCCTGCCGCATGCCGGTCGCACGGGCATGGCCGGCCCGATGCTGTCGAGAAGGCGTGCGGCATCGGCATTACCACGGTCCCGCGCCACCCGCAGCCATGCCGCTCCCAGTTCCGGCGACAGCGGCACGCCCGATCCGGTCAGATACAGGCGTCCCAGCAGAAAGGCGGCCCGGATGTTGCCGTTGGTCGCCGCCCGGCACAGCCAGGCGGGGCTTGCCGGCGGTTCGGCCTTGCGCGGTTTCGCCGCCCGTGCCGCCGGCTTGACTGCCGAGGGTTTGGCAACCGGCGCTAACTTGCGGACGGGAGCCGGCCTTGCAATCGGAGCGGTCTTGGCAATCGGAGCCGGCCTGGCAACGCCCCGCCGTTCGGCCGAAGCCTGCGGAGCCGTCTGTGCGACGGCCCCCCCGGCGGCGAATGCGGCGGCCAGCGCCAAGCCCGACAAGGTGAATGCCAGCGCGCGCGCCATTCCCGTCAGGCCCGTCACTTCCGTCCGGTCCACTCGCGGATGCCGAGCAGGCCATAGGTCTTGAACAGATCCTGATCGCTGCCGATGAATTCCTGGAGAAGCTCCGACAGGTCCATCCGGCCCCAGCCGATGGCGCGCTTGACCAGATAGCCAACCGGGCTGTGCGGTTCGGTGCGCAGCAGATATTCCGCCGCCTCGCCCAGGCGGCGATAGGCGTCGTCGCGGCTGACAATGGGGCCGGGCGGGCGGTTGGGGAATTCGGCGATGCTGCCGCCGCCCGCCATCGCCGCGCCATCCGCGAACTGGCCGGCGTTGTAGTCCGCCGATGCGCTGCCTTCGATCTCTTCCGCCTTGCCGTTTTCCACGCCACCGATCTCCCTGATCACCCGTATGATCTGTTCCAGGAGCCCGCGCACGGCCCCCAACGACGGCGCGTCGCGGCCCATCAGCGAGTCCAGCCGCAGTTCCAGCGAAACCAGATCGTTCATCAGCACGACCAGATTGCGGGCGGCGTCGGCGAAGAAGGCCGGGCTGGTCAGCGACGCGCTGGCCAGCAGGCGCTTGCGCGTCATCTTCCCTTCGGCGGCAAGGCGCTCGAACTGCTTGGCGTCGCGGCGTGACAGTCCATCCATCTGGATGGACTCCTCATACTGCTCGAACGAGCAGGTGGAGGCGTCGGCGGTCGACGGGCTGGTGATCGGCACCTGGCGCAGCAGCACGACCAGCCTGCGGTCCAGCCCCGCGAAGGGAGCGGCCCGCCATTCCGGGTCGTCGTCCTCGATCAGCGGATGAATGCCGGTCCAGTAGCGGGCGCACAGCTCGTTCAGCAGGTTGATGCCGTCGATCAGGCCGGAGATGCCGTGCAGATGGAACAGCGCCTCCGTCAGCCAGCAGGCAATCTGCAGGTCCTTGGTCCGGTTCTGCAGCACCTCCACGGCCAGCCCGTAGACGGCGGGCCACTGCGCCCGCTTCAGCTCGCGCTGCCACACGTCCTGCGGCAGGCCGGCATCCTCCTCCCGCTGAAATTCGCGCAGCCGGTCATAGGCATCGTCGTAGCGCAGGCTTTCCCCGCAGGGGTTGGCGCCGGCGATGGGCTCCAGCAGCGCGGCATAGGGGAATTGGGCCACGCGCGGCTGATAGGGATGCGTCTCGGTGGTGGCCTCTGTCATGGTCATCGCTCAAAGCCCTTTCCGGTAGCGCATGGGACCGATTCGGCCAGTCCGCGACGGTATTGTCCATAAGGAATATTCATATCGAATTATCCGTGTTGCGATCCATACCGCCTCTCGCCCGATCGACCCGCGTCAACCGGTATTCCGGGTCGCCGTTCGCGCCGCCCGCCGCCGGTGCGAAGATCGCCAGCGGCGTGGAGTGTGGAAAGCGCTCCAGCAGCCTGTCCGCGTCCCGCGCCCGGATCAGCCTCAGGATCAGCGAGAAGAATCCGCGGCTCATTCCCGCTTCCCGGCAGGTGCGGTGGATGGCGCGCTGGTTCATCAGCAATACGCTGCCTGGAGCCATCACAGGTTGCCACAGCGCCACGTCGGGATAGGCCTGGGCCACCTGCTTCCAGGGCAGTTCGAAATCCCATGGCGTGCCGCCGTCCGGCATGTCCGCCCACATCAGCCGGTCGACGGCGGCGGCCAGCAGTTGGATCGTCGTGCTGTCCAGTCCGGCCGGCGTCAGCGGCATCCAGGCGATCAGCATCGGCACATCCTGCCCGAAGGCGGCGCCGTCCTGGTGGAAGCCCAGATCCATCGG
The DNA here is from genome assembly GCA_966212305.1 of uncultured Azospirillum sp. Classification (GTDB taxonomy): domain Bacteria; phylum Pseudomonadota; class Alphaproteobacteria; order Azospirillales; family Azospirillaceae; genus Azospirillum. The sequence continues at coordinate 21,844 of CBIHQY010000033.1, forward strand.
GTCCGATTCGCCGGCATGGTAACGCAGCCCGGAAAACCCGGTCAGCAGCGCCACCTCTTCCGCCCCGAAGAATTCCGTCAGCACGCGGGCCAGCGGCGGGCGGGCGAACCAGCCCATCGTCGTTGCCGGGTCGTTCCAGGGGGAGGGCATGTCGCGGATCTCCAGCCGTCCGACCGCCACCGCCAGGGCGCGCTCACGGTAGGCCTCCGGCGCCTGGGCCGCCAGCCGGGCGCGCAGGGCCGCATCGGCCTCCACCGCCTGCCGCCGTTCCGCCATCAGCGCCTTTGCCTCGGCGTCCAGCCGGCTGAGATCGTGGGCAGGCAGGACGCCCTCCATGATCGCGAATCCCCAGTCCAGCACGTTGCGCGCCACCAGGGACGGTGCTGCGGCCGCGGCATGGCGCAGGCTGCCGAGGCGGACCGACGGCATCATGACGCCACCTCCGCCCTGGGTGTCGAAGCCGTCAGCCAGTCGCGGATCTCCGCGTCGGACAGCGGCGGGCCGGGCCAGCGGATCCGTACCGTCGGATACCAGGGGGAGGCGGCGCGCTCGCGCGGCCACACCCAATGGATCGGCCGGCTGCCGTCCGGCGCCGGCATCAGGAACACCGGCTTGCCGGCCGCGGCGGCAAGATGGGCGAGCGGATGATCGGGAGAGATCAGCGCGTCGAACCCGTCCAGCAAAGCCAGCAACGTTTCCGGCGATCCGGCGACGCAACCGTCGTCGTCCAACTCCCCCGCCAGCGGCACCCGCACCGCTCCGGACCGGGCCAGCGCGGGAAATTCCGATCCCTGGAACTCCCGTCCCTGCACCGCGACCCTCATCGGGCCTGCCGGCCTTTCGCGGTGCTCATCGCCGGCGGAAAGGCCCAGATAGGGCGTCCAGGCGGGCAGCCGGTCCGGTGCGATCCGGAAATCGCCGGGCAGGGCGGCAAGCGCGTAACGGCGGGCCGCCGCGCCGAAGCCGCCTGCCCGCACCCGTACCGCCGCGACTCCCGGCAGGCCGGCGAACAGCGGCGCCAGGGCCGGACCCGTCCGCACCTCCAGCCGCGAGGCGCCGCCGGCCAGCCCCGGCAGGAAGCGGGCCAGCAGGACGGCGTCGAGCAGCGGCAGCCGCGCATCGACGACCAGCGTCGCCCCCTCCAGCGGCTCGCCGCACCAGGGGGGCAGGGCACGGAACGGTTCCTCGGCGTCGCCACCGGCGCCGCGCGCCTCCATGAGCCGGGCATAGGCCGGCCAGGCCAGCCCGTGATCGCCCTTCAGCAGCAGCGTTTCCACCCGCTGTTTCTCGGCCGTGGTCAGGGTCGGATCGCGTTCCAGCGCCTGGGCGAAACATTTCAGCGCGTCGTCCAGCTTGCCGTCCGCCCGCAACGCCTGCCCCAGCCCCAGATAGGCGGCCGCCTCCCCCGGTGTTTCACGGATCAATCCGATGAAGATGCGCGCCGCGTCGCGCCCGCGCCCGGCGGCCAGCAGGGTGCGCCCCCGCCACAGATCCAGTCCGGGCAGGCGCGGCATCAGGATCTTCGCCTCGTCCAGCCGCCTCAGCGCCTCCTCGGCGCGGCCCAGCGCCAGACAGTTCAGGCCATGGTCGAACAGTGCCCGCGGGCTGGAGGAATCGAGCGACAGCGCCCGCTCCGTGGTCTCGACCGCCAGACCGAACCAGCCCGCCCGGCGGTAGAGCTGCGACAGCCCGAGCAGCGGCCCCAGCGGTTCGTCGGCCACCCGCACCGCCTGCCGGGTCAAGGAGATGGCGGCCGCCAGATTGCCGGCCCGTCCCAGCATTTCGGCAAGTCCCAGCAAGGGCTGCTCGCTCGCCGGGAACAGCCGGATGGCTTCCTTGTAGAGCGCCGCCGCCTCGTCCCGCCGGCCGGCCGCATCGAGGGCGGAGGCGTAGTTGCAGCGGATGGCGGCTGTCTGCGGCTGTGGCCCGTCCCGTTCCAGTTGAAGGGCGCGGCGCAGGCACAGGACCGCCTCCTCCAGCCGTCCGGCCAGCCGGTGCGCATTGCCGAGATTGCTGTAGGCCGCCGCCGACCGTTCGTCCTGCATCAGCGCGACGCCCAGCGTCTTCACCGCATCGTCCAACCGTCCGAGCGTCACCTGCATGCCGCCCAGCATCACATAGGCGGGCGTGTAGCCGGGAAACGCCTTGACCAGTCCGCCGAGGATGCCGAGCGCCTGACCGGGCCGGCCGGCCCGTTGTTCCTCCAGCGCGCGGTCCAGGGCGCGGGCCGGCGTTTCGAAGCGTTCCGTCGTCATGCCGCCAGCTCTGTGCAGGCTTGCAACACCCCGGCGACCGGGGAGGCGTCCCGGCGGTCGGCGATATGCCGGGCGGCCGTGGCGGCCCGCCCGGCTAGGGCCTCGTCGCGCAGCATGTCGGCCAGCACCGCCCCCGCCGCCTCGGCCTCGTCGGCACCGGCGATGTCGCGGCTCACCCCCTGGCGGTCGAGCGCCGCGGCATTCAGCCGGTGTTCCAGATGCTGCCCGACGATCAGCTGCGGCCGTCCGGCCGCCAGCGCGCTCGCCGCAGTGGCCGATCCGCCGTGATGCACCACCACCGCGCTGGCGGCCAGCATGGCGTCGAGTGGCGGCGGCGCATCATGCACCACGGCGCCGCGGGCGCGCAGCCGCTCGCGCAGCGCGGCCGGCGCCCGGCGCAGATGGACCGTGACCGGAACGCCCGTGGACAGGATGGCCTCCATCGCCCGCGCGGTCGGCGGATAGTCGGCGCCCAGATAGACGAAAGCGCCCGGAGGGGTGCCGGGGGGTTGCCCCGCGAGCGGCGGCGGCAGCGGAGACGGCAGCGGCGTCAACGGTCCCAGCGCCGGCTCCAACCGCAGGTCGGCATAGGGATCCAGTTCCGGCAGGGTGCAGACGAACTGCCGCTGTCCGCCCAGCAGCGCCGGCAGGCCGGAGGGCACCGGCTGGCCGCGCAGCGTCTGGAGATGGTCGATCGCCTCCAGAATCCGCTCCGTCGGAACGCCCGGCCCGGATCCGGAGACGGAACCGGGATCCGTCGGGCCGAGGTCGAGCAGCGGCATGTCGTCGAGATGCAGCGGCGGCTGGGTATAGCCGTCGCCCACCGTCACCAGCGGGCAGCGGCCGAAGAGCGCCAGCGCCAGGAAGGGGCTGCTGTCCGCCACCACCAGATCCGGCCGGATCAGCGACAGCTGGGTTTCCCAGGCGGCCAGGATCGGCAGGGCGCAGGCGGGATCGGTGAAGCCGACCGCATGCAGGATGTCGTTATAGGACCGCACCGGGACCGGCCCCGTCCGTCCGCCGCGTTCGGGATTGACCGAAGGCGCCTGGACAAGCGAAGTGTAGCCCAGGATCCCGGCGGCCTGATCGATGTGGCGAACCGCGAAGATCAGGTCGTGACCGGCGGCGGCCAGCGCATCGCCGACGATCTTCAGCCGGGCGGCATGGCCGTATCCGGTGCCGAGTTCCCAGGCGAGGAGAATGCGTGCCATGTCAGCTCCAATCATGCGACCGCCGCGCACCGAACGGATCGATGCGGACGCGGCCTGGCGTGTCCTGTGGCGGGGCCTCGCCGCCGAGGCCGAGGGGCTGGCGGTCGCGGCCCTGCGCGATCCCGCCACCGCCGACGCCGGAGAATGGCTGTGCCTGCGCGGCGAGGCGGTGCTGGCGCAGGGCCGGGCGGAGGAGGCCGTTCGCTGCTTCCGTCTGGCCTGCCGTGCCCCCGGGGTTGCGGAAGGTGGGGAAAAGGGCGGAAGCGGGAAGGCGTTCGACGGTCTGGCCCGCGCGCTGGCGGCCATCGGCCCGGTTTCGGGCCCGGTTTCCGGCGAAGCGGCGCGCATGGCGCTGGCGCTCGCCCCGGCCATGGCCGACGGCTGGGCGGCTCTGGCCGCCGCCGCGGATGCGGCCGGGGATGCCGCCGGTGCGGATCGGGCGGTTGCCCGCGCGCTGAGCCTCCATCCCGGCCACGGCGCCGCTCTGTGCCTGCGCGCGCGCGGCATCGCCCGCAGCGACGGTGCTGCGGCGGCCTGCGATTTCCTGGCAGGGCGGGGCAGGGCCGACCATGGGCGGCGCGATGCGGCGGATCGCCACCGCATCGCGCTGCTGCACGATGCCGGCCTGCACGCCTATGACGCCGGGCGTTTGAGCGAAGCGGCGGAGCGGCTTCGGCAGGTGGAGACTGCCGGAGCCGGCTCCGCCTCCAGCGCACTGGTCCTGGGCTTCCTTGCCTTGCGGCAATGGCGGCTGGACGAGGCGCGGGACTGGTTCGGCAAAGCGGTGGCCCGGGCGCCGGACATGCCGGGCGGCCATGCCGGGCATGTGCGCGCGCTGGTGGCCGCGGGGCGATTGGGCGAGGCGCTGGAGGCCCTGCGGGCCGGCTGCGCCGCCGTTCCCGGCGATCCGACCCTGCTGATGCAGTTTGCCGATCTCACCGCCCGGCTGCGCGATGCGGACCATCGGGCCGACCGGGCGCTCGTCCTCGACTGCCTGACCCGTCCGGGCATCGAGCCGGAACGGATCGCGCCCTGCGCTCTCCGCCTCGCGTGGGAGGAGGGGCTGGGCGACCTGCTGGCGCTGGCGGAGGGGAACGGCGGCGAGGAGGCCCTGCGCGCCTGCTGGCGGCGGCCCGGCCGGCTCGCCGCGCTGGACGGGGAACTGGCCCGTGCGCTGCTGCGCCGCGTCCCGGTGCCGGATGTGCGGCTGGAACGGCTGCTGAGCGCCCTGCGCGACGCTCTGCTGTCCCTGCTGGATGGGGGCGAGCGGCTGCCGGCCGCGGCCCTCGGCCCGGCGGTCACGCTGGCGATGCAGTGTTTCAACACCGGCTTCGCCTGGGCTGAAGGCGATGGTACCGAGGGGGATGGGGACGACAGTCCGGCCGGCCTCGCCGACCGTCTGGAGCGGCGGCTGATGCGGCGCCTCGGCGCTCCCCTCGACGATGCAGGCCGCCTGCTGCTGGCGGCGCTGGCGCAATGCCGCCTGCTGCCCGAAGCCGCCGCCCGCTTCGCCGGAGCCGGGGAGGACATCGATCTTCTGATCGACCGCCATATCCGTGAACCGGCCCGCGAACGCGATCTTGCGCAGGCGCTGGCGCCCAGCGAGCCGGAGGACGACGTCACCCGCCGCGTCGCCGGCCACTATGCCGAGCATCCCTATCCGGCCTGGACCGACGTCTATCGTCCGCCCGGCCATTCGCCGGGCTTGCATCTGCGCTGGGCCTTGTCCTGGCGCGGCGATCTGCCCCTGCCGCCGGATGACCTGCGGGTTCTGGTCGCCGGCTGCGGCAGCGGCATGCATCCGGTCGGCATCGCCATGCGCCATCCGCGAGCCCGCGTGGTGGCGCTGGACATCAGCCTGCCCAGCCTCGGCCGCGCCATGCGCATGGCCGAAAAACTGGGAGTCGCGAACATCGCCTTTCATCATGCCGACCTGCGCCATTGGCCGGGTGACGGCCGGCCCTTCGACCTGATCGAATGCGTCGGCGTGCTGCATCATCTGGAACGGCCGCTGGAGGGTTGGCGGGCGCTGTGCCGCCACCTCGCCCCCGGCGGCCTGATGAAGATCGGCCTGTACAGCGACATCGCCCGCGAAACGGTCACGCGCGCCTCCTCCTGGCTGGCGGCGGAGGGCCACCGGCCGACCCCGGCCGGCATCCGCGCCGCTCGCGCCGCACTCGCCCGCCATCCCGACTTCGCGGTGCTCGCCAACTGGCGCGACTGCGCCACCGCCAGCGGGTTCCGCGACCTGCTGATGCACCCGTGCGAACGCCGTTTCACCCTGCCGGGGATCGGCGCGGCGCTGGACGCGCTGGGGCTGGAGTTCCTCGGCTTCGACAGCCCCGATCCGGCGCTGGTCGCATCCTTCCGACGCCATGCGCGGCCGGACGCGGCGGCCGACCTCGTCATGGACGACCTGCGGTCGTGGGATGCGTTCGAACGGGATCATCCGGCAAGCTTCCTGGGCATGTACCAATTCTTCTGCCGGGTCAGATCATCAGGAGAACCGACACCTGGGACGGTACCAGCGTGGCCCCCGGTGCGTTGGGGCTGAGGCCGTTCTGCCCGGTCAGTCCCAGCATCTTGGCGGCGGGCGGCCCGTTGAGGAAGATGCCGAAACTGCCCAGCAGATGCCGGGTCGGTCCCATCACCATGCCGGAGGCGACCCCCATGTTGACGCCGGCATTGTCGCCCATGCTCAGCGGCGTGATGGTCATCAGGTTGTGGCCGGGCGCGCAGGACATCAGGATGTTCGGCGCGGTCGGGATCGCAGTCGGTCCCATCGAGAGGTTGGGGTAGGGGATCGGGACCGGCACGAGGATGGGGGTCAGGCAGACGTCGGGAAATCCGAGATTGAGGCCGCCCAGCTGGCAATTCGCGAACATGTCCGGTCTCCTCAGCCCAGATTGACCCGCTTGCCGCGCACCACGGCATCCTCCTCGGCGCCGACGAAGCTCTGCCGGCCCTTGACCACCACGGTCTCCGTGGCTTCCAGCACCAGATGCGTGGCTTTCACCGTTTCCACTCCCTCCACCGTCCGGGTGATGCAGCGCGCCTGCTGAAGCAGGCGGTCGACCACCGAATGCGCCAGCGTCACCACCGCCGTCAGCCGCCCGACCGTCGCCGCCGCCTCGTCATACAGTACGGTCAGCCGCCGGCCCGCCGCCGTCAGCGTCCCGGCGTCGATGCGCGCCTCGTCCGAGCGCAGCGTCACGCGGGGCGCGCGCACCAGCAGCGAGTCCGCTCCTGCCACCGCGAGTTCCGCCGGCGCGTCATCGGCGGCGCGCAGCAGCACCGCCAGGATGAAGCATCCGCTCGCCGTATCCGACGTCAGCACGCGGTCCCCCGCCTCCGGCACCAGCAGGCAGGAGGCGGCACGGCGGGCGACGATCATCCTGCCGCCGCGTTCCACCAGCCAGCCGCCCTCGAGTCCTCCGGCCAGGATGCCTTCCGCCAGCCCGTCGGAGCCGGGGAGAGGCGCCGATGCGCCATCCGCGGCCCGCATGATCTCGCCCTGCATGTGTCCCATGGTTCCTACCCCCTGCCAGCATTGCCCGGCCGGCGCCGGGGAACGAAATTCTGCGCATCCAGCTTTTCGGCGTCGGTGTCCAGCGCCTTGCGCCGGTCGGTGCCGGCCCACAGGGCGCCGGTGGCGGTCAGTCCATGCAGATCGGCGAGCACGACCGTGCAATTGCTCAGATCGGCCCCGCTGACATCGGCTCCCGCCAGCGACGCCGCGTCCATCCGCGAGCCGGCGAACACGGCGCCACAAGCCCGAGCGCCGGTGAACTGGGCCTGTTCCAGGTTGCAGGCGGAGAGGTCGGCCCCGGTCAGCAGCGCGCCGGTGAAGTTGGATTGCGCCAGCATGCTGCCACGGAAATCCGCACCCGTCAGGTCGGCGCCGTCGAACAGGCAGCGCATGGCCTGGACGCCGCGCAGCCGGGCGCCGCGCAGGTTGGATTTGGAGAACAGCGACTGGGTGATGTCGGCGCCGGCCAGGTCGGCCCCCTCCATGTCGCTGTCCATCACCGTGCATTGGCGCAGGCTCATCCCCGCCAGCGACAGTCCGCGCAGATTGGCCTTCAGCGCCGCGATGGCGTGCAGCCGGGCGCCGTCGAAGCGCAGCCGGGTGAAATCCGGTTCGGTCAGGGTCATGAAGGACAGCGCCGCTCCGCCGATGTCCATGCCGTCGAGCCGGCAGGTCAGCATGGTGCCATTGTCCAGCACCGCCCCGCGGAAGCTGGCGCCGCGCAGGTCGCAATCGGCGAAGTTGCAGCGCAGCAGGGTGGCGCCGCCGAAATTGGCGCCCGCCAGATTGCAGCTCACGAACATCACGCCTTCGAGCCGGGCGCCGCGGAAATCCGCCCGCTCCAGCCCGCTGACGGTGCAGACCGACAGCGACAGGTCGGCCAGCGACAGGTCGGCCCCGCCGAGGTCGCACTGCGCCAGCGTCATCTTGTGCCAGCGCGTGCCGGCCATCCGCGCCCCGGCGAGCCGGACCGCATTCAGCATGGCGAGTCCATAGCGTTCGCCCGTCAGGTCGGCCCCGGACAGGTCGCGTTCGTTCAGGCAGCGGTGGATGTCCACCGCCTCGCGCAGCGCCGTCCGGGGATCGCCGCCATGCCGCATGCCCGTCACCATGATTTCTGCCGGGTGAAGATGGTGCGGCCGAGCCGCGCCCCGTCCAGCACCGCGTCGGTCAGGTCGGCATTGTCCAGCATCGCCGAATAGAGATTGGCTCCGGTCAGATCCGCCCTGGTCAGCAGGGCGCGCCGCAGGATCGCCTCCATCAGGTTGGCGCCGTAGAGATCGGCCCCGGTCAGGGTGGCGCCGCCCAGGTTGGCGCGCACCAGCGACGCGCCGCTCATCCTCGCGCCGCTCAGGTCGGCATCGCCGAAATCGGACTCGTCCATCCTGGCGCCGGTGAAGTCGGCGCCGCGCAGGTCGATGGCGTGCCAGGCCGATTTGGCGCCGAATGCCTCGCTGGCGTCGGCCCCGGCGAGGGAGGTGGTGCCGCCGACGATCAGCGTGGCGATGTCGGCCCGGCGGAAGCGTGCCCCCGCCATCCGCATGTTGACCAGCTGTGTCCGCGCCATCCGCGCCTGCGAGAAATCGGCCCTCTCCGCGTGCCCGTCGATCAGCACCGCTCCGTCGAGCACCGCCCCGGTCAGGTCGGCGTCCGTCAGATCGGCCTGCAGCAGCGTGGCGCCGCCGAGATCGGCGCCGTGCAGCCGCGCGCCGCGCAGGCTGGCATCCAGCCCGAACAGCTTGGTCAGCCCGCAGCGGGAGAGGTCGGCGCCGTCCAGACAGGCCCCCATCGCCATCACGCCCGGCATCGCCGATCCGGCGAACACCGTCCCCACCCCCCGTGCCCTGGCGAGGTTGGCGCCCACCATCGAGCACCCGGCCAGCGACGCGCCGTCCATCAGCGCCTCGGCGAACACCGCGCCGTCGAGGATGCAGCCGTTCAGCCGGGCTCCCCGCAGGTCGGCGCGCTCCAGCAGGATTCCGGTCAGATCCAGCCCCGACAGATCGGCCCCCGACAGGTCGACCCCGGCCAGATCGCGCCCGGCCAGCGGCGCCCCCTCCGCCTTCCAGGCCATCACCTGCGCGCCCAGCCAGCGCGCGGTTTCCGGCAGCAGAGGCTTCATCGGCATGGTGGCGACCGGCGCATGCAGCCTTGCCTTGGCCATCGCGATGCGGGCCCTTTCCGCCCCGTCCTCGATCGTCGCAACCGGCCCCGGTCCCAGCAGGTCGGCATCCAGGTCGAGCCCGGCCAGGAAATCCAGCGGCGCGGCGGCGGTTGCGGGAGCGCCCGCCGGCCGGCGTTCCGGCGGCAGCCAGCCGGCACGGATCAGCGCATCGGCCCGGTCCCGCTCGGCGCGGGCGGCCCGCTGCTCCGCGCTCTCCTCCCCGCCGGGCAGCGACAGGCCGGCTTCGCGCATGCGGTCCGCCAACTGCGCCTCGGCCTCCGCCCGCTTGGCCTCGGCGATGCCGCGCACCTCCCGTCCCTTCTCGTCCGCCCATGCCATCAGGGCGATCAGATCGACCTCTTCGGCGATTTCGGGTGCGGTGGGAAATCCCATGGTCTCGCGACCGATCACCGGCTGCGGCAGCACCACCGGCCGGCCGTCGCGGTCCATCGCCCCGTCGGCGTCCAGCCTGGCCTGAAGGTCCGCGACCCGGCGGCTGGCCGCCTCCTGCATGCGCGCGACCTCTCGGTCGATGGCGGCCTCGTGGCGGGCGCGCTTGGCGGCCACCGCCTCGGCCGGCGGCGGCGGGGAGAGCTGGTGGTCGGCCAGCGCATGCAGATAGCCCTGCTTCGGGTCCAGCCGCAGCGCCAGAATCTCCTCGTAATAGGCGGTCGGGCGCGGTGCGTCGGCGGCGCGTTCCCAGGCCAGCATCAGCGTCTTCACGTCGCGCCCGTCCATGTCCGCCACCTCGAGGGCGCCACGGAACAGCAGCGCGCCGAGAGAGGCGTTGGGGAACAGCCAGGCAGTGTCGATGCTCAGCGGCAGGTCGACCAGCCGCGTCGCGCCGTCACGCGCGACCTCCAGCAGGCAGCGGCAGCGCACCGCCGGCAGCCGGCCGCGCTGCACGCGCTGGCGCGGGTGCATGCCGGCGATGGAGAACTCCTCTCCGCCGGACAGATAGCCGTCGAACCATTGGTCGCGCGGGGCGGCGTTGAAGATGCTCCAGTCCACATCCGCCGCCAGCGCCGGATAGCGGGTGTCGAGCCAGTTGCGGTCATAGGTGCCGGCACGGGACATACGGTCGCTCCAGCCCAGGTCCAGCGGCCCCAGCCCGGCGGGCGGCGGGCGGTCGCCCGGCCGCAGGATCGGCTGGCGGGCATCCTCCACGTTTGGTAGCCGCACCGGCACCGTGCGGGCATGCAGCTCCGCCTGGCTGGTCAGCCCTCTGCCGACCGGGTTGCGCGCGTCGGACGGGCCGCCGAAGGCATGCGCGTAGTCGAGCGGGATGCTTTCGAACGGTTGCGGCTCGCCGACGACGAAACCGCCCGCCGTCGGCATCCAGATGCGGTCGCCGAACACCAGCAGCCGCTTGTCCACCGGCCCCATCCTGAGGCCGACGTCGGTGACCCGGTGGTCGCGCGCCGGATCGGCGAAGGCGGAGCCGGCCACCAGAACCTCGCCGAAGGGCTTGGGCATGCCGGCGTCCAGAACCGTCTCGCCGATGGCCGGCATCGCCGTCTTCCAGAAATCCACCTCCGCCGTCAGTTGGTCGGGATCGGCGAAGGCGAAGGGAGCGATGCCGGTGACGGCGAGCAGTGTCTTGGGCGGAACCGGGAAGACCCTGGTCAGCAGGCTGAGGCAGGCGGGCTTGATGATGCGCATGGGGGTCGCCGCCGGTCAGGTGAGAAGCTGGACCGGGGTGGTGTTCGCCGTGACCGTCGCATTGTTGACGGTGGCGCCACCGGCGTTGTTCGCGTTGACGCCGGCCGTGTTGCCGGCGGCCACGGCGTTGTTGGCCTCCACTGCGGCTCCGTTCCTCATGGTGACGAAGGCGCCGTCGTCCTGTTCGATCTTGTAGCCGAAATAGATGTCGATCGCCCCGCCCAGGAACAGCGCGAAGGCACCGGCCGCCGTCACCTCCACCTTCAGCCCGGCGGCGATCTCCGTATCCGCCGACAGCGAGATCGCCAGCGAGGCGCCCAGCCTCAACTCCAGGCTGCCGCCCATGAAATAGTCGCGGGTCTGGCCGTGATAGGTCGAGGTCGACAGGCCATAGGTTTCCTCCCAGCTGTCGCCGTCATGGACCGCCTTGGCATAGCCCTTCTGGTAATCGTCGGTGTCGCCATAGGTTTCCGACTTGGCGTTGCCGCTGGTGTAGCCATAGGAATAGCCGTACATCGCCTCGCGGGTCTCGCCATAGAAGACGTCCTCGGTCGAGCCGTAGAACAGCGAATTGTCCGCGCCCCAGTTGGTGGAGTTGCTGTTGCCAACGAAGGTGTTGTTGTAGTCGCCGTTGACGTAGACGTTCTGGTTCCCTTCGATGAACAGGAACTCGCTGCCACCGACATAGCGGTAGTCGTTGCCGGCGACGCGGACCTGCCGGTCCTTCTCCACCACCTCATGCGCCTCGCCGTCGGTGTAGTCCAGCCGCTTGCCCCGCGCCGTGATGGCCATCATCGGCGCGTCGGGATTGTCGTCCAGGACGATCTCCTGGAACAGGTCGGAATAGTCGCCGCCTTCGCCGTTACCATCCCCGCCGCTGTTCGGCCGCACCTTCGAGCGGATGACCGAGCGCCAGCGGTTGGTCGACGGGTCGGGATGGACCGCCTGCCGCCCGTCCTTGCAGTCGGTGTCGTCGGGATTCTCCTTGAATTCGTCGTAGGTCGGGATGGAGAAATATTTCCCCGCCGGAAACGGCCCTAGATTCAGGCCATTGTACCCGGAGATGTCATGGGTGAAGAAGGGGCCGCCATCGGCGTCGTTGGCGATGTTGTCCTTCCACCCGTCGTCGGGGTAGGGGGCCAGGGCCTCCAGACCGTCCTTGACGTTGGCCAGCTTGGCCTGGACCGTATCGGTGCCGGTCGGGTTGTATACGGAGTGGCGCACGTCGTTGGCATCGGACGCCACGCTGGCGACCACGATCGGCCGATGGGTCATGTCGGTGGGGTAGAGCAGCAGCACGGTGTCGCCCTGCCGCGGGGTGAAACGCGCCCCGAAATTGTCGCCGACCCAGAATTGCGCCACGTCGGCGAGGATCGGACTGCTGTCCGGCGGCAGGATGTTCGGCCGGACATAGAGGCGCCCTTCCTCCTCCGGCTGCGCGCTGACCACGGTGGCGAGTTCGACCTGCGACATTTCCCTTTTCCTTCCTGGCCCGGCGCCTAAGGGTCGCGGGCGCCGGCCTTGCGGGCCAGCAGCTCGCCGAAGGGGGCGATGTGGTTGTCGTCGATATCCAACTCGTCGGCCGGCATCAGCGGAACGTAGCGGCAGTCGATGGGAAAGGCGACGAAGTCGTTGGAATAGCCTTCGCGGTCGATGCGGTGCCGGATGCGCTTCACCACGAATTCCCCGTTCAGATCGGCCCTGGTCGCCCCCGTGGCGCGGAAGGCGAAGCCGGGACACAGCAGCGGGCAATGGCTGCGGGCGCGCAGCACATGCGCCGACGCCTCGAAGGAGGCTTGCCGCCGGTCGCTCATCGCCTCCAGATGGTCGGCGCTGGTCGCGTTGCCCTGCGCCCATTCATAGCGCAGGTCGTAGGGATCGCGGCCGTCCGACCGGGCGGGGCGGCGCAGGATGGCGTTGGTGTTGACCGGGATGGTCAAGAGCCGGCTCGGAACCACCCGGCGTTCCAGGCTGCAGCACTCGATCTCGTCGGGGCGGAATCGCCGGGTGCCGGTATAGGCATGATTCAACGTGGCGCCGCAGCTCTCGAACGGCATGCCGTAATCCTGCACGATCAGCGTGTGCTGTTGCAGCCCGTGGCGGTATAGGTAATAGACGCCGTCGTCGGCCATGATCCGCCGCAGGAACGCATAGGACGATATGTTGTTCTGCGTGTAGTGCTGGAATTTGGGAAAGCTGCCCGTCACCAGGAAACTGCGATCGGTGATGCCGTGGCGGTCGAACACCTCCTCGGCGATGTCGATGACGCTCTTGTTGGTGAAGACCCAGCTGCAGCGCGTCATCCGCAGCAGGCTGAAGGCCGGGACGATGCGGATGCTGTAGAAGGCATTGCGCGGATTGTCGCCCAGGAAGGTCGCCGACAGCACCACGCCGCTGAAATGGCGCACCGGCAGGGATTCGGCGCGCAGGCTCAGCGTCGCCGTCATGGTCAGCAGCGGCTGGAGATTCAGCGTGTGGTCGGGTGAGGCGATCAGCACGTCGAAGGCATAGTCGCCGAACAGCGCCTCTTCGCCGTCTAGGCCGACGATACCGAAGTCGCTGCCGATCCCGTCCAGCGTCAGCGTCATGTCGAGCTGGTTCATTGCGGTCCCTCAGCATTTGCAAGGCCGCTCACAGGGCACCCGCCCCGGTCCAGGCCGGTCCGAACCGGATGCCGCGTCCGCTTCCGGCACCGTCGCCGGTGTCGTTGCCCGTTCCGCCGTCCTCCGGGCCCTCGCGCCGCGTCCCCAGGCGGGAGGTCCAGCCCAGCCGGGCGCCGCTCCGGCTGCTGATCGCCGGCGGTGGCAGCGCGCCGGCAGCCGGCTGCAACTCGATCTCCAGATCGACCGCGCGGTCGCCGATGCAGAAATGGCTCAGTTCGCACAGGGCCGCGAAGCCCTCGCCGTCCGGCAGGAAGCGCCGCAACTCCTCGCCGCTCAATGGCCCCAGCACCAGCCGCACCCGCGAATCCTGCTGCCACACCTTCGCTCCGGCCATGGCATCGCGTCCCAGCCGGTTGTTGCGTCCGCTGCGGCCGATGGCCGTCAGATCGCGCCGGTCCACCGTCTGCCAAGCGCCGATCAGCTTTCGTCCCGCCACCGGGACGCCGAAGATGGTCGACGCCAGACTGCACAGGGCCGGCAGCGACCGCTGCCGGTATGTCAGCATTCCGGCATGCTGGAGCAGCGAATGGTCGGCCACGTCCATGCGGTCGCGCAGGCCCGGCGTGCCCAGCCCGATCAGGCTGAACAGATGACGGGCCATCGCCGTCCGGTGGGGCGGGGTGCGCTCGAAGCCGGTGCGGTGGCGGCGGCGGATCTGGTAGAGCAGGGCGATCAGCCGATGCTCGAAGATGCCGAGGAAATCGCGCATGCCGCGGTCGCGCCGGCTGTTGCGCTCCAGCAGCAGCTGGCTGTAGGGCGGCGGCAGCGGCCCATGGGCGCCCGACAGGCCGAGGAAGCTGGTGGACACCTGATATTGCCCGCCCTCCTCCTCCGGCAGGCTGACCGACAGCACGTCGGCGGTCGGAAATGCCTGCGACGGCATATGGACGAAGCGCATCGGTTCCTGCGCCGGTACGGCGCCGATGCCGACCGGAGCGGCGTCGGGACGCATCGCCTCGATCAGGTTGACCACCTGATAGAAGTCGAAGCGGTAGGCGCCCTCCGCAAGCTGCTGCTGCACGCTCGCCATCGGCGGCCTTGCCGGCGACTTGGGCCGGGGCGGCGGACTGTCGGGCGGGGCGGCGGACTGGGAATCGCTCATAGCAGGCCGCCGGTGCCGTCACGGATCGGCCATTCGCGCAATACCCCTTCCCGCTGCACGCTGCGGATGGACAGCTGAGTGAAGGAATTCATCGAGGCATGCACGGCGAAGAAACGGTCGAGCACGCCGGCGAAGGGGAAGATGCTGGACCCGACGTAATTGCGCTCGTCGAAGGTCAGCACGATCTCCGTTCCCCGGCAGAAGCCGCGCCAAGCGTCCGGCCCCAGCCGGCGCACCACCGGATTGACCGCCATGGTGCGGATGCCGTCGATCTGCTGTTCGACCACCGCGGCATGGGCGAGGTTGAAGACGCGCAGAATTTCCTTCAGCGCCTCCAGCCTTTGCGGCGCGTTGCCGAAGGACAGCCGGTTGACCGCCAGCGTCGACACCAGACGCCACAGCGTCTGTCCATGGGCGGGCGGGGAAAGCTGGCGCGACGGCTTGGTCAGCAGCAGAATGCGCGAGGCCGGCACCGTCTCGTCGGTGCGCAGCACGCTCAGCGCCGTCATCCGCTCTGCAAGGCCGCGGTTGGTGCAGGTGACGTCGGCATAGGCGATCTTGTCGGCCACCTGCGACGGATGGAAACCGAGATCGACGAGGCTGAGCTGAATGTCGGTGCCGGACTGGCCGGGCGCCGAGGCCGACAGCCGGCGCGCGATCCAATAGACGTCCTGTTCCGTTCCGGAGGCGGCTTCGCCGGTCTGCCGGCTGCCGAGCCGGCTTTCCCGATGGTCCAGCGCGAAGTAGGGCCTCACCGGCTGCGGCTTCGGCTGGCCGGGGCTGATGAGGTGGACGGTGTCGATGCTGTGGATTTCGGTGGTCGCCTCGCGTCGCAGATCGGCGATCACCCGGTAATCCGGCTGGCGGTGGGTGATGCGGATCGGATCGCTGGTGCGCTTGAACAGATTGATGACCGGGACGCAGCCGAGATGAAAGCTGTTGGCGTCGACGGCGACGCTGCGCTTGGGCATATGGGAGAACAGCAGTGCGATGCGCAGCGTCTCGCCCGGCGGCCGGCGGTCCAGTCCGGTCAAATCGAAGAAATAGAACTTGTCCGGGAAGGTGAAGTATTCCTGGAGCAGCCGGTGCGGCATTCCCACCAGGTCGCTGCCGGGAAGAACCGTCTCGTCATCCTCCAGCCCGACGAAGCGCAGGCGGTCGGGAGGAAGCATCACCGTGCGGCCGTTGTCGCCGATCAGCGCCACACCGGCCAGCCGCGTCGCCAGCATCTCGAAGATCTGGCTGGCCTGGACGCGGTCGCCGCCCATGAAGAAGCGCAGCCTGTCGAGCGGCAGGCTGGTCAACGCCGCGCCGGCGCCGGCGATGCGAATCTCGATGGCGCCGGCATAGCGGCCGTCGCCGTCGGGAAGCTCATAGTCCAGCATGTTGCCGGGATGGGCGTCGAGAATGCGCACCGGCTGGAGATCGAGCGGCCATGCGGTGCGGAACCGGCAGGGCACGCCCTCGCCCGTTTCGGCATAGAGCGGCAGATCCTTCGGCACCACGGTGCCGGCCGCCGGCGCCCCTTCGCTGCCGACGACGAATTTGGCGATCGCCATCGACGGCACCGGCGCCATCAGCTGGGGAAACAGCACGCTCAGCAGGCTGGCCGGAATTTCCAGGAATTCGGAATCGAGATTGTGCTGAAGCCGTGCGACCAGATAGGCGAAGGATTCGATCATCCGTTCGACATGAGGGTCCGCCGACTCGTCGGCGCCGAACTCCAGCCGGTTGGCGACCTTCGGATATTTGGCGGCGAACCATCGACCCTCGCGGCGCAGATAGGCGATCTCGCGCAGGTAATGGGGAAGAAGCGGATCCTGGTCCTCAGCGGCCATGTCCGACCTCCGCCTGGCCGTCGCCGTCCAGATAGATGGCGAAGGAGACCGGCAGCAGGATCCGGCCCAGCCGCATCATCGCCGACAACTCCATCCCCACCCGCCGGTTCTTCAGCGTGCCCCAGTCCACCGATACGGTGACGGAGGTCAGGCGCTGTTCGAAGGCGATGACCGCCGCCGCGATTTCCTGTGCGATATGCAACAATTCCTCCCGGTTGCGTTCGCCCGAACGGGCGACGTCCGGCCCGCCGTAGTCGACGGTGCTGCGGAAGGGAGGGGCATCCACCGTCCTGACCGACAGCGGGGCGCGGGTGTTGAGCAGCCAGGACAGCTCGCGCGAAACGGAGTCCAGCATGCCGCGTTCATCGACCACGCGGAAAGGCGCGGGCTCCGCCGCCCGTTCCGGTTCGTCATCGACGAGCCGTTCGAACAGCAGGGCCCGCCCCTTGGGCGCGCGTCCGGAATGCGACAGCTGTGACCGGAACGGCGGCACGGTCTATCAGGCCGCCATGTTCTGAGCCAGATCCCAGCCGGCCGACACCGAACCGTCCTTGGTGCCCTGGTTGTTGTACAGGCTGTAGGTCCACTTGATGGCGGTGTAGTTCAGCGTGACGATCTCCTGCGGCAGATCCTCGCCACGGCGCGACATGTTCTTGACCGACGACACGTAAACGTCGCTCAACTCCACCTCCCAGAACAACTCGAACTTACCTTCCAGCGTACGGGCATAGTAGAGCTGAACCTTGCCGAGATCGACACCCTTGGAGCAGGCTTCCAGCAGCTTCGCCGACGCCTTGTCCAGATACTTGGTGATGACCACGTCGCCGTGCTGCGAACGACCGCGGGTGCGCGAATTGCCCGAGCGGTCGAAGGTGACCGGCAGGGTGATCTCATGCTCGACGGCGATCAGATCGATCTGTTTGGCGTGACCGTCCAAGTTCGATTCACCTTCGATGGCGAACTTGTCGCCGATCTTCATGATGATGGCGTCCATATCTCTGACCTCCTAGGGATTGTCGGTTTCTTCGATGAAGGCGAGGGAGCAGCCCGGTGCCGCCGTCCGGCCGCCGAACGAGCCGGAGGCGGCACCGGGAAGCCATCAGGAAGCGGCCGGGGCCGGCAGTTCGGCGACCAGTCGGATCGAGGTGGTCAGTTCTTCCAGCTGGAAGTGCGGACGCAGGAACACCGTGGCGCGATAGGCCCCCGGCTTGCCCGGCACCTCGAACACATCCACGCGGGCCTCGCGCAGCGGCAGCCGGGCCTTGGTCGGCTGCGACGCCTGATCGTCCAGGTTCACATACTGCGCGATCCAGGTGTTGAGGAACTTCTGGATGTCGGCGCGCGACTGGAAGGAGCCGATCTTGTCGCGCATGATCGCCTTCAGGTAATGGGCGAAGCGCGACGAGGCCATCACATAGGGCAGAACCGCCGACAGGCGCGCGTTGGCGTTGGCCGAATCGGTGTTGTAGATCTTCGGCTTGTTGACCGTCTGGCCGCCGAAGAAGGCGGCATAGTCGGTGCCCTTGCAATGGATCAGGGAGATGAAGCCCAGATCGTTGAGTTCCTTCTCGCGGCGGTCGGTGATGGCCACCTCGGTCGGGCATTTCAGCGCGATGTCGCCATTGTCGGTCTTGAAGGTGTAGGCCGGCAGGCCTTCCACCAGACCGCCGCCCTCGACGCCGCGGATGGCGGCGCACCAACCATATTTGGAGAAGGCCTCGGTGATGCGGGCACCCAGCGCCCAGGCGGCATTGCCCCACACGAACTTGGAGTGGTCGGCGCCGTCGACTTCCTCGGTGAAGTTCACGCCCTCGACCGGCTTGGTGTCCGGGCCATAGGGCAGGCGCATCAGGATGTGCGGCAGGGCCAGGGTGACGTAGCGCGAATCCTCGCTCTCACGAAGCGCCTTCCACTTCGCCAGCTCCGAGCTTTCGAAGATCTTGGACAGGTCGCGCGGATTGCCAAGCTCGGCGAAGCTGTCCATGTCGAACAGGCGCGGCGAGGCGGCGGACAGGAAGGGCGCATGGGCGGCGGCGGCCACCTGCGACATCGACTTCAGCAGTTCCATGTCCTGGGCGTTGCGGCCGAACTCGTAGTCGCCGATCAGTACGCCATAGGGCTGGCCGCCGAAGGTGCCGTATTCGGACTCGTAGATCGCCTTGAACAGCGAGCTCTGGTCGAATTCGGAAGCCTTCTCGAAATCGGCCAGCAGTTCCTTCTTCGAGGCGTTCATGAAACGCAGCTTCAGGGTCGGGCCGGTATCGGCGCGGCTGACCAGATAATGCATGCCGCGCCAGGTGGCTTCGAGCTTCTGAAGGTCCGGCTCGTGCAGGATCGCGTTCAGCTGCGCGCTGATCAGCTCGTCGATCTCGGCGATGCGCGCCTTGATGACCGCGGTGGAGTCCTTGCTGACGGCAACGCCGCTGTCGATGACCTGGGCGATGAACTGCCCGATCAAATCCTTGGCATGGGCCGTCTGCGACTCGTCGCGGGCCATCTTGCCTTCGGTCAGGATGCGGTCGAGGATCGACCCGCTCTCCATCTCCGTCTTCACCAGCATGCCCTGGGCATCAAGGGTCTCGTTCGCCATTTTGTTCTCCGGGTCCCGGTCGGTGCGGATTCGATGGTCTGGGCGGCGGTTATTCTTCATCCGCCGGCGGTGCCACCGGATCGGCCACGGCGGCCGGGCCTTCCAGGGCGCCGCGCAGGGCGGATTGCTGGTCGCTGCTTTCCATCACCGACACCAGCAGGGCGTTCAGCTCGTCGTTGCCTTCCAGCTTGGCCAGCAGGTCGTTCAGACGCTCCCGCGCGTCGTACAGCCGGCGCAGCGGTTCCACCTGCTTGATGATGGAGACCGGGTCGAAGTCTTCGAGCTTGTTGAAACGCAGGTCCACATTCATGCGGGAACCGTCGTTGGCCAGGCGGTTGTCAACCTGCAGCGGCAGGCGCGGCGCCAGCGAGGCCATCACGTCGTCGAAATTGTCGGGGTCGATCTCGACGAAGCTGCGGTCCTTCAGCTTCGGCAGCGGCTTTTCCGGCTTGCCGGCAGCATCGGCCAGGATGCCGACGATCAGGGGCAATTCCTTGTTCTGGACCGCATCGCCGATCTCGACGTCGTAGGTGATCTGGACGCGCGGCGGACGGACGCGGTCCAACTTGTGCTGAAGGCTTTCGCTCATTCTAGGATCACTCCCGCTTCAAGAGTTGGTGGCAACCGCGACAACGGCAATTTCGACAAACTCACCGTCAGTGGTTGTGGTGTCTGTTTGGTCCCGGAAATGCTGGGTTTCAGTTCGATAAGAAAGCTAATCAAATTGAACCCAAAACTGCCTCAGATATCATTGCGAATCAAGTCAAAGAAAAAGGTTAATTATTTCTTTATACGCCGCGAGCCGTAATCTCGATTACTAAACAGAAAATAACTTGTGCATCGTATACGATGCACAAGACAACAGAAAATCCTATACCATGAATATGGTATGTGACTGTTACGGCCGCGTTATTATGGATATTTTTCTTGCCATCCGCTAATTTACGGCGGCGTGAATATTATTATTTTGATGATTCCATGCGCGCTCGGATGAATTTCCTGCTTTTTCCTCCTTCATTTATTCGTCCCGACCGCCTCGCATTCGAATTACAGAGGCGATCTATGAAAAATTGTAAACGAAGCCGATCTCATTGACGTCCACCTCGATGGCCGCGAACGGCCGACCTTCGGCCATGCGCCGGAGGACGGCGTCGGACAGCTCGGCCAGCAGCGTTTCGGTCAGCACCGCGTCGATGGAGCGTGCTCCGCTCTCCACTTCGTTCGCGCGGGCGACGATGGCCTCCACCGCCGACGGCCGGACGGTCAGTTCCGCCCGATGGTTCTCCCGCATCCGTTTGCGGATCCGCTCCAGCTTCAGTCCGGCGATCTCCGCGATCTCCCGCGGCGTCAGCGGGAAATAGGGGACGACCGTCACCCGGCCCATGAAGGCCGCCTTGAAGTGCCGCGTCAGATAAGGGCGGACGATCTCGGCAAGATCGACCGGATCGGGCCTGGACTTGGCGCGCAGGCAATGATCCATCACCGCGTCCGCGCCGAGATTGGAGGTCATGAAGATGACGGTGCTCTTGAAGTCGATGACCTCGCCTTCGCCGTCCTCGAGCGTACCCTTGTCGAACACCTGATAGAACAGCTCCGTCACGTCGGTGTGGGCCTTCTCGATCTCGTCGAGCAGCACCACGCTGTAGGGACGCCGCCGCACCGCCTCGGTCAGTACGCCGCCCTCGCCATAGCCGACATAGCCCGGCGGGGCGCCCTTCAGGTTGGAGACGCTGTGCGCCTCCTGATATTCGGACATGTTGATGGTGACCATCTCGCGGGCGCCGCCATACATCAGCTCGGCGATGGTCGCCGCGGTCTCGGTCTTGCCGACGCCGCTCGGCCCCACCAGCAGGAAGACGCCGGTCGGCCGGTTCGGCTCGGAAAGCCCGGCCGCGGCGGTTCGGATGCGCTTGCAGATGACGTCCAGCGCGCCGCTCTGTCCGATGATGAACTCGCCCATGCGGGGCCGCAGATCCAGCACGCCCGTGATGTCGTCGCGGACGATCCGGCCCGTCGGTATGCCGGTCCAGCCGGAGATCACCGAGGCGACGGCGGCGCTGTCCACGCACAGCGGCACCAGCGGGCTTTCGCCCTGCAACTCCTCCAGTTCGCGGGTCAGGCCAGTCACGCCCATGCGCAGGCCGTCGATCTCCGCCCGCGCGATCTCGTCATTCTCGGCGGCCTCGGATTTGGCGAAGATGCCGCCGCGAAGCTGGCGGATGCGCTCGACCAGCCGCCCCTGCGCCTCGAACGCTGCCTGAAGCGTCGCCTGTTCCTGCTTCAGCGACTCGCGCCGCGTCACCAGCGCGTCGATGCGCTCCGGCTCGCCCGTGCCGACATTGCGCTCGCGGCGCAGCAGCGCCAGCTCGGTCTCGATGGTCATCAGCGTATGGCCGATAGCCTCGACTGCGGCCGGCGTGCTGCTCTGCCCGACCGCGACACGGGCGCAGGCGGTGTCCAGCACGCTCAGCGACTTGTCCGGCTGCTGGCGTCCCGGCAGGTAGCGGGAGGACAGATGCACGGCGTCGATCACCGCCTGGTCGGTGATCGTCACGTTGTGATGGGCTTCCAGCCGGGGCAGAAGGGCGCGCATCATCCGCACCGTGTCGGCATCCGACGGCTCCGGCACCTTGACGACCTGGAAGCGGCGGGCGAGCGCCGGGTCCTTCTCGAAATATTTCTTGTATTCGGCCCAGGTGGTGGCGGCGATGGTGCGCAACTCGCCCCTGGCCAGCGCCGGCTTCAGCAGATTGGCGGCGTCGCCCTGTCCCGCCTGTCCACCGGCGCCGATCATGGTGTGCGCCTCGTCAATGAACAGGATGATCGGAATGGGGGACTTGCGCACCTCGTCGATCAGGCGGCGCAGCCGATCCTCGAATTCGCCGCGCACGCCGGCGCCGGCCTGCAGCAGCCCCAGATCCAGAGTGCGGACGGCGATGCGGCGCAGCGGTTCCGGCACGTCGCCCGCCACCACCTTCTGGGCGAAGCCCTCGACGATGGCGGTCTTGCCGACGCCGGGGTCGCCGGTCAGGATCGGATTGTTCTGGCGGCGGCGCAGCAAGATGTCCACCAGCTGGCGGATTTCGCCATCGCGGCCGATGATCGGATCGATCCGCCCGGCCCGCGCCGCGGCGGTTAGATCGTGGGTATAGGTCTGCAGCGCCGAATCCGCCGCCGCGCCGGCCGCGGTTGCTGCCCCGCCCGCCGCATCCGCCGCAGGGGAGGGGGAGGCGCGGCCGCCGGCCGTGCCTTCGCCGGTGCCGGCGGAGCACAGCGGCTTGAGGTCGGCCTTCAGCCGGTCGAGCGGGATGGCGGCCAAAGCCGGCACCCGCCCGCCCAGCGTCCCCATCGCCGACTGGTTGTCCAGAACTGCCAGCAGAATCGCGCCGGAGCGGATCTGCTGCTCGCCCAGCGTCAGCGACGAGATCATCCAGGCCGCTTCGAGCACCTTCGGCAAATCCTGCGAGAAGGTCGGCGTGCGGGTGGAGCCGCGCTTGAACTCGTCGATGACCAGGGACAGTCCGCTCTGGATCGTGCCGGCGGAAGCGTCGTACTGGCGCAGGATGGCGCCGACGTCGGACTGACGGGCGTCCAGCAGCTTCACCAGGAAATGCTCGATCTCCACATGGAAATTGCTGCGCGCGACCGCCAGCGCCGCCGCTTCCTCAAGCGCACGCCGGCAGGTGGCGTTCAACTTGTTGACCAGAAACTTCATTTCCATGCGGTCGGCTCTCTGCGAGGCGTTCGTTGGCGGGGACAGTCAGAAACCGCTGACGCGGGTGTCGGGGAAGCGGGTCGGAAAAGCGGGGATGCCGCGTACCGGCGGCTTGCCCTCGGTCCCGGCCTTCACCTTTGCGGCGATGAAGACCACCGTGTCCTGCGGCGTGACGTCATTCACGCTGCGGGTGGGCACGGCGATGCGCATGACCTGCTGACCGCGCAGCAGCGGATCGGTCAGTTCCGGGTTCGGGATGGAGCGGGCGACCAGCAGACGGAGCAGAGACCATGGTCCCTTTTCGACGATCACGACGCTGTCGCCGTCCACCATCGGCGCACCGGGCCGGTTTGCCTCGCGGTAAGGCCGGACGCTGGACCCGGATGCCCAGCGCATCCGCAGCTCCACCGGCTCCGAATAGGACCATTGCAGCGTCTTTCCGCCGACCGAACTCGCGGTGGAGGAGCCGGCCTTCATCGCCCATTCAATGATCTGGTCGCCGCCGATCTCATTGGCGCGGTTGACGCCGAAGGTGACGTCGACGTTCAGCCGCATCGTGCCCGATCCGGCCGGATCGACGATGTCGGCGAAGAAGGCGCGCGCCCCCTCCACCTGATCGATGAAGGCCTTCAGCGGCGACGCGCGGCCCTTGGCGTCGGCCAACTCCTTGTCAATGCGCGGCTTCAGCTGGTCGTACAGCGCATAGAAGCGGCGGATGTCGGCCGGATCGGCGTCGGGGGCTGTCGGCGCCTGCTGCGGCGACACGAAGGGGAAATGGCTGGCCAGCATCTGGTTGAAACCCGTGCCGAGCTGCGCCAGCGCCATCTGCACCTGCTGGTTCTGGAACATCGAGCAGCGGTCGTGCAGTTGCCCCATCGCCCGGATATGGACACGCGCGAAGTAATCTCCGCCGGCCACCGTGCCCAGACGCTCGCCAAGCACTTGGCTGCAAGTGTCGCGATCCACCGCATTTCCGACGAACAGAACGAACTTCTCCAGCTCCGACAGCGAATTGTTGGGGATCTGCTGCTCGTAGCGATCGAGCGCCGCCAGGATGTCCTTCCAGTCCTGGGCGGTCCGGTCGATGCCCAACGTGCCCAGCCGGTACGGGTCCTTGATGTAATCGAGCGCCGGCTTGGCATAGGTGCGGGCCAGAACCCGTATGCGCTGGCGGGCGGCGCCAAGCAGGGCGGCAAGCTCGCCGCCATTCGCGGCGCCGTAGGCGCGGGTGAATGCCCCCGGCTGGCCATCCCAGCGGATCGTGTTCTCGGTCAGCGGACGATAGGGATCCTCCGAGGCGATGATGCCGCTGACCCGCTTGAGGATCTGCACGCTCTGCGCGTTGAGCAGATCCTCAAGCTCGCGGGCCGCCCCCGGTTCGGCATGGGGGCGGATGCCGTCCACCAGATCCTGAACGGCGGGCGCGACCGTCAGGAAGGAGGCCACCTGATCGGCCAGCGCGCGGTCGGTCACCACCGCCGTTCCCGAGCCCTCATCCTCCGATACGGAAACCGAGCGGGCGGACAGGGTCAGCACGTTGGACACCATGCGGCGCCCGGCGGCTTGCCGCACCGCGGCGTGCAGCGGCTTGGGGAAGTCCGACAGCCGCTGCGCGACGTAGGCCGAATAATCCTCCTTCAGCTGCTTGGCCTGATTCAGCAGGCTGGTGTCCCAGGCGAACTGGCTGCCGTCCCCGGGGGAGGGGAAGCGAGCCTGTCCCATGTCGGTCATGAAGCCTTGGGACAACAGCACTTCGATCGGGTCGAACAATTCGTGGAAGCGCTTGCTCAGCTCGAAGGGGGCGCCGGCCTGTCCCTGCATGAAGACGCGGCCGACCAGCGGCATCTCCATCCCCAGCATCTCCTCGCGCAGGGACTGAGCCCGCGTGGCGATGGTGCGGGCGATATCCTCGAAGGTATCGTTCGACAGCAGCACCGACACGGCGATCCGGCCCAGCAGGGTCTCGATCTCCTTCGGCATGGTCGGTTCCGAGGCCAGCACCCAGCCATTCACCGACGCCTCGGCCGCGGAGCGCAGCTGGCGATAGGAATATTGGAGTTCCTGGATGTCATGGGCGGAGATGTGGTTCGTCACCGCATTGGCGCGCAGATCGCGGACCTGTCCCTCCAGCCGCTTGGCCCAGAAGGCCAGGCCGTTGCGGGCGAACAGGTCGTCATAGAGATCCTCGGCATATTGGCGGGCCCCGACCCCAGCGGCGGCCTGCAGCGGATCGACGTTGATCTCCTGCAGCTTCGCCTCGCGGATGGCCGCGGAGCGGAAGCGCTCGTTGTCCTTGAGGATCGGCGGCGGCGACACGCCGAACACATACTGGGTCAGGCGGGCCAGATCGGCGAAGGAGCCGGAGCGGCGCAGGCGGTCGTAGCGGTCGAGATTCTCCCGCAGGGCCGCCAGGTGGTTGATGTAGCCGGACAGGCGCTGATAGCCGGGCAGCTGATCGATGGAGCGGGGGGCGGCACGGGAATCCATGTTGACCGGCCGGTTGGCGTCGGCGGCGCCCGCCGCGAAGGCGATGCCCGCGCCGGATCCGCTGACCGCACCGTTCAATTGCTGCAGCAGGCCGCTGCGCAGCGGCTTCAGCATCATCCGGTCGGCGGCGATGCTGACCAGCGTTTCCATGTTGCCGTCCACGCTGCTGAGCAGCGAGGTGGGGAACAGCGGCGTCGCCAGCTCCTCGCGCTCCACCAGCACGATGGAGGCCAGCAGCCGGCTGATCGTCAACGGATCGGCGGCAGGATCGGCGCCGAGTCCGCCGGTGCGCGCCCGCTCCTCGAAACGGATGATGTCGCGCCGGGTCTCCTCGACCGTGGTGTCGACGATCCGGACGCGGTCGGCCAGCGCCGTGCTTTCATAGAGGGTGACGGCGCTGAGCGCCACGGCGGTGCCGGCCAGCGTCGCCTGGGCCAGCCGGGTGCGTCGCGTCGAGACGTAGAGCGCGCGGGAGATCGGCTTGGCCAGCCCGGTTTCCTGGAA
The DNA here is from genome assembly GCA_966212305.1 of uncultured Azospirillum sp. Taxonomy (GTDB): domain Bacteria; phylum Pseudomonadota; class Alphaproteobacteria; order Azospirillales; family Azospirillaceae; genus Azospirillum. The sequence continues at coordinate 47,564 of CBIHQY010000033.1, forward strand.
GATCTTGCGGTCCAGCAGATCCCGGACGAAGGCGATGACGGGGACGCCGCCGTCCTGGCCGGCGGCCTGCCCCTCGTTCCAGGGCGAACGGGCCGGGGCGGCCAGGGCCGGCCGGCGGTCCGGCGCCTCCGCCATGGCGCCGGTGAAATAGACGCCGCGCAGCAGGAAGACCTCGTGATAGGCGGTCGGCGTGAAGATGCGGGTCAGGACCTGTTCCATCGGGCGGCGCAGCGCGCGGAAGCTTTCCGGCAGCAGGGCCATCCGCCCCCAGCGGTCCTTGACCGACGGATTGAGGTAGAGGTCGGTTTCCAGCGCGCCGATGTCGCCCAGAGTCTCGTCGAAGATCTCGTTGACCCAGCGCGGGTTGTAGGCTGCCTCCACGCCATAGGGGCTGGACCAGCCCAGCATTCCCGCCGGGAAATCCGGCGGCAGCGCGGCGCAGAATTCCGGGAAGCCGTCGAGCGCATCGCATTGGGTGACGATCATGTAGATCGGAAAATTCAGCTCCAGCAGCTTTTGCAGCTCCCAGAGCTGGTTGTGCAGCGTTTCCGCCTTCTGAAGCAGGGCGTTGCTGCCTTCCGCCCCCTGGTCCAGCAGGTCGCGCGCCGAAATGGACAGGATCAGCCCGTCCAGCGGACGTTGCGGCCGGCTGGCCTGGAGCAGCTTGATGAAGCGGCGCCAGCCATTGCCCTGCGGCGCCCGACCGCCGGTGGACAGCAGCGTCCGTCCGGCGACGTCCAGCACGATGGCGTTGTCGTAGAACCACCAGGAACAGCTGGCACCGGACTGAGGCAGCGTGCCGGGATCGGCGAAGGGACGGTGAATGGGAGCGGAGGCGAACAGGGTCGATTTGCCGGCGTCGGCATCCCCGATGGAAACGAACCAGGGGATCTGGTAGCGGAACTGCCGGTTCGGCACATGGCGCTTCAGCAGGTCCAGCACATCGGCGAAGGATCGTTCCAGCGTCGCGGTGGACACGCCGTCCGGCAGCACGGCGAAACGCTCGGCCTCCGCCACCGCCGGCAGGACGGCGGCGCTTGCTTCCGACGCCGCCGTCCGCTGCGCGCGGAACTGCCGCGACAGCACGCGGCGGCGGATCAGCGCGGCCACCATCGTCACCAGCAGATACAGGGTCGCCAGGATCAGCAGAAGCAGCAGGGCGGCGGCCACATAGGGCCACACCGGAGCGATCACCGTCATGGCTGGCTGGAACAGCCGCCAGATGCTCGTCATCATTTCGGCCATGTGATCCCCAGATTCTCGATCGCAGCGCGGGCACCGGCCAATTCGTCGGCGATGCCGCCGACGCTGATGAGCCAGACGGCGTGGGTCGCCATCAGGAAAAGCACCACCACGCCCAGGATCGCGAGGTACCAGTTGCGCGCCGTCGGCAGCAGTTTCGGCGTGGCGTCGCTGATCAGACGCTCGTAGGCGCGTCCGCTCGGCCGTGCCGGGGGCACCCGCCCCTTGGTCAGCAGCCGGTGCAGGCGAAGCTGGTAGTCGGCGATGGCGACCGCCGTGTTGCCGTCGGCCGAACGGAACTTGCCTTCGAAACCCAGACCCAGCGTGGCGAGATAGACGGCGGCCAGATCCGCATTGCCGCCGTCGGGCTGGTGGAACAGCCGGTCTATGCGCTGGAACAGCGCCTCGCCCGCGACATAGGAATTGAACACCCGCTGTTCCAGCAGCACCGATTTCCAGCTCGCGCGCCCCGGCCAGTCAAGGCTGAGGAACACGTCGTCGGCCAGCGCGGCCATGGCGTATTTGGCTTCGCCATACAGCGCGGCGGTGAAGGCGCCGCCCTGGCGCGCGATGTCCAGCCCCATCCGCTCCAGGAGGCTGACGAGCTGGTCCGACAGGTCGGCGGCAAGCTGCGCCGGGCCGCCGAGTGCGGTGGACGCATATCCGGCGGCGGCGGTCGGCGTATAGCCGTGATAGGCCTGGATGCCGCTGCCGGCGGTCGGGGCGGTCCCGCCCGATCCGGCAGCCGCTGGCCCCATCGCCGCGGCCACCATCGGCGGCATGCTGCCGGACGCGGGGGAGGCGCCGGTCGCATTTTCGGCCGTTGCTCCGCCACCGGGCGCCGGGTCGGGCTGGCGGAAGAGCGACGCGGCGGGCATGGTGCCGGCGGCCAGCGCGCGGGCGCGGCACAGCAGCAGTTCGGCGTAGAAACGCCGGAATGCCGTCATGACGGAGCTGGTGCCGTGGTGGATGCTATCCATGCGTCAGGCTTCCTTCCGATCTGGCGCAATCAACCCGGGGGGACGAACAGCAGGATCTCGGACGGCTGAACCGTCCGCCTCGTGTCCTGCTGCGAGATCACCAGCGGCTCTCCCGGGCGAACCAGTTCGGGCGTGGCGTCGATGGAGAAAAGCAGCATGCCGCGGCCGGGCACGACCTTGAGATCCTCGTCCCGCTCGATCAGGCGTCGGCGCGCGCCCAGGATGCGGCGGGATTCGAGGTCCGGCATCGTTGACACCGATCCGATCAGACAGGAATCGAGCCAGCTTACCGCTTCGGCCTGGGTCATGCCGCTGCCGTGGCGAAGGCCGATGGTCAGCACCGGCCGCATCCATGTCTCGCGCAGATACAGGCTGAAGGTGGTCGGGGTGCGGTTGAAGCTCACCGCCAGATAGGTTTCGCTGATCCGCTCCAGCACCGAATGGATGTAGCGCGCGGCGCTGTCAAAGGAGGGCCAGGGGTCGGCATGGACAAAGGCGGGGAGCACCGGCGGCATCATGCTCTCGGTCATCGCCGCCACCTGTCCGACCAGCCCGGCCAGCTCGGCATAGAGTCCGAAGGGGGTGACGCGGCCGGATCGGGCCATCACCTCGAAACGCGGCAGCGACGCCACCAGCGCCAGGATCATTCCGTGATCCTGCTGCGACACGGTCCCGCCTTCGCGCAGGCCGGCCTGGAGCCGTTCCGACAGCATCACCGCCTTCTGACGCATCCGCTCCGCCACGCCGATGCACAGCGCCCCGATGCGCGAAGCCGCCTCCACACGGGGGGAGGGCGGCACGAAGCCCGTGAGCGAGAATGCCTCGTTGCAGAACTCCACCTCGGCCAGCGGCAGCGAGACGGTGCGGGCCGAGGGCTGGTTGGTGACCTGGAGCCGCAGATTGGGCATCAGGCGCGGGAGCCGCATGCGGCTGTCGGCCAGATGCTCGTCCACCGTCTCCGGCCCCTCGACGGTCTGGAAGCGAGCCCCGTCTCCGAGCGTCAACGTGCCGCTGGAGGCCGGGACGGGGACGGTCAGATGGATGCGCTGGGGCTTGGCCTTGATCTGGTCCAGATGCTCGCTCAGGTCGATTTCCAGCATCCGTTCGGGATAGCCGTCGCGCGGCTCGCTGCCGTAGGACACGACCAGACCGTCCGGCATCACCGCGTGCAGCCGCGTCACCCGGAACAGGCCGTTGACCAGCATGGCTCCGTCGAACTGGAGGTCCAGGACACCCCAGGATTGTGGCGCGGCCGCTTCCAGCCGAAGTGACAGCAGGGCTTCCAGGCGCCGGTCCTGCTGCTGGAAATGATGCGGCGACAGCATCATTCCCTCATGCCAGACGATGGCGTCTTCCAGACTGGGTGCGCTCAAGATCGGGATCCTGCGGGTGTTTGGGCGTGCGGCGGATGGCCATCGGCAAGGCCGGAGCCTCCTAGGGAGTCAGTGCGGTGACGGTGAACATGTCCTTCAGCAGATGGATGACGACGGCATCCTCCGACGCCACGCGATAGCGGTGATCGGCGGGGGTGGAGTAACGGGCATAGACGATGACCGCGACCGTCCGTCCATCGAAGGGCGGCAGGTCGCGCAGATTGACGCGCTGGCCGGGCACGATTTCCCATGAAACGACACCGAGGCTGCCCGGATTATCCTGCTGGATTTGCCGGCGGTTGCCGAACCAGTCGGCGGCGGGAATCGTCGACAGCTTGTCGGCCAGCGTCGGCGACGCCACGCGCACCAGATCGACCGGGATCGGCCGGCGGTCGTTGGCGTCGGCATCGGCGACGATCTGGACCCGGTCCACCTCGACCTTGGGCGGCCTGCCCAGCGTCCAATCCACCACGGAACAGCCCGGCAGGGCGGCTGCCGCCACCATGACGGCCAGTGTCCTGGTGAAGCGGCGCCGACCGTTTCCGTTCGTCTGTACCGCCCGCATGTCGTTTCCTCGCAACTTGTTGGTCCCGCCCTGCTTCGGCATCGGTCAGACCTGCTCCGCCCGCCGTGCGGCCGTGCGGCGGAAGGGTTCGGGTACCGATTCAGTCTCCTCGCCTGCCAGCCCGGCACCGTCCTGCATGCCGGCATCCCCGTCTATCGCGGCTTCGCCCGGAACCGGCTGAGCCGATGACCGGTGATCGCTCTGCGCCTTTGCCAGCAGTTCCATCATCAGCCTTTCGTGGTCCATCAGCGTGCGTCTAAGGGTGAAGCTGGATTGGGCCAGCCGGTCTTTCATGTCGGCATGGAGATCGCGAAGCTGCAATCGCAGGTCCTGGAGTTTCTGGTCGGAAAAGGCCACCGTCTGTCGCAGCGCCTTCACATGATCCGACAACTCCTTCAGGACGATGTGGTCCTCCTGAGCGCCCGGCCCGTTGCGCCGTGCGATTTCCTCGCGCACTTCATTGCCCATCAAGCCGATTTCATCACGCAGTCGCATCATGCGACGCAGCACAATCGCCAGGACGACCGCGGCAATCGTGATGGCACCCGCAACGTAGGAGAGTAACGTTGCTATCAGCACCGGGTCGGACATGCTCGCCAGGCCTTTGTTCGATTGAAAGAAATGGACCCTGTTGGCTTTGTGGGTTGACTGTTAGATATAAAATTTATGGAAGCGATTCATTGATAGAGTGTTAATGAGGTAACATCGTAATATTTTTACCTCGTAATATTGCGCTTCGTCCCGTCGGACATCTGCATAATTATGCCATTCGATAATCTTGAATCCTTTTGGTTCAGCTCAGGAAAGACTTTTGGGTACCTTGAGTTGATTGTTCTCCCTGCGATGATTTCCTTTTCCTGATCTGCGCAATCATAAGATTTGTCGGCGCGCCGCTCCCATTCCGAGTCGGTCGCCATCGACGAACGCCGTCAGGAAGGAACTGCCGGGGTGCATCGGAAATCGCCGTCCTCCTGCTGAACCCATCGTCCATCCGGACAGTCGGTGGTTTCTCGGCGCACCCCTTCACCGACCGCTTCCGGCAATGGTTCGTCGATGCACGCATAGCCTCGGGAGGTATGGCGGAACCAACTTGTGTTGCCCGGTTTGCAGGGAACGGCGATGCGATCGTTCATACGTTTCCGGAATGGAGCGGTGTCCGCCACGCCGGGGAACGAAACCGGTGATGCCGAAGCGGTCGGGGCGGCGCGGGTGGCCGTATCCGAATTCACCGCACAGGCGGACAGCGTCAGCATGACCAGCACACACGCCGCCCATCGGGAGTTCCCGTCAGTGCCCCGTTCTCCGCTCGGTGCCGCCATGGTCTCGATCACCTGTTCCATGTTGGGTTCGGGCAAGGAAGTGCCTGCCGACCCGGGGCCCTGCCACCACGGCAGCAGGCGGGGCGATCATTTCTAACTACATTGTATTTGCTTCAACTCAAAATCGTTAATCCCATAAACATGGGATTGCCGGATTGCTGCCGCCATCAACAGGGCGGGCCGGGCTACCTTGCGGTGCAGGCGTAGGTGACGGTTCGCCACAGATCCGTGCTGCCGGTGCCGCGCAGATAGGCGATATCGAGTTGGCGCGCATGCCGCCCGGAATTCCGGCAATGCGATTCGGCGGCGGACTGCATGGCCTGCCAATCGGCTTTGGCGACCTGATAGTCGAAGCGTATATAGTCGCTGCCGCTCGACTCGACATCGTAGCCGGCCGGCGTCGCACAGGCAGCCAGCAGCAGGCATCCACCCGCCAGCGACGCGAAAAGCGGGAAGCGGCGGCCGGGATGGCGCCGGGAATGACGATGGTCCGGGATCGGCTGCCATGCCGGCGATGCCGGATGTTCTGACGGGTGCTTGGGACGGATCATGACGGCGACCTGTGCAGGGGGTGCAAGCCTGCCCAATTCCGTCACCGGCGTCCAGAGTCCCGGACTGCCGGACCGCCGACCATTGTTTTTCCCTTCGGTCCCTTCAGTCCCGGATGTCGATGGAAGGGCCGCCACGGCGCCGGAGGTGCTCGAACTGGAGCGCCACCCGGTGGGCGTCGAGATGGGCGACGGTCGGTCGACGAAGCGAAAGTGTGTGGTCATAGGGCACGCCGCGGTCGCGGATCAGCCAGACCAGAAGGCCGATGGCGAAGCCGTAATCGTCTTCCCGCAATTCGGGGATGGCATCGCCGCCGGCCGCCAGCAGGCGATTGCGCACGCGCAGAACGGTCGACTGGTCCGGCACCCGGCCCCGCATGTCATAGGCGAAATCCAGATAGCCCAGCAGATCGTCCCAGCAGCATTGGATGAGGGGGTCGGCGAAAGCCCCATTCACTTCCCTGGCATGGAGCAGGTCGGCAACCAGCAGCGCAACGCAATCCGCACGCTTCATCTCCATGACTCAGATCCTCCGCCGGAACCATGCCTTGGATGAAGGATGAGCATCCGGCGGCGATGCGGCAATGGTTCCGAACGGGGATGGCGGCGCGAAAGACGGCGCCCGGATGGCCGACTCCGCCGGGGCCGCCGCCGTCAATTGGTCGGCAGCAGCCCCGATTCGCGGTAATACCGCACGGCGCCGTCGGCAAGCGGGGCGGTCAGGCCGGCATAGGCCATGCTGTTGCGGTCCAGATGGCTTAGTGCCGCATGCATCGACTGGACGTGGGACAGATGCTCGAACAATCCGCGGACCACGGTATGGACGACGTCGTCCGTCACGTCGGTCGTGGTGACCAGCGTTGCCAGGACGCCGAAGGTCGGCACGTCACGGGTGGTGTAGCGGTAAAGCCCGCCGGGAACCGACGCGGCGGCGTAATAGCGGTTTTCCCGCAAAAGCGCTTCGCGCTTCGGTCCGTCGATGGGGACGATGACGGCGGGACAATTGTTGGTCACGTCCTGGACCGCGCTGTTCGGATGGCCGGCGAGGACGACCATGGCATCGATCCGCTGTGAACAAAGCGCCTGGGCCAGGGCGGCCGGCGGCAGATCGGTGGACTCCGCGAAGTCGCCGTAGCTCCAGCCATATTGGGACATCAACCCGTCCAGCGTGGCCCGCGCACCCGACCCGATCGAACCGATATTGACCCGCTTGCCGCGAAGGTCTTCGAAACCGTTGATGTGACTGGATGCGTTGGCCAGCACCGTCAACGATTCCGAATAGAGCGACACCACCGAGCGTAGCTTGCGAAATGGACCCTGCTCCCGGAATGGGCCGGTACCGTTGACCGCGGCATACTGGATGTCGGATTGGACGATGGCGAACTGGGTCCGGCCTCGGCGCAAATCCTCGATGTTCGCGACGGACCCCTGTGACGGCTTGACCTTGCAACGGATATGGTGGACGGGCCGGTCGACATTGACGGCCGCGCAGATGGCGCCGCCCGCCGGATAATAGACCCCGGTGATGCTGCCGGTTCCCACAGTGACCTGCACCCGGTCGACCGAGGGCATGGCGGCATCCTCGTCCGATTGCACGGCGGCCGCCCGTGGAAACGGTGCCGGTGCCAGCGGCTCCTGCGCGGCGGCCGGCGCCGCCATCAGACCGAGGACCAGGAGCGACCGGATCGCCGCCAGACGGGGAATGTTCATGAGCACCTCTGGGCGATGGGGCGACGGGCCGCCCGGCCTCTGTCAGGACTGGCTGGACGTGCTCCGGGACGTGCTGATGAAGCGTTGCAGAAGTCGGCGCGCCTCGATGATCGAATGCATGCGGCGGTCGCAGCCGGCCAGGCCATTGTCGGGATGGAAGACGCGAGCCATCTCCCGGAAACGCTTGTTCAGGTTGGTCTCGTCCACGCACCATTCGTTGGGGAAGCCCAGCAGCGCGGTCGCTTCGCGCAGGTTGCGGGGCGGAACCTCGGTCACATTGGGATGCTGCTGGCGGACGATTTCGATCAGCGACTGGACGCGCTGCTCCAAGCGGACGATCTGCTGCTGCGGCCGCGCCAGTTCCTCGGCCGGCACCAGCCGCCAGGAATCATCGTCCAGCGCCAGGGCGAAGCTCAGCAGCCGGCGGATGAGCGGCGAGTCCAGCCCCATGACGCCGCGCACTTTCAGACAGGGCTTGCGGCGGAAAGTCCGCGTCTGTCCGTTGGCGAGCGGCACCACGGTCACCGCGATGTCGTCCGGCGCAGGCTCGCCGGGATCGGCAATGGCTTCCAGCCGGGCCGGAGTCGCCAGCAGCATGGCGGATTCGACCAGATCGCCGGGCGTGACGCCGTTGCGTTCCGCCAGAGCCTCCACCCGGTCGCGGAACCAGGAGGGACAGAGGACCTGGTGATTTGCCAGTGTTCGAGCCGCGGAACGCCGGGAAGCCGTGGAACCGCCGCCGCTCTTGCCGAACTCGGCCGCATCGTCCTTCGCCATCGAAGACTGGGACGAATTGGAGGCGCGCCCGGCCGGAGCGGTATGCGTCCCGTCGACCCAGTCGTCGGACAGTGCGGTCGTGGAAATGGTCATGAGGATGGGGATGAGTTCGTTCCAGTAAGGACGGCAAGGATTATATGCGCTTGGACTTGAACCGTCTACCGACCTTGGCGCACAAATCGGTGGGCGATTGCCTGCGGCAGGATTGCGGAGTAGGAAAACGGCCCGCTGAAGCCGAGCCGCCGATGCCTTGCAAAGTGAACGGGAGCCGCCGCCGCAAGATCCCGCGCGCCCGATACCGCGTCGGAAACCGGTTCCGGATCACACGACCATCCTCCGGCGCGGCGCCGACATCAACATCGCATCTGCCCAGCGCCGACGGACCCGGTTCTCACGCCGAACTGCGCGCCAAAGTCCGACGGAACTCCTCGGCTGCCGCCGCGTGGCGGAGCATGGCGTGCCGGAACGGGATCACCACCGGCTACCCCCGCGCATCAAGATGGAGCGCACGCAGACCATCATGCAGGGCGCAGATCATTGCGACTTCCGCCATCGTTTCGAGTCGAAAGACGAATATGCGGGGCTGCTGGTGCCATGGTGGACATGACACCAGCCGTTGACGCGCGACTTCGGCGCAGCGTCAGACCCTGTCCGGATCCGCCAGCAGAGACCGGGCCAGTGCAAGACGTTCCAGCGACTGCTCGGCCAATTTCTGGGCTTCGTTGAGCAGGGTCTCCTCGGTGGCATGCTCGGCTGCAGCGAGGTAGGTGTCGAGGATCTCCGTGGCGTCCTGGATTGACAGGCGCACGGCCCTCTCCGCTGTCAGCGAGCCCGGACGAAGTAGCCCGGCAGCCCGAGCACCCTCGGCGGCATCGCTTCCCGGAACGTTCGGTGCGGCCCCACCGGCGTGACCGCGGGCCTTGTCGGCGAGTCGGCGCAGCACGGCCGCCGCTTCCACGGCACCGGAGGCCCCGACGGCTGCCGCGGCCGCATCATTGACCTCTGCCGATGCGATCTCCATGGCTGCGGACAGTGCGAACAGTTCCTCCAGCGTGCGCGGGCCGCGACGCCTGGTTTGCCGAGAAGCGTGGAAGGCTTCGCGGCGCCACCGACGCAAGAGGCCTACGTGCTCCAACTCTTCACGGGCCATCGACTCGGCGCGGCGACGGACCTCTTCGTTCAGCGCCGAAGCGGCGACATAGGTGTAGAACGCAAAGGCCCGCTCCTCATTGCGCACGGCAACCGCCAAGGCCTCGTAGGGGCCGAACACTTGGCTGCCCTCCGCTTGATCGAAGGTCTCCGGCATTCGCCAGGAAAACTGCACCGGCTGCGGTGTCCGTAGGCCATCGCGCAGAGCCCAACGGGTCAATTCGCCCTCATGCGCCTTTTCCAACTCGGCCAAGCGCCCGAAGAGGGTGGCGAGTTCCGATTTCCCCTGCCGAGCGACCATCGCGGCAAGCTGATCGTAGCGGAGAGCCGCCTCATGCTCCATCCCGACGGCGACATCCATGAGTTCCTCCGGGGTGCCGATTGGCCGGAGAGGGAAGTCAGAATTGATCGGAGCGTCCATTGCGACCTCGCATTCAGAAGATTAGGCGGGCGCCTCAAGGAAGTTGGAGCGGGCGTGGACGGCACGTCAAGGAAAGCGTGAACGGGGCGGAGACGATCTTACCCCGTCCCCGCCCCGCCGTGATACTCCCGATCCGGAGCGTCCGGCCGGCTTGCCCTCAGCCGACGGTGTAGCCGCCGTCGACCACCAGTTCCTGCCCGAAGATGTTCCTCGCCTCGTCCGAAGCGAGGAACAGCGCCGCGTCGGCGATGCTCTGCGGAGCGCCGAAGGCGCCCGGGAACAGGCGGGCGGTGACGTTGGCCGCCACTTGGCCGAGCACGTCCTCGGGAAGGCCGACCTTGCTCCAGATCGGGGTGGCGATCGGCCCCGGGGCCACGGCGTTCACCCGGATGCCCTGCGGCGCCAGCTCTGCGGCCAGCGTCTTGGTGGCCGAACTGATCGCCGCCTTGCTGGCGCTGTAGATCGCCAGGCCCGGGAAGCCGACCTGGACCAGGAAGGTGGTGATGAAAACGATCGACCCGTTGCGCCGGATGGACGGCAGGAACAGGCGCGCGGTCTGGAGCGCGCCGACGACGTTGACCGAGAACTGGTCCTGGATGGCGTCCTCGTCGCTGTCGGCGAAGGGTACGACCTTGGCGACGCCGGCGTTCGGCACCACGACGTCCACGCCTCCGAAGCGCGCGGTCGTTTCGCGGACCAGACGCTCCAGGTCGGCGCGCACGGTCACGTCGCCGGCGACGGCCAGCACCCGGTCCGGTGCCCGGGCGGCGAGATCCCGCAGGGCCTCCTCATTGCGCGCGAACACGACGACCTTGGCGCCTTCGTCGAGAAATCGCTCGGCGATGGACCAGCCGATCCCGGAACTGGCGCCGGTGACGACGGCCACACGATCGTTCAAACGCTGTGTCATGGTTTCTGCCTCGTTAAACGGGATGAAGGGGCGGTCGGAAGCGTTCCGACGATGATCCGGGCGCCGGAAAGGCAGGCCTCGGCTATGGTTTCGACAACAGCTCCAGCCGGCAAATTTCGTCAGGCGGCTTGGCGCGGCTCGTCCCGGTGGCCCGCGTCGGCCGGCGGTTGGTCCGTCAGCGCGTCGGCGAAGCCGTGGTTCACGTCGCGGTGGTTCGCTTCGTCGTTGCGGACGGCGAGCACGACGTCGCGGAGCGTGGCGGAGTCCGGCAGCTTCCAATAGTCGATGGCGATGCGCGGCGCCGGCGGGTTCGGGTGACGGCCGGCGTCGATCTCGGCGAGATACCCGGTGTAGCTGACGACCGCCTCCTCTTCGAAATAGCCGACCACGCGGTGGGCCGTCTTCGGCGAGATCAGGTACAGCAGGAAGAAGACGTTGTAGAAGGCACCCTGTGTCAGCAGGATCAGGGCGCGCTCCAACCAGGTCGGCTTGGCCACCTCGATGAAGGTCATCAGGTGCATGCGCTCGTTCTCCGCCTCGTCGAGCAGCGTGTGGATCCAGCCCTGGTCGTGCTGCATCCGGCGGAGGCAGCGCAGATGCTGCAGCGTCGCGCCGACCATGCCTGGAACCGCCGCCACCGTTTCCAGCACGATCGCCCGATGTCCGTAGCGCCTGGCGAAAAAGGTGTCGGCCAGAAGGCGCAGCGCCTTGGTGAAGCCCAGCGCGACGCGGTCGCTGAAATCGCGCGGCGTGTGGTGCGTGGTGAGGATGAACATCGCCATGGTTCTTAGCTCCTGTGTCCGGACGCCGGCGCATTCGTCAACGGCGCTCCGCGGCGTCCTGCCGGGTCTGCGATGCGGTCCGGTCGGTTGCATCGCCGGCATCCGGCGTTCGATGTCGTGCGATGAACATGTGCTCAAAATACATCTTTGAGAATGGACAGATTGTCGCACCCCACCGTTCCGGTCTGTCATTCGACCCATCAGGCTGATTTCGCACTTCCATGACGGTTTCCAGCGCCCGGCGCGCCGTGTATAATCATGCGTCTCAAATGCCTCTTTGGTGCCGGTATGCGGTTGTCGAGCTACACCGATTATGCGCTGCGGATGTTGATGTACCTGGCGGTGCGCCAGGACGGCATGCCGACGATCAGCGAGATCGCGCAGGTTTACGGCATCTCGAAGAATCACTTGATGAAGGTGGCGCATCAACTGGGGCTGGGCGGCTTCGTCGAGACGGTGCGGGGGCGGAACGGCGGGTTGCGGCTTGGCCGCCCGCCCGAGGACATCCGCGTCGGAGACGTCGTCCGCTACACCGAGCAGGACATGAACATCGTGGAGTGCATGGGCGCGCTGCCCGGTGCCGACGAATCCGGCTGCCGGCTGAGCCCGGCCTGCACCCTGCGTTCCGCGCTGCACGAGGCCAAGCAGGCTTTCCTTGCGGTGCTCGACGACTACACGCTGGCCGACATCGTGCGGCACCGGCGCAGCCTGGCGGCCCTGCTGGACCTGCCCCAGCCGCCCGCCCCGCCTTCGGCGGCGCGCGACAGGATGGGACCTTCCCGGTAGGGCGGCCGCCGGGCGACCCACACCACCCCGACAGTGGCAGTGGAGGCCTCACACGCAACAGCGACTTATCATCACCGGCGCCGGCATCGCTGGCATGTACGCGGCGCTTTCCGCGGCCCGGTCCAGCTCGCCGGGTCCGAGGGCCGGCGCGTTGCCCTGGGGCTACCGCGTGCTGGCCGGCTTCGTCGCGTCCAGCTGGCACGGCATCGCCTTCACCGAACTCGCCAGCATCGCGGGCGTCGCGCACACCGGCACGGCTCTCGGTCTCGGCAACACCTTCGCCTTCGGCGCCTACTTCCTCGCCCCGCTGGTGTTCCCTCACGTCCTGGAACGGGCGAACTGGAGCGGGGTGTGGCTGACGGCGGCCTTCGTCCTGTTCCCGAAGGCGACGGCGGCGGCAGGACGCTGAAAGGCCGGAGCGAAAGGCACAATCACGGGCGACGCAAGGTCACCACGAGAACGTCACGGAAGGCGGGCCGGTCCGGGTCGGCGGGTTCCACCGGCGTCACGCCATGGAACACCCGCGCGTCGTTCAGCACCGCCGATTCCAGCGGATGGCGCAGGGTGAAGCTTCCCAGCGGGCGGCCATCGAGGTCGTGGATGGTGGTGGTGCCGCTCACGATGTTCTCGCGCCGGATCAGCATCACCAGGACCCAGTCGACGCCGTCCCGATGCATGCCTTCGGGGGTGGGTTGGGCGGCCTCGCCCGCGCGCGCCTCGATGCGGAACTGATGAACCTCCGTGTGCCAGACGTCGGGACGGACGTCGGGCGGCGTCAACGGATCGAAGAGGGCGAAGCTGGTCGCCAGGATCGCGCGCAGGGCGGGATGCGCCGCGATCCCGTCGGTGACCGGCTCGAACCAGCGTTCGATCCCGCCGTTGAGCGGGTTGTAATCGCGGCTCTGGTAATGGGGCTGGTGCGGCTTGCGCCGGATGTCCCCGGCCGAAAGGGCAAAGGCGGCATGGCGCCGCCGCCGGTAACGGCCGCCGTCCGCCATGTAGAGGTCGAGGCCCAGCTCGTCCCAACTGCCGCTGAAACCATCCCAGTCCGCCAGACCGGCCTCGCCGAGCAGGGTTCGCATGCCGGGCGCCTCGATGAACGAGAAACCGTTCGCCGCGATCCCGTCCCGCACCTGTTGTGTCAGCGTATCCATGTCACCTCCCTGTCACCGGCCTTGAAGCCCTGGGGAACCCTCAAATCGGATAGTGCCCGCCCAGGGTCTCGGACAGCCGGCGGCCGGCGGCCAGCAACAGGGGCGCCATCACCGCAACGCGGTCCTCGGTGAAGCGGGTCAGCGGACCCGACAGGGTCAGGGCGCCGATCAGTCCCTCCCGCTGGGAAAGGATCGGCACGGCGGCGGCCCCGGTTTCCGACTCGCGCTCGCCGAAGGAGCGCAGGGGCAGGGCGGCGAAATCGGCCGCCGATACCGTCCCGGCGAAGCGGGTGAGCACATGGCCGGCGGCCCCCCGATCCAGGGGCAGTCGGTCGCCCTCATGGACATGGTCGCGGATCGCCTGGGTCGAATCCTCGCGGAACGCGCAGATGCGCCATGCCCCTTCGCGCCGGAAGAAGGACGCGCTTTCCCCGCTTTCCCGCATCAGCTGGCGCAGCACCGGCCGGACATGATCCTCCAGCCGCAGCGAGCGCTGGTAGAGCCCCCCCAGCCGCATCAATTCCGGGCCGAGCCGATAGGACTTGTCCTGGTGGCGGACCAGATAGCCGGCCTTCTCCAACGACACGGTCAGCCGCAGGATGGTGCTTTTATAAAGACCGGTCCGCGCCGCGATCTCCGTCAAACTCAGGGCGTGATCGCCTGCCTGGAAACAGCCGACGATGCTCAGCGCCCGGTCGACGGACTCCACCCCGCCGGAGGATGCGGTCGTCGTGTTGGCCTTCGCATCGGTCATATCGCGTCCTTCATTGGCAGACGGGGGTTTCATTGGCAGATGGGCCATAAGCATCCTCGGCGCGCATTTTTCCCCGACACCACCATCGTACGTCAAGGATGGCCGGTACAAGGCCCTGGCTGAAAAAAGTGGGGAGACGAATGGTTCGGACTTGACGCATTAGGCGCGCCTATGTTCTCTTAGATGAAACACAGTTCTATCTAACAGAACTTCTGAGAGGCGCAGGGTGGAACGCTACAAGCTGTTCATCGACGGGGACTGGTGCGATCCGGTTTCCAACGAGTGGTTCGAAACGACGGAGCCCTTTTCGGGGCGGGCCTGGGCGGAGATCCCGCGCGGCATGCAGGCCGATGCCGACCGCGCGGTGGATGCGGCGCACCGCGCCTTCCTGTCGCCGGAATGGGCCGGGCTGACCGCGACCCAGCGCGGCGCCTTGCTGCGCCGGCTGGCCGAGCTGATCGAGGCCAATGTCGACCGGCTGGGCGCCATCGAGCAGCGCGACAACGGCAAGCTGATGGCCGAGGTCAGCGGGCAGGTGCGGAACGTCGCCCAGTGGTTCCATTACTATGCCGGCCTCGCCGACAAGGTTCAGGGCGCCGTCGTGCCGATCAACAAGGCCGACGTCTTCAACTATGTGAAGTACGAGCCGCTCGGCGTCGTCGTCGCCATCACGCCGTGGAACTCGCCGCTGGCGCTGACCACCTGGAAGATGGCCCCGGCGCTGGCGGCCGGAAACACCATCGTCATCAAGCCGTCGGAATACACCTCCGCCTCCATCCTGGAACTGGCGAAGCTGGCGCATGAGGCGGGATTCCCGCGCGGCGTCGTGAATGTCGTGACCGGCTTCGGTGCGGAGGTGGGCGAGCCGTTGGTGCGTCATCCCCTGACCGCCAAGATCGCCTTCACCGGCGGCGACATCGGCGGCCAGCGCGTCAACGAGGCTGCGGCGCCGGGCCTGAAGAAGGTGACGCTGGAACTGGGCGGCAAGTCGCCGAACATCGTCTTCGACGACGCCGACCTCGATCAGGCGGTGAAGGGCGCCATCTCCGGCGTGTTCGGCGCCTCGGGCCAGACCTGCATGGCGGGTTCGCGCCTGCTGGTCCAGAAGACCATCCACGACGCCTTCGTCGAGAAGCTGGTTGCGGCGGCCGGCGAGGCGCGCATCGGCGACCCGTCGAAGATGGACACGCAGATCGGTCCCATCGCCACCCGTCCGCAATGGGAGAAGATCCTGCGGATGATCGACATGGCCAAGAAGGAGGGCGCGGTCTGCGCGCTCGGCGGTCATGCCCTGTCGGGGCCGGACTACGGCCAGGGGCAGTTCGTGGCGCCGACCATCTTCACGCAGGTGCGCAACGACATGCGCATCGCCCAGGAGGAGGTGTTCGGCCCGGTCCTCTGCGTCATTCCCTTCGAGGACGAGGAGGACGCGCTGCGCATCGCCAACGACGTCGAGTTCGGTCTGGCGGCCGGCGTTTGGACGCGCGATCTGCACCGCGCGATGTACTGCGTCGACCGACTGCGCGCCGGGACGGTGTGGGTGAACAACTACCGCTCTACCAGTTTCACCACGCCCTTCGGCGGCTACAAGCGCTCCGGCCTCGGCCGCGAGGGCGGCGTGGAGGCGATCAAGGAATATCTCCAGACCAAGAGTGTCTGGATCACCACCAAACCCAACCGCGCCAACCCCTTCGTGCTCGGCTGAGGCCGGGCCTGCGAAGGGAGCCCTCCGGGAGCATTCCCATGTCCGAAGCGACCATCGATAGCGCCACCGGCTGGTGGCGGACGTCGATCATCGACATCCATCCGGGCTCGATCCGGGTGCGCGGCTACGCCATCGAGGAGCTGATCGGCACGATCGGCTTTCCCGACATGGTCTGGCTGATGCTGCGCGGAGAGTTGCCGACACCGGCGCAGGGCCGGCTGCTGGGTGCAGCACTGGTGGCGGCGGTGGACCACGGGCCGCAGGCGCCGTCCATCGCCACCGCCCGCATGGCCGCCACCTGCGGCGTCGGGCTGAACAACGCCATGGCGTCCGGCATCAATGCGCTGGGCGACGTCCATGGCGGCGCCGGCCAGCAATGCATGGAGTTGTACGCCGCCGTCGCCGCCCGCGTGGCCGCAGGCATGTCCGTGGCCGGGGCGGCGGAGAGCGAGATCGCCGCTCGGCTGGATCGGCGCGAGCATATCCCCGGCTTCGGCCACCGCTTCCACCCCGTCGATCCGCGCGCCGGCCGGCTGCTGGCCCTGGTAGATGCGGCGAGGGGGGAGGGCGCCGTGACCGGAGAGGCCGCCGCCATCGGCCGCGCGGTGGAGGATGCGCTTGCCGCGCGCAAGGGCAAGCGCCTTCCGATGAACATCGACGGCGCCACCGCCGTGGTCTTCGCCGAACTCGGCTTCCCGGCCGGTCTCGGGCGCGGGCTGTTCGTGCTGTCGCGCTCGGTCGGCATCCTGGCGCACGCCTGGGAGCAGTCGCAGCAGGGCGGTCGCATCAAGGGACCGATGCCGCCGTCCATTCCCTACCGCTATGACGGGGCGTCGCCGCGTCCGGTTGCAGGAGACGGCGCATGACCGACCAATCCCTTGGCAAAAAGCTCCCACTGGCCGGCGTCAAGATCCTCGATTTCGGCCACACGGTGATGGGGCCGTCCTGCGCGATGATCCTCGCGGACCTCGGCGCCGACGTGGTGAAGATCGAACCGGTGCCCAACGGCGAGCCTACCCGTCATCTGAAGGGCTTCGGCACCGGCTATTTCGGCTATTTCAACCGCAACAAGCGCTCCGTCGCCGTCGATCTGAAGACGCCGGAAGGCCGCGACATCGCGCATCGTCTTGTCGCCGAGGCCGACGTGCTGGTGGAGAATTTCGCCCCCGGCACGATGGAACGGCTGGGGCTGGGCGCCGGCGCGCTGGCCCGCGTCAACCCTCGCCTGATCTATGCCAGCCTGAAGGGCTTCCTCGACGGCCCCTATGCCGGCCGCCTCGCGCTGGACGAGGTGGTGCAGATGATGACCGGCCTCGCCTACATGACCGGGCCGAGCGGCCGGCCGCTGCGGGCCGGCACCTCGGTCGTGGACATCACCGGCGGCATGTTCGCGGTCATCGCCATCCTGGTTGCACTGCGCGAGCGTGAGCAGACCGGCAAGGGCCAGACCATCGAAACAGCCCTGTTCGAGACCACGGTGTTCCTGATGGGGCAGCATCTCTGCTACGCCGCCCAGTCGGACGGGCCGATCCCGCCGATGCCGGAGCGTGTGTCGGCCTGGGCGGTCTACGAGACCTTCCGCACCGCCGACGGGCGGCCGATCTTCGTCGGCATCACCACCGACAGCCATTGGGAGCGCTTCTGCGCCGTCATCGACCGGCCGGACCTGCGCGACGATCCGGACTTCCGCACCAACAACGACCGCATCGCCGCCCGGCCGCGCCTGCTACCGCTGCTGACCGGGCTGTTCGGCAGCCTGTCGATGGACGAGGCGGTGTCGGTGTGCGAGCGCGCCCGCATTCCCTTCGCACCCATCGCCCGGCCGGAGGATCTGTTCGAGGATCCGCATCTGCGGGCGACCGGCGGGCTGATGCCGACCACCCTGCCCAACGGGGTGCGGACCGCCCTGCCGCGGTTGCCGATCCATGTGGCGGACGCCGATCTGGCGATCCGCCGCGATCCGCCCCGCGTCGGTCAGGATACGCGCGCTGTGCTGGCCGAACTCGGCTACGGTCCGGCGGCGATCGAGCAACTGACGGAGGCCGGGATCGTCGTCGCCGACAGCGAAACCGACAGCAACCAACAGCGCCTCGCGGGATGATGCGGGACAGGTCGGGAGAGGAAAGAAATGACGGAGGAAACACGGATGTCTGACTACGCCATCAGCGATCTGGTCATCGTCGGCTGCGGTATCGCCGGGCTTTCGGCGGCGGTGACGGCGCTGCAGGCCGGCCTGACGGTCACCCTGCTGGAGCGGGCGCCCGAGGAGGAATTCGGCGGCAACTCGCGCTGGACCGAAGCCTATATGCGGATGAAGAACGATTCTGAGATCGCCGACGATTTCGAGGAGCATTTCGCCGCTAACGCCGGGCTGAACATCGACCCCAACGTGCTGGCCGCCGCCGCCGAACCCTACGAGCATTGGCCGGACTATGTGAAGGCCCACCCCTTCCCCGATCCGGAGGTGATCTCCCGCTTCGCCGAGCGGGTGACGCCGACCATCGCCTGGCTGAAGGGCTTCGGCCTGCGTTTCGAGCCGCAGCCGATCTATCTGCTGACCCAGAACACCCAGCGCATCGCCGCGCAGGGCGGCGGCCTCGCCCTGATCGAGCGCCTGATGGCGGAGGCGAAGGCGCTGGGCGCCCGCGTGCTCTACCGCACCACCGCGCTCGACCTGCTGCGCGACGACCAGGGCCGCATCGGCGGCGTCCATGCCACCGGGACCGACGGCCTGCGCGTCGCCATCCGCGGCCGTTCGACGATCCTGGCGTCAGGCGGTTATCAGGGCAACCCGGAGATGATGACCCGCTACATGGGCCAGCGCGCCAAGCATGTGCGGCCGGTGGCGCGCGGCGGCTACTACAACCGCGGCGAGGGCATCCGCATGGCGCTCGACGCCGGGGCGGCGGCGGCCGGCGATTTTGGCTCCTACCATGCCGAACCGGTCGATCCGCGGTCGCGCCAGCCGGAAGCGGTGATCTTCATCTGGCCCTATGGCGTGTTGGTCAACAAGCGCGGCGAGCGCTTCCTCGACGAGGCGCCGGGCACCGCCGACGCGACCTATGACGCCATCACCCGTGTCGTCGCCGACCAGCCGGACGGGATCGCCTATGTCCTGTTCGACGATCAGGTGGAGGACATCCCGCGCTGGCGCGCCAGCATCCGCAGCGACGTGCCGGCCATCGAGGCACCGACGCTCGAAGCACTGATCGACAAGCTGGGTCTGCCGTTGGACGCCACGCTGGCGACGGTCGCCGCCTACAATGCCGCCTGTCCGGCCGATGCTTCCTGCTTCGACCCGACGCGGGTGGACGGTCTGGCGACCACCGGGCTCAGCCCGGCCAAGACCAATTGGGCGCGCCCGCTGGTCAAGGGGCCGTTCCGCGCCTTCCCCATCGTCTCGGCCAACTGCTTCACCTTCGGCGGATTGAAGGTGGACGTCGATGCCCGCGTGCTGGACGGCAACGGCCAGCCGATGCCCGGACTCTATGCTGCGGGCGAGACGGTCGGCCTCTACCACCAGGTCTACACCGGCTCGACCTCGGTCCTGCGCGGTGCCGTGTTCGGCCGGTTGGCCGCCCAGCATGCCTCCGCGTCAAGGGACGCCGGCTGAGCATCCATAAAGCTGACCATTCATAAAAAAGCCCTAGGGAGGAACTGATGAACCGTTACGCCGTGACGGCGGCTGTCGCCGCCTGCCTGTTCGCCCAGACCTTGTCCCAGCCGGCGCTCGCGCAAAGTGCCGCCTACAGCGACGGAAAGATCAAGATCGGCATCCTGACCGATCTGTCGGGCCAGCTGTCCGACAGCACCGGACAAGGCTCGATCACCGCCGCGCAGATGGCGGTGGAGGATTTCGGCGGCTCCGTCAACGGCACGCCCGTCGAACTGATCTTCGCCGACCACCAGAACAAGGCCGACGTCGGTGCCTCGACGGCGCGTCGCTGGTACGACGTCGATCAGGTCGACGCCATCATGGACGTGCCGAACTCCGCCGTGGCGCTGGCGGTCCAGCAGATCACCAAGGAGAAGAACCGTATCGCCATCTTCTCCTCGCCGGCCAGTTCGGACCTGACCGGCAAGGCCTGCACGCCGAACGGCATCCACTGGACCTACGACACCTATGCGCTGGCCCATGTGACCGGCGAGGCGGTGGTGGCCTCGGGGCTCGACAGCTGGTACTTCCTGACCTCCGACTATGCCTTCGGCCATGCGCTGGAGCGTGACACCGGCGCCGTCGTCGAAAGCCAGAAGGGCAAGGTGGTGGGAAGCGTGAAGATGCCGGCCAACAATGCCGACTTCTCCTCCTTCCTGCTCCAGGCCCAGGCGTCGCCGGCCAAGGTCGTGGCGCTCGCCACCGCCGGGGCCGACACCCAGAACGCCATCAAGCAGGCGGCGGAATTCGGGCTCGGCCAGTCGGGCAAGAACATCGTGGCGCTGCTGCTCGCCGTCAGCGAGGTCCATGCGCTGGGCCTGCCGGCGACGCAGGGCATCATGCTGACGACGCCCTTCTATTGGGACATGAACGACGAGACGCGCGCCTTCTCCAAGCGCTTCTTCGACAAGCGCAAGGCGATGCCGACCTTCTACCAGGCCGGCGTCTACGGCGCCGTCAGCCATTATCTGAAGGCGATCAAGGCCGCGGGAACCGACGCCGCCCCCACCGTCATGAAGACGATGAAGGAAACGCCGGTGAACGACTTCATGACGAAGAACGGCACCGTGCGCGAGGACGGCCGGGTGCTGCGCGACATGTATCTGTTCCAGGTCAAGACCCCGGCCGAATCCAAGTCGCCCTGGGACTATTACAAGCTGGTCCGCAGCATTCCGGCCGACCGTGCCTTCCGCCCGCTGTCGGAAAGCGAGTGCCCTCTGGTCAAGAAGATGTAGGCGGCACTCTGCAAGGCTCCGAGGTTGGTGACGCATAACCGATGGTAATGCGCCGCTTACATATACGAAGTTGAGCCGGAGGGCGGATTGCTTAGGATTCCCACAGAATCCGCCGCAGCCCTCCCGGCGGTGGCGCCCCTTCCCCCTTACCGGACAGCATGACGATGGAGCGGATATCGGCCGCCGAAACCAGCCTTAGCGGGGGCGACCCGGCGACGGGTGAAATGGTGATGCGCGGGCATCGACTGCCCGACCTGATCGACCGGTCCTATGAAGACGTCGTGGCGATCCTGTGGGACGCGGAGATCCCGGCACTGATGAGGCCGGATGCACTTGGGGAGGCGAGGTGCGAAGCCTTCGCGCGGCTCTCTCCCCCTTTCGCGGCGCTGCCGTCCGACCTCTCCGTAATCGAGCTTCAGCGCTTCCTGCTGGCCTCGCTGCCGGGGGCCGCGATGACGCCGCTGCTGCTGGTGGCGGGCACCGCCGTTGCCGCCGCTTCGGCCATCCGGCTGGTTCGCGGACAGACCCCGGTGGCGCCGGACCGCTCCTTGCCGCATGCCGCCGATTTGCTCCACATGATCCATGGTGTCGTCGTCGGCGAGGCGGAAATGCGGGCGCTGGACCGCTATCTGGTTGCGATGGTCGATCATGGCGTGAACGCCTCGACCTTCACCGCCCGCGTGGTCGCCTCGACCGGGGGCGGCTTGTCGGCCGCCGCAGTTGCGGCACTGGGGGCGCTGGAAGGGCCGCTGCATGGCGGCGCGCCGGGACTCGTCCTCGACATGCTGGATGCCATCGGTGAAGCGGGCGACGCGGGCGGTTGGATCGCGGCCGCGCTCGCCCGGGGGGAGCGCCTGATGGGCTTCGGCTCCCGGGCCTATCATATCCGCGATCCGCGCGCCGATGTCATGAAGGACAGCCTGCTGGCTCTCCAGCGATCCGGCGCGAGCCGGGCGCCCGAGGGTCGGCTCGCCTTCGCCGAAGCGGTCGAGCGGACGGTTCTGTCGGTGATGGCGTCGCGCCGTCCCGACCGGCCCCTGCACACCAATGTGGAATTCTACGCCGCCCTGCTGCTGGAAGCGCTCGGTGTGCCGCGCGCCGGCTTCACACCGCTCTTTGCCGCCAGCCGCGCGGCCGGATGGGCGGCGCATGTGCGTGAACAGGAGCGGACCGGGCGCATGCTGCGACCGACGTCACGCTATGTCGGCCCGCCGCCGGCCGACCGACCCAAGACCGGGAAAGGACAGGAATGAACGCCGCACCGAACGACGACATCATCCTGGAAGCGCGCAACCTGACGAAGG
>CBIHQY010000034.1:0-67983 GCA_966212305.1 uncultured Azospirillum sp.
GGAGCGATGCCGCCGGTCTTCATCAGCCAGGAGAAGACGGGGGGCAGGGTCCAGGTCGAGGCGTCGAGAACGACACCCAGCCCGTCCGGCAGGACGCGCGGAATGTTCTCGATCAGGCCGCCGCCGGTGATGTGGGCCATGGCACGGACCGTGCCGGCGCGCACCGCCTTCAGCGTGCTCTTCACATAGATGCGGGTCGGCGTCAGCAGCGCTTCGCCCAGAGTCTTGGAGGCATCCCACGGGCAGGTGGAGTCGTAGCCGAGGCCGGACTTCTCCACCAGCTTGCGCACCAGCGAATAGCCGTTGGAATGCACGCCGGTGGAGGCGAGGCCGAGGACCACGTCACCCGCCTGCACGGTGGAACCGGTCAGGGCGTGCTGGCGTTCCACAGCACCGACCGAGAAACCTGCGAGGTCGTAATCGCCTTCGGAATACATGCCCGGCATCTCGGCGGTCTCGCCGCCGACCAGGGCGCAGCCGGCCTGACGGCAGCCTTCGGCGATGCCGGCGACGATGTCGCGGCCCGCCGCCACATCGAGCTTGCCGGTGGCGTAGTAATCCAGGAACAGCAGCGGCTCGGCGCCCTGCACGACCAGGTCGTTGACGCACATGGCGACGAGGTCGATGCCGACCGTGTCGTGACGGTTGGCGAGAATCGCCACCTTCAGCTTGGTGCCGACGCCGTCGGTCGTCGCGACCAGAAGCGGATCCTGGTAGCCGGCGGCGCGCAGATCGAACAGCGCGCCGAAACCGCCCAGGCCCGCGTCGGAGCCGGAACGCGCGGTGGAGCGGGCAAGGGGCTTGATCGCTTCGACAAGCGCGTTGCCCGCATCGATGTCCACACCGGCCTGCTTGTAGGCGTCGGACATGTTATAGGACTGGGTGCTGATGGTATCCTCGCTTGGGCTGAGCTATATACCGGGCCTTGGGCTCGGGCCGAACATACTCGAATCGGAAGGCTTTGCAATGCTCCACCGCCGCCGCGCGCCGCTCCTCGCCGGTCTTGCTGCCATGTCCACCGCTCTGGTCCTGACCATGACCGGGCCGGCCGGGGCGCAGACCGGTTCCCCGCCGCCGGCCGCCGTCTCGTCCGCCGCCGATCCCTTCGCCGTGTCCGGCGTGCAGGTCGACATCAGCGGCGGAAATCCGACCACCATCCGCGATCAGGCGATCCGCGAGGCGCAGGCCAAGGCCTGGGCTGAGCTGTACGGTCGTCTGGTGCCCGGCGGCGGCAATCCGCCGCGCCTTTCGGACAACCAGATCGCCAGGATGGTCCAGGGCTTCGAGATCGACGAGGAGAAGGTGTCGGGCAGCCGCTATGTCGGCGCCATCACCGTGCGCTTCCGTCCCAACGCGGTGCGCGACGCGCTCGGTCAGAGCGGCGGCGCCACACAATATGTCGAGCCGCCGTCGCGTCCCTTCGTCATCCTGCCGGTGACCCAGAGCGATGGCCGCACCATCCTGTGGCAGGACCGCACCCCCTGGCGGGCGGCCTGGGAGGCCCGGCAGCCCGCCGCCTCGCTGGTGCCGCTGGTGGTGCCGGACGGCGAGTTGTCCGACGCCCAGGCGATCAGCGGCGAGGACGCGATCGCGGGCAATTCGGAAGCACTTGCCCGCATCGCGCAGGCTTACAAGGCCGGCGGAGTCGTGGTCGCCCGCACCGACATGCCGGCGAACGGTCCCGACCCGGCGCGCGGCCTGACGGTGGACGTCACCCGTTATGGGCTGGACGGCACCCGCGAGAACCAGACGGTGCAGGTGAAGGGCGGCGGCAATGCCGACGAACTGATGAACCGTGCGGTCGCGGCGGTCGGCAGCCAGGTCGACGATTCGTGGCGGCGCGAGCACACCACCGCCACCGGTCCGGAGCAGAACACCATCGTCAGCGTGCCGCTGACCGCGGTGAACGATTGGGTGGAGACGCGCAAGCGGCTGTCCGCCGTTCCCGCGGTGAGTCGCACCAACCTGATGTCGATCAGCCGCAACGAGGCGCTCGTCACCCTGACCTATCGCGGCGATCCCGAACAGCTGGCCCAGGCGCTCGCCCGCCAGGATCTGGCCTTCGCGCGGTCGGCCGCCGCTCCCGCCGGCTATCCGCCGGCCTATCCGGGAGCGCCGCTGCCGGTGCAGTCGGCCGACTGGCAGCTGACCCTGCTGCCGCGCGGGTCGGGTGCGGCCTCCGCCGGTGCCGTCCCCGCGAGCGCGTCACCGAGCTCGCTGGCGCCGTCGGCGCCGATGGGCGCCGGCAATATGGGCGCCGGTGCTCCGGCCACCATGGGCGCCCCGCCGCGCAACCTGGGCACGCTGCCGGCCAAGAGCCAACCGTGAGCGTTCCCAACATCATTACCTTCCTGCGCATCGTGGCGGTTCCGGCCGCGATGTACATGATCCTGACCGGCAACATGGAGTGGGCCTTTGCCCTGTTCGTCGCCGCCGGTCTGTCCGATGCGCTGGACGGCGCCATCGCCCGCATGTTCCGCGCGCGTACGGTGCTGGGGGGATATCTCGATCCGCTGGCCGACAAGGCGCTGATCGTCGGGGTGTATGTCGCGCTGGCCTGGGTCGGCGCGATCCCGCTTTGGTTGGCGATGATGGTGGTGTTCCGCGACATCATGATCATCGGCGGCGTCATCCTGCTGTTCACGCTGAAGGAGACGCTGGCAATGCAGCCGCTCTACGTCAGCAAGGTGAACACGGTGGTGCAGATTGCGCTGGCCGCGGCGATTCTGGCGCCGCCGGCGCTGGGGCTGCCGGACATCCACCTGTACGGCTGGGAACTGGTCGACGTGCTGGTGTACGCCTGTACGGCGACGACGGTGCTGTCGGGTCTGCTGTACGCGCGTCGCGGCGCCCTGCTGTTCAACCGGCTCGGCGGCGTTCCGTGACGGCGGCCAAGCAGCTCCGCTTCTGGCTGATCGGGCTGGGGCTGTTCGTCCTGGCGCTGTGGCTGCTGTCGGACATGCTGCTGCCCTTCGTGGTCGGGCTGGCCATCGCCTATCTGCTTGACCCGGCGGTCGACCGGCTGGAGGCGGCAAGGCTGCCGCGCTGGCTCGGCACCACGCTGGTGCTGCTGGGATTCGTCCTGGTCATGGTGCTGGTGGCGTTGCTTCTGCTGCCGCTGGTGCAGGGGCAGGTCTCCCATCTGCTGGAGGTGCTGCCAAGCTATGCGGCGCTGGTGAAGGAGCGGCTGATCCCGGCGCTCGACCGCTTCATCCATCGCCTGCCGGCCGATGATGTCGAGCGGCTGCGCGCCGCCGCCGGCACCTACGCGGGGGAGGTGGCGGGGCTGGTCGGCCGCGTCGTCACGCGCATCCTGTCGGGTGGCCTGGCGCTGTTCGACATCGTCACCCTGATGTTCATCACGCCCATCGTCGCCTTCTACATGATGCGCGACTGGGACCTGATGGTGGGGAAGGTCGATTCGTGGCTGCCGCGCCAGCATGCGGAGACGGTGCGCGAGCAGGCGCGCGAGGTGAACGTCACCCTGTCCGGATTCGTGCGTGGGCAGGCGACGGTCTGCGTCGTGCTGGGCGTCTTCTATGCGCTGGCGCTGTCGGCGGCCGGGCTGGACTTCGGGCTGGTGATCGGTCTGGTCGCCGGCCTGCTGTCCTTCATCCCCTATGTCGGCAGCCTGTTCGGCTTCGTCGCCAGCACCGGCCTCGCGCTGCTGCAGTTTGACGAGTTCTGGCGCGTCGCCATCGTGGTCGGCATCTTCCTGTTCGGCCAGACGGTGGAGGGCAACGTCCTGACGCCGAAGCTGGTCGGCGACAAGGTCGGGCTGCATGCGGTCTGGGTGATGTTCGCGCTGCTGGCCGGCGGCAGCCTGTTCGGCTTCGTCGGCGTGCTGCTGGCGGTGCCGGTGGCTGCGGTGATCGGCGTGTTGACCCGCTTCGCGTTGCGACAGTATCTCTCAAGCCCGTACTACCGCGGCACCGACGCGGAACGCTGATGAGTGTGTCCGCATGAGCTTGCCGGCGCAGATACCGCTCGACCTCGGGCACCGGACGGCGATGGGCTGCGAGGATTTCCTCGTGGCGCCCAGCAACGCCGATGCCGTGGCGTGGCTGGACCGCTGGCCGTCCTGGCCCGCCCCGGCGCTGACCCTGTTCGGCCCGGCCGGCTGCGGCAAGACCCATCTGTCCCAGGTCTGGCGCGCCCGCAGCCACGCGGTGGTGACCCGCGGCGATGCCCTCGATTCGGGCGTTGTGCCGTCCCTGCTGGCCCCCGCCAACGCCGTGGTGGTCGAGGACGCAGACTGCGTCGCCGGCAAGCCCGAGCGGGAAGAAGCGCTGTTCCACCTCTACAACCTCGCCCGTGAACAGCAGGGCCATCTGCTTCTGCTGTCGCGCAAGGCGCCGTCGCGCTGGCGCACCCGGCTGCCCGACCTCCGTTCGCGCCTCAAGGGCGCACCTGCGGTGGAGGTCCGGCCGCCCGACGACGCGCTGCTGGCCGCGGTGCTGGTCAAGCTGTTCGCCGACCGCCAGTTGCGGCCGGGGATGGAGGTCATCACCTATCTGCTGGCACGGATGGAACGGTCGCTCGATTTCGCCCGCCGTCTGGTGGCGGCGCTGGACCACGCGTCGCTGGCCGCCCACCGTGGCGTGACCGTGCCGCTGGCGCGCGAAGTCCTTTCGGATCTGCAACGAACGGACCCGCAACGATCCGGTTCCAAAACGACCCTCTGATGCCAATAGTCCCTCAGATACAATAAGGGAAGAGACACCATGGATTTGGGTATCGCCGGCCGCCGCGCCATCGTCTGCGCCGCCAGCAAGGGGCTGGGCCGTGCCTGCGCCTTCGCGCTGGCCCGCGAGGGTGTTCACGTCACACTGACCGCCCGCAATGCCGAGGCCCTGGAGGCGACCGCCGAGGAGATCCGCAAGGCCACCGGCGTCACCGTCACCACCGCCCCCGGCGACATCGCGACGGAGGAGGGGCGGGCCGCGGCGCTGGCCGCCTGTCCGGAACCCGACATCCTCGTCAACAACGCCGGCGGTCCGCCGCCGGGCGATTTCCACGATTGGGACCGCGACGACTGGATTCGCGCGCTGGACGCCAACATGCTGGCGCCGATCTTCCTGATCAAGGCGACGGTGGACGGCATGATCTCCCGCCGTTTCGGCCGGATTGTCAACATCACCTCTGCCGCGGTGAAGGCGCCGATCCCGATTCTCGGTCTGTCGAACGGCGCGCGCACCGGCCTGACCGGCTTCGTCGCCGGCCTGTCGCGGCAGACGGTGAAGCACAACGTCACCATCAACAACCTGCTGCCCGGGCCCTTCGAGACCGATCGTCTGCGCAAGACGATGGAGGGTGGCGCCAAGGCCGCCGGCCGCAGCATTGATGAAGAGATGGATCTGCGCCGCAAGACGAATCCCTCCGGCCGATTCGGCGATCCGGAGGAATTCGGGGCCGCCTGTGCCTTTCTCTGTGCCGTCCAGTCCGGTTTCATGACCGGGCAGAACATCCTTTTGGATGGCGGAGCCTTTCCCGGCACCATGTAATCTGCCGGTTATTTCAGGCTGCGGGGGCCGGAACGCCCCCGCGTCTCAAGTTTGTCCCTCCAATTCGCTACAAAATCCGCCCATCGTCACAGGCCATTAAGAAACGGCGACGGGAAGGGGTGCGCAATCACCGCTTCTCCGGTCCGCCGGTCGGCCGGCGCCGGAAGGTGCCGCGGCGACCGGATAACGGCGTTTGCGAAGCACTGGTGCTTTCGCAAGCCACTGGCACAGGAATGATGAGCATGCAGCAGAGTGTGGCGGCCCCCGCGGTCTACACCGATCTTGGCCGCGTCATGGAAAGCATCACCCGGCGCTTCCTCGACGTGCTTCGGATGGAACTGGCTCGCATCGGCGTGACCGACCTCAGCCCGACGCAGGCGCTGATGCTGCTGCACATTGGCACCGAGGAGCTTTCGGTCCGCGATCTGCTGGAGCGCGGCTATTACCTGGGCTCCAACGCCTCCTACAATCTGAAGCATCTGGTGGAGGCGGGCTACGTCGACCGCAGCCCGTCCCAGCGCGACCGGCGGGCCGCACGGCTCAAGCTGTCCGACCGGGGGCTGGCGACCTGCGAGGCGTTGAAGAAGCTGGAAGCGATGCGCGCCGACAGTCTGCTGCGCACCGACAGCGACGGCGCCGATTTCGAAACCACCTATCGCACGCTGCGGCGGCTGGAACGCGCCTGGACCGACCTGATCCGCTACGACGACGCCGATCCGGCCTGAAACTCCAAGCTTCAAACTTTACGCTTTCGACACGTAACTTTCTGACCGCCTGTCCGTTCGATCTGTGTCCGGAATGGAACACACGAGTCCGTAACGAGAACATAGACGGAACTACGCCGTTGCCGTTCCGCGTCCGTTCTGTTAGCTCTATCAGAACAAGACGCGAACAATGGAGGGTGGCATGTCGGTTTTGGCTTTCCTGCGTGAGTGCGTGACTCTCGCCCTGTTCCTGGCGGTGCTCTATGGCTGGGCCATGGTCGGACCGATCCTGATCGGGTGAGGACGGTCGAAGCGCCCGATATGGGTCCGGGGCGGGGCGGTGTGGTGAAGCCCTTCGGAAGAGGTCTCCGAATGGGGGATGCCGCGTCGGTATTATATCCGAAATCCCACGCCACCCCGGCCGGCGCAGCGCTTACATCGGGAACACGCGGAACCGTCCCTGGCCCAGCAGAGAAGCCGAAAGGGGGCCGGTTCCGCGAACGCCGACAACGCGTGGGGATTGGGACGGATGCGGAATTTCTTTCGAAAGCGCCGATCGGCCACCATGGCCGACGAGCGGCTGCCCGCTGCCGGCGCTGCCGGTCTGGGTAGCCCCGGCATCACCGGCGGGGGTCTCGGGTCCGGTCCGCTGACCGGCGGGCCCGGCATGAATAGCGGTATGACGACTGGGAGCATGAACGGACCGGGAGCCGGCGGCTTTTCCAACGCGCCGGCCCGGCCGGGCGGGCTCCATCTGCGTCCGGTCGACGCCAACGGGGGTGGCAATGCCGGTGGCCGGACCGGCTTCGATACGATGCGCGGTCCTGCCGCCCCGCGTCTTCCCGACGTCATCGACAACGAGGCCACCGGCGACCGCCGCGGCCATATGTTCCCGCAGCCCGGCGGCCTTGATGCCGACGGCGAGCATGACCTGCCACGCTTCACCATGTCGGTCAATGGCGGTTACCGCGGCGGCTTCGGGGCCAATGGGGGGGCCAACGCGCCGGCGATGCTGAAGGGCCTGACGCCGGAGCTGAACGGCCTTCTGCGCGAAGCCTTCACCCCGACCCGGCCGAAGCAGCAGCTGAACGGCCTGTTCATCGGCCGCAACGACACCCTGCGCCGCATCATCTCGGCCATCGAGGAGGAGCGGGCGCACGTCATCCTCTATGGAGACCGCGGCCGCGGAAAGACCTCCGTGGCCAACGCGATCGAGAAGATCGCCGGTCAGGCGGGCTATCTGTCGCTGAAGCTGACCTGCAGCGGCGAGCTGAGCTTCGAGGATATCTTCCGGCACTTCCTGAAGAAGATCCCCTCGACCTATTACCGCTCGGCGCTCGACAACCCGTTCGCGGCGCGGCGCAACTTCGCCAGCTTCAACGAGCTGCTGCCGGAGGGCGCCTTCAGCGTCACCGAGCTGAACGAGGTGCTATCGGGCATCCACGCCACCCATGTGCTGCTGATCCTCGACGAGTATGACCGCGTCACCGACGAGGATTTCCGCAACAAGCTGGCGGAGCTGTTCAAGAATCTGACCGACAGCTCGATCCCCGTCACCCTGCTGGTGGTCGGCGTCGCCGAGAATCTCGACCAGCTGCTGGGCAAGCACCCGTCGATCCAGCGCTCCCTGGTGCCGGTGCATCTGCCGCTGATGACCGATCAGGAGATCGGCCGCCTGATCCAGGCGGGGGCGCAGAATGCCGGCATCGAGTTCGCCTCCGACGTGGTGCGGCGGATCGCGGAGTTCGTGCGCGGCCTGCCTTACTATGCGCAGCTTCTGGGCCTGCATGCGGCGCGCAGCGCCGTCAGCCGCGGCAGCAAGCTGGTGGAACGGCCGGATCTCGGCTATGCCGTCGCCCGCTGCCTGCAGGAGGCCGAACGCGGCATCGTCGAAAGCTATGCCCGTGCGCTGGCCGCCGACCGCCGGGCCGAGCTGGAGGATGCCCTGCTGGCGGCGGCGCTGTGCCCGGCCGACGCCTATGGCGTGTTCGATCCCAACGATCTGGCGGGTGATAGCGGAGAGCTGCCGAGCGCCGCAACGCTCGACCTGCTGAAGCGTCTGACGCGGGAAGACCATGGCGGCATCCTGGCCCCGGTGGTGGAACCGGGACTGGAACGCTACCGGTTCCGCAACCAGATGATGCGCCAATATGTCCTGATGCGTCAGGCCAGCGAGCGCGGCCAGATCTGATCCATCCCCGATCAGGCCGTCCTTCGG
The DNA here is from genome assembly GCA_966212305.1 of uncultured Azospirillum sp. Taxonomy (GTDB): domain Bacteria; phylum Pseudomonadota; class Alphaproteobacteria; order Azospirillales; family Azospirillaceae; genus Azospirillum. The sequence goes on from CBIHQY010000034.1 coordinate 8,427, forward strand.
CCCTTCCCCGGCGACGGGGAAGGGCCACTCTTTGGTGAGGGGCGAACGGTCGAGTCGTGGGCGGGGTTATGGGAGGGCGGGGTTACAGGAACGCCGCACGCCGCTGTCCGCTGGCCTTCTGCCACGCCCATTCTACGACGACGCTCAGCAGCCGCTCCAGCGACGGCTTCACCTCCGCCGCGAGGTTTGGGCGGAAGTGATAGGGCGCATCCTCGTCCATATAGGTGGACTGGGTCAGTTCCAGCTGGATCGCGTGGATGTTCTCTTCGGGCTGGCCGTAGCTGCGGATGATGAAGCCGCCGCGCAGGCGACCGTTCAGCGCGGCCGAATAGCGTTCGGAGGCCGAAAGCACGTTCATCAGCCGGACGACCAGCGGCTGGGCGGTGCTGCTGCCGTCGCCGGTTCCCAGGTTGAAGTCGGGCAGGGTGCCGTCGAAAAAGCGCGGAACCCGGCTGCGCACCGAATGGGCATCGAACAGGACAGCCACGCCGTAACGGTCGCGGAGCGCGCGCAGCTCGCTGCGCAGCTGCTCGTGATAGGGACGCCAGTAGGCGCCGACCCGCCGGTCGGCCTCCGCCCGGTCGGGCTCCAGCCCCGGCCGATAGATCGGCTTGTGGTCGAAGGTGGTCAGCGGGCAGATCTCTGTCAGGTCGAGGCCCGGCTGCGCCATGGCGCCGTCGGGGTCGCGGTTCAGATCCACCACGTAGCGCGAGCAGAGAGCGGTCAGAAAACCAATTCCGAGCGCGGGGGCGAAATGGTACAACCGGTCCAGGTGGCGGTCGACGTCGGGCTGGGCCAGCCCTTCCGGCGTCATGATCGCTTCGATGTCCGGCGGAATCATCGTCCCGACATGCGGAATGCTGAGCAGGACCGGGGTTTCGCCCGGCTGGAAGCGAAAGGTTTCCATGGCTCGTCTCGTCATCGGAACGGCTTGCGCGGGACTGTGTGCAGTGCGGCACGGCCAGTGCTGGGACTATGGAGTGCGGTGCCGTACCCCGTCAAACAGATTGCGTTTTTTTGAAAGTGCCGGGACTGCGCGCCGCGAGAAACCTGTCCTAACGCGCCTATATTCCGCGAGCGTTCCAGCGAATTGCCGGTTGACCGCGGGCCGCGCTTGCCGGAGACTTTCGCGCAAATGGCGACTGCCCGGCAGAAGGCGTCGCCCCGCACCGGACAAAGCTGTTCCCTGGCGACCGGACCAAAGACTTCCACAACACACGGCGCCCCGACTTCGCAGCCCCGGTGACGAAGCAACGCAGCAGGGGAGAAGCGACCATGAACACCGCAACCCGTTTTGGTGCGGCCCTGGGCACGGCCATGCCCGGCCGACGTCAGATTCTGTTGCCGCTTGCGCTCGCCCCCGTCGCAGGCTGGGCCGTTTGGGCCGCCGGATCGCCGGATGCGCCGAGCCATCCCGTCGGCCCCTTCCACCTGCCGCTGGACGAAACCACGGCGGTCTGGCGCGATCTGGGCACCGTGCGGTTCGGCGGCCTTGCCGGCAATCCGCAATTTCCGGTGAAGGTCTCGGCGCTGGACGGCCGGCCGGTCACCGTTCGCGGCTTCATGGTGCCGCTGACCGATGGGGCCGCCCACAACCGCTTCATCCTGTCCGCCAATCCGCTGGGGTGTCCCGCCTGCGAGAATCCCGGACCGGCGACCATGATGCATGTCCGCACCGGCATCGCCCTGCCGGTGACGCGGGAACCGCTGACCCTGACCGGCACCTTGCGCCTGCGCCCGCAGGAAGGACTGTTCTACCGCCTGGACCGCGCCGAGCAGCGCTGGGCCTGAGTCCCGTACGCTTCCCTTCCGGAGTCCGGCCGTGACGGTGGTGGCCGGCAGGCTCGGCGCGCTATCGATGATGGCGGCCCTGCTGCTTTATGGCGGCCTCAGCGTGCCGGCGCCGCCCGCCTTGCGCGGTGTCGAACTGTCCGTCGGCCTGCTGATCCTGGCCGCCGTCGGCTGGAAACGGCCGCTGGCGGTGGCGAGCGGCCATGCCCTGCGGACATCGTGGCGAACGCCGTCGGAAATGGGCTGGATGCCGGTGGCGGTCGCCGCGTTCGCCTGGCTGCTGTGGGTTCCTCTGCTGCGCGGAGCGGCGCTGGGGTGGGAGGCGGGCGACATCCTGCGTGACGTCGTGCCGCTGGTCTTTCTGTTCCTTCCAGTGCTTCTGCTGCCGGCATTGCGGAGCGACGGAACGCGGGCGGTGCGCGCATTGGCGGGTGGGCTGGCCATGGCCGGGCTGCTGCTGGCCGTGCGCTGGTGGCGGCAGGCGGATTGGGGATTCGGCGCGATCGGACGGCGGGCGATGGCCGATGGCGGCGTCTATCTGCTCAATGCGCCGTCGGTGCTGTTCGCCGCGGTGCTGCTGCCGGTACTTGCGCTGTCGCTGGTGGCCGTCGGCGGGCGGGTCCGGTACTGGATGGCGGCGATTCCCTGTGCCGCCGGTGGAGCGCTTTGCCTTGGCGCGCTCGCCGGCGCGGTCCATCGCACGGCGCTTGGGCTGGCGGTGCTGTCGCTCGCTCTGACCGCGCTGTGGTGGGCGCGGCGGCGACCGTGGCTGGCCCTGCCGCTGCTGTTGGGATTCGGCCTGCTGGCGATGGCCGGCGGCGATGCCCTGGTCGGCGCATGGCAGCAGGCGGCAGAGAAGACCCGGCTGACCGGCGCCAACGCCCGCTGGGAGGAGGCTGCGGCGGTGATCGACCATGCCGTCGCCACGCCCTGGGCCTTGCTGTTCGGCGACGGCTGGGGCGCGCGGATCGCCAATCCGGCGGTGGGCGGCTGGCGGGTCAGCTATACCCACACGCTGGCCAGCTACAGCCTGCTGAAGACCGGGCTTTTCGGCATGATCGCGCTGGGGGCCTATCTGGCGGCGCTGGTCCGGCCCTGGTGCCGGCTGCTGGCGGCCGATCCGCCACTGGCCCTCGCGGTGGTGCCGCCCCTGCTGATGGCGCTCTGCCTCCACACCAGTTTCAAGTATCTCGACACCGGCGTCATCCTGTCGCTGATGCTTGTGGCGGCGGAGCGCAGGAAGGGGTTGTCGGCCCCTTAGTGGATATGCATACTTTCGCGTGCAATTTCCGCATCGGTGCGCCGTGACGTTCGATCCGCCGTCCATCCTGTTCGTCAACCGGGTGTTCCCGCCGGATCGCGGAGCGACCGGCCGTTGCCTGTCGGACCTTGCCAGCCGTATGGCGGCTGCAGGTTGGCGGGTGACGGTGGTCGCGGACGGGGAGCGGTCGGACTGCCGCGCACCGGCCGGCGTCACGCTTTGCCGCACCGGCGGCATGGTCGCGGCAGGGGAGAGGCCGGATGCCCGCGCCTATCTCGAGTCGCTGTGTCGGCTGACCGGCCGGGCCTTGCGCCTGCCGCGCCACGACCTCGTGGTGACGATGACCGATCCCCCGCTGCTGGCGCTGGCCGGCCCGGTTCTTGCCGCACGGCATGGGGCGGCGTCGCTGCACTGGTGCCAGGACCTGTACCCGGACCTGCTGCCGGTGCTGGGCGTGCGGATGCCGGCGTTCCTCCGGCGGATGGCCGGCCATGGCATGGCGCGCGCCCTGCGCCGGCAGGATGGGGTGGTCGCCATCGGGCGCTGCATGCGCGAGCGCATCCTGGCGACGGGCGTACCGGCCGACCGTGTGACTTTGCTGCCGAACTGGCCCAATCCGGCGATCCGCCCGCTGCCGAAAGCGGGCAACGGCTTCCGCCAGCCGCTGGTCCTGGAGGAGGGCGACGGCCGTTTCCTGGTGGTCTATTCCGGGACGCTCGGGCTCGCCCATCCGATGCAAGGCGTTCTGGAGGCCGCGGCCCGGCTGCAGGACAGCGATCCCGCCGTGCTTTTCCTGCTGGTCGGGGAGGGGAGAGGATTCGCCGCGGTGGAGGAGGCTGCGCGCCACCGGGGTCTGCGCAACCTGCGGCGGCTTTCCTGGCAGCCGGCCGAGCGGCTGGCGGAGTGCCTGTCCGCCGCCGATCTACATCTGGTGACGATGGACCCGGCGGCGGAGGGAATGCTGGTGCCGAGCAAGCTGGCCGGGGTGCAGGCGGCTGGGCGGCCGTGCCTGTTCCTGGGGCCGGCGGGAAGCGAAGCGGCGGCACGGGTAGAGGGCTGCGGTCTGGTGATCGACCCGTTCGACGGTCCGGCCATCGCCGACGCGGTGCGCGCCTATGCCACCGATCCCGGCCGTTGCGCGGCGGAGGGAGCGCGCGCGGCCCGGCTATCCGCCGGATGGACCGCCGACCGCGCTGCCGCGGTTTTCGGCGGGCTGGCCCAACGCCTCGCGGCGGAACGCAAACTTGCGCGGCCGGTGATGGGAAGGCCGCTGCCCCATGCCTGACGGCGTCATCTCACCAAGCCAACGCCACCAGCCGCAGGCGCTGACCCTGGTCCTGCCCCCGTCGGGCGGGGAGGGCGACCTGCGCGCCTTCGTTCGAACCTTGCGGACGGGGTGGCGCTGGCTGCTGGCCGGCTGGTTGGGCGGGTTGGCGCTGGCGATTGCCGGCCTGTGGACGGTGACGCCGGCCTATACCGCGGCGATGGTCATCGGGCCGACGGCGCGGGTCGGGTCGGCCGCGATGGGGGCTCGGGTGCCGACGCTGAGCGGCCGGGACTCCGCCGCCGTCGCCGAACCGGGGTCGGGTGACGAATCGCTGTCGGACTTCGCCCGCTATCTGGAGTTGTTCGGATCGGGGCCGGTCGCCGAGCGTCTGGCGCGCGATCCCGACATCCTGCATGCCCTGTTTCCCGATCGCTGGGATGCAGAGGCGGGGCGCTGGCGTCCGCCGCCGGGGCTGCTGCCGATGGTGAAGCGGGGGCTGCTGGCCCTGGTCGGACGCGAGGATTGGGTGGAACCGGACGGCGACCGCGTGGCGCGCGCCCTGCGCGAACGGCTGGTGGTCGACATGCTGCGGTCGGGACCGATGCGGCGCATCACCTTCCGTCATGCCGACCGGGCGACGGCGGTCGATCTGCTGGGGCGGATCGCCGCGGCCACCGACGCCCATCTGCGGGCGGAGGCGGCCCGGCGCAGCGCCGCGCAGATCGCCCACATCAAGCTCCGGCTTGGCGCCGTGACGGTGGCGGAGCACCGGCAGGCGCTGAGCGACCTGCTGCTCGACCAGGAGCGGGTTGCGATGATGATCGGCGTCGATCTGCCCTTTGCCGCCGACCTGATCCAGCCGCCGACCGCCGGTGCCATGCCGGACTGGCCCAATCCTGTCGTCGTGGTGCCGCTGGCCGGGCTTGTCGGACTGGTCGCCGCCGCCTTCGGCCTGTCGGCGCGCCATGCGCTGAAGGACCAGGGCATCGGCGTGGAGGCGGCGCCATGACAGCTATTCCGGTATCCGTCGTGGTGATGACGCGCGACGAGGCGGCGAACCTGCCGGTCTGCCTGCCGTCGCTCGCCCGTTTCGCCGAGTGCTTCGTGGTCGACAGCGGCAGCGGCGACGGAACGCCGGACATCGCCTTGTCCCACGGCGCGCAACTGGTGCCCTTCCGCTGGAATGGCTGCTATCCCAAGAAGAAGCAGTGGTGCCTGGACACTCTGCCCTTTGCCCATGACTGGGTTCTGTTCGTCGATGCGGACGAGCGGCCGACCGCGGAACTGGTTGAGGAGATCGCCCGCCTGATGGCGGGGTCTTCGGCCGACGGATCGCGCCATGCCGCCTATTGGATCGACGGCCGGCCGGTCGTCCATGGCCGCCCCCTGCGGTTCGGCTGCTGGAACCGCAAACTGGCTCTGATCGATCGCCGGCGCGTGCATTTTCCCGAACAGCCCGACCTGGATATAGCGTCCATGTGGGAGGTGGAGGGCCATTACCAGCCGCAGGTTGCCGGCACGACCGGCCGGCTGCGCCAGCCGATGGACCATGACGACGCCAAGCCGCTCTCCGCCTGGTTCAACCGCCACAACCGCTATTCCGATTGGGAAGCGGCCTTGCGCGCCGATGGCCGGATGGAGCGGCTGATCGGCGGCGAGCCGGACGTCGCCCCCGCCCCTTTGCAGCGCCTGCGCGGGATCGCGGGCCGGCGGGCGCAGAAGCGGCTGTTCCAGCGCCTGCCCGGGCGGCCGCTCTGGGCCTTCCTGCATGCCTATGTGCTGCGCCTGGGTCTCCTCGACGGCGCAGCAGGGCTCGACCACGCGCTGGCGCGCGCGTTCTACTATTGGCAGGTCGGGTTCAAGATGCGGTCGGCCGCACAGGCGCGGGAGGCGTCAGCCCGTTCCCTGTCGGTCGGTACCCTTCCTGAAAACCCACCGATCGCGCGACCGGCGAGCGATCCTTACTCCTCGAGCAATGCGATGCGGTCGCCGCCCAGCGCCTTCAGCAGGTCGAAGGTGCGCTTGCGCACGCCCGGATCCTCAATCCGGTAATAGGCCCGGACCAGTTCCAGCGTCTCGCGGCGCGCCATCGATTCGAATTCGTCCGTCTCGCTCATGCTCTCGGCAGGGGACTCGGCGGTGATCTGGTCGGGCGACGGCATGTCGTCGAAGAAGTAGCTGACCGGCACGCCCAGGACTTGCGAAAGATTGTAAAGGCGGCTGGCGCTGATGCGGTTCGACCCACGCTCGTACTTCTGCAGCTGCTGGAAGGTGATCCCGACCGCCTCGCCCAGTTTTTCCTGACTCAGGCCGAGCAGGGTGCGGCGAAGCCGCAGGCGGGCGCCGACATGGATGTCGATGGGGTTGGGACCTTCGCCGCGGCGCGACAGGGTGTGGGCGGGGGCGAGTTTGGTCTTGGTCGCGCTCATAAGTCGTACCTCGAAGGGAAAGCCGGAGGGAAGGCGCCGCGAGAATGCTTAGTTCAGAAAGTAAATTCTATGCAACCATTTGTGCGTATCAATGCCCCGTTCGGGTGAAAGGGGAAGGATATATGCAAAAGACGTTATGTTTCCGGGCGGCGGAAACGTAATTTCGCGTATGTTGAGGGAAAATGATGCCGCACTGCCAGCGCGACTCGCTGAGCCGCGGCGACGACCGCTGCGCCTGCCGCTCCACAGCGGTAATGGCGTCGGCGAATCGCGGTTTGCTCCCGCCGGCCGGCGGCGGCATCGCGCTGTGACAGGCCGCCGGGTGCGAACAGGCAGACGGGCCAGCGCAGCCGCACCGCCTCGCCGCGGCCGAGAACGGCAAGCGTGAAGGCGTAATCGGCGGCGATCCGATATCCGGAGTCAAAGCGAAGGTCAGCCAGAGCGGAAACCCGGTAGATCATGGCCTGATGGTGGGTGAACATGCCCAGCGGCGCCCAGCGGTGGGACCGGGCGCACTTCAGGAGGATACGTCCATCCCCCTGCCGCTCCAGCGCATCGCCGTAGAGAAGGGCGCAGCCGGGGTGCCGGGCGATGTCCTGCAGCAGCCGCGGCGCGCTGTCCTCCGCCGCCAGCCGGTCACCCGCGTTCAGAAACAGGACATGGCTGCAGCCGAGCCTGCGGGCGGCATCGAGCAGGTCGTTCATCGCGTCGTACAGCCCCGAGTCGGGGCGCGACCGCCACCAGACGGGACTCTCGGCATGGGCGGCCAGCCACTCCGCGGTTCCGTCGGTGGAGGCGCCATCGGCCACCAGCCAGACGACATCGCGACCCAGCTGACCGCGCAGGCTGTCATAGGTGTCGGCCAGCCCGGCGCGGTCGTTGCGGACCACGGTCAGAATGGCGAGGCGGGGAGGGACGGGCGCCGTCATCGCGTGATGACCGAGATCGAGGCGGCCGTGATCGCCAGCTGGCTCAGGATGTTGCCGACCGCCTTGGTGGCTTCCAACCCGTCAAAGGGGCGCGGATCACGCGGCACCACCAGGATCGACCCCGGCGGAATTGCGTCCACCCGGTGGTTCCAGGAGGACAGCGCCAGCGGCCGGGCCCGCCCGTCGGGCAGGACCAGGAAGCTGCGGCCGGTGTCGGCATCGCGGGTGGTGCCGCCGGCTTCGCCGAGATAATCCTCCGCCGTCTTGCCGCTGACGAACTGCGCGGCGGTGGGATGCAGCACCTCGCCCGAAACCGCCACGGTCAACGGCCGTTTCGGGATCAGGATGCGGTCGTCGGGCTCCAGAAGAGGGTCCAGCTCCGGCCGGCCGCGCAGAACGGCGGGGTCTGCCTCGACCACCACGCGGCCGAGCGGTTCGGCGCCGCGGAGCTGGGCCGCGAGCTGGCGGGCCAGCGCGACATTCTCCGCCTTCACCGGCTCGCCTTTTTCCACCTCCAGCGCCAGCGTCCGTTCCAACTCTCGGGCCTGCCGCTGGAACTGTTCCTTCTCGCGGCGGCGCTCGCTTTCACGGGTCAACACCGCCCCGGCGGGATAGGCGTCGTCCAGCAGGCCGCCGGCCCGCGCGATCAGCGAGGACAGCGTCTCGCCTCGGCCAATGTCGTAACGGCCAGGACGGCGCACCGCCCCTTCGATGGCCACGGCGCGCGATTCCAGCGCCTGCGGCCGCGGATTGATCCGCAGCGCGTCGCCCGGCCCGACCGATCCGGCGCCGTCGCGGGCAAGGTCGATGCTGCTGCGTGTGCCGTTGGCGTATGTCAGTTCGGCCACCGTCGGGTCGGCATCGGCGGAAAGCCCGCCTGCCGCGGCGATCAGCGAGGCCAGAGGCGTGCGGTCGGCGACCGGATAGCCGCCGGGATCGCGTACCGCGCCGCGCACCTGCACCGTCCGCTCGCCGATCACCGCGACGATGGCGGGATCCAGCAGGGCCGCCAGCATCGGCGGCTCGCTTTCTCCGTTCATCTTGTCGCCGGTGGCCGCCTCGGCGGGCTTTTCCAGGCTGCGGATGTCGTCGGCGGCGAACAGGTGGATGCGGTCGCCATCGGCCAGTCCGCGATCCGCCCGCCCGGCGGAAACCTCCTGCGGAGAGAAGGGCAGATAGAGCCGGGTCAGGGTCCGCCGGTCGTATCGCTCGACGATGCCCAGCAGCGGATAGACATCGCGCTTCAGCAGCTTGCCGTTGGCCAGCGCCTTGCGCAGCGTGGTTCCGGCCGCCAGCCGGCGGGTGCCGGGGTGACGGACATGGCCGATCAGCTCGTACTGCGCTGCTTCCGACTCGACGATGGTCTCGCGGGTGCCGGCGCCCTCCGTCCCGTCGGCCACGGGATAGAAACCGGGGCGCGGCACGCCGGTCAGGCGCAGAACCGAATGGCGCAGGGCCAGCGGCAGCAGGTCGGGCACCGCCGCGAACAGCGGTGGGCAGGGCGTGCGGGCGCCGGTCAGCGTGGCGGCGGCGCGTGCCTGCGGTCCGGTGGCGAGCGGCCCAGCCGGTTCCGCCGCCAACGTCCTGGCCAGTGCGACCAGTCCGGGGCAAGCATCCTGTGGCGGCTGGCGGTCGCCGCGCAGGATGGCCAGCACCGGCTCCGAAGTCAGGAAATCCACGTCCGCCGTCCCCAGCACATAGAGCGTGTCGCCTTCGGTCAAGGCGCGGCGGTCCTTGCCGTTCAGGACGGCGGACAGGGCGACCGGCCGCAGGTCACGCGCGCCGGTTGCGGGGATGGTGCTTTCCAGGGCGGCGAAGGGCAGGTAGGGATCGGGGCGCAGGTCGGTGCGGGACAGCAGTCCGGGCAGCGTCTCCGCCCGGGTCCAGGCACGCGGGCCGGGCCGCAGGACATGCCCTTCCAGCCGCACCTCGCCGCGGCGGTCCTCGCGCCGCGGGGCGAGCAGCAGCAGATCGCCGTCACCAAAGCGTTTGGCCTCGGCGTCGGCGATCTCCTCCGTCGTCTCCTCGCCGGTGGGACCGATGCCGAATCGGAGGAGCCGGCCCTTGCCGGGCCGCAGCGAGCCGCCGGCAAGGTCGCGCAACTCCGCCGCCGACAGCGGGCCGCCGCCGGGCGGAAGTTCGTAGATCCCTGGCCGCTTCACCGTTCCGGCGATGGCTACCGTGGCGCCCAGCGTCGGAACGAACAGGCGGTCGCCGTCACGCAACGGCATATCCGCATTGCCGGAGGCACCGGCGATCTGCAAGGCATAGAGGTCGACGGTGACGCTTCCACCCGCCCGCATCAACCGGATGGCGCGCAGGCTGCCGCCGCGCTCCACCCCACCGGCCGCGGACAGGGCGTCCAGCACGGTGGCGAAGGCGCTGATCTCCTGCCGGCCCGGCCGGTGGACCGCGCCGGTGACCAGAACGCCGATCCGCCGCACCTCCGCCAGCGAGGCGAAGGCATCGGTGCTGGGCCAAGTGTCGGCAGCGGCAGCGGCAAGGTCCCGCCGCAGGGCATCCAGCGTCAGGCCGGCGGCGGTCAGCGGGCGCAGGTCGTCCACCACCAACTGGCCGTTGCGGTCGATGGTGAAGCGCTTGCTGAAGGATTTCTGGCCGCGCAGGGTCACCAGCACGGCGTCGCCGGTGTTCAGCACGTATTCGCCCTGGATGGCGCCGGGCGCTGCCTCCGACCCAGTTCCTTCCGTGGCGGGGCCGAACAGATCATATCCGAACTGGCGCAGCGGCTCGCCGGCGCGGGATGAGAAGGCGGCTTCGATGGGAGAGGCGGAGACGTCGGCATGAGGTGCGGAGGGCTGTTGCGGCGACGAGGAATCGCTTCGCGTCGGCCCCGCGGCCATCACGGCACACGCCCACAGAATCAGCGCCGCTCCCGGCGCCAGACGAGCGAATATCCTGCACGCAGCAGCAAGCATCGATACCAAACAACCCCATCCACCACCCGCACAGCGCGAGCAATAGGCATTGAACACTATTGCGTGTAATCGGCCGAAAGGCAATGGTCCGCATCCGGGTCGCCATGCAAAAGGGCGTCATCCACCATCGCTTCCGCGGGTCTATGATGGGCCGGATATGTGCCGGCCCGGACGGCTCCTGGCGGCGGAACAGTCATGGAACAATCAGGGAAACCAGTGGCGTGATCGTCATTCACAGCGAAGAGCACCGGTTGCAGGCCGGCCGGTCCGAACTCAACGACGGCCAGCTTGTCCCCTGCTACGAGAAGCCGGCCCGTGCCGACATCGTCCGGGCACGGATCGAGGCGGTGAGGCTGGGTCCGATCGTGGAACCCACCCGTCACGGCATCGCCCCGCTGGAACGGGTGCATGATGCCGGCTATCTCACCTTCCTGCAGACCGCCTGGGACGACTGGGTGGCGGAGCATGGCGCCGACATCGACGCGCTGCCGCTGAACTGGGTGGCGCCGGGCATGTCGCGGCGCCGGGTGCCGCGCTCCATCGATGGCCGACTCGGCTTCTACTCCTTCGACGCCGGGACGCCGATCACCGCCGGCACCTGGCGGGCCGCAACCGCCGCCGCCGACAGCGCACTGACCGGCGCCGACCGCCTGCGGGCCGGCGAGCGCAGCGCCTTCGCACTGTGCCGCCCGCCCGGACACCATGCCGGCCATGCCTTCTACGGCGGCTATTGCTTCCTGAACAACGCGGCGATTGCGGCGCAGTCCCTGCGCGACGGCGGCGCGGCGCGGGTGGCGGTGCTGGACGTCGACTATCACCACGGCAACGGCACGCAGGAGATTTTCTGGGAGCGCGGCGACGTGCTGTTCGTGTCGATCCACGCCGATCCGGCCGACGAATTCCCCTATTTCTGCGGCCATGCCGACGAGACCGGGGCCGGGGCGGGCGAGGGAACGAATCTGAACCTGACGCTGCCCTGGGGGACCGACTGGGACGGCTATGCCCAGGCGCTGGCCGCGGCGGCGGCGCGCATCCGCGCCTTCGGTGCCGATGCGCTGGTGCTGTCGCTGGGGGCGGACACCTATGGCGGCGACCCGATCTCGCGCTTCCGTCTGCTGTCGGAGGATTTCCTGCGCATGGGCGCGGGCATCGCCGCCATCGGCCTGCCGACCCTGTTCGTGATGGAGGGCGGCTATGCCGTCGACGACCTCGGCGTGAATGTCGCCAACGTCCTGACCGGTTTCGAGCAGGGCTGAGGGCGGAAATCGCGGCTTGATGCGGTCGCACCGTTGCCGGTGTGGCCGAATCGTCCTAAATTCAAGGGAAGTTCGACCTCTTTTCTTGAGGATGCGGGCGGTGGCTGCCGATTTTTCCATCACCAGCCCGTCCATCGGGACCTACGCCGCCCCACGCAGCCAACCGCTGCGGCGGGATGGGAAGGACGTGTCCGGCGGGAAGGGCAGTTCCGGAGGGAAGGGCCAGGGCGGCGGCTCCACCGACAGCGTCACCCTGTCCGACGCGGCGCAGCAGCAGGTCCAGAAACTCAAGCAGGCCGACACCAGCGTCCGCCAGCACGAGGCGGCGCATCAGGCGGCCGGCGGCGCCCAAGCCGGCGGCGCCTCCTTCACCTTCACCCGCGGGCCGGACGGCAAGAACTACGCCACCGCCGGCGAGGTGCCGATCGACGTCAGCCCCGAATCGGAGCCGACCGCCACCGCCGCCAAGATGGAGCAGGTGAAGGCCGCGGCGCTCGCTCCGGCCGACCCGTCGCCGCAGGATCTTCGCGTCGCGGCGCAGGCGGACGCCGCTAAGCTGCAGGCACAGTCGGAACAGCGCAGGAAAGGCGGGGACACCGCGTCCGGACGGGCGGCTGCCGCCTATGGCGCGGCGCAGGCCCTGGGCAATTCCACCGGAGCGGGGAGGGGGCTGACGGTCTGACGCCGCGCGGCGTCGGCACTGGCCCCGGTTCCCCCTCCCGACCCGATCAGCGACGCGGCGTCGTCTCGCCGTCCAGCGTCAGCAAGGCGCCGTACAGCTCCGGACGGCGGTCGCGGAAGAGGCCCCAGGAGGCGCGCTGGGCGGCGATCCGGTCAAGGTCGAAGGTCGCAGTCAGGACCGTCCGGCTTTCGCGGTCGGCCTGCGCCACGATCTCCCCCTGCGGCCCGGCGATGAAGGACGAGCCGTAGAAGGTCAGCGCGCAGCTTTCCCCCTGCTCCACCCCGACGCGGTTGGAGGCGATCAGCGGCATCAGGTTGGCACCGGCATGGCCCTGCATCACCCGCGTCCAATGACCCTGGCTGTCGATGGAGGAATCCTGCGGCTCCGACCCGATGGCGGTGGGATAGAGCAGGATCTCCGCCCCCTTCAGCGCCATGACGCGGGCGGTCTCCGGGAACCACTGGTCCCAGCAGATGGCGCAGCCGACGGTGGCGTAGCGGGTCTTGAACACCGGGATGCCGGTGTCGCCGGGGCTGAAATAGAACTTTTCCTGATAGCCGGGGCCGTCGGGGATGTGGGACTTGCGGTAGACGCCCAGCAGGCTGCCGTCGGCATCGACCATGGCCATCGAGTTGTAATAGGCGTTGCGCGCCTTCTCGAAGAAGCTGACGGGGATCACCACCGACAGCTCGCGGGCCAGCGCCTGCATCCGTCCGATCACCGGATGCCCCTCGGCCGGAGCGGCCAGCTCGAACAGCGACTGCTTCTGGTCCTTGCAGAAATAGGGGGTCTCGAACAGCTCCTGCGGCAGGATGATCTGCGCGCCCTTGGCGGCGGCCTCGCGAATCAGCGATTCGACGCCGTCGACGTTGGCGGCACGGTCCCAGTTGCAGGCCATCTGGGTGGCGGCGACGGTGACGGTACGGGACGAAGGAACGGTCGTCGAAGCGGTCATTGCGGGCTCTCGGCTCCTGTGTGAAAGCGGTTAGTGTACTCGTGTGACCAAAGGCCGCGGCAGATACAAGCGGCTGGAAGGGAATTATCAACAATTTAGCGAAATATTCATATTGCCGGATTGGTGCTGCACGAACTGCCAAGTAATACCGATCCAATCGGCAATCATCATGTCGATCATCATATGCGGATATGGTGCCTATCGGCCGCGCCAGAAAGATGGACGCGACACAAGGCGGCCATGCGAAGAATCGGGTGAGACGTTCTGCTTAAGCTGACGGCGATTCGGCAGGGCCAGGGGTGACATATCATTGCATGTCGGTGGTCGCAGGCCGCGCAATTGATTTGCGCTTTGCACACAACACGTTATGATTGGATGACGCAGCCATGCCCATTCGTGCCAAGGTGGTATTACCGGACAGGCATGGATCCGATGGAAACGATGCCGCAGCGTCGCCTCGACAGGTGACTGCCCGGTGGTCGGGGCCGGTCGGCGTGGATGGTTGCGGGCACGGGAACGACGGCAGAGAGATTGTCGGTATGGAGGCGTCTGTCAAGGGGTGGGGGCCTGAACGCCCCGGCGAGTCGGAGGACGCGGCCGGTTCGGCCGACGGTGCTTTATCGTTCGTCGTCCGGGAAGTGAATCGCGCCTTCGCCCGCGCCCTGCAGACGCGCATCGCGCGGTCGGGGGTCAGCATGGGGCAATGGTTCTTCCTGCGCGCCCTGTGGGAGGAGGACGGCCTGACCCAGCGGGAGTTGAGCCACCGCGTCGGCATGATGGAGCCGACCACCGTCACCGCGGTCAACGTGATGGAGGCGCAGGGGCTGGTCCAGCGCGTCCGCAACAGCCACGACCGCCGCAAGATGAACGTCTTCCTGACCGACAAGGGCCGGGCCCTGCGCGATAAAATGATGCCCAGCGCGTCCGAGATCGCCCAGATTGCCATCGACGGCATCGCGCCGGAAGAACTGGACGTGACGCTGGACGTGCTGCGCCGCGTCGGCGCCAACCTGAACGCCGCCTGCGCCGCCGCCCGCGAGAGCGAGGAAGGGTAGGGCCGGCGGCGGCAGACGGCCGTCGCCGCTGTGGCGGATCAAACGCCGTCCAGATCACACGCCGTCAGGATCAGTCGTCATCCGGATCCGGCGGCGGCGGCAGGCTGGCGCCGGTCAGATTGGCGCCGGAGAACTTCGCGTCGCGGATGTTGGCGTCGCTCAGGATCGCTCCGGTCAGGTTGGCATTGCTGAAGTCGCAGTCCGACAGGTTGGCCCCGCGCAGGTTGGTGCGGACGCAGGAACTGCCGGTAAGCCGCGCTCCGGTCAGGTTCGCCGCCCACAGCCGTCCGGTCGGCTGGCCGTCCGGTCCCTTGATGTCGACCCACCCGACTCCGGCCCCGTCCAGTCGGATCCCGTCCATGTTGGCGCCGCGCAGATTGGCGCCGTCCAGGATCGCCGCGCTGAAATCTGCGCCGGCCAGCACGGCTTCGGAGATGTCGCACATGATCAGCAGCGCCTCGCGCATCTTGGCGCCGCTGAGGTTGGCCCGCTTCAGGTTGGCGCCCGACAGGTTCACCCCGGTCAGGTCGATGTGGCTGAGGTCGGCGCCGGTCAGGTCGGCCCGCGCCCCCATGGTGCCGTTGGTGTTGATCCAGGTGTAGTGGCTGTGCAGGGCCTGCTGGATCTGGACCGAGAAATTATCGGCCGACCGCGCCAGATTGGCGCCGGTGGTGTCGGCCCCGGCCAGATCGGCGCCCTCAAGCTTCGCGCCCTGCAGATCGGCGTTGCGCAGGTTGGCGCCGGCCAGCATCGCGCCGGTCAGGTTCGCATCGCGCAGCACCGCGCCCTGCAGGTTCACGCCGGACAGGTTGCTGCCGCGCAGGTCGGCGCGGGCAAGATTGCAGCTCTTCATGCTGGCGCGCATCAGCGTGGCGCCGGTCAGCAGCGCGCCCTCGCAATCCGCCCCGTTCATCGACACGTCGGTCAGGTCGGCGCCCGACAGGTTGGCGTTGGTCAGCGACGCATCGTCGAAGTCGCTTCCGGCCAGGTCGGAACGGACGAAATCCAGCCCCTTGCCATTCTTGCCGCCCTGTCCGCCATACAGCAGGGCACCACCGCGCAGGTCGGCCTCGCGCAGGATGGCGCGCTTCAGCTTGGCGCCGCGCATGTGGGCGCCGCGCAAATCGGCGCGGTACAGGTTGCAGCCGGACAGATCCGCCTTGGTCAGATGGGCGGCGAACAGGTCGGCGGTGCTGAGATTGGCGTTGGACAGGTCGCAATGGGACAGGTTGGCGCCGGACAGCTTGCCCTGCGCCAGGTTGACCCCGGACAGGTTTGAGCCTTCCATGTTCGCCATGGTCAGGTTGGCGCGCGAACCGCCCGACTTGTTCTTCAGCCAGCGCTCGTGCTTTTCCAGCACGGCAACCAACTCGTGCGGTGTCATCGGTCCTGTCCGGTCTGCATGGTTGCGTGGTCCATCGATAGACCAGTGTCCCGAAATAATCTATGCCAAAGGTTAAAGCCGCCTCCAGTGCCGAGGCGGCTTGGCGCGCGCGGCGCCGGGCCCCATCTGCGGGGCGTCGGGCGCAGCACCGCCGGCAACAGCGCAGTCATAATGGGGAGTTGGGGATCATGTCGGGTGGACACACGCTTGCGGCTTTCGACACCGAACTGGCGGCCCTGCGCAGCGCCATCGACCGGATGGGCGAACTGGTGGAGCGGCAGGTCGGTCTGGCGCTCGATTCGCTGGCCGGCCCCGACGCCGAGATCGCCGGCGAGGTGCTGAAGGGCGACGCCGAGATCGACCGGCTGGAGATGGAGGTGGAGGCCATGACCGTCCGCCTGCTCGCCCTGCGCCAGCCGATGGCGAAGGACCTGCGCGAGATCGTCGCAGCGCTGAAGATCGCCTCCAACCTGGAACGCATGGGCGATTTCGCCGGATCGGTCGCCAAGCGCGCGGTCACGCTGGCCACCCTGCCGGTGGCGCCGCCGGTCGCCTCGCTGGTCCGCATGGGCCGGATGGTGCAGGCGATGATCGGCGACATGCGCCGCGCCTACACCGAACAGGATGCCGATCTCGCCACCTCCGTCCGCGATTGCGACGGGGAAGTCGATGCCGCCTATACCGCCCTGTTCCGTGAATTCCTGACCTACATGATGGAGACGCCGGCGCAGATCACCGGCTGCACCCACCTGCTGTTCGCCGCCAAGTCGATCGAGCGCATCGGCGACCACGCCACCAACGTGGCGGAGAACATCAGCTTCCTGGTCAAGGGCCGCCTGCCGTCCGACAAGCGCCGCAAGGAGGATCTCAGCAGCTATGCCGTCGCCCCGCCGCGGGAAGGTGCCTGACAGGGAGTGCTTGACAGGCAACCCCGCCTTGTGTTGCGGTTGCAGCCATGAACATGTCCTCGCCCCTCCTGTCGCAGCATTGGTGGTGGCCCGTCTCCCACGGGCCGGCCTGGCAATGCGCGTAAGCGTGGATTGAGAAGAAAAGGCCGCCCGGTGCATCCGGAGCGGCCTTTTTCCTGACCCGACACAGCGGGTCATCCAGCGGAAGAACGGACAGGCAGGCGGAAGCACCGGGCGGCGTCACCGACAAGACGCCCGAACCGGAGCACCGCCGTCATGATCCCGTCCCACCTGTTCCTCGCCGACCCCACCTTCCTCGAACCCGTCGCCGCCGTGACCGGCGGTGGTCTCGGTCTGCGCCGCGCTGCCGAGCCGGTGGCCCTTGCCGAGTCGGTCGAAGCGCTCGTCACCGCGCTCGACGAACGGCGCGGCCTGCTGTTGTCCGGCGGGGTGGAGGCACCCGGCCGTTACCGGCGTCAGGCGTTGGGCTTCGTCGATCCGCCGCTGTCGGTGACCGCCCGCGGTCGCACCGTCCGCATCGATGCGCTGAACCCGCGCGGCCGGCTGCTGCTGCCCGCCGTGGCCGGCGCGCTGGACGGGCACGAGGCGCTGGTCGGGTTGGAGGTTACCGCCGGGCGTGTCACCGCCCTGGTGCGCCGCCCGGCCGGCGTCTTCGCCGAGGAGGAACGCAGCCGCCAACCCTCCGTCTTCAGCGTGCTGCGGGCGCTGATGGCTCTGTTCGCCTGCCCGGAGGAGCCGTTCCTGGGGCTTTACGGCGCCTTCGGTTACGACCTCGCCTTCCAGTTCGAGACGATCCGGCGGCGGCTGGAGCGGCCGGACGACCAGCGCGACCTGGTGCTGTACCTGCCCGACCGGCTGCTGGTGGTCGATCACGCCGCCGGGGTGGCGCGGCGCTTCTCCTACGAGTTCGTGGTGGATGGCGTCTCGACGGAAGGCGTTGCCGGCGGCGGGCGGGTGCACGCCTATCGCCCCGACACCAACGCCGCCGCCGAGTGCGATCATGCCCCCGGCGAGTACCAGCAGGTGGTGCGGGCGGCGAAGGAGGCGTTCAACCGCGGCGACCTGTTCGAGGTGGTGCCCGGCCAGACCTTCGCCGAGCCCTGCGCCGACAGCCCGGCCACCATCTTCCGCCGCCTGCGCATGGCCAACCCGGCGCCCTATGAAGCGCTCATCAATCTGGGCGACGGCGAGTTCCTGGTCGCCGCCAGTCCGGAGATGTATGTGCGCGTCGGCGGCCGGCGGGTCGAGACCTGCCCGATCTCCGGCACCGTGGCGCGCGGGGGCAACGCGCTGGCCGATGCGTCGCAGATCCTGACCCTGCTGAACTCCGTCAAGGATGCGGCGGAGTTGACCATGTGCACCGATGTCGACCGCAACGACAAGGCGCGGGTGTGTGAGCCCGGCTCCGTCCATGTCATCGGCCGCCGGATGATCGAGCTGTATTCCCGCCTGATCCACACCGTCGATCATGTGGAAGGGCGGCTGCGCGAAGGCTTCGACGCGCTGGACGCCTTCCTCACCCACAGCTGGGCGGTGACGGTGACCGGCGCGCCGAAGCGCTGGGCCATGCAGTTCCTTGAGGATACCGAACGGTCGCCGCGCCGTTGGTATGGCGGCGCCTTCGGCCGCATCGGCTTCGACGGCGGGATGGACACCGGCCTGACCCTGCGCACCATCCGCATGAAGGACGGCATCGCCTTCGTCCGCGCCGGCGCCACCCTGCTGTCGGACAGCGATCCCGATGCGGAGGATGCCGAATGCCGGCTGAAGGCCTCCGCCTTCCTCGACGCCGTGCGTGGCGAGGGGGCGGGGCCGCGGCTTTCAGTGGTCCAGGTCGGGGCGAGGCGGAGCGGGGAGGGCAGGCGGGTGCTGCTGGTCGATCATGACGACAGCTTCGTCCACACGCTGGCCGACTATTTCCGCCAGACGGGGGCCAACGTGACGACGCTGCGCCATGCCCACGCGCGGGCGGCCCTGCGCAGCGACCCGCCCGACCTGCTGGTTCTGTCGCCGGGACCGGGGCGGCCGGCCGATTTCGATGTCGGCGGCAGCGTGCAGGCGGCGCTCGACCTCGGCGTGCCGGTGTTCGGCGTCTGCCTGGGGCTACAGGGGATGGCCGAGCATTTCGGTGCGGAGCTGGAACGCCTGCCGGAGCCGATGCACGGCAAGGCCTCGGCCCTGCATCACCAGGGTGGCGGGTTGCCAATCGGGCTGTTCGACGGGCTGACGCAGGGGATGCGGGCCGGCCGTTACCACTCGCTGGTCGCGCGACGCGACAGCCTGCCGCCGGAGCTGCGGGTGACGGCCGAGACGGAGGATGGCACGGTGATGGCGATCGAGCACCGGACGCTGCCGCTGGCCGCGGTGCAGTTCCATCCCGAATCGATTCTGACTCTGGACGGCGCCGCCGGTGGCGGTTCAGGACTGGCGCTGGTCGCCAACGTCATGGAACGGCTGGCCGGGCGCGCCGGCGCGGTGCCGAAACGCGAAGCGGCGGCCTGAAGGGGCCGCCGCTGCGTAACTCCGGTGGACAGAAGAGTGACGGAAAACCCCGTCACTCCACCATGCCCAGCGCTTCCTTGTAGAGCTCCAGGATGGCTTCCTGCTCCTGGCGGTCTGCCTTGTCCATCTTCCGCAGGCGGATGATCTGCCGGATGATCTTGGTGTCGAAACCGGTGCCCTTCGCCTCGGCGTAGACTTCCTTGATGTCTTCCTGCAGACCGCGCTTTTCCTCCTCGAGACGCTCGATGCGCTCGACAAAGGACTTCAGGCGATCCGCCGCGATGCCGCCGACGTCGGACATGGCTAAAACCTCAAACGATGGGGGTGTTCGGGAACGGGGCGGGACAATATCGGCGGGCGGGGGGAATGGCAAGCCGGCGATGCGCCGCGGGCACGCACGGCAGAGGTCCGGCTGCGTCATCGCGTCGCGGCCATTCCTTCGTACAAGCGTGACCGCCGCCGGAGTTTGAACAGCTCATGGCTGATTTGTCTTATTGTATGAAACAATCGTACGATGGACCTACGTAGCCATTCCCTTTGTTGCGGCGCACCCAGTAGGCTGGTATTACCATCGGTGGGTTCGGCTTCACAAAGGCGCATGGATACGTCATGTATGCGCGTCGTCTGGGCTGATAACCCATGGGGGATGCCGGGATCGGCGTATCTGAGGCAGGGGAGTTTTATCTAATGAAAGTCGCCATTCCAAAGGAGCGACGTGCGGGCGAACTTCGCGTGGCCGCCTCACCGGAAACGGTGAAGAAACTGAAGGGTTTGGGACTGGACGTGGTGGTGGAGAGCGGGGCCGGTCTCGGTTCCAGCATCACCGACGCGGCCTATGAGGCGGCGGGGGCTGCCATTGCCGCCGACGAGGCGTCGGCGCTGTCCGATGCCGACATCGTGCTGAAGGTGCAGCGGCCGTTGATCGCCGGTGAGGGCGATGTCGACGAACTGGCGCTCATCCGCAAGGGCGCGCTGCTGTTCGCCATCCTCAACCCCCACAACAGCCGCGACCATGTGAAGGCCTATGCCGATGCCGGCGTCAACGCCTTCGCCATGGAGTTCATGCCGCGCATCACCCGCGCCCAGGTCATGGACGTGCTGTCCTCCCAGGCCAACCTCGCCGGCTACAAGGCCGTCGTCGATGCCGCCAGCGAGTATGGCCGCGCCTTCCCGATGATGATGACCGCCGCCGGCACCGTTCCGCCGGCCCGCGCCTTCATCATGGGCGTCGGCGTCGCCGGCCTGCAGGCCATCGCCACCGCCAAGCGGCTGGGCGCCATCGTCTCGGCCACCGACGTGCGCCCAGCGGTGAAGGAGCAGGTGCAGTCGCTGGGCGGCAGCTTCGTCGCCGTCGAGAACGACGAGTTCAAGCAGGCCGAGACCGCCGGCGGCTATGCCAAGGAGATGTCGGACGACTACAAGCGCCAGCAGGCTGCCCTGGTCGCCGAGCACATCAAGAAGCAGGACCTCGTCATCACCACCGCGCTGATCCCCGGCCGCAAGGCGCCGATCCTGGTGACGGCGGAGCATGTGGCGTCGATGAAGCCGGGTTCGGTCATCATCGATCTGGCGGTGGAGCAGGGCGGTAACGTCGAGGGCGCCAAGCTGGGCGAGGTGGTGACCACGGCCAACGGCGTGAAGATCGTCGGCCATGCCAACTACGCCAGCCGCATCGCCGAGAGCGCCTCGCTGCTCTACGCCAAGAACCTGCTGGCGCTGCTGACGTCCTTGCATGGCAAGGAAACGGGCGTGGCCGTCAACTGGGACGACGAGATCGTCAAGGCCATCGCGCTGACCCGCGACGGCGCCGTCGTCCACCCCGCCTTCGCCGGCTGACCGGGCGCCTGAGGAGACTTACCGCAATGGATCAGACCCAACTGTCCGCCCGTATTGCCGAGCTGAAGGCGAACCTCGCGGCGCTGAGCCAGCAGGCCGACCTGCTCGCCGCTCAGGCCGCGCACACCGCGCAGCCGGTCGCCGAGGCCGCCGGCGGCCATGGCAGCTTCTTCGTCACCGGCCTGACGGTGCTCGTGCTGGCCTGCTTCGTCGGCTACTACGTCGTCTGGCGCGTCACCCCGGCCCTGCACTCGCCGCTGATGGCGGTCACCAACGCCGTGTCGTCGGTCATCATCGTCGGCGCCCTGATCGCCGCCGGACCCGCCGGTCTGGACTTCTCCAAGGTCCTGGGCTTCCTCGCCGTCATCCTGGCGTCCGTCAACATCTTCGGCGGCTTCCTCGTGACCCAGCGCATGCTCTCCATGTTCAAGAAGAAGGGCAAGTAAGACCATGGAAACCTTGTCGGCCCTTCTCTATCTCGTCGCCTCCATCTGCTTCATCATGGCGCTGCGCGGGCTGTCGAGCCCGGAGACCTCGCGCCAGGGCAACATCTACGGCATGGTCGGCATGACCATCGCCATCCTGACCACGCTGGCCTCGCCCATCGTCCAGTCCTATTGGATGATCGTGCTCGGCATCGCCATCGGCGGCGCCATCGGTTACGTCGTCGCCAAGAAGATCGAGATGACGGCGCTGCCGCAGCTGGTCGCCGCCTTCCACTCGCTGGTCGGTTTGGCCGCCGTCTTCGTCGCGCTCGCCGCCTTCTACTCGCCGGCGGCCTACGGCATCGGCCTGCCCGGCGCCATCGCCAAGGGCTCGCTGGTCGAAATGGCGCTGGGCACCGCCATCGGTGCGATCACCTTCACCGGCTCGCTGGTTGCGTTCGCCAAGCTGCAGGGTCTGGTCACCGGCAAGCCGCTGGTCTTCCCGATGCAGCACCCGCTGAACGCGGCGCTGGGCGTGTTGACCGTCATCCTGATCGGCTGGCTGGTGCAGTCGAACGCCGATGCGGCGCTCTGGCTGATCGTGGCGGTCTCGCTGGCTCTCGGTTTCCTGCTGATCCTGCCGATCGGCGGCGCCGACATGCCGGTGGTCATCTCGATGCTGAACAGCTACTCCGGGTGGGCGGCCTGCGGCATCGGCTTCACGCTGCAGAACAACCTGCTGATCATCACCGGCGCGCTGGTCGGTTCCTCGGGCGCGATCCTGTCCTACATCATGTGCAAGGGCATGAACCGCTCGATCTTCAACGTCATCCTCGGTGGCTTCGGCGGCGAGAGCGCCGCGGCCGGCGGCCCCGCCAAGGGTCCGCAGGGTTCGGTCAAGGCCGGCTCGGCCGAAGATGCCGCCTACATCATGAAGAACGCCCAGTCGGTCATCATCGTTCCCGGCTATGGCATGGCGGTGGCCCAGGCGCAGCACGCGCTGCGTGAAATGGCCGACGTGCTCAAGCATGAGGGCGTGGACGTGAAGTATGCCATCCACCCGGTGGCGGGCCGCATGCCCGGTCACATGAACGTGCTGCTGGCCGAGGCCAACGTGCCGTACGACGAGGTGTTCGAGCTGGAGGACATCAACCGCGACTTCGGTACGGCGGATGTGGCCTTCGTCATCGGCGCCAACGACGTGACCAACCCGGCCGCCAAGACCGATCCGACCAGCGCCATCTACGGCATGCCGATCCTGGACGTGGAGAAGGCCAAGACGGTGTTCTTCATCAAGCGCGGCATGGCCGCCGGTTACGCCGGCGTCGAGAACGAGCTGTTCTTCCGCCCCAACACCATGATGCTGTTCGGCGACGCCAAGAAGGTCACCGAAGAGGTCGTGAAGGCGATGGAAGCCTGACCGGCATCCATAGCAGTTGACCGGACCGGGCGCGGGAAGCAAGGCTTTCCGCGCCCGTTTCTTTTGGGCCGAAAAACCACAAGAGAGGATGCGGAAACCATGACCGCCTACATCATCGCCGACGTGCGCGTGACCGACCCCGTCGCCTATGAGGTCTACAAGTCGCTCACCCCCGACGCGATCGCCAAGAACGGTGGACGCTTCATCAGCCGCGGCGGCGAGACGGCGGTGCTGGAAGGCGACTGGCAGCCCAACCGGATCGTCATCCTGGAATTTCCGGACATGGCGGCGGCCAAGGCCTTCTACGACAGCCCGGAATACCGCAAGGCGCGCGAGGCGCGTCGCGATGCCGCCGATTTCAAGATGATCGTGGTGGAAGGTCTGTAACGAACAGCCGGCGCCGTTACCGTCGGTTACACAACGCCGTCCGTGGGACACACCGCCGCAACACGGCGCCGCTATCGCTTACCGTCACCGAGAGACGGCGGCTCATCCCCGCCGTCCTCCCCACACCGATGGAAGCCCGGACATGGACGACGACGATCTCTGTGAACCGTTCGATTCGCACCTTTCGCTCTGGACCCGCATCGCGGTGGCGATCCTGTTGGTGGGGGTATCGCTCTGCGGCGTGTCGCTCTACCTGCTGACGGAGAGCTGAGACCGTACCGCCCAAGCCGCGCCGAACCCACAGTTTCTGCGGCTTTCCGGCGGATGCCAACATAATAATAACAAAATTTTTTTGTGTGTTAATGAATTCCCTTTTCCAGTTATGTGGAAATCGCTCTTCTCCAACCGCGCAATCGTGCTAAATAGCCTCGGAACCCCAGTCGAGGATGATCCGATGCTCCGCACCACCCGCCGCTTCACCCTTGCCGCCCTGGTTGCCCTTGGGGCTGCCGCCGTGATGCCCGGCACCGTGCGCGCCGCTGATCCGGTGAAGCTGGAAATCGGCTACATTCCCATCCTGGCGGCGTCGCCGCTGTTCATCGTCGATGGGCAGGGCTGGGCCAAGGATGCGGGGATCGAGCTGAAGTTGACTCGCTTTGAGTCCGGCCCGCATGCCATCCAGGCGATGGCCGCCGGCAAGATCGACCTGCTCTATGCCGGCGTCGCCCCGGTGCTGGTCGCCCGCACCAAGGGTGCCGACATCTCGGTCATCGCCAATTCGGCGGTGGAGGAGATGGTGGTCGCCGCGCGCGGCCCCTTCGCCAAGGCGGTGGGCGTCAATCCGACCGCGGAGTCCTTCAAGAAGTTCGCCGCCGACACCGGCCGCAAGCCGAAGATCGGCACCCAGCCGCCGGGCTCCGTTCCGGACACTGTGCTGAAGTACTGGCTGTTCAAGGTGGTGAAGGTCGATCCCGCCGATGTTGAGCTGGTGCCGATGGGCATCGAGAAGACCCAGCAGGCCCTGCTGGCCGGCGCGCTCGACGCCGCCACCATTCGCGAGCCGACGGTGACCGTCACTCAGCAGATGGACCCGAACGTGGCTCTGCTCGCCACCGGTGCCCAGATGTTCCCGAACCAGCCCGGCACTGTGGTCTCTGCCCGTGCGGAGGTGCTGAAGGCCCATCCCGACGCCATCAAGGCGCTGGTCAAGGCCCACATCCGCGCCGTCGACATGATCGCCAAGGACCCGGCCGCGTCGGCGAAGCTGGTGAACAACTATCTCGGCAAGGGCCTGCTGGAGCCGGCGACGCTGGAAGCCGCCTTCAAGGGGCCGGGGTCGAACTTCCTTGCCGACCCGCACAAGGTCGTCCCGGCGGTCGAGCAGATGATGGCCTACACCAAGGAGATCGGCTCGGCCAGCGAGACGGTTCCGGTGGCCGAGGCCTTCGACTTCAGCTTCTACGACGCCGTCGCCAAGTAAGCCGGCCAACCGATGCAGACCGACAAGCCGATGAAGTCCTATCAGAAAATCGCCCTATCGGCGCTGGGCGTGCTCGTCTTCCTGCTGGCGTGGGAAGCGGTGGCGCGTAGCGGCGTCGTGCCGGCCCGACTGCTGCCGTCGCCGAGCGCGGTGCCCGCCGCCTTCCTGACCGAGTTCAAGAGCGGCACCTGGCAGGAGATGGTGCTGGCCAGCCTGTCGCACTATCTGGTCGGGCTGTCGCTGGGCACCTTCCTCGGCGTGTCGTTCGGCACGGCGGCCGCGCTGTGGGGCAAGTGGGACGCCTTCCAGGCCTGGGTCGTGCGCATGCTGCGCCCGATCCCCGCGATCGCCTGGATCCCCTTCGCCATCATCTGGTTCGGCGTCAGCGAAGGGGCGGCTTCCTTCCTGATCTCGCTGACGGTGTTCTGGATCAACTATTATGCCAGCTATGCCGCGGTGCGCGGGGTGGACAAGGACCTGATCGAGCTTGGCCATGCCTTCGGGCAGGGCGGGCTGATCCCGCGCCTGTTCAAGATCATCCTGCCGGGCGCCCTGCCGGGCATCCTGTCGGGCATGCGCGCCGGGCTGGGGCAGGGCTGGATGACGGTGGTCGCCGCCGAGCTGTTCGGCATCTCCGGCCTCGGCATGCGGATGATGGAGGCGTCGGGCCTGCTGGCCACGCACATCGTCGTGCTCTACATGGTCACCATCGCGCTGCTCTACGGCGTGTCGGATTTCCTGTTCATGCAAGTTCAGTCGCGGGTGCTCTCATGGCAGCGGTGACCCTTTCGAAGACCTCCACCGCCGGGTCGGTCATCGACCTTGAGGACGTCTCCATCGGCTATGGCAAGGACGCGCCGCCGGTGCTGGTCGACGTCAACCTGTCGGTCGAGCGCGGCAGCTTCGTCGCCATCGTCGGCCCGTCCGGCGTCGGCAAGTCGACGCTTCTGCGCGTCGTCGCCGGCCTGCACACCGCGCGCAGCGGCGGCGTCACCATTCATCAGGACCAGCGCCCCGGCCATCGCCCGGTCGGGCTGGTGTTCCAGGACTCCCGCCTGCTGCCCTGGCGCCGGGTGATCCGCAATGTGGAGTTCGGGCTGGAGGGCCTGCCGGTCACCCGCGACGTGCGCCGCCAGCGCGCCGAGGCCGCGCTGAAGCTGGTGCGGCTCGACGGCTATGCCCGCCGCTGGCCCTACGAGCTGTCGGGCGGCCAGCGCCAGCGCATCGGCATCGCCCGCGCCATGGCGGTGGACCCGGACATCCTGTTGATGGACGAGCCGTTCGGCGCGCTCGACGCCATCACCCGCCACAATCTGCAGGACGAGCTTCGCCGCATCCATCAGGAGACGGGCAAGACGATTCTGTTCGTCACCCACGATCTGGAAGAGGCGGTGCATCTGGCCGACCGCATCATCGTGCTGGGCGGCACCCCGGCCCGCGTGGTGCGCGACGTGCGCAACAGCGCCGGCCGGGACGGCTCGGTCTTCCGCGATCAGGTGGAACAGCTGCGGTCGGAGATCGCGGACAATTACAGCATCTGAAGGGTGGGGGGTCTACCCCACCTCCACCATCAGGCTGGTCGGATAGCCCGCTTCCTTCATGCGAGCGATCAGCGCATCGACATGGGTCTGGTTGCGGGTTTCCAGCACCACGTCCACCTCGGCCATCTTCACCGGCACATTGTGGAACAGGCGCTGGTGATGGACCTCGACGATGTTGGCCCCGGCCTCGCCCAGCAGGCGGGTGACGCGGGCCAGGGCGCCGGGGGCGTCGGTGATGCCGATGCGCAGGCGGACGATCCGCCCCTCATAGACCAGACCGCGCATCAGCACCTGCGCCATGATACGGGAGTCGATGTTGCCGCCCGACAGCACCATGCCGACCTTGCGGCCGCGGTAGCGCTCCGGCTCATCCAGAATGGCGGCGAGCGCCGCCGCGCCGGCTCCTTCGGCGACCAGCTTCTGCATTGTGGCGAGACGGTAGACCGCTTCCTCCAGCCGGGCCTCGCCCACCTCCACCACGTCGTCGACCAGCGCGCGGATGATCGGTAGGGTCAGGGCGCCGGGCGCCTTCACCGCGATGCCTTCGGCCACGGTGGCGCCGCCGCAGGTGATCGGCAGTCCGGCCAGCGCCTGACGCACGGCGGGATAGAGGCTGCACTGCACGCCGACGATCTCCAGATCCGGCCGCAGCGCCTTGGCCGCCGTCGCCATGCCGGCGATCAGGCCGCCGCCGCCGATGGGAATGACCAGAACGTCGAGGTCCGGCACATCCTCCAGCAGTTCCAGCGCCGCGGTGCCCTGGCCGGCGGCCACCAGCGGGTCGTCGTAGGGATGGACGAAGGTCAGCCCGTCGCGCGTTGCCAGTTCCTGGGCGAAGGCGGCCGCCTCGCTCAGCGTCTCGCCATGCAGTTCGACGGTGGCGCCCAGATTCTCCGTCCGCTCCACCTTGGTGAAGGGGGTGAAGGCGGGCATGACGATGGTGGAGCGGATGCCCAGCCGCGTGGCGTGGCAGGCCACCGCCTGGGCATGGTTGCCGGCGGACATGGCGATGACGCCGGCGTGGCGCTCCGCCTCGCTCAGCGACAGCAGCTTGTTCAGCGCGCCACGCTCCTTGAAGGAGCTGGTGGTGTGCTGGCTTTCCAGCTTCACGTGCAGCCGGCACCCCGCCATGTCCCCCAGGCGGGGCGCCGGAACCGTGGGCGTTCGGGACAGGTGCCCCGCGATGCGCGCCGCCGCGGCGCGCACGTCCTCCAGAGTGATGGTCATTTCTTGGCTGTCCCGGTGTTGCGTGGTGTGAGTGTCAGCACCTCCGCCCCTGCCGAGACCAGCGTGCCACGGTCGCCGGCCAGACGCAACGAACCGCCGTCGCGCCACAGCCCGACCAGATCGCCCCAATGGCGGGACCAGATGTTGCCGGACTGGCCGGTGGCGATCACGAAGCGGGAATTGTCCAGATCCGACAGATCATAGACCGCGCGGAACCCGGCGCCATGGACATGGCGGAAGGGGTTCGCGGGATCGCGGGTGCTGGTCGATCCACGGTTGACGGTGAAGAAGCCGCCGTCGGTCTCCACCGACAGGTCGGCGGTGCCGCCGATCAGCGGCAGGCGGCTCAGCATCCGGTGGACCAGCGCCGCCTTGTGGTCGTCGCCCCAGCGCCAGCTCTTTGGGCTGGAGCCGTGGCGCTCGGCCAGCATCGCCACCGCCGCCTCCAGCGACCGGCCGATCATGTCGGCGCAGCTTTCCTTCTGCGGGGTGGTGACGTCGTCGCACCACTCCGGCCGCTCGCCCAGGACATGCCGCAACGCCTCCGGCCGCAGCTCCCAGTAGGACGCGAAATCGGGACCGAGTTCGTCGGCGAACACCGCGCGGACCAGCTCGCGCATCCAGGCGGTGAAGATCAGCGGTTCCGGCCGGTTGCGGTCCATCCGGCCGTCCCAATTGCGCAGAAGCGCCGCCGCATCGCTGGCGAGGCCGGGCGGGGACGGATATTTCAGCAGTTCGGGCAGGAAGTCGCGGGCGGGAAGCGAGACGATGTCCATCTGCTGGCGCGCCACATCCTCGACGGAAAAGCGTCCGGTGCCCAGCATCTCGACGATGCGCTTGGCGCGCGATGGATCGGGCCATTCGGTGGCGAGGCGATAGGGATAGTCGCTCCCGACCACCGCGTTGTTGGCGTTGACGAATTGCCCCGACGGCGGGTTCACCGACTGCGGCAGGGCGTAGTAGGGCAGGAAACCGGTCCAGTCATACTCGCCGGTCCAGCCGGGAACCGGCACGCGGCCGTCACCCTTGCGCCGGATCGGCACCCGGCCGGCGGAGATGAAGCCGACCGTACCCGCCACATCCGCATAGACGACATTCTGCTGCGGAGCAACATGCAGGCGCAGCGCCTCACGCGCCGCCTCCGCCGTTTCCGCATGGTTCAGGCGGTAGAGAGCCTCCGCGCTGGTATCGTCGTCGGCAAGGCCAGGGAAGGACAGCGCCAGCACCGGGCCGGGCGCATTGCCGGCCGGCGTGCCGTCCAGGTCGGAGATGACCGGGCCGTGCCGCGTGCCGCGCACGGTCAGCGTCTGCGAGGGCTCGCCGGCGATGGCGATGGTCTCGGCGCGCGCCTCGTAGGGCTGGCTGCCGTCGGGGGTCAGATAGCGGGCGGGGTCCTGCGGGTCCTGCTTCTCGACGAACAGATCCTGGGTGTCGCTGTGGGTGGTGGTGAAGCCCCAGGCGACCTTGCCGTTGTGGCCGAGGATGGTCAGCGGCACCCCCGGCACCGTGGCGCCGGTGACGGTGAAGTCGGGCGTCACGATGCGGGCGAGGTACCAGAGGATCGGCGCTTCCAACCCCAGATGCGGGTCGTTGGCGAGGATCGGCTTGCCGGTGGCGGTGCGGGCGCCGGTCAGGACCCATTCATTCGACGCGGTGTCGAAGCCCATCTGCGGCAATGCCGCCAGGGTGCGCCGCACCGTTTCCCGCAAATCCATGCCGCGCAGGTCTTTCGACAGCGTGGTGGGGGCGCCGGGGGCGTCGGGCGGGAACAGGTCGTCGACCTGGGTGGGCGACAGCCGTTCCAGCACGCGGGAGCGGAACAGCTCGTCCCGATAGTTGGCGGACAGCTGCAGCGCCATCAGCTTGGCCCAGACCAGACTGTCGGCGACCGTCCAGGGCTCCGGCGTGTGGCGCAGAAGCTGGAATTCGACCGGCAGAGCCTCCGACCGCGTGGCGAGATAGGCGTTCACGCCCTCGGCATAGGCCTCGAAGGCGCTGCGGGCCTCCGGCGACAGGGTGGCTTCCATCGCCTCGGCCGAGCGGCGGACGCCGAGAGTGCGCATCAGCCGGTCGCTGCGCAGGGCGAAGTCGCCGTATTTGGTGCCGATCAGCTCCGCCAGCCGGCCGGCGCCGGCGCGGCGCATCGTCTCCATCTGCCACAGCCGGTCCTGGGCGTGGGCATAGCCCAGCGCGCGGTAGGCGTCGCGCTCCGTCGCCGCGAAGATATGGACGACACCTTGGCGGTCGCGGACGACTTCCGCCGGGGCGCCGCTGCCGGGAATGGATATGGTGCCGCTGGTCTCCGGCTGCTGCGCCCGCATCCACCAATAGGCGCCGAACAGCGTCACCGGGGGCAGCAGAACAAGCACGCCCGCGATGACCGCCACCTTGCCCCAGCGCCCGCGCGGCAGGCGGAATTGCGGGCGTCCCGGCTGCCGGTTGGACGGCGGCGTGGGTGGATATTGCGGTGGCGGGGCGTAGGGAGGAGCCGCTTGCGGCGGCTGCACACCGTAGGGCGGCGCCGGCTGTTGCGGATAGGGATAGGGCTGGCCGGGCGCATAGCTTCCGGGCGGGTAACCGTCGGGCGGATAGACCGGCTGCTGCGGAGGCTGCGGATAGGGTGCGCCGGGATAGGGTGCGCCAGGGTACTGGACCGGTGGCTGCTGCGGCGGCGCCGGATGACCGGCATAGGGAGGTGCAGCGGGCGGTGCGGCAGGAGGGGCAGGGCGGGACAGCGCACGCGCCAGGGCGGCGCGGAGATGGAAAGCGCAGGTCTCGCCGGCGCGGATCAGGGAACGGCGCAGCATCACGGTCCGTGAGAGAAAATGGGGCGGCGACGGGCGGGGGCCGTCGGGGGGGCGGGCGTTCGGGTGGCGGATGCTAGTCCCCCGGCCGCCGGCCCGTCCAGGGTTGCTTGGGTGGAGTCGGGCGCTTTTTCCGGCGGCCTTCGGCCTATGCGGCGGCGGTCAGGATCTCGCGCAGCATCGGGGCGGACACCGGCTTGTGGATCAGGCGGTGGCCGCTGCGCTGCACCTCGGCGATGCGGGCGGGGTCGGTGTCGCCGGTCAGCACCACGGCGGGGACGCGCACACCGCAGACGCCGTAGATGTCGCGGATCGCCTCCACCCCCGTCCGTCCCTCGCGCAGGCGATAGTCGGCGACGATCATCGCCGGCTGCCGGCCGAGATTCAGCAGCGACGCGATCGCCTCGTCGGCCGACACGGCGGCGACCACCTCGTATCCCCATTCCTCCAGCATCGCCCGCATGCTGAGCAGGATGATGGTGTCGTCGTCGACGACCACGATCAGCCCCTTGGCGTCCGGCAACTCGGCCGGGATGCGCACCGGCTTCGGGACCGGACGCGGCACCGCCGCCGGCAGGTCGAGGAAGAAGCCGCTGCCGCGGCCGGGGGTGGACCGCACCGTCACCCGATGCTTCAGCAGACCGCCCAGCCGCCGCACGATCGCCAGCCCCAGCCCCAGCCCCTTGCGCCGGTCGCGCTCCGGATTGGCGAGCTGGATGAACTCCTGGAAGATGTCCTCCGTCCGGTCGCCGGGGATGCCGATGCCCTGGTCGATCACCGCCAGCCGCAGAGCGCCGCCGCGGTGCAGGCAGCCGACCAGGATATGGCCGCGTTCGGTGTAGCGGATGGCGTTCTCGATCAGGTTGCGCAGGATGCGCTCAAGCAGGGCGGGGTCGCTGCTGGTCCAGGCGGAGGTCGGGACATGACGCAGCGTCAGCCCGCATTCGGTGGCGCGGATGCGGTATTCCTCCGCCAGCCGGTCCAGCAGGGGCCCGAGCGCGAAATCGGTGACGCTGGGCTTCACCACCCCGGCATCCAGCCGCGAGACGTCCAGCAGGCTGTCCAGCATCACCCGGAGGCCATTCAGCGAATCGGTCATGCTGGCCAGCAGCGGCGACGTGGGGTGGTCCTGCAACTTGTCGGATAACGCGTGGGCGAAGAAGAACAGCGACTGCAGCGGTTGGCGCAGATCGTGGCTGGCGGCGGCGAGGAACTTGGTCTTGGCGCGATCGGCACGCAGGGCGTCGTCGCGGGCTTGGACCGCCTCGATCCTCGCCGCCTCCGCCTCGTCGCGGGCACGCAGGATCGCGTCTTCGGCGGCCCTGCGCGCGGTGATGTCGCGCATGATGCCGGTGTACATGCGCCGTTTGCCGACATGCCATTCACCCACTGACAGGTCGAGCGGGAAGGTGGAGCCGTCCTTGCGCTGGCCGGTCACCTCGCGGCCGATGCCGATGATCCGCCGCTCCCCTGTCTGGTGGTAGCGGTCGAGATAGCCGTCATGGGCGCTCCGGTACGGCTCCGGCATCAGCATGTTGACGTTGCGGCCGATCACCTCGTCGGCGCGGTAGCCGAAGGTCTTCTCCGCCGCATGGTTGAAGGATTCGACGGTGCCCTGGTCGTCGATCAGGATGATGGGGTCGACCGCGGTGTCGACGATGGCGCGATACCGCGCCTCCTGCTCCGCCGAATGCTCCGCCCTTTGGCGGCGGTCGAGCAGCGACGACAGCATCGCCAGCGAGAGGAGAAGCAGCGTGCCCACCCCCGTCATGATCGCCAGCAGGGAGGGGGACAGGGCCATCCGCTGCCCGGAGGAGGGCATCACATGGGCCGGCATGGCATTGTAAGTGCTGATGCCATCGAGCGCGGCGGTGCTCACATCGGTTATCGGCTCCATTCCGGCCGCGGCCATACCGGTGTAGTGCATCGTCACCACCCCCAGGCCCAGAAGAACCGCGCCGGCGGCACGCTGCAGCGGGCGCTTGGTCCGGAAGGCCAGCCATAAGGCCGCGGTGGAGGCGACGATTGCGACGGCCACCGAAACGGCGACCAGAACGACGTCGTAGGACAGCTCCATGTCCATTTGCATGCCCGCCATCCCCACATAATGCATGCTGACGATGCCGAGCCCCGTCAGGGTTCCCGCCACCGGCAAGGTGTAGTGGCGGGGGCGGTTGCGGGCGACGGCGAACAGGCCGGCACCGGAAACGGCGACGGCCAGCAGGAAGGACAGCGCGGTAAGCCCGGCGTCGTAGCTGATCGGTATGTCGCTGCGATAGGCGAGCATGCCGATGAAGTGCATCGACCATATCCCGGCTCCGAGGGCCAGCGCCGCACTCGCCAGCCGGCGGCCGTCGCTCGGATCGCTCCCGGAGCCGCCACGACGGTTGGGCGCAATGGATGGGCGGGCCGTGCCGATGCCGCTGTGATGGGCGAGATCCAGCGCCACATAACCGCCGAACACGGCGATTACATATGACAGCGCGACGAGGAGGGGATCGTAATGGCCGGGCACGTTGGGTTTTGCTGTTGTGGGACTACGTTCGGGGAAGAAGCAGGCCTGATTGTGCGTGTACAGGAACAATTTAGGAGAAAGTGCCAGCCCCTTCCCGCAAACGAAAGGCTGGCCTTGGTGGTAGACAGGGACCTAGGACGTCCGTCGGGATATCTCGAATGAACAGCAATCTCCCGCCCGGCCCTACGCCCGGGGCAGGCAAGCGTTCCGCCTCATCGGATCGGCCGAAGCAGCCGTGGAGGCTGTTGTCGCGGCTGCTGCGTCCGGTCGCGACCTTGCTCGCGGTCGGATATTTCCTACTGGATGCGCTGGCCTATTGGGTGGTGCGGCCGGTGGTCCGGCGGATCGCCCGGCTGCCGCTGTTCGGCCGGATCGGCCGCTGGGTCGCCGGGCTGAGGCCTTACCCGTCGCTGATCCTCGTGCTGGTGCCGCTGGCGTTGCTGGAACCGGCAAAGCTTGTCGGGGCATGGCTGCTCGCCACCGGACGCCCGACGGTCGGCGTCTCGGTGATGGTCGGGGCGGAACTGGTCAAGATCATCCTGGTGGAGCGGCTGTTCCATGTTGCCAAGCCGAAGCTGCTGACCATCGGCTGGTTTGCCTGGGGCTATGTTCGGGTGACGGCCTGGCTCGCCTGGCTGAAGGAGACTGTCCCCGTCCGCGCCGCCCGCCGCCTGCTGTATGCCCTCCGTCGCTTCGGCCGCCGGGTCGGCCGGCGGCTGTCGCTGATGATGCGGCGGGCGGCGCGGGGATGACCGCCTATCCCAGCACTGCCAGCACCAACGCCGAGGCGATCAGCAGGGCGCAGGCGCGGCGATAGAGCACCAGCGCCCGGCCGATGTCGTCGGGGGTGGCGGCGGTGCGGCCGGGGCCGAGCCAGACATCCTCGATCCGCGTGGCGCCATAGACCCGCGGACCGCCGAGACGCAGGTCGAGCGCGCCGGCCATCGCCGCTTCCGGCCAGCCGGCGTTCGGGGAGCGGTGGCGGTGGGCGTCCCGCCGAACGGATGCCCAGGCCTGCCGCGCGTCGGCCCCGCCGGTCATCCAGGCCGCTCCGACCAGCAGCAGGGCGGTCAGGCGCGATCCCGGCAGGTTGACCAGATCGTCCAGCCGCGCCGCCGCCCAGCCGAAGGCCTCGTGGCGCGGGGTGCGGTGGCCGATCATGCTGTCCGCGGTGTTGATCGCCTTGTAGAGCGCCAGACCCGGCAGCCCGCCCACCAGCAGCCAGAAGGCCGGCGCCACCACCCCGTCCGAGAAATTCTCCGCGAGGCTTTCGATGGCGGCGCGGGCGACCGCGGGCTCGTCGAGCGTCGCCGGGTTGCGGCCGACGATCATCGACACGGCCTTGCGCGCCCCCTCCAGCCCGCCGGTGCGGAAGCCTTTGGCAACGGCCGCCACATGGTCGTGCAGGCTGCGCTGGGCCAGCAGGGTGGAGGCCAGCACCGCCTCGACCAACCAGCCGAACGGCAGCAGCCGGCAGACCCAGGCCACCGCCACGGCGACACCGCCCACAGTCAGCAGAAGCACCACCACCGCCAGCACGCCGAAGGCCTTGCGGCGGCCGAAACCGTCGGTCTCATGGTTGAGCGCACGGTCAAGCTGGGCGATAAGCGCTCCGATCCACACGACCGGATGACGGATGCGGGCGTAGAGTGGATCGGGATAGCCCGCCACCGCTTCGATGATGAGTGCTGTGGCGAGCAGGAAGGGATGCAGCGGCACGGGTGGGACGTTCCAGGCAATGGGGCGGCGCGCTGGCCGCGCGTCGGTGAATGAGGAAGAGGCGCGATCATGGCCGAAGACAGCCCGGGGACCAAGCCGTGCGTGGCGGACGAACGGCAGACGGGGCAGGAGGCCTCCGCGGGCGGCACCCTGCTGCATGGCGGCGACCTGGACGGCGCGCGCGCCGCATTTCCAGGCGCGCCGGAGCCGTGGGTCGATCTGTCGACCGGCATCAACCCCTGGCCCTACCCGCTGCCGCCGGTGCGGCCGGACGCCTGGAACCGGCTGCCCGGCCGCGGAGAGGAGGCCGCGCTGCGGAGCGCGGCGGCGGCCTGCTACGGCGCGCCGTCGGCCGACGTGGTGGCCGCGGCGTCGGGATCGCAGGCGCTGATCCAGTTGCTGCCGCGGCTGCGCGCGCCGGGCCGCGTCGCCGTCCTGGGGCCGACCTATGCCGAGCATGCCCGCTGCTGGGCGCTGGCCGGCCATGACGTCCAGATGGTGGAGGGGGTGGAGGAGGCCGACGTCCTGGTGATCGTCAATCCCAACAACCCCGACGGCCGGCGCTGGCCCGCCGCCCGCCTGCTGGAGATAGCCGAAGCGCAGCATGCCCGCGGCGGCTGGTTGGTGGTGGACGAGGCCTTCGCCGACATGCGGCCGGAGGACAGCCTCGCGGCGCATGCCGGCAAGCCGGGGCTGGTTATCCTGCGGTCCTTCGGCAAGTTCTTCGGGCTTGCGGGTCTGCGGCTGGGCATCGCACTGGCACCGGCCGGGCCGGCGACGGCGCTGCGCGAGGCCATCGGACCCTGGGCGGTGTCGGGGCCGGGGCTGGCCATCGCCACGGCGGCGCTGGGCGACCGCCATTGGATCGAGGCGACAAGGCGGCGGCTGGCGGCGTCGTCGTCGGAGCTGGACCGCATGCTGGAAAAGGCCGGCCTGCGGGTGGTCGGCGGGACCGAGCTGTTCCG
Organism: uncultured Azospirillum sp.; assembly: GCA_966212305.1. Classification (GTDB taxonomy): domain Bacteria; phylum Pseudomonadota; class Alphaproteobacteria; order Azospirillales; family Azospirillaceae; genus Azospirillum. Next base: position 44,122 of record CBIHQY010000034.1, read on the forward strand.
ACTCGTCGAGGACCCGCGGGCACCGGCGCTCTATCGCGCCCTGGGCGAGGCCGGACTCCTCGTGCGTCGATTCGAACGGCGGCCGGACTGGCTGCGTTTCGGCTTGCCGGGCGCCGTTGAGGACTGGCAGCGGCTTGGTGTCGCACTGGCCGCAGAAAGAAGCTGGGCATTGCAACCGCTTGAAACGTCAGCGTCTTGAACAATCGGCGAAAATTTTATATACTCAACCGTTTTTAGAAATCCGGCTGTCATACTTCGACCCTGTCGGAAATCGTCGGTGTTGCGGGGAAATAAAAATCTATGAAACATTCTCGGCCATGCCGGTACCGGGTTGCATGGCGATGATCTCAGGCCGTGGTGTGGATGATGGGCGCGAAACCACGTTTTCAGTCTTCGACCGTCTGCCGGTCGGGGTTTGCCTCGTCACGGCATCGGGGATCATCCACCATGCGAATCCGGCCCTGCATGACCTGTTGGGCTGCGAAGACGGCGGCCTGCCGGGCCGGAGCCTGTGCGAATTTGAACTCGACCATGGTGGCTCCGGCAGGGGGGCGCAGACTTCCGGTGATGCGCAGCGCGCCCTGCGGAACGATGGTTCCACACGCTGGGTGACGGTGGCTGAAAGTCCGTGGATTGGCGAAGCGGACGGCAAAACCGGCATTAGCCGGCTTCTGACCGTGACAGCCGTCGATTCGATTTTTCGGCAGGCCGGCGATCCGGGCGATGTGGAAGCGCCTGCCGAGATGTCGGCTGTTGACGCACTGCTGTACGAGGCGCCGATCTGTACGGCTGAAGGTGCGACCCGGACGGTCAATCTGCCCAAAACCGCCATCCACGAGTTGACCGAAACGCGCCCGAACGAGGAGCGGCTGGAGGCCATCCTCGAACAGAGTCCGATCGGCGTTTCGGTGTCCCGGCGCGACGACGGCCGGATCATCTTCGTCAACACCCGCTTTGCCGAACTGATCGGCCTGCCGCGCGAAAAGCTGATCGGCAGCCGCGCCCGCGACTATTACCTGGACAGCCACCAGCGCCTGCGCGTCCTGGAACGGCTGCGCGGCGGCGGCGGCGTCACCAATATGGAGGTCCAGTTCAAGCGGGCCGACGGCTCGCCCTTCTGGACGCTGTTCACGGTGAATCAGGCGGTGATCCAGGGCATGGCGGTCAATCTCGCCTGGATCTACGACTACACCGAGCGCCGCAGCATGGAAGAGGCGTTGCGCGACATGGCGTCGCGCGATCCGCTGACCGGAATCTACAACCGGCGCTCCTTCATGGAGATGGCGCGCGCCCAACTGGCCCGTGCCCATCGGTTCCACGAGCCGCTGTCCGTCTTCGTCCTGGACGTCGACCATTTCAAGCGCATCAACGACACCTTCGGCCACGCCACCGGCGACGACGCGCTGCGCATGGTGGCGGCCGGCTGTCAGGCGATTCTTCGGGAATACGACATTCTCGGCCGGCTGGGCGGGGAGGAGTTCGTGGTGGTCCTGCCCGGTGCGACCGCCGACGAGAGCCGCGTGGTGGCCGAACGGGTGCGCCGCCATCTGGCCCGCATGCCGATCGAGGCGACCGACGGCACCTTCCGCCTGACCGCGAGCATCGGCATCGCCGGGCTGGAGGGGGCGACCGATACGCTGGAGCGGGCGATCCACCGTGCCGACCTCGCGCTCTATCGGGCGAAGCACCTCGGCCGCAATCGTGTCGCGGTGTTCGAGCCGGGACTCTAGGCTGGCGGGGCTTCAAGGGTAGATCGGGCAACGGTGGATCGGGTGATGGACTACACGGTGCGCGACAGCGGCGGCGTGCGCGAACTTGAACTGCGCGGGCAGATGACGTTCGAGGCCGACGCCGGGTTCCGGGAAATCCTGGCGGAGTGGGAGATGGCCGGCATCGCGGAATGCGTGCTGAACCTGTCGGCCGTCGAGTATATGGATTCCGCCGGGTTGGGGCTGCTGGTCCTGGCGAACAATGCGGCCAAGCGGACGGGCGTCGTCTTCCGCCTGAAGCATCCGCGCGGTCAGGTCCGCGAACTGATCGAGATCTCGGAGTTCCACACCATCATCCCCTGCGAGTTCTAGCCGGTGAGCGGCAGCCCGCCCGTCGTGATCGGCCATCCGCGTCCATCGGCGGCCGGGCCGTTGCGCGATGTCCTGGGCCGGCTGGGAGTTCGCGGCGTCAGGGTGGTCGACGGCGCCGGGCTGGCCGGGGCGCTGGCGGCCGGTACGCCGCAGATGCTGCTTCTGCATGCCGGCCTGCCGGGATTCGGGCCGGACCTGCTGGCGGGGCTGCGGACGGAGACTCATCTGCGCGACCTGCCGATCCTCGTGCTCGGCCGCTTCCCCGGCGGGCGGGCGCGGGCGGAGCTGCTGCGGGCCGGCGCGACCGATCTGCTGGCGCGTCCGCTGACCCTGGCGGAGCTGTCGGTCCGCCTGTCGCTGCATCTGGAAAACCGCCGCCTCGACCGCTCGCTGCAGGAGGTGATCCGCAGCCTGCGCAACCACCACAGCGACGCCGTGCAGCGGATGGCGCGGGCGCGCGACATGCAGTTGGATCTGCTGCCCGACGCCACGCTCTGCCGGTCGCTGGAGCGGCGTTACGGCGTCGCGCTGGACAGCCATTTCGAATCCAGTTCGGAGCTTGGCGGCGACCTGTGGGGCGCGCGGCCGATCGACGACCGGCGCTTTGCGCTGTTCCTGTGCGATTTCACCGGCCATGGGGTGGCGGCGGCGCTGAACACCTTCCGGCTGCATGCGCTGCTCGCCCGCAGCGATTTGCCCGCCGACGACCCGGCCGAGACGCTGCGGGTGCTGAACGGCCTGCTGGTCGGGCTGCTGCCGGAGACGCAATTCGCCGCGATGATCTATGCCGTGGTGGATGTCGCCGCCGACCGGCTGATCTACGCCACGGCCGCCGCGCCGAAGCCGCTGGTTCGCCGCCCCGACGGCGAGCTGGATGTAGGGCCGAGCTGCGGCCTGCCGCTGGGCGTCGCGGCCGAGGCGCGATACCGCAACCAATGCCTGGACTTTCCGCCGGGCTCCGCCCTGGTCCTGTTCAGCGATGCCTTGTACGAGGCGCGCGGTTGGGACGGGAAGATGTTCGGGTATGCCGGCGTGACCGATCTGGTGCGCGGCCTGGGGCATGGCGCCCCGGATCGGCCGCTGCGTTGTCTGCTCGACCGCTATTTCACGGCGATGCCGCGGCTGCTGACCGACGACCTGACGGTGCTGTGGGTCAGTCGGACAGGCCGTCCGGAGTGCGGTCCAGATTGACGACGCCGACCACCCGGTTGCCGTTGCCGACATAGGTCAGCTGATCAAACCCGACCATGCGGGCCAGCGCGATGCCGCGGCCATGGGTGGCGTTCGACTGGGAGGCATCGACCGACAGGTAGCGGTTGAAGTCGAACCCCGCCCCCATGTCGGTCACGGTGAAGATCACCCGGCTGTCGCTGCGCTCCACATGCACGGTGGCGTATTTGTCGCGATGCTCGGCCGAGGCCAGCCGCGCCTCGACCTCGCGCACCAGCATGCCGCTGGCCTTCAGCCGGCCCTTCGCCTCGAAGCCGATGCCGAGGTTGCCGTGCTCCACCGCGTTCACCAGGATCTCCGACAGGCCGAAGGTCAGGCTGTGGACGGTGGCGGCGACGGACGACAGGGTGATGGCGAGATTCTGCGCCTCCTGCAGGGTGCGGAAGCGGAAACGCCCGTCGCGCAGCAGGCCGATGGCGTCGGAGCGGGAGCGCAGGTCGCCCTGCAGGCTCCTCAGCCGCCCGGTCGTCTCCTCCGCCGCACGGACGACGGAGCGCAGCAGCGCGCCGTCATAAGGCTTGATGAGATAGTAGAACACGCCGGCGCGGATGGCCGCCGCGATCTCCGAACTGCTGTCGGAGATGGTCTGGACGATGACGGGGATGTCGGCCAGATGCGGCTCATTCTTCATCCATTCGTACAGTTCCAGACCGTCACCGTCGGCGAGCCGCCGGTCGAGCAGAACGACATGGATCGCCGACCCGCTGGCCGACAGGATTTCCCACGCCTGGGCCTTGGTCTCGGCCTCCAGCGTGCGGTAGCCGATGCGGGAGAGGTATCCGGCAACGATGGCGCGGGTCATTTCCTCGTCATCGACGACCAGAGCGGTGACGGCATCGGCCATGGTCGGCGTCTACTCCAACGGTTCGGGGCGTGGGATCGGGAAATCCACGGCATTTTACTGAAACTGACGCTATTGCACAATCACCGGCGGCACTGCGTCGCAGCATGGCCGGCCGGCGATCCGGTCAGGGGTTCAGCCGACGGATGCTTCCAGGGCCGAAACGGCCTTTCGCGCGGCGGACAACTCGGCGGCGACCCGCTCGCCGGCGGTGGCGGTCAGTGAGTCGTGGTCGCCGCTGCGGGCGGCGGCTACCAGATGATGGGCGGTGGCGGCCAGCCGGTCGAACCCGACATTGGCGGCGGAACCCTTCAAGATATGCGCCTCCCGTTCGATGCCGGTGCAGTCCCCGCGCGCGATGGCGGCACGCAGCAGATCGAGATGCTGCGGACTGTCGCTGAAGAAGGTTTCCAGCAGAAGCGCGAACCCGTCACCGCCCAGTGCGTCGCGCAGTTCCTCGATTTTCTCCGCATTGACGGTGGCCGGCTCCGGTCCCGACGGCGGCTGTGCCGGGGCAGGGGCTTGCCCGCCGCCGTCGGCAGCGGGAGCGGCGAAACGGGCGATGGTGTCCAGCAGCTTGCGGGCGTTGATCGGCTTGGACAGATAATCGTCCATGCCGGCTTCCAGGCAGATGGCGGCGTCGCCCTGCATGGCGTTGGCGGTCAGGGCCACCACCGGGATGCGCGCGGCTGGGCCGGACAGCCGGCGGATCCGCCGTGTCGCCGTCAGCCCGTCCATCACCGGCATCTGGACGTCCATCAGGACGAGGTCGTAGGGCCGGGCCGTCACCGCCTCCACCGCCTCCTCGCCGTTCGACACCGCTTCCGCGCTGTGCCCGGCGCGGCGCAGCAGAGCCAGCGCCAGCTGCTGGTTGACCGGATTGTCCTCCGCCACCAGCACGCGGGCGCGCGGCTTCGCCTCCGGCCGCGGGGCGGGCGTGGCATCGGTCTTGGCGTTGGCCGCCGTTTCGGCCGATCCGCGGATGGGGAGGGACACGATTTTGGCGGTGGACAAGCCGCTTCCCGGCAGCGGATGGGGCCAGGATGCCGGGGCGTCCGCAGGCGGTTGCGGTTCCAGCAGCCGGGCGAGGCATTGGCAAAGCATGCTGAAGCGGATCGGCTTGGGAAGGTGGGTATCGACCGGTGCCCGGTCCGGCTCCTGCCCCTCCAGCCTCTGCGACGAGGCGAGCGCCAGCCGGATGCCGGCCAGTTCGGGAATGGACCGGATGCGCCGGGCCAACTCGGGACCGGTCAGGCCCGGCATGCGGTGGTCGAGGATGGCGGCGTCGAAGGGCCTGCCGTTCCGGGCGGCGGCGATCAGCCGGTACAACGCCTGCTCCCCGTTCTCCGCCGTTTCGGTCACGATGCCGAAGCCGTCGAGTTGCCGGGTCAGCAGGTCGCGGTTGACGGCGATGTCGTCGACCAGCAGCAGCCGGCGCCCGGCCCAATCGCCAGCCGGCGTCGGCGGATGGGCGCTGCCGGCGCCGCGCTTCAGCGGGATGGTCACCCAGAAGACGCTGCCCGATCCCTGCTGGCTGTCCACCCCGATCCGGCCGCCCATCAGCTCCGCCAGCCGCTTGCAGATCGCCAGCCCCAGCCCGGTGCCGCCATGGCGGCGGGCGGGCGAGGAATCCACCTGGGTGAACATGGCGAACAGGCGTGGCCGCTCCTCCTCCGGGATGCCGATTCCGGTATCGCGAACCTCGAACCGGATGCAGACGCCGTCGGATTCCGATCCGGCGGAAGCGGGCTCCTCGCTCAGCAGGATGGTGATGCTGCCGGTATCGGTGAACTTCACGGCGTTGCCGGCGAGGTTCAGCAGGATCTGCCGGAGCCGTCCGGCATCGCCCAGCAGCGGGCCGCGCAGGCCGGGCGGCACGTAGCTGGCAAGGTCCAGCCCCTTGGCCGCGGCACGGGGAGCCAGGATTTCCGCCACGCTTTCGACCATCGGCACCAGTTCGAACTCGCCGATCTCCAGATCCAGCCGGCCGGCGTCGATCTTGGAGAAGTCGAGGATGTCGTTGATGATGACCAGAAGCGATTCGGCGGAATCGCGGATCGTCTCGGCATAGGTGCGCTGTTCGGCCTCCATCGGCGTGTCGAGCAGCAGCCCGGCCATGCCGATCACGCCGTTCATCGGCGTGCGGATCTCGTGACTCATGGTCGCGAGGAATTCCATCTTGATGCGCTGGCCGTCCTCCGCCCGTTCCTTGGCGTCGCGCAGGGTATGCTCCAGCCGCTTCTCCTCCGTCAGGTCTCGCAGGATCGCGGCGTAGAGCGGGCCGGCCCCGGTCATGACCAGCGCCATGGAATAGGCCAGCGGGAAGCTCTCCGCCTCCCTGGTGCCGTCGGACGCCGACGGCCGCAGGGCGATGGTCTCGCCCCGCGCCGCCCGACCCATGCCACGGCGGCCCTGTGTGATCTCGTCCAGCGCGCGGGCGGCATTGGTCCGCTTGTCCGGTGGCAGCAGATCCAGCACCGACCGTCCGATCAGCCCGCCCGGCGCGCAGCGGAAGATGGCGTGCGCAGCCGGGTTGGCGGCCTCGATCACGCCGTCCGGCCTTGCGGTGACGATGCCCTCCGCCGCGGTGTCGACGATGGCGGACAGACGGGCGTTGGTCTCTTCCAGTTCCTTGCCCTGCCGGCGCTGCGCCGCCAGCGAACGGGCCAGCATCAGCCCGAACATCCCCAGCAGCAGGATCATCCCGCCGGACAGCAGGGTCGCCGTCCACAGATTGTCGCGCCACCCGGTCAGCACCGCGTCCTTGCGCACGCTGACCGTCAGGACCAGCGGCCAGACCGGCGTCGTCCGGTAGGCGACGATGCGCGTGTCGGGACCGGCGCCGATATCCGTTCCGGAATGGCGGAACACGCCATATTCGGCCTGCGGCAGGTGGCTTCGGAACAGCGGGGTCGCGGCGAAGGAGCGGGCGATCTCCTCCCCGGCCTGCGGCTGCACGGTCAGCAGGGTGCCGTCATAGCGGTACAACGCGATGCGGTCGCCCACGCCGGCGGCGCTTCCGCCGACCTGGCCGCCCTGGACCGCGCGGTACAGCCCCTGGAAATAGTCCGGGTTGACGGTGGCGACGACCACCGCCTGCAGCGTGCCGTCGGCGTCGAGCAGGGCGCGGCTCATCGGCAATATCCAGCGTCCCGACCGCTCGCCCCCATCGGCGCGGTCGATCAGGCTGCGCCCCGGGCGCGGATCGCCGATCACCAGCCCGCTGCCGTGGCCGTCCGTCTGAAGGCGGAAGACGTCCAGCTCCGTCAGATAGAGGCCGGCGGGGCGCGTCCCCTCCGTGGTGGCGACGATGCGGCCGGTGCGGTCGAGAAGCGTCAGCCCGCGCAGGTGCGGCGAGCGGCGCAACCGGTCGGTCAGCATGGCGGTCGGGTCGGGGTCGGTCGCCCCATCCTCGCCGGTCCAGTTGGCGTCGGACAACGAATCGACGATGGAGGACAGGGTAACGTCCACCGACTGAACCGTGCGGGTGGTCGACACCTCCAGTGCCGCGGCCAGGCTGGACAGGCTGGCCTCCGCCGAATCGAGCGCGGCCTGCCTTGCGGCGATCAGCTGCTGGCCCTGGTTTATCAGCAGGGCGAAGACCGCCAGAAGGGCGAAGGCGATGACGCCGCCCCGCTTTTCGAAGAGACCTTTCAGGTCCGCTTTGGCTGGGGACAGGGACAGGACTGCGTTCCGGACGGTCAGATGTGGTCGAGCGACCCGGCATGTTTCGCGGACCCGACGCGCAACCGCCTCAGGATTGCAGTCGAATCAAGGCGCTGGACGTCGGCCGTGGTCGAAGTTTGCGTATGGGACAATAGCAGGAACGGACGGCGGACGCCAAGCATTCGCTGCCGTCCATGTCCACGTGATGCTAAGATACCGGCGCCGCTTAGCGGGCTTGTGTTTGGGCTATGAAGAATTGGGGCGGTTGGTTAACGAAAGGTGTGGCATGGCGACGCGGGTCTCTTGGGCAATTGGCGCAGCAATTCTGTCGGTTTTATCGGGTTCCATCGCCGGACCGGTCATGGCGGCCGATGGGAAACTTCAGAAAATTGCAGAACAGAAGCAACTTCGTGTCTGCTCCTGGCCCGATTACTATGCAATCTCGTTCCGGAATCCGCGCACCGGAGCGCTGGAGGGGCTGGATGCGGAGCTGGCGCAGGCCTTCGCCGACGATCTGGGCGTGCGGCTGGCCGTGGTGGAGAGCAGCTTTCCCCGCTTCATCGACGACCTGCTGGCCGACCGCTGCGACATCGGCATGTTCGCCATCGGCGCCACCCCGGCGCGGGCGCAGCGCGTCGCCTTCAGCCGGCCCTATCTGCGCAGCGGCATCTACGCGGTGACCACCCAGACCAACGAGGGGATCCGGCGGTGGGAGGATCTCGACCGCGCCGGCAACGTCGTTGCGGTGCAGAAGGACACCTACATGGACGGCTACGCCCGCTCCGCCATGAAGACCGCGCGCATCGTCGCCGTCACCCGCCCGCAGGAGCGGGAGGAGGAGGTGCAGTCCGGCCGCGCCGACGCCTTTCTGACCGACTATCCCTATGGACAGCGCATGCTGGCCTTCCATCCCTGGGCGCGGTTGATCGTGCCGGACGTGCCGGTACAGCCGACCCCCTATGCCTACGCGGTGGCGCCAGGGGATGCGGCTTGGCTGGAGCGGGTCAACGCCTTCGTCGCAGCGATCAAGACCGACGGCCGGCTGGAGACCATCGCCGCCCGCTACAAGCTGACCCCCATCGTGGCGCGGGACTGAGCCGCGCGCCAAGAATGCGGCCATGGGACAAATCCGTATTAGGATCGGTGAGATCCTTCAGCAGTCAGCAGGGAAATCGTCGATGATCCTGATCGGACAGTATGACTCGCCCTTCGTGCGCCGCGTCGCCGTGGCCATGCGCCTCTACGGCATGGCTTACGAGCACCGGCCCTGGTCGGTCTTTTCCGACGCGGCGGAGGTCGCGCGCTTCAACCCGCTGAAACGGGTGCCGACCCTGGTTCTGGAGGATGGCGAGGTGCTGATCGAAAGCGGCGCCATCCTCGACCATCTGGACGAGGTCGCCGGGCCGGACCGTGCGCTGATCGCCCGCCATGGGCCCGACCGCCGCCGCGCGCTAAAGCTCTGTGCGCTGTCGACCGGCTTCGCCGACAAGGCGGTGAGCCTCGTCTATGAACGGGTGCTGCACAAGGAGCGGTCGGACCTGTGGGTGGAGCGCTGCACCGGCCAGATCGGCGCAGTCCTGGATGTGCTGGAGGCCGACCGTGCCGCCGCTCCGGGACCCTGGTGGTTCGGCGAGCGGATCAATCACGCCGACATCGCCGCCGCCTGCGCCCTGCGCTTCGTGGGCGAGGCCCATCCGCAGGTGTTCGACCGCTCCCGCTGGCCGGCGCTCGCCGCCCATTCCGACGCCTGCGAGGCGATGGCGGAGTTCCAGGCGGTGGTGCAGCCCTTTTCGGTGAGCGCCTGAGCCGGCGTCCCCTTGCTTCCCATTGGGCAGCCAGGGAGGCGAGGGGGCGTGACAACCCGGCGTGGAGCCTTACCGGTGACCGCTGATCTCCGCGTGCAGCGGCTTGGTGTCCTCGAACGTCTTCTGCTGTTCGGGGGTGGCTTCCTTCTGGTGCTTCTGCTTCCATTCGGAATAGGGCATGCCATAGACGGCGATGCGGGCATCCTCGTCGGACAGCTCGACTCCGCGTTCCTTGGCCGCCGCCGCGTACCATTTGGACAGGCAGTTGCGGCAGAAGCCGGCGAGGTTCATCAGGTCGATGTTCTGCACGTCGGTGCGCTTGCGCAGATGCTCGACCAGCCCGCGGAAGGCGGCGGCTTCCAGTTCGATGCGGGTCTGGTGGTCCAGATCGGCCATGGGGTCTCAACTCCTCGGGTGTTCTTGTTCAGTTAAGAGTGGGGTGGCCGGTGCAGCGTGACCATCCGGCCATAGGGATGAAAATCGCGCGATCCGCCACCGCCGGCGATGGTGCGCACCACCGCCTCGCGGTCGATGGCGACGAAGCCGGCCAACGAATGGACGCCGTAGTCGAACAGGCGCGGGGTCAGCGGCGTGCCGGGGCCGATCATCGCCACCGTCGCGCCGGCCGAAACCCGCAGCAGGCGGGGCAGGGTGCGGTTGGCGAAGGCGGACGCGGTGATGGCCACAGCCTCGGCGCCCGGCAGCAGCCAGTCGCAGGCGGCCTCCGGGTACTCGCCATCCTGCGGGCTCAGGTCGATCACCTTGGCGCGCGGCAGGCGGCGGGCAAGCTGTGGGAAGCCGCCGACCACGACCACCCGGCCCTCCACCGTGGCGAACAGATCCAGCCCGTTGCCGGCGACCCCGGTCACGTCCGGCCGGTTGTAATGCGCGTTCAGGGCGGCGACGCCGACGGCGATCTCCAGCGGATCCCAGGATTGCGCGGACATCGCGGCGAGATCGCGCAAAGACCGGCCGGCCCAGCGTTGCGGATCGTCCTCGGCCGCCGGAGCCTGCCGGGCGGCAACGCCCAGGCCATCGGCGGTCTCCACCAGCACCCATTTGTCGCCGGTGACGACCCGATGGACCTCGACCTCGGCGACGCCCTGGACCAGGTCCCGATACATCCGCTGCGGCCCCCACCAGCGCCACAGCGCGTCCGGCACCGGTGACAGCAGGTCGCAGAAGCCGCCGGTGGCCGTCTGCCATTCGTTGAGATAGCGGCCGCCGACGCTGGTCAGCACCGGGATGCCTTCGGCGATGGCCGTCAGCATCTCGTTCGACAGGCCGTCGCCGTGCGATTCCAGACCGGCGAACTTGTTGACCACCAGCAGGTCGACACCGGATGCGACCGCGTTGCGGATCGCCTGACTGGCCTCCGCCACGCCGGTCGGATCAACGCGGCAGGACTGCGATTCCCGCCCCAGCTTCTGGGTGATGTCATAGGCGCGGCCGGTGGCGACATCGACCAGTTCCATCCGCTCGGCGCAATCGTCGCCCGGCCCGTGGTTGCGCTGCACCAGCCCGCCGACGCGGAAGCCGCGCCGTTTCAGCTCCGCCGAAAAGCCGTCCAGCAGCGCGTCGACGCCGTAGGAGCCGGGACCGTGGATGACGGCACCGGGGCGCAGCGGCGGCAGGGAGGCGGGGGGAAGCGGCATCGGGATGGACCTTTCGCGGGACGGCGGGCGGGCGGCGACGGACGCCTCAACCGCCGCGGCGGATGCGGTAGATGAAGACTGTCTTATGGACCTCGTCCGGCTGGGTCTCGTGCGACAGCAGCGCGTTGTCGGTCGTGTTGCAGAAATGCCGGAAGTCGATGACGGAGGCCGGATCGGTCGCGAAGACCACCAGTTCCTCCCCGGTCTCCATCCCGTTCAGCAGGGCGCGGGTGCGCAGGATGGGCAACGGGCAATGCAGCCCCTTCACGTCAAGCTCTCTCGCCGGCACCGCGCCCGCTCCACGTTGATTGAGGACAAAATCCTTACCAGACCCATCACTGTAGCGGGTTCGCGCCCGCTTCTCCAGACCGGCGGCCGAAAGGTCGCATCCGGGATTTTCGCCGACCGGCGCTGTTGTACGGCGCAATCGACGAAATCGGAATGAAAGGACGGCGGTCATGGCGAAGCGTTCTATGGACGACAAGGTGGTGGTCATCACCGGCGCCTCCAGCGGCATCGGCCGGGCGACCGCGCTGGAATTCGCCCGACAGGGTGCGGCGGTGATCCTTGCCGCCCGCCGGATGGCGGCCCTGCACGAAGTGGCGGAGGAATGCGTCGAGGCCGGCGGCCGGGCCATGGTGGTGCCGACCGACGTGACCGATCAGCGGGCCATGCAGCATTTGGCCGACCGCGCCATCCAGGCCTTCGGCGGCATCGACATCTGGGTGAACAATGCCGGCGTTATCGCCTTCGGCCGGTTCGAGGACATCCCCGACGAGGTGTTCGAGCAGGTGGTGCGCACCGACTTCTTTGGCATGGTCCATGGCTGCCGCGCCGTGCTGCCCCATTTCCTCGACCATGGCGAGGGCATCATCATCAACACCGCGTCTATGGTGTCGAACATCGGTCAGCGCTATGCCACCCCCTACACCGCAGCGAAATTCGCGGTTCGCGGCTTCTCGGAATCGCTGCGGCAGGAACTGGTGGACGAACCGGACATCCATGTCTGCATGGTCATGCCGGCCTCCATCGACACCCCGCTGTGGCAGCATGGCGCCAACTACACCGGCCGGGCCGTGAAGCCGCTGAACCCGATCCACCCGCCGGAGGAGGTCGCCGCCGCCATCCTGTCGCTGGCCCGCAACCCGCAACGCGAGCTGTTCGTCGGTGCCGAAGGCCGCCTCGCCGCCGTCGGCAACGCCATGGCGCCGCAGATGACCGAACGGGCGCTGGCCCACACCATCGAGCGCGACATGTTCCAGAACCGCTCGGCACCCGCCACCTCCGGCGGGGTGATGACCGCGATGCCGGAATATCAGGGCGCCAGCGGCGGCTGGATGGAACGGCGGCCGGAGCCGAGCCGGGGCAGGGAGGATGGACGGGAGCGCTCCTTCTCCTGGACCAACCTGACCCTGTTCCTGCTGCCGGTGGTGCTGGCGAGCCGTCCGCTGGGTGCCCGGCGGATGCGCCACTCCTGGTGAAATTCAGGCGCGGTGCTTGATCCGGCGCTCCGGAGCCGTTATACGCTCGCCCCTTTTCCGGTGCGGCGGGTGGCCGCACCGGTCATCCGGGCAGGAGGCGGGACATGACGGCGTGCGGGCTCGATTTCGGCACCTCGAACACGACGCTGGGCGTGCAGGACGCGGACGGCTTCCGGCTGCTGGCGCTGGACGGCACGCGCACGACCCTGCCGACCGCGGTGTTCTTCGATTTCGAGCATGACCGGACCACCATCGGGCAGGCCGCCATCGACGGCTATGTGTCGGGGGTGGAAGGGCGGCTGATGCGCTCGATCAAGTCGATGCTCGGCACCGACCTGATCGACGCCGACACCGCGCTGCGCAAGGGCCGCATCAGCTTTCGCGCGGTGATCGGCACCTTCCTCGATCTGGTGAAGAAGCGGGCGGAGGAGGCGATGGGCGGCGAACTGGGCGACGTGGTCGTCGGCCGCCCGGTCCATTTCGTCGACGGCGACCCGGCAGGCGACGCCGCGGCGGAAGAAACGCTGGGGCAGATCGCGCGGGCCGCAGGTTTCCGCAACGTATCCTTCCAGTTCGAGCCCATCGCCGCCGCGCTCGACTACGAGCAGCAGGTCGCGGGGGAGGAACTGGCGCTGATCGCCGACATCGGCGGCGGCACCTCGGACTTCTCCGTCGTGCGGATCGGGCCGGAACGGCGCGGCAAGGCCGACCGGGCCGGCGACATCCTGGCGAATGACGGCATCCGCGTCGGCGGCACCGACTTCGATCGCGACCTCAGCCTCGCCACCGCCATGCCGGAACTGGGGCTGGGCAGCGCCATGAAGCGCGCCGGGCTGCTGGCGCCTCGGAGCATCTATTTCGATCTGGCGACCTGGGCGAAGATCAACTTCCTCTACACCGCCAAGGCGATGGCCGAGTTGGAGCGCCTGCGGCGCGATTCCGCCGAGCCCGAGAAGATCGAGCGCCTGATCGGCGTGGTCGAACACCGCCAGGGCCACGCGCTGGCGATGGCGGTGGAACGCACCAAGATCGCGCTCTCCGACCATGAAGCGGCGGAACTGGCGCTGGATTGGGGCGAGGGAGATCTTGCCCTGACGGTGGACCGGGATGGGCTGAACCGCGCCACCGGATCGCTGGCGGCCCGCATCGGGTCGCGCATCCGTGATTGTCTGGCGGACGCCGGGGTGACCGCCGACCGCATCGACGCGGTGTTCCTGACCGGCGGCTCCACCCTGCTGCCCCAGGTCCGCGCCGCGATCCTGGCCGAGGCGCCGGGCGCGCGGGTGGTGGAGGGCAACATCTTCGGCTCCGTCGGACTGGGGCTGACGGTGGAGGCGCTGCGGCGGTATGGGTGAAAGTGATGGGGGTGGGATGTTATCCCCACCCCCACGCAATCACTGCACCACGATGCGCGGCGCTGCCCGCCCGCCAGTGCCGCCGCCGATCTTTTCCCACAGGCGGTTGGCGATGCGGCGATAGGCCTGGGCGTGCTCCGAATCGGGCTGCGACACCACGATCGGCTGGCCCTGGTCGGAGGTCTCGCGGATCGACAGGTGCAGCGGGATCTCGCCCAGGAACTCCATGCCCAGATCGTCGGCCTCCTTGCGGGCGCCGCCGTGGCTGAAGATGTCGGTGCGGTGGCCGCAGTTGGGGCAGCAGAAATAGCTCATGTTCTCGATGATGCCCAACACCGGGACATCGACGCGGCGGAACATGTTCAGCCCCTTGCGGGCATCCAGCAGGGCGATGTCCTGCGGGGTGGAGACGATCACCGCGCCGGCCAGCGGCACCTGCTGGGCCATGGTCAGCTGGGCGTCGCCGGTGCCGGGCGGCATGTCCACGACCAGGATGTCGAGGGTTCCCCAATTCACGTCGCGCAGCATCTGCTGCAGCGCGCTCATCACCATCGGACCGCGCCAGATCATCGGCGTGTCCTCGGCCACCAGGAAGCCCATGGACATCACCTTGATGCCGTAATTCTCCATCGGCTCCAGGCGCTTGCCGTCGGGGCTGTTGGGGCGGCCGGAGATTCCCATCATGCGCGGCATCGACGGGCCGTAGATGTCGGCGTCGAGCAGCCCGACCTTCAGCCCGTTGGCGGCCAGCGCCAGCGCCAGATTGGCCGAGGTGGTCGATTTGCCGACGCCGCCCTTGCCCGACGCCACCGCGACGATGGCCTTCACGCCGGGGACCAGCGGCTTCTGCGGATCACCCTGGGGGGCGCCGCCATGCGAATGGCCGTGCGAGTGCCCGCCATGGGAGTGCCCCTGCTGGGGCGCGGCCTGGGGCGCGGCACGATGGGCGGTCAGCACCGCGGTGACCGACAGGACGCCGGGCAGGGCATCGACCGCCTTCTCCGCCGCATGACGCAACGGTTCGGCCTGGGCGCCGCGCTTGGGGTCGACTTCGATGGAAAAAGCGACATGGCCGTCGCGCACCACGAGGCCCGACAACATGCCCAAACTGACGATGTCGCCGCCCCGGTCCGGGTCGATGACGGTCTTCAGCGCCTGCATGACTTGAGCTTCGCTGATCTGCGCCATGGTTGAAAACTCCGCTGTCTTCCCGATATTGGCGGATATCCGTTGGTGGAATCCTCGCCGAAGGGTATGGGGACTATAGGACCGACGGACGAGATCGGTAAAGGGATGCGCGGGGCTTAAGCCATTGCGCTTCCACATCATGGGACGAATCGCAGAGGGGGACACAGTCGGATGCCGTGGAACAATCAAGGTGGGGGCGGTGGTGGCGGCCCCTGGGGTCCCCCGCCGGGCAACAACGGCCCAGGCAACCCGTGGGGGCGTCCCCAGGGCGGGGGAAATGGCGGCGGCGGCGGTGGCCCGCAGCCTCCCGACCTTGAGGATCTCCTGCGCCGCAGCCAGGATCGTCTGCGCCGCGCCATGCCCGGCGGCTTCGGCAGCGGCCGCGGCATCGCGCTGGTCGTGGGCGTGCTCGGCCTGATCTGGCTCGCCAGCGGCATCTATCGCGTCGAGGCGGACGAGCAGGGCGTGGTCATGCGCTTCGGCCAGTGGGTGCGCACCGAACAGCCCGGCCTGCGTTACCGCCTGCCGTCGCCGATCGAGACGGTGCTGCTGCCCAAGGTGACGCGCGTCAACCGGATCGAGGTCGGTTACCGCTCCTCCGTCGGCGGCGGCCGCACCGACCGCGACGTACCGGACGAGTCGCTGATGCTGACCGGCGACGAGAACATCATCGACATCGACTTCACGGTGTTCTGGGTCATCAAGGACGCCGGCAATTTCCTGTTCAAGATCCGCGAACCGGAAGTGACGGTGAAGAAGGCCGCCGAAAGCGCCATGCGCGAGGTCATCGGCCGCACCGACCTGCAGCCGGCCCTGACCGAGGCCCGCCAGCAGATCGAAACCTCGACCCGTCAGCTTCTTCAGACCATGCTGGACGAATACCAGTCCGGCATCGAGATCACCCAGGTCCAGTTGCAGAAGGCCGATCCGCCGCAGCCGGTCATCGACGCCTTCAACGACGTGCAGCGCGCCCGCGCCGACCGCGAACGCGCCCGCAACGAGGCGGAAGCCTACCGCAACGACATCATCCCGCGCGCCCGCGGCGAGGCGGAACGGCTGGTGCAGGAGGCCTCGGCCTATCGCGAGCAGGTGGTCAGCCTGGCGCAGGGCGACGCCGAGCGTTTCCGCAAGGTGTACGAGGCCTATGCGCTGAACAAGGACGTCACCGCCAAGCGCATGTATCTGGAAACCATGGAGGAAATCTTCCGCGGCCGGAACAAGATCATCGTCGACGGATCGGCGCAGAACGTCGTGCCCTATCTGCCTCTGAACCAGTTGGCCCCGCAGGCGGTGCCCGCGCCGCAGCAGCAGGCGCCGCGCCAGTCGCAGCCGAACCAGAGCGGCAGCCAGGGCGGCGCACGATCCGGCACGCAGACGCAGCCGCTGTCCTCGCTGTCGCCAAACCCGCCCCAGACGTCTTCAATGTCCGGCCAGTGAGGAGGATCGCATCATGAAACGCACCCTCGCCATCGCCGGTATCGCCATCGTCGCGCTCGGCGTCGTCGCGTCCTCCGCCCTGTTCACCGTCAACGAGGCCCAGCAGGCGCTGGTCCTGCAGTTCGGCGAACCGCGCCGGGTGATCCGCGAGCCGGGCCTGCAGGTGAAGATCCCCTTCATCCAGGAAGTCCGGCTGATCGACCGCCGCGTGCTCGACCTCGACCCGCCGGTGGAGCAGGTCATCCTGGCCGACCAGAAGCGGCTGGACGTCGACGCCTTCGCCCGTTACCGCATCCACGACCCGCTGCGCTTCTACCAGACCGCCGGGACCGAGGCGGTGGTCGAAACCCGTCTGAACTCGATCGTCAACTCCTCGCTGCGCCGCGTGCTCGGCAACGTCACGGTGCTGGCCGTCCTGTCGGACGAACGTGCCCGCATCATGACCGACATCAAGGAGCAGGTGAACGACGAGGCCAAGCGCTTCGGCATCGAGATCGTCGACGTGCGCATCCGCCGCGCCGACCTGCCGGAAGAGACCAGCCAGTCGATCTTCGCCCGCATGCGCTCCGAACGCGAACGCGAAGCGTCGGAAGCCCGCGCCCAGGGTCAGGAACAGTCGCAGCAGATCAAGTCGCGCGCCGAACGCGAGCGCACGGTCATCATCGCGGAGGCCCAGCGCGACGCGCAGATCCTGCGCGGCGAAGGCGACAACACCGCGTTGAAGCTGATCGCCGAGGCGACGTCGCAGGACCCCGGCTTCTATGGCTTCTACCGGTCGCTCGAAGCCTACCGGAAGGCGCTGAACGGCAACGACACCACTATGGTGCTGTCGCCGAACGGGGAATTCTTCCGCTACTTCAGCGGCCCGGGTCCGCAGGCGGGCGGTGGTCCGGCCGCCAATGCGGCTCAGGCTCCCGCTCCCGCTCCGGCCCCTGCGCCGGCGCAGTAAGGCCCCGCATCGCGGGTTTGACGAGGTCTTGCGGCCGGGTCGGGTTCAACCCCGATCCGGCCGCAGACATGTTCGGCATCCTGTGTTCACGGCAGGCGGTCCACAGCATCAATTCAATGGAAATCCGAAGGCTTAAGATTTCCACTGGTGACGACTGGACCGGCGGGCCATCTTGCAGCCATACTCTTGGCCCAACACATATATGGCCCAGAACCGGGCGGCCGCTCCCGCCCACGGAATCGGCCGGACGTCTGGTAGGGAGAGCACGTTGATTCGCATACCCAACTTCGAACCCGCCACGCGCGGCGCCGTGGCCGAAGCCCGGCCTCGCAAGGCGGGCGTCCGGCCGCTGGTCGCCGCCATCGTCTGGGGCATGACCTCGGTCATGGCCGGCGGTGCCGTCATCGGCGCGCTGGTCGGTGCCGCACCCGCCCAGGCCCAGGCGGCCCAAGCCCAAGCTGCCGTGCCGCCCCGCAACGCGCCCGGCAGCTTCGCCGATCTGGCGGAAAAGCTGCTGCCGGCGGTCGTCAACATCTCCACCAGCCAGAACGCTCCGCAGCGTCCGCAAGGCCAGCGGCCGGAGATCCCGCAGTTCCCGCCGGGTTCGCCCTTCGAGGATTTCTTCAAGGACTTCTTCGACCGCCAGCAGCAGCAGGACCAGCCGCAGCGCAAGGCGACCTCGCTCGGCTCCGGCTTCGTCATCGACGCCAAGAACGGCTATGTGGTCACCAACAACCACGTCGTTCAGGACGCCGACGAGATCACCGTCATCCTGCAGGACGACACCAACATCAAGGCGGAGCTGGTCGGCAAGGACAGCAAGACCGACCTCGCCCTGCTGAAGATCAAGACCAGCCACCCGCTGGTCGCGGTGCCCTTCGGCGACAGCGACGCCATGCGCGTCGGCGATTGGGTGCTGGCCATCGGCAACCCGTTCGGTCTGGGCGGGTCGGTCACCGCCGGCATCATCTCGGCGCGCCAGCGCAACATCGACGCCGGGCCTTATGACGACTTCCTGCAGACCGACGCCTCGATCAACCGCGGCAACTCCGGCGGCCCGATGTTCAACCTGAACGGCGAGGTCATCGGCATCAACACCGCCATCTTCTCGCCGTCGGGCGGCTCGGTCGGCATCGGCTTCGCCATCCCGTCCAACCTCGCCAAGCAGGTGGTGGCGCAACTGAAGGAATACGGCAAGACCCGTCGTGGCTGGCTGGGTGTGCGCATCCAGGCGGTGACGCCGGAGATCGCCGAGAGCCTCGGGCTGCCCAACCACAAGGGTGCGCTGGTCGCCTCCGTCACCCCCGAAGGTCCGGCCGCCAAGGGCGGCATCCAGGCCGGCGACGTGGTGACCAAGTTCGACGGCAAGGAAATCGACGAGATGCGGCGCCTGCCCCGCGTCGTCGCCGAAACCACCATCGACAAGGCCGTTCCGGTCGAGGTGTGGCGCAAGGGCAAGTCGCAGACCGTCCAGGTCAAGGTCGGCGAGCTTGAGGCCGCGGAGGAGCAGGGTCTGCTTGCCGCCGGTCCGGAAGACAAGCAGCAGCCGAAGGAAAAGGCCCCGACCCAGAAGCCGACCGAATCGCTCGGCATGAAGCTGACCGCCATCACGCCGGAACTGCGCCAGCAGTATGAGATCAAGCCCGACATGAAGGGCGTGGTCGTCACCGAGGTGGCCGGCAACTCCACCGCGGCGGAGAAGGGCCTGCGCGCGGGCGACGTCATCATCGAGGTCGGCCAGGAAGAGGTCCGCAAGCCCGAGGACGTGACCGCCAAGGTCCAGAAGGCCAAGGAGCAGAGCAAGAAATCCGTCCTGCTTCTGGTCGACCGCAAGGGCGACCTGCGCTTCGTGGCGATCCCGCTCAGCTGATCGGTCGCGATTGACGAGGAAGGGCGTCGGCGGGAAACCGCCGGCGCCTTTTTTGTTACGGCGGTAGGGAGAGGGATCGGTGGGGCGGCTGAGCGGACTATGTCCGGTCCAGCAGCATCGCCAGGGCCACGGCGCCGGCCAGCAATGCGCACAGGGCGGCGACGATGGCGAGGCTGCGCAGGAATTGGCGGAACTCGCCCTGCTTCCACGCGCTGCGTCCCAGCAGCGCCAGATAGCCCGCCATGGCGGCGACGATGATCTGCCAGCCCATCCCGTCCTCGTCCTGTGCCCGCCCCGGCGGCGGAAGCCGGCAGAAATGCGCATGCGCGGTCGGGACCGGTCAAGCGGTACGACCATGGCCGCAGACGCGACTATATCGAAAGTGCGGCAGCTCCATTCGGGTTATCTGTTGGCATCACCACGTCGGAGGGTGCCAATGCAACTTCGTGTGAGATATTTGCGTCATAACTCGCTTAGGAGAGGCTGAGATGCGCAAATAAGTGGTGGTTAACAAAACAGTTAATTCCTTCGAGCGCGTCAATGTTCGCTGCTGTGATATCTTTGGAGCCCGAAATCTTGGAGAGGCTTTGCGCATATGCCCAATGCGTTCTTCTTTTAACTCCGGAGAGTGGTACCGTAGGACACGACACGGGGGTAACCTCACCCTAAATAACGGCCTGCCGAAGCTATCGAGGGGTAATCGCCGAATCGCCAATGCGTCGGGACCTTCCTCTGTACAACGGCCTTCACCCTGGCCACGACGTCATGACGATCGACCAAAATTGCGGGAGCGGACGATGGACTCAGTGCGCGCTTTTCTAATCGACTCGAACAAACTGTTTCGCGAGGGGCTGAAGCGCCTTCTCGATGATTCGCCCTTCCAGATCGTCGCCGAGGCAGGAAACCTGCGAGAGGCGCTGGGGTCGGTTGAAAGCGGCTTGCGGCCCCAGCTTGTCCTTCTGGATCTGCAGAATGGCGGCGACGAGGAAGCCGACGGGATGCGCCGCCTGCGCGCCCAGCTTCCGGATACCCGTCTGGTCATCCTGACCAGCGACCTGTGCACCCGCCGCCTTGCCAATGCGTTGGAAGCCGGTGCCGACGGTTACCTGATGAAGGATTTGTCGTCCGACGCGCTGGCTCAGTCGCTGAAGCTGGTGATGATGGGCGAGAAGGTGTTCCCGACCCATCTGGCGGCTCTGCTGATCTCCGGCCGCGTCAACGGCAACGGCACCGAAATGCCGGTGTCGCGCAAGGGCCTGTCGCAGCGCGAGGTGCAGATCCTGCGCTGCCTGCTGAACGGCGACAGCAACAAGATGATCGCCAATCATCTGAACATCACGGAAGCCACCGTGAAGGTTCACCTGAAGAGCCTGCTGCGCAAGATCAACGCCTCCAACCGCACCCAGGCCGCCATCTGGGCGCTGAACAACGGCATCGGCGGCGAGTTGGCCGGCGCCAACGTGGTCGCGGCGGCGGCGAACCAGTAAAGACGCACCCGTCCATTGCCCCCATCCCCACCTTGCCTGTTCGCAGGGAAGGTGGGATGAGGCCGTCACTGCATGACATGAATTGCCCGCCTGAATGAAGGCGGGCTTTTTCATGGAATTACGTCATTGGATCAAACCGGCAGCCGGATCACCGCGCGCAGGCCGCCATAGGGGCTGTCGTCCAGCGTGATGTCGCCGCCGTGGCTGCGCGCCACGTCCCGCGCGATGGTCAGCCCAAGGCCGGAGCCGCCGGTGTCGAGATTGCGGCTGCTGTCGACGCGGAAGAACGGCTTGAACACGTCGTCGCGCAGATAGGCGGGGATGCCCGGTCCATCGTCGTCCACCGTGATCTCGATCACGCCGTCCTTGGGCTCGGCCTTGACCCAGGCGGTGCCGGCATGGCGGCCGGCATTGACCAGCAGGTTGGCGATACAGCGGCGGACCGCGTTCGGGCGCAGCGGCAGGATCAGTCCGTCCGGCGCGGTCAGCGTCACTTCGGTCCCGTCGCGCCGGGCGCCGGCGGCGACCTCGTTCAGCAAACGGGTCAGGTCGGTCGGCTGAACCGCCTCCGTTCCCTCGCCGCGGGCGAAGGCGAGATAGCCTTCGATCATGGTTTCCATCTCGGCGACGTCGGCCTTCAACTCCTCCACCTCGGGGTCCAGATCGGGATCCTCGATCATGTCGAGCGCCAGCTTCATCCGGGTCAGCGGCGTGCGCAGATCGTGGCTGACGCCGGCCAGCATCTCGGTGCGCTGGTTGATCTGGCGCTGGATGCGTTCACGCATCAGCAGGAAGGCGGAGGCCGCCTGCCGCACCTCCGTCGCGCCCTCCATCTTGAAGTTGGAGACGTCGCGGCCCTTGCCGAGCGCGTCGGCGGCGATGGCCAGCCGCTTGATCGGCCGGATCTGGTTGCGCATGAACAGGATTGCGACCGCGAACAGCACGATGGCAGACCCGACCATCCACAGGATGAAGATGTAGCTGGTCGGCGTGAACAGCCGGCGCTCCGGCGACATCACCGACAGCACGCCATCGGCCATCTGCACCCGGATCTCGTACCATTCATGGGCGACGCGGGTGTTGATGGTGAAGGGGCGGCCGACCCGTTCGTCCAGAGCCTTGCCCAGCGTGCGTTCCAGCAGGCCGCTCAGCTCCCGGGGCTTGTCCGGCAGGGTCTGGTCCGGCTCCACCGTGACGATCAGGTCCGTGGTGCGGGCGGCGGTGGCCAGCGTCCAGTCGCGGCCGTCCTGCGACGGGTCGCGTTCCAGCATGGCGATGACGGTGGCAATATCGCCGGCGACCGCATAGGCCAGCCGGTTGGTCACCGTGTCCCAATGGCGGTCGTAGAAGATCCAGGTCGCCACCGCCTGGGCCAGGATCACCGGCGTGACGATGATCAGCAGCGACCGGCCGAACAGCGTGCGCGGCAGGAAGCGCTTCAGGAACGGCGTACGCCGGCGACGTTCGGCGCGCCGCGCTGCCGCCCGGCTGGCCGCTGCCCCGTCGGCGCCGGCCCGTCCGCTGCTGCCGGCGGCCGTCACGGATCGGGCCTCAGCACATAGCCCTCGCCGCGGACGGTGTGGAGATAACGCGGCTCGCGCGGGTCGGCCTCGATCTTCCGGCGCAGGCGGGTCACCTGGACATCGACCGTGCGGGCGTTGCCGGCGACCTTGCTGCGCTCCGTCAGTTCATCGCGGGTGAAGGTCACGCCGGGGGAGGCGGCGAGGATGCGCAGCAGGCTGGCCTCCGCCGTGGTCAGGCGGATCACCTCGTCGCCATGGCGAAGCTCGTCGCGGTCGGGCAGATAGATGAGCGGACCCAGCCGCACCGGCGCCGCCGGCGGGGCTGCCGGTTCCGGCGGGCGCGTGGCCTGCCGGCGCAGGATGGAGTTGATGCGCAGCAGCAATTCGCGCGGATTGAAGGGCTTGGCGAGATAATCGTCGGCCCCGGCCTCCAACCCGGCGATGCGGTCGTCCGGCTCGTCGCGGGCGGTCAGCAGCAGGATCGGTAGGTCGCGCTCGCGCCGCAGCGATTCGGTCAGCGACAGCCCCGACTCGCCCGGCATCATGATGTCGAGCACCAGCAGGTCGAAGGCGAGCCCGCCCAGCTGCGCCCGCGCGTCGGCGGCGTCGCGGGCGGTGCTGACCAGAAAGCCGTTGCCGGCAAGATACTTGCGCAGAAGTTCGCGCAGGCGGGTGTCGTCGTCGACGACCAGGATATGAGGCTGATCTTCGGTCATGACGGGACTATAACGCGGGTCCCCGCAATCGACATAGAGGCGCCATGCGGGACATACCTTGGGTATGCATGGCGGGCAGGCGTGTAAGCGTTTGGCCGTTTCGGCCTCGATCCGTGTTATCCTCCATAAGTCCTCTACGAGGGCCGAGAGACACGAGGAGCGATCACGATGGCCGACCACCACAGGTCCAACGACCCCCGGGACCTGGACGCCCAAGACCTCGCCGACATGACCCGCGCCTTCCTCGCGAAGGGGGGGAACATCGTCCAATGCCCGCCGGGAGCCTCCGAAAACGTTGTTTACCGCAAGGGCGGCTTCCGCCGCCGCAATCCCAATGAGGCGAAGGCGGCCGCTGAAAAGCCGGCTGACGGCGCAACCGACGGCGCAACCGATGACAAGCCGGCGGAAACCCAATCCGCAGCGCCGGTGGAGACTACCGAATCGAAGGCCGGCTGATCCGGTCCAATAACTCCAGCTTCAGCGTTTTACGGCAAGACGGGCAGGGGGAACGGGCGGAGCGAATTTCGCCCGGTCCTCCTCGTCCAGCATGCCCATCATCACCTTGCGGAATCCCTCCA
>CBIHQY010000035.1:0-66678 GCA_966212305.1 uncultured Azospirillum sp.
GCGGTGTAGTCGGTGCCGGGAAGCGGGATCGCCACCAGCTGGTCGGCGGTCAGCTTCAGTTCGTACATCAGTCCGATGGCGGCGCGCAGCCGGGCGGGCTGGCCGTTGAAGGCGATGTGCAACGCGCTCAGCAGTGCCGTGTAGGTGGTGTTGAACTGCTGCGACACCGTGCGGGCGCGGCTGCCCTCCGGATAGTCCACCGTCTTGGCGTTGGGGAGGATGTTCCAGATCCCGGCCGGGTCGATGCCGACGGGGGCGCCGGAATAGGACCAGCCGAGCGGCTCGTCGCGGTCCTTCACCAGCCGGCGGGCGTAGACGATCTGCGCCAGACGGTAGTAATGGGCCAGCGCCGCCTCGTTGTTGGCCTCGCGCGGGGATTGCGGGGTGCCCTCTCCCTGTTCGACGATCACCGCGATGGCGCGCTGGGCGCTCGCCACGTCGGTGACCGGGAACAGCTGGTCGGGCGGGAACCAGGTGTTGTCCACCACCTGATAGGACGGATCGCCGGTGAAGATCTCCTCCCCCATCTCGCCGATGGCCCTGGAGATCGCGGCATAGAAATCGCCGATGGTGGCGAAGCCCGGCTCCTGCGCCGCCGCCGCCTTCATCTGGAACATGGCGAGCGCCGGCTGCTTCACCGGATAGGCCTGCGGCACCTCCGGCTCCTCGATGGTCATGAAGACGTCGTAGACGAGGCTGCGGGTCAGCTTGCCCAGCGAGACGGTCAGCCCTTCATGGATGCCCATCGGCAGCGGGCCGGGATAGACCGGGATGAAGCCCGGCTTGTCGATCACCGGATGGCCGCCGACCGCGTTCAGGATGTTGGCGGCGATGGTCATGTGCAGCATTTCCTGCACCGAAACCGAACCGATGATGGCCGCCGCTTCCCGGTTGGTGCCGGGCTTGATCGAATAGAGGGCGGTCAGATAGGCGGGGAGCGTGGCGTGCTCGAACTCCACCGCGGATTGCAGGGCGTTGCGCAGGACCTGGACGGTGTCGATGCCCTGGGCGAAGTGCGGCTGAATCTTCAGCATGGCTGATTCCTTCCCTTAGGACCGGGCGTCAGGAGCGCGACGGCGTGGAGACGCGGGTGAAGGTCTTGGCGAAGCGGGTCTTGCCGTCGGCCGCCGTCGGCTGGTCCGGCGTCGCGGTGGCCGCCTTGGCCGGAGCGGCGCCCGACGGGCCGGTGCGCAGGCCGGGAGCGGCGGCAACCGCCTGATGCGCCTTGGCCTGCACCGCGGTTTCGCCGCGCTGGACCTTCGCCAGCCAGGCGAGGATGGTCTCGCGCTTGTACACCGACAGGTCGCGGGTGACCGGCATGTAGTTCGGGTCGGTCTCCGGCAGGGAGAAGGCCAGATGCAGGATGTCGGCGTGGCGGGCGCAGGAGGCTTCGCTGCCGAGATCGACCAGATGCTTGCTCATGATCGGGTACAGGTTGCCGTACTGCGTCATGATCGGGGCGATGTCGTCCCAGGTCGGGTCGGCCGGCACGTCGAAATCGTCGCGGACATGCAGGACGACGTAATCGAAGGTCGACCGCGCCGTGTTGCTCTGGCCCGGAACGCGGTAGTCGATCAGGTAGACCTGCCCGTCGATGTAGCCGCGCGGGTTGCCCGGCGACGTGGTGGAGATCTCCAGCCGGGCGACGCCGTTCTCGCCGGCGGTGATGGTGCCGCCGGTGGCGGGACCGCTGTCCGTCGTGAAGGTGACCGCCGCCTCGGGAACCCCCATGTCGGGGATCGGTGCGCTCGGCTGGTCGACGCCGAAACCGCCGCCCTGGCCGGGGATGCGGCCCATCTGGGTGATGGCGATGGACGCGCCGGGCACCGGCTGGCCGTAGCGGGTGGCATAGACCAGCGATTCCGCCCGGCCGGCGCCGTCGATGCGGTGGACCAGCGGCTCGGCACAGACATAGAGCCCGTCCGGCGCCTCGCGGATGGCGACGATGCCATAGCCGAGGTCGAGGTCGGTGCTGCCCGGATTGGTCTCCGACACCGTCACCAGGGCCAGCGGGTTGGTCTTCGACAGGGCGACCTGCTCGTCGGTCAGCTTGGCGGCGAAGACGCCGGCGGTCTTGGCCAGCCAGTCCGGGTCGTCATAGGGAATGCGGGCGATGGGCAGGAAGCTGTCGGGGGTGACCGGCGTGTTCTCCACCATCGAGGCGTCGCGCAGGATGCCCAGCGTCAGGGCGCCGATGGGGTTGGGCGTGCCCTTGGAGTCGATGATCTGCAGGGCGTTGGACAGGTCGAGGAAGGCGGTCTGCGACGGCTCGTCGATCTGGCCGGAGAAATAGGTGATGCCGGCCCAGCTGTTGGGGATGTTGTTGGCGGGGATGAAGCGGCGGCCCCGGATGAAGGAGGTCGGCTCGCCGTCCAGCTGCGGGCCGATGGTGCCGACCACGGTGCCCAGCGTGAAGCGCGGATCCTTGACGTTGCCGTTGTAGCCGAAGGTCGCCAGCCTGACCGACAGCATGTTGCCGGTGGTGGCGTCGCGCAGCTGGCGCAGGAAGGGGCTGAGCATCGCCTCGTCGGCCCATTCCACATTCTCCAGCACCGACTGGAAGGTGGAGGAGGCGGCGCTGTCGGACTGGGCGTTGAGGTTCCGGTTGAACCACAGGTCGCGGAAGGGGTTCGGCTGGTAGCGTCCGCCGAAGAAGGCCGGCGTCCTGCCGTCGGTCAGCCGCAAGTCCAGGCCCCAGGGGGCGGAGGCCATCTGCCATTGCGGGTCGAGATCGACAAGCTTGCCGCTGGTGCGGTCGGTCGAACCGCCGATCAGCATGCCGAGCGCGGCGTCGGTGCCCGGCGTATCGACGAAGCTGCCGTCTGCGAAGCCCAGCCCCACCACCTTGCAGTCGATCAGGCGGAAGGCGCCGGACCCGGTCGGGTTCCACCAGCCGTTGGCGACGGTGGCGCCGCTCGGCAGCTTCTGCTGGAATTCCTGATAGGAGGACTCGAAGCTTTCGCTGTCGTAATGGCGGACGTCGTTGTTCACCGTCGAGACGTCGGCCTGGAAAATCCCTGAAAAGACGAGGCGCACCGGGTTCAGGAAACTCATGTCGATTCCTTTCCGTAAGGGCGCACGAAGCCGTGGCGGACCGGCCGCGCGGGATCGGGCGTATAAAAGAGCGGTCGCGGATGGCGATACCACCCGCGTGGCAAGAAATTATTTGTATGGATGATGATCTAGCGTTGATAACCTTGCGCGCTCAATGGAAATTCACCGAAGAAACTCTTTTTTTGCGTGCATTTCCGTGTATGCGGGGTGGTTTGGGACGCGCTTGCCCTACAGTTTCGCCGCTTCCTCGGCCATGCGCTGGCGCAGCCATCCGTGGGAGGGGGATCCGGTGTTGCGGCGGTGCCAGATCATCGACACCTCGTAATCGCCGACGTCGAAGGGCAGCGGGCTGGTGGCCAGTCCCAGCGCATCGGCGCACAGCCGGGCCAGCCGGGCGGGCAGCGAGGTCAGCATCGGCGCCCGCATCAGGATCATCGGGATCGCCAGGAACTGGGTGGTGGAGGCGGCGACGCGCCGCCTTGTGCCCAGCGCCGCAAGTTCGTCGTCGATGAAGCTGGTCAATCCGCCCCGCAGCGATGGCATCAGGTGCGGATAGCGGGTGTAATCCTCCAGCCCGATGGGTGGGGTGATCGGGACCAGCGCCGGGTTGAACAGGCAGACATGGGTTTCCCGGTACAGCACCTGCCGGTCGTGCCAGCGCCGCAATTCCGGCAGATAGCCGATGGCGAGGTCCAGCGTGCCGTCGTCCAACGCGGTCATCATGGCGTCGGGATCAAGGCTGAGCAGCGAAACCGAGACGCGCTGGTTGCCCTCCACCGCATCGCGCAGGATGCCGGTCAGCAGCACCGCCTGCATCGAATCGGAGGTGGAGATGGTGAAGTTCCGCTCCTCCCGCTGGGGGTCGAAATCCTCCTCCGCCGACAGGGCGCGGGCGGCTCCCACCAACAGGTCGCGCAGCGGTTCCGCCAGACGCTGGGCGCGCGGCGTCGGTTCCATCCGGTTGCCGGTGCGCACGAACAGCGGGTCGCCGACCAGCGTGCGCAGCCGGGCCAGGGCGTGGCTGACCGCCGACTGGCTGACACCCAGCGCGTCGGCGGCGCGGGAGACGTTGCGGGTCTCCAGCAGCGCATCGAATACCTTGATGAGGTTGAGATCGAGCGCAGGGTTATGAATTGCTTTCATGACGATATGAACCAAAGCTGCCTAGCTCATTGTGCACTGGACGGTGTATTCTGTCGAGCTAGAGCTGACCCAGCAGCCGACAATCAAAAAACTCCATTCTGTAGCCCCAATTCGAAGCCAAGGCCCGCAACCGGGCAGCGGGACCCGTCGTCGTCACGAAAAGCCGGCGGTTCCGTTCAGGGAGAAAGAGGCAAGAGCCATGGTTCGCATCAACGTCAACGGCGAGGAGCGTCAGGTCGACGTTCCGGAGGACATGCCGCTCCTGTGGGTTCTGCGGGACGAGCTGAACATGACCGGCACCAAGTTCGGCTGCGGCATCGCCCAGTGCGGCGCCTGCACCGTCCATGTCGACGGCACGCCGACCCGCGCCTGCCAGACCCCGGTCAGCATGCTGACGCCGGACAGCAAGATCACCACCATCGAGGGCGTGAAGGGCAAGGCCGCCCAGGCCGTCCAGGCGGCGTGGCAGAAGCTGGACGTCGTCCAGTGCGGCTATTGCCAGTCGGGCCAGATCATGAGCGCCATCGCGCTGCTGACCGACAACCAGAACCCGACCGACCAGGACATCGATTCGGCGATGGACGGCAACGTCTGCCGCTGCGCCACCTATGTCCGCATCCGCGCGGCGATCAAGGATGCCGCCCAGACGATGAGGGCCTGATCCATGTTGCATCATCTGATCCGCCACGCCGCCGAACATGGGTTCCCCGAGTCCGGTTTCGCTCCCGGTCCGCTGCCGGCCCCTTCGCGCCGCGGCTTCCTGAAGGCCATCGGCGTCGGGGCCGGGGCGCTGGTCATCGGCGCGCATCTGCCGATGCCGGCGCTGGCCGCCGAAGCGGCGCCGAAGATCGTCGGCCCGGCCGACCCGCGTCCACATGCCTTCATCATCGTCGCGCCGGACAACACGGTCACCGTGCTGGCCAAGCATCTGGACAAGGGCCAGGGCATCGTCACCGGCCTCGCCACCATCGCGGCGGAGGAGCTTGACGCCGACTGGGCCCAGGTGCGCGGCGCGTTCGCTCCGGCCAACCAGAAGCTGTACGCCAACCATATGTTCGGCGTCCAGGGCACCGGCGGCTCCACCGCCGTCGCCAACAGCTGGGACGAGCTGCGCATGGCCGGCGCCGCCGCCCGCGCCATGCTGGTCGCCGCCGCAGCCGCGCGCTGGAACGTGCCGGCCGGCGAGGTGACGGTGTCGAAGGGCGTGGTCCGCCATGCCGCCAGCAACCGCAGCCTGACCTTCGGCGAGTTGGCGGAAGAGGCGGCGAAGCTGCCGGTGCCGCAGACGGTCAAGCTGAAGGACCCGAAGGACTATGTGCTGATCGGCAACCCGGACCTGCACCGTCTGGACCACGTCAGCAAGACCAACGGCACCGCCATCTTCGCCATGGACATCCGCCGTCCGGATCAGGTGACGGCGGTGCTGGCTCGCAGCCCGCGCTTCGGCGGCACGGTGAAGAGCGTCGATGACGCCGCCGCCCGCAAGGTGCCGGGAGTCATCGAGGTGCTGACCCTGCCGGTCGGCGTCGCGGTGATCGCAAAGAATACCTGGGCCGCCATCAAGGGCCGCGAGGCGCTGACGGTCGCCTGGGACGACGCCAAGGCCGAGACGCGCGGCACCGACGCCATGCTGGCCGACTACCGCAAGGCGGCGGAGAAGCCGGGTGACGTGGCCGCCGCCAAGGGCGATGCGGAGAAGGCGATTTCCGACGCCAAGGCCAAGGGCGGCCATGTGGTGGAGGGCGAGTTCGTCTTCCCCTACCTCGCCCATGCGCCGATGGAGCCGCTGAACGCCGTGGTGGCGCTGAACCCGGAGGGTGGCTGCACCATCTGGGCCGGATCGCAGTTCCAGACGGTCGAGCAGATGACCGCCGCCCACATCCTGGGCTGCAAGCCGGAGCAGGTGAAGATCGAGACCCAGTGGGCCGGCGGCAGCTTCGGCCGGCGCGCCACCCCCAGCGCCGACTACATCGCCGAGGCGGTGACCATCGCCAAGGCCTATCCCAAGGCCCCGGTGCATCTGGTCTGGACGCGCGAGGACGACATCAAGGGCGGCCGTTACCGCCCGCTGGTCCTGCACAGGGTCACGGCGGCGGTCGATGCCAAGGGCGATCTGGTCGGCTGGAAACAGCGCATCGTCGGCCAGAGCTTCATGGCCGGCACGCCGTTCGAAGCGGTGATGGTCAAGAACGGCGTCGATGCGACGATGGTCGAGGGCGCTTCGGACATGGCCTATCCGGTGGCGAACCTCGCGGTCGACGCGCACACCGTCGCCTCGCCGGTGACGACGCTGTGGTGGCGTTCGGTCGGGCACACCCACACGGCTTATGCCAAGGAGGTGATGATCGACCGCCTCGCCAAGGCGGCCGGCAAGGACCCGGTGGCCTTCCGTATGGAAATGCTGAAGGACCATCCGCGTCTGGCCGGCGTGCTGAAGCTGGCGGCGGAGAAGGCGGGCTGGGGCCAGCCGCTGCCGCAGGGCAAGGGCCGCGGCGTCGCCGTGCATGAAAGCTTCAACACCTATGTCGCCCATGTCGCCGACGTGTCGGTCGACGCCAGGGGGCAGATCAAGGTGGACCGGGTGGTGGTCGCCGTCGATTGCGGCGAGGTGGTCAACCCCGACATCGTCAAGGCGCAGATGGAGGGTGGTGCCGGCTGGGGCATCGGCCATGCGCTGCGCGACGAGATCACCATGACCGACGGCAAGGTGGATCAGGCCAACTTCGACAGCTATCTGCCGATGCGGATGTCGGACATGCCGGCGGTGGAGGTCCACATCGTGCCGTCGCACGAACGGCCGACCGGCGCCGGCGAGCCCGGCGTCCCGACCGTGGCGCCTGCGGTTGCCAACGCCGTCTTCTCGGTGACCGGGAAGCCGCTGCAGACGCTGCCCTTCAGCCGTGGCGGCATCGTCAGCTGAGACGGAGCGGCTAGGGCGAGGCCGACTTGGTCTCCGCCGTCAGTTGGGCGGAGACCGGTTGGGCCGAGGTGAGTTGCGGGGATGGAGCGATGCTGGCTGTCCCTATGCTCGCTGTCCGGGCGGTGGCGGGAAGCGCCGCCGGCCGGCGGCCGGGCCAGCCCTGATCCACCAGCAGCCTCACCGCGGGATCGACCCGCACCGGACCGGCGGGGACGGAGGTCTCCGCCGGTTCTTTTTTGCGTGGCGGCTCGATGCGCAGAAGCCGGGCGAGCCGCTGGGACTGGACGATCGGAAGGGGCGGCCGGGGCAGTTGCGGTCCCCAGGGGTCCGCTGCTTCGGTGGTCGTTATGGTCGCCGTGGTGGTCGCCGTCAGGGCGGGCGTCAGCGCCGTCAGGTAGCAGGCGGCGCCCAGCACCCCGGCCAGCAGCAGGACGGCCAGCGCCAGCACCGTCCAATGGCGGCGGCGCAGCCGCCGGGCGACCAAATCGGTCTCCGGCGCGGGCAATGGGTCGTGAGGAATGCTCTGGCGGTCGATGGCGGTCATGCGGCGCACAGCATGGCTCAAGCCCTGGTCCGCATCCTTGCCTTTCCCGGAGATTTGCCGGGGCAGGGGGATTGCTCCCCGCGGCCCCCGCGCCCGGCCGATACACCCCATCCGGACAGTTATCTCTACTGTCTAGCCAGGAATTGCAGAGGCTACGGACCCATGTCCTGCCGCCGCCCGATCTCGGCCCGGACCTCGCGGAACCAGTGCAGTTTTTCCTCGAACGGCAGGCGGGCGAGGCCGCTCGGCGAGGGCACCACCACGTCGGCGACGCCGTCGAAAAGGCCGCGGTCCTGCACGCCCCAGGGGGCGTCGGGCAGGCCGGTCGCCGCCAGATAGACGCCCTTGCCGGTATAGGCCAGCACCCGCGGCCGGACGAAGGCGACGATCCTCGCCAGCCTTGGCACCCCGCCGCGCAGTTCGGCCCGCGACAGTTCGGCGGCGCCAGCGGTGGCGCGGGCGACGAGGTTGGTGGAGCCGAGACCGATGGCCGGAAGGGTGATGTCCTCCTCCGGCCGGTAGAGGCGCGGGGTCAGGCCGGCCTCGGCCAGCAGGCGCCAGAACTGGTTGCCGCGCCCGGCATAATGGTGGCCGAGCGCCCCCGACCGCAGCCCCGGATTGAAGCCGACGAACAGGCAGTCGAGTCCCGGCGCCACGATGTCCGGCAGCGGCCCGGCGGGAGGCGGCAATCCTTCGGCAAGCGGGGCCGGCACATCGTCGAACAGGTCCATGGTGAAATCCTCTCCGCGAAGGAGAGGAATATAGGACTCCGCCGCCCCGCTCAAAGCGAGGCGGCGACCGCGGGAGCGGGCGGGCTGTTCCGTTCGTCCTGCAGCAGGGCGAGAACGCGGTCGGTCATCCGCAGGGCGAGCGCGACGATGGTCATGGTCGGATGGTCCGCCCCCATGGTCGGGAAGACGGAGCTGCCGGCGACATAGAGGTTGCCCACCCCATGGACGCGGCCGTCCGGATCGACCACGCCGTGACGCGGCGACTCATGCATGCGGGTGGTGCCCATATGGTGCCAGCACCAGCCGACATCGGCCATCGTCGCCTCATGGGTCGCCTCTTGCTCCGCAGCCGTATCGACGGTGATCAGGCCGCGGCGCAGCAGATCCTCGCGCAGCAGACGCTGGGTCTCGGTCGCGCCCCGGCGGTCCTGGTCGGTCAGGCGCCAGTCGACCCGCGGCAGGTTGCAGCCGAACGGGTCGGTGGCGTGGTCCAGCGTCACCCGGCTGTCGGGGTTGGGCACCGGCTCCAGCACGGTTTCCAGGGTGAAGCGGCGGGGCAGCCATCCGGGGTCGATGGTGCTGTCGAACAGCGCATGGGTCAGCTGCGGCAGGCTGCGCAGGATGCGCGGGCCGGCATTGCGCAGCAGGCTCGCCGCCTCGTCCTCCGACACGCCGAAGCGGCGGCAGCTGTGGCGCGAGGGCAGGAGCCGAAGGTCGCGCATCGCCTTGAAGGCGTCCAGCGCCCCGGAATGGTAGGAGGCGACCAGATATGTCCGCGAGTTGGGCAGCCCGTGCCGTTCCTGAAGCTCCGCCGTCGGCGACAGGGCCAGCGCGATGGACGGATGCGGCCGGCGCAGCCGCCGCCGGGCGAGGCACAGGCTGACGTCGTAGAGGGTGCGGTGCTGTCCCTGCCGGGTCAGGCGGATCGGCGAGGTCTTGAAGCGCGGGTGGTCGGCGAAGTAGCGGCCGACCAGATCGTTGCCGTTGCCCAACCCCGCCGCCTGCACCTTGTTGGACAGCAGCAGGATGCGCGCGTTCTCGATCCCGCCGCAGCCCAGCACGAACAGCCGGGCGCCGACGGTGAAGCTGGGGCCGGCCAGCGTGCGGACCTGCACCCGTTCCACCGCGGTGGCGGTCGGGTTGGTGTCGAGCCCGGTGACGTTGGCGTTGAGGAAGGCGGTGATGTTGGCCGCCCGCCCGATCTCGGCGCGATAGGCCTCGCCCATGCGGATCGGCGGGCTGAGCTGGGCGACGCGGTTCTCGAAATCGGCGCCGCCGCCATTGCCGTCGTTTTCCAGCGGGATCAGCGCCGTCTTCGGCCCGCCGACCCGCTCCATCCAGAAATCGTTGTCGTACTGGAAGGGACCGAGGCCGAGCACGTCGTGGGAGCGCTCGTAATAGGACATCAGCGTGTCGCGCCGGATCGGCCAGCCGCTGCCGGGCATCCAGGGGCGCTCGGCGAAATCCCCCGGCTCCAGCGGACGGGAGAAGCCGCCCCAGCAATTGGTGCTGCCGCCCAGATAGCGGCTGCGCGCGGTGGTCAGCCGCTCATAGGGCAGTCCGACGTTGCGGCCGGCGTAAAGCGCCTGGGAGATGCCGTCGACCTCCAGCCCGCCGCCTTCCAGCAGGACGACGCTTAAGCTGCCGCCCGCCAATTCGCGCGCGATGGTCAGGCCGGCGGCACCGCCACCGATCACGCACAGATCGCAGTCGATGTGCGTGCCGTTCAGGACATTGCGGGCGTCACGAAGCAAGCGGGCCTCCGAACCGGGGTCATAAGCCCACCTTTCTTGCCCCGGACGCGCGGCCTAGGCCGAGTGCTCTTTCGGCTATACCCCCGGCGCGTCCCCATTGGCCGATCCGTCGCACAAGCGCGGCACCCCGGACGAACCGGATGGGTAGGTCAGGATGGGTGGGCGGCCGGCCGACCAGTCTGCCGGGTGGAAGGGAACGACCGCCGCGCTCGACGGTTGAGGTGGCGAAGAAGGGCGCTTCGGCCCGGCCGCGAGGTCGGGTTGTCGGCGACCGGAAAATCATGCAATTGCAGGAGCCGCCTCCATGAAACGTCATCATCTTCTCGCGACCGCCGCCCTGGTCCTGCTCGCGGCCCCCACCCTGTCCCTGGCCCAGACGCCGACGCCGACCGCCAAGGTGACCGAGAAGGGTCAGGTGGCGCAGCAGGACATGAATTTCGCCACCAAGGCGGCGATGAGCGACATGTTCGAAATCCAGGCTGGCAAGCTGGCGCAGGACCAGGCGAAGGACAAGGACGTCAAGCAGTTCGGCAGCCACATGGTGTCCGACCACACCAAGACCTCCGACGCCATGAAGGAGATGGCGCAGAAGAAGTCGATGACGCTGCCGACCAAGCTCGATTCCGAACACCAGCAGAAGCTGGACAAGCTGCGCGGCGTGAAGGGCGAACAGTTCGATTCCGCCTATATGCAGGGGCAGGTCGATGCCCACCAGACCGC
Organism: uncultured Azospirillum sp.; assembly: GCA_966212305.1. Lineage (GTDB taxonomy): Bacteria > Pseudomonadota > Alphaproteobacteria > Azospirillales > Azospirillaceae > Azospirillum. The sequence continues at coordinate 10,867 of CBIHQY010000035.1, forward strand.
CGTCTCCCTGTTCCGCGACGAGGCGCAGAACGGCAAGGACGCCGACCTGAAGCGCTTCGCCGAGCAGACCCTGCCGACGCTGGAACAGCATCTGCGCATGGCCCGCGACCAGCGCCCGGCCGTCGCCTCCGCCGGTGGTGCCGCCGCCCAGCAGGGCACCAGCTTCGAGAAGATGATGGGCAAGGACGTCTACGGCGAGAACGGCAAGAAGCTGGGCGACGTCGCCGACATCATCCTGGACGCCCAGAGCGGCAAGGCCACCCAGGTGATCCTGAACCGCGGCGGCGTGCTGGGCATCGGCGCCAAGCAGGTGGCGCTGGACTACAACCTGCTGCGGACCGACGGCGACCGCGTGGTCGCCCGTCAGGTGACCGAGGATCAGGTCAAGCAGATGGCGGAGTTCAAGTACGACGACAACACCGTCTCGCTGGGCAAGCGCCACGGTGACCACAACACCGGCAGCACCAGCGACGACGCGGCCCATGGCACGGCCAATAGCCTGGACAGCACCAAGCCGCGCAACCCGCAGTGATCCAAAGCGGGCCTGACGGCCACTCCTGATCCCGATTCCAGCCGTCGGCCGCCGGGGGGCGTCTTCCCGGCGGCCCCGGACGGCCAAACGACACGGCCAACCGACGGAGATAACGCGATGGCGAACGCCAGCAAGAAGCACATGAGCCCGAGCGGACAGGGCAAGGGCACCGGCACCGGCGCCACCACCGACCTGCCTGCCGGCTCCATCGGCGACAACGAGGTGCTGTCGAACCGCGACAAGTCCCGTCATTCCGACGCCCGCGGCCTGGACAGCAAGGCCGTGCAGACCGAACAGATGCAGGACCACGTCGCCAACCACAATCCTGACGAATGATGCCGGGCACCGGTTGAGGTGTTTCGGGACGGGACCGTGCGCAAGCCGGTCCCGTCGCCGTTTCAGCCCCGCCAGAACTGGGGCATGAACAGCACCAGCACGGTGAACAACTCCAGCCGGCCCAGCAGCATCGCCAGCGACAGCAGCCATTTGGCGGAATCCGGCAGGGTCGAGAAGTTGCCGGCCGGGCCGATCACGTCGCCCAGACCGGGGCCGACATTGGCCAGCGCGGTCACCGCGGCGCTGGCGCTGGTGATGAAGTCCAGCCCCAGCGCCATTAGCGCGATGGTGGTGACGCTGTAGGCGGTGAAGAACAGCGCGAAGAAGACGATCACCGATCCCAGCACGTCGTCGTCCAACTGCCGGTTGCCGTATTGGCGTGGGAAGACGCCGCGGGGATAGATCAGGTGGAGGAAGTGGGTGCGCAGCACCGTCATCATCACCTCGAACCGGAAGATCTTGATGCCGCCGGCGGTCGATCCGGTGCAGCCGCCGATGAAGGTCAGGCCGAAGAAGACGCCGACCGCCAGATTTCCCCAAAGGCTGTAGTCGGTGTAGGCGTAGCCGGTGGTGGTGACGACCGAGACCACGTTGAAGGCGACCAGCCGCAGCGCGTCGGCGAAGCCGTAGTCGTGCTTGAGCGCCAGCCAGAGGCTGAGCGGCAGGATCACCGCCGTCAGGAAGGTCAGGTAGCTGCGCACCTGGCTGTCGCGCCACAGCGCGTCGCGCTGGCCGGTCAGCGTGCGGACATAGAGGACGAAGGGCAGGCTGCCCGCCAGCATGAACAGCGTCACCAGCCAGTGCAGAACCGGGTTCCTGAAATGGCCGATGGAGCTGTCGGAGGTGGAGAAGCCGCCGCTCGACAGGCTGGTCAGCGCATGCACCACCGCCTCGAACGGCGTCATGCCGGCCAGCCAGTAGCAGAATCCGCAGATCACCGTCAGCCCGGTATAGACGGCGGTGATGGCCTTGGCGATCTGCTGGGCGCGCGGCAGCACCTTCTGCGAGCGGTCGGAGGATTCGGTGCGGAAAAGCTGCATGCCGCCGACCCGCAGAGCCGGCAGCACCGCGATGGCGACGCCGATGATGCCGATGCCGCCCAGCCATTGCAGCAGCGCCCGCCACAGCAGGATCCCCTCCGTCGTCAGGTCCAGCCCGACCAGCACGGTCGATCCGGTGGTGGTCAGCCCCGACATCGTCTCGAAGAAGGCGTTGGCGTAGTTCAGCGACAGGTCGGGGAAATGGCCGAACTGGAAGGGCAGGGCGGCGAAGGCCGCGGTGGTCGTCCAGGTCAGCGGCGTCAGCAGGAAGGCCTGCCGCAGCGACAGCCCGCCGTGCAGGTGGCAGCGCGCGGACCAGGCCAGCGCCGCGCCGCAGGCACCGGTGAAGGCGGCGGAATAGAGGAAGACCCGCGCATCCGGATTCCCATAGGCATAGTCGACCGCGGCCGGGATGAGCATCGTCGCGGCGAGCGCCAGCAGCACGATGGCGATGATGAACAGGATCGGCCTGAAATTCGGCATGATGTCTCTGGGCGGCGGATGGGGCGGCTGTGGATTTTCGACGGGAGGGAGGGGCCGATCGGAAGAATTCCGATCAGAAGAACTCCAGGCCGACGGCGAACAGCTTTTCGACCTTGCGCACCAGATCGGAGGTCGCCATCACGATGACGCGGTCATGCGGTTCGATCACCGTCTGGCTGGTGGGAATGATGACATCGCCGCCGCGGACCAGCGCGCCGATCATCATGCCGGCCGGCAGGCCGATGGTGCCGATGGGGCCGCTGACGGCGCGCGAGGTCTCCAGCGCCTCCGCCTCCACCACCTCGCCGAAATTGTCGCCGATGGTCTGCACCGCCGCCACCCGGCCGCGCCGGACATGGCGCAGGATGGAGGAGACGGTGACGGCGGCCGGGTTGACGACGACATCCATCCCCAGCCCGGCGACGATCGGCGCGTAGGAGGTCTTGTTCAGCAGCGTGATCGCCCGGCCGCAGCCGGCGCGCTTGGCCAGCAGCGATGTGAAGACGTTGGTCTCGTCGTCGTTGGTGACGGCGACGATGGTCTCGGCCCGGCCGACCTGCGCCTCCTCCAGGACTTCATGGTCGAGCGCGTCGCCGTTCAGCACCACCGTGCTGGAGCGCAGCGAGCGCGAGATCAGCTCCGCCCGGTCGGTATTGCCCTCGATGATCTTGATCGAGATGCCGCGCATGTGGCGTTCGACGATCTGCGCCAGATTGAAGCCGACATTGCCGCCACCGGCGATGACCAGCCGGCGGGCCGGCGCCTCGGTGTGGCCGAACAGGGCGACGACGCGGACGATGTCGGCGGTGCGGCAGACCAGATGCACGTCGTCGCCCAGCCGCAGCTGGTCGTTCCCCTTCGGCACGAAGCCGGTGCCGTCGCGGAAGACCGCCAGCACGGCGGCGCGCAGGTCGGGAAACATCTCGGTCAGGCGGCGCAGCGGCGTGTTCAGCAGCGGCGAGCTGTTGGTGCAGTGGACGCCGATCAGATGCACCTTGCCGTCGGCGAGCGGCACCATCTCGAACGCGCCGGGGGAGCGCAGGCGCCGCGCGATGCTGTGGGCGATCTCCACCTCCGGCGAGATGACGACGCTGATCGGCAGATGCTCCGGGGCGAACAGCTTCGACCATTCCGGCCGTAGATAGGCCTGCTTGCGGATGCGGGCGATGCGCAGCGGGATGTCGAACACCGAATGGGCGACCTGGCAGGCCACCATGTTGACCTCGTCGGAATGGGTGACGGCGATCAGCATGTCGGCGTCCCGCGCCCCCGCCTGGGCCAGCACGTCGGGGTGGGAGGCGTAGCCCACCATGCCGCGCACGTCGTGGCTCTCGTCCATCCGCTGGGCAAGCTCGGTCGAGGTGTCGATGACCGTGATGTCGTTGTCTTCCAGCGCGAGATGCCGCGCGATGCTGGCCCCGACCTGTCCCGCCCCGCAGATGATGACCTTCATACGCCCGCGCTCCCCGGCTTTGCCGACCGCTCCGCCCCCGTCTGGCCGGAATTTGTGAGGAAATGACGGCGGGAGCGGAGCGTTGCAAGTCGAAGCGGTTCGGCAGGCGGAAATTCCGGCCGGAATTGCCGGAATTCCCCGGCCGGTGTCAAAACTGTTTCAGCAGCCGGTCGATGTAATTGCGTTCCTCCTGCGGGCGGCCGTACTGGCCGGACCGGCGGCGGAGTTCGTCCAGGATTTCGCGGGCGCGCTGGAGTTCCGACTGTTCGGGGATCTTCACGTCGTTGGAGTCCTGCATGCCGTAGCCCGACGGGCGGCGGCCCAGCGGGTCGCGGCCCCGGCCCTGGCGGGGCATCTGGCCCTGCTGGCCCATCATCGCTTGCCCCTGCTGGCCCATCATCTGCTGCGCCATCTGTTCGGCCATGCCCTGCATGCCCTGCTGCAGCTGTTCCATCGCCTCCGTCTGCGACGGCACCGCGGCGCCCGGGGCGCCCTGCTGCAGCGCCTGGGCGGCGTCGCGCATGGCGCGCTCGGCGCGGCCCAGCGGCTGCGGGATCTCGCCGCCCTGCTGTTCGCCCATGCGGCGCATCAGCTCGCCCAGTTGGCGACGGAGAGCCTCCTGCTGTTCGGCCTGCTTCTGCAGGGTAGGACTGCCCGGATTCTGCTGACCGTTCTGCTGCTGGCCGTTCTGGCTGCGGCGCTGGTTGGGCTGGCGACCGCGGGGCTGTTCGCCCTGCTGCCCCTGCTGCTGGTCCATCGACTCCTGCGACTGGCGGAAGCTTTGGTCGAGGAGCTTCTGCTGCTGCTGCGCCAGCTTCTGCAGCTGCTGCATCATCTCCCAGGTCTGGTTCTGCTGCTGGGCCTGCTGCTGGTTCATCTGGGCCATGGCGCCGGAGCGCATGTTCTCCAGCATCTGCTGAAGCTGGGACAGCATCTGGCGGGCGGCGTCGCGCGACCCCGTCTGCGCCATCTCGCGCATCTTGTCGAGCATCTGCTGCAGGTCGTTGCGGTCGGTCATCTGGTCGGCCATTTCCGGCGGGACCATCGGGATCTTCTCGCCGCGCTGCAGCGCCTCCATCATCCGCTGTTCCATGGCGTCCATGAACTTGTCGAGCGCCGCCTGCAGCTCGTCCATCAGGCGGTTCAGCTCCTCGTCGGAGGCGTTCTTGTCCAGCGCCTCCGACAGGCGCTTCTCGGCGTCGCGCAGGTCCTTCTCCGCCAGCGACAGGCCGCCGTCCTCGATGCGGAGCGCGGTTTCCCACAGAAGCTGCTGCAGGGCCGGGACGGAGTCGGCGCTCTGGTCCAGCATCAGCCGGGCCATGGCGGTGCGCAGCGACAGGAAGGCGACGATGTCGTCGCCGTAGGTGCCGGGACGCGCGGAGATCTCGGCCAGCGCGCGGGCGACCTGGACCCGCGACTCCTGCGGGTTGCGGGTCAGGACCTTGCGCTGGTTGATGATGGCGCGGGCGACGGGATGGTTGAAGGTCCGTTCCGGCAGGATGATGGCCGCGTCCTCCGACCGTCCGGCCTGGCCGGCGCCGTCGGTGGCGGTCAGCCGCACCGTCACCGGCATGCCGGCCCAGGGGTGGGCGGTCAGGTCCTGGAAGGCGGTGGCGTGCGCCTCCTTCGGGCGGACGCCGGGCAGCGACAGCGGGAGTTCCAGCACCGGGTCGGCTTCGGTCTTCGGCGCTTCCGTCTTCGCGGCGCCGGGCTGCGGCGGAACCTCGGGCGCGAGGCGGATCTGCGCCTTCACCTCGGTCAGGCCGTAATCGTCGCGGGCGGCATAGTCCAGCTTCAGCGCGCCGCGCTCGCCGGCGGCGGGCGGATTGGCATGGGCGATGATCGGCGCGCGGTCGGGCACCACCTCGATCGGCCAGGAGCCCAGCGTGCGCCCGCCCTGGGTGACGGCGATGCGGGTGCCGCCGGTCACCGGCTTCTGCACCTGGAAGTTGGTCGAATCCACCGCCTCGAACGGGCCGGTCTGGTCACCGGCCTCCAGGCTGGGGGTGCCGCCGCCGCCGGTGACGCGGGCGAGCACGAGGCTGCCCTGCGGCACCTTCACCGGCCGGTCGGCGGGATGGTCGCCGGAGTGGCTGGTGGTGGGGGAACCGGCGGTCTGCTGGCTTGCCGGCTTGGCAGCGGACTTGGCGGCGGAGCCGGATTTCAGGAAGACCGGCGGCAGGCCAGTATAGTCGGGCGGGTTGATCCACAGGTCGAGCGTTGCCGTCGTCGTCGCTGTGCCGCCGGCGAAATGGGGGGTCAGCGCGGCGGCGATGCGCGGGCGCCAGTCGCCCCAGGCGGCGGCGCCGGCGACCACCAGCGTCAGGATCACCAGGGCGCGCAGGGCATAGCGGTCGTGCGACGGCACTTCGGTGCCCGGCCAGGCGACGCGCAGGCCGCGCATGGCGGCGCGCGTGCGCTCCTGGTGCAGGCGCCACAGCGCCTGGGCGGTCGGGTCGTTGCCGGCGGGCCGGTCGCGCAGGGTGTGCAGCGGACGGTGGGCGAGGCCGCTGTCCCGTTCCAGCCGGCGGCGGGCCTCATCCTCGGCCGGGGTGCGGAAGCGCCGGACACCGATGACGAGCGACAGCAGGAAGGCGGCGGCGAGCACCAGCAGGGCCAGCCCATGCAGCCAGCCCGGCAGCAGGACCAGCAGATTCAGCAGCGCCAGCGCCAGGAAGGCGCCCAGCACCGACAGCGGCGCCCACAGCGCCGGCCCCAGCCGTTCCCACAGCAGCGCCGCGCGCGCCTGGGCAAGGCGGAAGCGCGGTTCGGTCACGCCGTCGCTGGCGCCACGATCATCGGTGGGCCGGTTCGGGCCGGGGCCGGAGTCGCCGCGTCGCTCGTTCTGCTTCATGCCGCCCCCTCCGCGCCGAAATGCAGCCGGTCCCGCGGTTCGCTTGGCGCCGCCGACCGGTCATGCTGCGCGAACCAATCATATAGGCGCCGCCAGCGGCTTTTGCCCACCGACTCGTTCACCGGCGCAATGCTACAGCCCATCATTGCGCCATGGCGAAACTATGACGCGCGGCGATCCGCCGAAATTTCGGGGCGTGCGGTTTGCCGTCAGTCGCCTTCGCCGGCCGGCAGCGGCTTGGTCACAGTGGTGCCGCGCTGCGTCTCGCGGTACAGGATGTAGAGGCCGCTCGCCATCACCACGGCGGCACCGGCCGCCATCGTCCCGGTCGGCACCTCCCCCCACAGCAGCCAGCCGAAGGCGACCGCCAGCAGCAGCGAGGCATAGTTCAGCGGCGCCACGACGGCGGCCGGGGCCAGCGAATAGGCGCGGGTCAGCATCAGTTGGCCGCAGCCACCACACAGCCCGGTCGCCAGCAGCAGCAGTAGATCCAGCGGCCCCGGCGTGATCCAGGAGACCGGCAGCGACAATCCGGTCATGACGGTGGTCAGCAGGGTGAAATAGAAGACGATGGTGTTGGGCAGTTCCGTCCGGCTCAGCTGCCGAATGGTGATCATCGCCACCGCGGTGCACAGCGCGCCGCCCAGGGCCAGCATCGCGCCCAGATTCAACACATCGCCGCTGGGCCGGACGATGATGAGCACGCCGGCGAAGCCGACCAGCACGGCGCTCCAGCGATGGATGCCGACCTTCTCGCCCAGCAGCGGCACCGACAGCGCGGTGAGGAACAGCGGTGCGGCGAAATTCAGCGAGATGGCGTCGCCCAGCGGCAGCAGGTGGAAGGACCAGAAGGTCGCCACCATGGCACTCAATCCGATCATCGATCGGCCCAAATGACCCCAGGGGTAGCGGGTGCGCAACGTCGCGGCGAAGCCGTTGGCGAAATGGATCACCAGACAGACCGGGATCAGTGCGAACAGGCTGCGGAAGAACATGACCTCGTTCACCGGGAAGCGGTCCATCAGGAGCTTCGCCAGGACGTTCATCACCGAGAAGAACAGCACCGACAGCAGCATCGATGTGATGCCGAGCCGGGTGTTGTCGACGCGCTGGTGCTGTTTTGGGAGAGGTTGGGGAGGAGCTGTCACGATAGGCCGAGCCTACCAAGCGTTGCCGCCCGCGTCACGGTGTCGCGACGCGGGCGGTCATGTCGGTGCGGTATGGCGGTGTTGCGTCTCTGTCCCGGGAACCGCCCAAATGATCGGATAGCGCTTAGACCTTGAACAGACCGGTGATTTCGGCCTCGGCGCGCAGCCAGTGCTCCTGCTCGCGGCCTTCGGGGCAACCTTCCTCCTGCCAGATCTGATAGGCGCGTTCCTGGATCATGCGGTTGCGTTGGCCGCTGAGCAGGCCCTCGGCGATGTTCATGTTCAGGCGGGCCAGTGAGACCAGCTTGCGCGTCTCGATCGCGCCCTGGGTCGCCAGCATGGTGGTGGAGACGACATACTGCGCCAGATTGCGCAGGTTGGCCTTCACCTCCGGCTCGACCGGGCAGTCGTCGTTCAGCAGGACCGTCTTGATGGCGATCCACAGCTTCAGGTTCTGGTCCAGGGCGACCGTGACCTTTTCCGGCAGGTCCGATTCCAGCAGGGTGCTGGCCGCCTGAAGCAGGACGATGCTGTCCTGTTCCACCGACGCGAAGTTGGTGCGCAGGATGGTGTCGGCCCAGCTTTCCACAGGAGCCTCGAACACCGGCGCGACGGCGGCGGCGGTTGCGGCGGGAGCGGTTGCGGGAGCGGCGGAGGAGGCGGTCTTGCGCTTGGTGGCCATGGTGGGTTCCCCGGGGAGCGTTCGGTCCGCGTCCACTTGATCCAACCATGTTTAAGATGCGGTTAAGACGCTACCCTTGCGCGCGTTTTCAGGACTTCACACGCCGCGACACGATGTCCTGCCTCCGCCGACCGGTCAGGGGCCGCCGAAAGGCAAGCGATAGTAAAAGCCGAAGACGTTGTTGGTGCCGGCCGCCGGATCGCCCGCCGCGGCGTCGTTGACGATGCGGCTGTAGCCCAGGCTGAAGCGCGACTTGTTGTCGAACTCGTATCCCAATTCCAGCTGCGAGCGGAACTCGGTGGTGGGGGCGCCCTCGCGCCGGGCGGTGGGCAGGGTGCCGGCGCCGAAACTGGGGGTGAAGACGAAGGAGCCGAGCGGCACGTCGACCAGCACGCCGCCGCTGAGGCCGCCGGTCAGTCCCGCGCCGAGGCCGGTCACGGCGCCGCGCGGGGTCACGCTGCTGCCGCTGGCCGGCCCGATCCAGGGCTGGATGGTGACATAGGGTTCGGCCTGCGGGATCAGCGAAGACCCGATCCGCATCTTGCTGTTCAGGATGGTGAGGTTGCTTTCCGCCGGCGGCTGCAGGCTGTAGGCGAGGCCGCCCACCGCCCAGTTGCCGAACCGGCCGTCCGCGTCGATGGACTCCGCCCGTGCCGATCCGGCGCCGGCCCCAAGAATAGTGAAGGCGACAGCGACCAGACAGGCGGTCAACGCTGTCGGCGGGCAATTCCCCTGGCGGCTGAACAGGCGGTTCACGGGCACCCCCTCCCGGTGACGCGTCGGATCGCACCATGCGGTCCGGCCACTATAACGATGGGGCGTAGCGACTGACCCATGGAGTATCGGCACTACCCCTAGGATGTCGTGATCGCCATCCGCGTTTCAACCATGAAAGCATGAGCGGTGCGGGACGGTCGTCTGTTACCATATGCTCATGAGCGTGCATCCCGCCGAGCCAGCGTCCGGCCCTGCGCCGCAGGAGGAGGTGATCGCCTTCCTCGGCGATCCGCGCACCCATGGCGGGCAGCCGGTGGAGCGGATCGACACCCACGCCGCCCTGGTGTTCCTGGCGGGTGAGCGGGCGCTGAAGCTGAAGCGCGCGGTGCGCTATCCCTATCTGGATTATTCGTCGGTCGCGAAGCGCCACGCGGCCTGTCTTGCGGAACTGGCGATCAACCGCCGCACCGCACCGGCGCTTTATCGGGGCGTGGTTGCAATCCGCCGCGGGGACGACGGCCGATTGCGGCTGGACGAAGAGGACGGGGAAGCAATCGACTGGCTGGTGTCGATGGCGCGCTTCCCCGACGAGGCGCTGTTCGACCGCATGGCCGAGCGGGGCGGCCTGACCCCCGTCCTGATGCGCCGGCTGGCCGAGCGGATCGCCGCCTTCCACCGCGACGCCGCTCCCCGGCCGGATGGCGGCGGGGTGGAGGCGCTGCGCGCGGTCGCGGACGGCAATCTGGAAGACTTGCGGGCCGCGCCGGACCTGTTTCCCGCCGACGCGGTGGCACGGCTGGCGGCGCGCACCGGCGACACGCTCGACCGGCTGGCGCCGCTTCTGGAGGCGCGGCGGCGGGACGGATTCGTCCGCCACGGCCATGGCGACCTGCACCTGCGCAACATCGTGCTGCTGGACGGCGAGCCGACCCTGTTCGACGCCATCGAGTTCGACGAAACGCTGGCGGTGGCCGACGTCTTCTATGACCTCGCCTTCCTGCTGATGGATCTGGATCACCGCGGGCTGCGGCCGCTGGGCAACGCGGTGCTGAACCGCTACCTGGAGGAGACGGAGGATTACGGCGGGCTGGCGGCGCTGCCGCTGTTCCTGTCGTTGCGCGCAGCGGTACGGGCCAAGGTGTCGGCCGCGGTGCTGCGGCTTGGCGGAAAGGCGGAGGGGCTGGCCGGCGAGGCGCGGCGCTATCTGGACCATGCCTTGGCTGCGCTGGATCCGGCGTCGGCGCGGCTGGTGGCGGTCGGCGGGCTGTCCGGCACCGGCAAGACCAAGCTGGCCAAGGGGATCGCGCCCGATCTGGGGCCGTCGCCCGGTGCGGTGGTGCTGCGCAGCGACGTGCTGCGCAAGCGGCTGTGCGGAGTCGCCGACACCGACCGGCTGCCGGCCGACGGCTATGCCCCGGCGGTGACGGAACGGGTCTATGACGAGTTGTACCGGCGGGCGGCGGCGGTTCTGGGAACGGGCCAAGCCGTGGTGGTCGATGCGGTCAGCGCCCGTCCGGACGAACGCCGCCGGATCGAAGCGGTCGCGGCGGAGGCCGGGGTGCGGTTCGACGGGATCTGGATGGAGGCGCCGCTGTCGGAGCGGGTGGGGCGTGTGACCAATCGTCGCAATGATGCGTCCGACGCCACCGCCGAGGTGGTGGAACGGCAGGAATCCTATGATTTGGGTACAATCGACTGGACGCGCCTGGATTCTGGCAGGGTTGCAGCGGATGTGCTGGACGACGCCCGTGCAAGCTTGGCCTAATTCCATGAGTGACAGCATCTTATGGACTGCATCTTCAAGGTTTGCGGCTCCTGCCCCGGACCGCGGACCACAGCGACGATGGGGCGAATGACGGCCCGGTGAGAATCGCCCGCCACACCGGCGGACGGACCGCCGCCGTCCGGGAAGGGCCGCTCGAACCGGTCCGGGAGGAGTCCATGACCTACAAGACCATCCTTGTGCCGCTCTGCGGCAGTGAGAACGATCCGGTGGCCCTGAAGGGCGCGATTTCGGTGGCGCGCGATTTCGACGCCCACCTTGTCGGCCTGTTCGTCAACCTCGACCCGCGCGATGCCGTTCCGATGCTGGGCGAGGGTATGTCCGGCGCCATGGTGGACGAGATCATGCGCGCGGCGGAGACGGAGTCGAACAACCATCGCGCCGCCGCTCGCCGTTCCTTCGACGCCGCCGTCGCCGAGGCCGGATTCGAGATTCGCGACGTCCCCGCCGGGGTCGAGGCGCCGTCCGCCTCCTGGCGCGAGATCGTCGGCCGGATCGAGGACGTGGTGCCGGCCGAAGGCCGTCTGGCCGACCTGATCGTCTGCGCCCACACCTCCATCGAGGCGGACACGCAGGGCTACACCACCATGGAAACGGCGCTGCTGGGATCCGCCCGGCCGGTGCTGCTGGTGCCGAAGAACCTTCCGGCGGAGATCGGCCACACCGTCGCCGTCGCCTGGAACGGCAAGACGGAAGCCACGCGCGCCGTCGCCGCGGCCCTGCCCTTCCTGCGCAGCGCCGAGCGCGCCCACATTCTGACCGCCGAAACTTCGGTGACGGAAGGCGCGACAGGACGCCGCATTGCCCAATATCTCGCTTGGCAGGGTGTTAACCCTGAGTTAACTATATTGCATCCGGGATCGGAACCCGTTGGGGAGACGGTCACCAAGAAAGCCGTGGAGCTGGGCGCCGACCTGCTGGTTATGGGCGGATATGGCCACAGCCGGATGCGGGAAATGATCCTGGGCGGTGTCACGCGCTACGTGCTGAACCACGCCGGGCTGCCGGTTCTGATGGCTCACTGATAGTCGCCGGTCTTCGGCCGCGCGGTTTCCCTGCCGCTTTTTATGGCGGGGATCCCGTGCGGCTCCGGCATTTGCAGCGGTGCCGATCAGCAGGACCGTTTTCGACCCTGCCCACAGGGCATCCCGGCCGTTCCTGGGAGGAACGCGCCATGTTGACGATCAAGGACTGCATCGCGATGAGCGATCTCACCGAAGCGGAGATCGACGCGATCGCCGAACACGAGCATCTGCCGGAAATGGTGGCGGTGGAGATGGGTCATTGCCTCGCCCACTGCCCCGGCGGCGCCAACCGCATCGCCCATATCATCGCCGACGACATCGCGGAGGCCTGCGCCCACGGCCAGGTCGGCCATGCGGTGGAGCTGATGCACACCCTGCGGGAATTCGTGGAAACCCATCCGCAAGGCTGAGGGCGTGGCTGAGGGTGCGGCGGCCGGGAACAGTCCGGCCGCGGCGGGGTTCTAATGGCAACCGTTCAACGATTGCCTTTTAACGACCTCCAAGGACCCCGACGATGGCCAGCAAGACCACCGGCACCCAGGCTGATATCTTCGCCCGCATCAAGACCGATCACGACACCATCCGCAGCCTTCTCGAAAAGTCCGAGAAGGCCAACGGCAGCGGTCGCGCCGTGTTCGAGGAGCTGCAGCGCGAGTTGTGGGCCCATTCGAAGGTGGAGGAAGGCGTCTTCTACGCCTCGCTGAAGAAGGCCAAGGAGGCGAAGTCGGAAACCGTCGAGGGGCTGAACGAGCATCACCTCATCAACGGGCTGCTCGACGAGCTGAACGCGATGAAGACCACCGACAGCGGCTGGAAGGAAAAGCTGCAGGTGCTGGGCGAACTCGTCCGCCACCACCTCGATGAAGAGGAAGAGGAACTGTTCGAAGAGGCCAGGGACGTCCTCGACGACGACCGCGCGGCCGAGTTGGGCAGCGCCTACGACGACCGCAAGAAGCACATCATGGCGGGCCTGGCGCCGCTGTAAGGAGGGCTACGCCATCCCGTTTGGTTGCCGTCGGCCGGCGAAGGGGCCATATCTGGGGCTTTCTGGAACTGGCCGGCGGTGTCGATGTCCAAGCGTGTCAGCGTCAAGCGAATGCTCTCCCGGCGGAGCGTGCGGTTCGGCCGTGCCGCGCTGGCGGTGGTCGCACTTGGGGTTTCCGTCCTCATGACCGCCCCCGCTTCCGCCGCACCCACCCCTCCGGCGAAGGAGTTGGCACAGAAGACCTGCGGCACGCTCGTGTCGCGGGTCGATGCCGTGTCCGGGCACGCGCCACTGTTCCTGCGCAGCTATGACAATTCATACGCGCCCGGCCCGACCTCGGAGCCGGCGCTGTCCAACGCCGCCTTCACCTACGACAACGCGCTGGCGGTCATGGCGCTGACCGCCTGCGGCCAGCGCGACAAGGCCCTGCGCATCGGCGAGGCGCTGCTCGACGCCGTGTCGCTCGACCGCGCCGGCTGGAAGGGTCGGCTGCGCAACACCTATCGGGCCGGCGCGCAGAAACAGCGGCCGATCCCGCCGAATGGCTGGTGGGATGTCGTCGGCAACCATTGGGGCGAGGACCCCTATCAAGTCGGCACCGCCACCGGCAACGTCGCCTGGGCCGGGCTGGCCCTGCTGACGCTGGCCGACGCGACCGGCGAGACGCGCTTCCGCGACGGAGCGGCGGAGCTGGCGCGCTGGGTGGTCGAGCATACCCGCGATCCGCGCGGCCCCGGCGGCTTCAACGGCGGTGTGCAGGGCTTCGACGACGCACCGCAGCCGCTGACCTGGAAATCGACCGAGCACAACACCGATCTGGTCGCGCTGTTTGATTGGCTTGGCGGCGATTTCACCGGGCCGGAGAAGGAGGCGCGCGACTTCCTCGATCAAATGTGGACGGCGGGCGGCGACCATTTCCCCATCGGCACCGCACCGGACGGGGTGACGGTCAGCACCTCCACCTCCGGCCTCGATGCCCAGCTCTGGCCGCTGCTGCTGCCGAAGGCGCCGGAGTCCTGGCGGGCCGCCCTGTCCTATGCGGAGCGCGCGCATGGCGCTGACGGCGGTTTCGACTTCAACGACGATCGCGACGGCATGTGGGTGGAAGGCACGGCGCAGGCGGCGCTCGCCTACCGCGCCGTCGGCCGCCGCGGCGATGCCGACCGGCTGTTCGGCGAGCTGCTGAAGGAGATCAGCCCCGGCGGCTATCTCTACGCCACCCGGCCGCAGGTGCTGTCCACCGGTCTCGCCATCGGGCCGGACAGCAAGACCGACGATTTCCTCTATTACCGCCGGCCCCATCTGGGCGCCACCGCCTGGGCGACCCTGGCGGCGGTCGGTTGGAACCCGTTCACCGGGAAGACGGTGCCGTAACCCTCTATCCGTGGAAATATTCGTAGAGTTTTAGCGCAATGGCTTCGCTGATGCCGGGGGCGGCCTCCAGGTCCTTCAGGCCGGCGGAGGCGACGGCGGTGGCGCTGCCGAAATGGTGGAGCAGGGCCTTCTTGCGGGCCGGGCCGATGCCGGGAATGCCGTCGATGCGGGTGTGCGACATCGCCTTCATGCGGCGGGCGCGGTGGCTGTCGATGGCGGTGCGGTGGGCCTCGTCGCGCAGCCTTTGCAGGAAATGCAGCACCGGGTCGTTGGGCTCCAGGGACAGCGGTGGCTGGCCGGGGCGGAAGAAGCGCTCGCGCCCGGCGTTGCGGTCAGGCCCCTTGGCGATGGCGACCAGCGGGATGTCGGTGATCTGCAACATCGCCAGTTCGTCCTTCACCGCGTTCAGCTGCCCCAGTCCGCCGTCGATCAGGACGAGGTCCGGCCATTGCCCGGAATCGCGGCCGGCCTCGCTGCTGCGGTGGAAGCGGCGGGTGAAGGTCTCGCGCAGCATGGCGTAATCGTCGCCGGCGGCCTCCGGATCGCGGATGTAGAAGCGGCGGTAGGCGTTGCGCTGGAACCCCTCCGGCCCGGCCACCACCATGGCGCCGACGGGGAAGGCCCCCTGGATGTGCGAGGTGTCGTAGATCTCGATGCGGCGCGGGGCGGCCGGCAGGGCGAAGACGCGCGCCACCCCCTCCAGCAGGGTCGCCTGGGTGGAGCGCTCGGCCAGACGGCGGCCAAGGGCGTCGCGGGCGTTGGTCTGCGCGTGTTCGACCGCGCGGCGCTTCGGCCCGCGCTTCGGGCATTCCACGGCGACGCGGTGACCGGCGGACAGGCTCAGCGCCTCCTCCAGCAGGTCCGGTGACTCGACCGGGTCGCTCAGCAGCAGCAGGGCCGGCGGCGGGGTGTCGGCATAGAGCTGGGCGGCGAAGGCGGCGAGGATGTCGCCCGGTTCCTCCTCCGCATCCACGCGCGGGAAGAAGGCGCGGGTGCCCTGGTTGCGGCCGCCGCGGAAGAAGAATGCCTGGACGCAGGCCGCACCACCCTCGCGGTGAAGGGCCAGCACGTCGGCATCGCCCAGCGTGTCCTCCAGATTGATGTCCTGGCGGCTCTGAAGGGCGGTCAGGGCGCGGATGCGGTCGCGCCAGCGGGCGGCGTCCTCATATTCCAGCCGGTCGGAGCTGTCGAGCATGTGGCGGGCGAACTCCGCCTGCACCTCGGCGCTGCGGCCGGACAGCACGTCGCGCACGCCCTGGACCTGATCGGCGTATTCCTCCTCGCTGACGCGGCCGACGCAGGGGGCGGAGCAGCGCTTGATCTGGTGTTGCAGGCAGGGGCGGGTGCGCGAGGCGAACACGCCGTCGTCGCAGGTTCGCAGCAGGAAGGCGCGTTGCAGAGCGGCGATGGTCATGCCGACCAGATGCGGCGAGGCGTAGGGGCCGAACAGGTCGGACTCGCGGCGGTTGCCCTTGCCCGACGTGCCGCGCCGCCCGGCGCTGCCGCGATGATGCATCAGGCGGGGAAAGTCATGACCTTTCCCGATGACGATGTAGGAGAAGGAGCGGTCGTCCTTCACCAGGATGTTGAAGGGCGGCAGCAGGCTGCGGATCAGGTTCGCTTCCAGCAGCAGCGCTTCGGCCTCTGTGTGGGTGGTGACGAACTCCATGGCGCGGGTCAGCGACACCATCCGCCGGGTGCGGTTGGGCAGCCCGTCGGTCCGGGTGTAGCTGGCCACCCGCCGTTTCAGGTTCTTCGCCTTGCCGACATAAAGGACCGACCCGTCGGCCGCCAGCATCCGATAGACGCCGGGCGTGTCCGGCAGGGTCGGCAATTGGGCGCGGATGACATCCGCTCCGCCGCCGGGCACCCCGTCCATAACCACTCTCGTTCCCGCAAAGATCCGATTCGCCGCTCACCCAAGCAGTAGAACGGAACGGGTCCAAGAGACAAGATTCGGACTGGGTGGAGCGGCAGGGAGCTGCCATGCAGCCTGTGGGCCGGTCAGCCCCCGAACACGGTGTTCAACTGGGCGCCGACGCGGACGAAGGTGGTGCGCTTCGGCACCTCCTTCAGCTTTGTGGCGCCGATGTAGGTCATCATGCTGCGCACGCCGCCCATGATCTCCTGCATCGTGTTCTCCACCGGACCGCGATAGGGGATCTCCACCGTCTTGCCTTCCGAGGCGCGGTAGGAGGCCACCCCGCCGGAATATTTGTGCATCGCGGTGTCCGACGACATGCCGTAGAAGGTCATGGCGACGGGCACCCGGTCGCCGTCCCGGTCCTCGTAGCGGATTTCGCCCTCGCACTCGTCATGGCCGGCCAGCATGCCGCCGAGCATGACGAAGTCGGCGCCGGCGCCATAGGCCTTGGAGATGTCGCCCGGCACGGTGCAGCCGCCGTCGCCGCAGACCTGACCCTTCAGCCCGTGGGCGGCGTCGGCGCATTCGATGATGGCCGACAGCTGGGGATAGCCGACGCCGGTCATCTTGCGGGTGGTGCAGACCGACCCCGGCCCGATGCCGACCTTGACGATGTCGGCGCCGGCCAGCAGCAGCGCCTCCGTCATGTCGCCGGTGACGACGTTGCCGGCCATGATGACGGTCTCCGGGTTCTCCTCGCGCAGGCGGGCGATGACCTCCACGAAGCGCTCGGTATAGCCGTTGGCGACGTCCAGGCAGATCTTCCCCACCGGCGCCTTGGCCTTCACCGACTGGAACTTGTCATGGTCGGCGTCGGCGATGCCCATCGAATAGAAGACGTTCGACTGGACGGCGGAGTCCGCCTCCGCCTGGAAGAAGGCGACCAGTTCGTCCGTCTTGTAATGCTTGTGCAGGGCGGTCATGGCGCCGAAGCGCGACAGCGCGCGGGCCATGCCCATGCTGCCGGTGACGTCCATGTTGGCGGCGATCATCGGAAAGCCGGTCCAGTCGCGCTGGGTGTGCAGGAAGGTGAAGGTCCGGTTGACGTCCACGTCGTTGCGGCTCTGCAGCGTGCTGCGTTTCGGCCGGATCAGCACATCCTTGAAGTCGAGCTTGAGGTCGCTTTCGATGATCACCGCACACCTGCTGATATCTGTTTGCCGGGCCAACCGCTTTCATGAGGCCCAACATCACAGAGTGGAGGCGATGCCCCGCTTCGGCAAGCGACATCGGGACCGCGGGTGGGGGTGCCGCGTTTGAAGCAGTTTCGCAGAAACGGGGGGTATCCCCTTACTCCTCCGCATCCTCGCCGTCGCCGTTGACCGCCTCGCTGCCGTCGGCGACGTGGACCTGGCAGTCGGCGTTGCCCAGCACCTCCATCAGTTCGGGCGGCGGCAGGCGGTCGGTGAAGAGTGCGTCGAGCACGCTGACGTCGGCCATGCGGATCATGGCGTTGCGGCCGAACTTGGTGTGGTCGGTGACAAGGAAGACCCGGCGCGAGCTTTCGATGATGGCGCGGGCGACGCGGACCTCCTGCTCGTCGTAATCCAGCAGGTCGCCTTCGCTGTCGATGCCGCTGATGCCGATGATGCCGATGTCGACCTTGTAGCGGCGGATGAACTCCACCGTCGCCTCGCCGATGATGCCGCCGTCGCGCTCGCGCACGAGGCCGCCGGCGATGGACAGGGCGAAGTTGGTGTTCTTGTGCAGGATGGTGGCGACGTTCAGGTTGTTGGTCAGCACCCGCAGCCGCTTGTGGCCGAGCAGGGCCTGGGCCACCGCCTCCGTCGTCGTGCCGATGTTGAGGAACAGCGAGGCATCCTCCGGCACATGGCGGGCGACCATCTCGGCGATGCGGCGCTTTTCCTCCGCCATCAGGGTCTGGCGGGTGGAATAGGCGATGTTCTCCACGCTGGACGGCACGGTGACGCCGCCGCGGAACCGGCGGACGGCGGATTGCCCGGCCAGATGCTCGATATCGCGGCGGATGGTCTGCGGCGTGACGTCGAAATGCTCGGCCAGCCATTGGATCTGCACCATGCCCTTGGCATGGACCAGGGCCACGATCTCCTGCTGGCGGCGTTCGGCGTCCAGGCGCGCATCCATCGGGGGGCTGTCTCCGGTCGGGTGGGGCGTCAGTGAATCAGATGCGCGGAATGGGTCAAAGCGAAAACGGCAGCCGGGCGGCGGTTCCGATCCGGGCGGGCCCGGCGATTCCGCCTCATGGTGAACCTACGGCCCCGTACGGCAGATATGTACGCCGGATATTGTTCGCAACACAAGCATGTTTCTTTACGAAAATGAACGCGCATGCTAAGAGAGGACGCACGCGGTTCCGATAGGCGCCCGATCAGGGTTTGCCGCGACTGACGGCCATTGGTGCCATCCCTCAAACTTGTCTCGATAACAAACAGTCAAGACTGCCGACAAAAACATAACGTATAGGAGAGGAGCATGACGCAATTGACGCCGGGTGGGGAGCGGCGGGGCATTCGGCTCGGCATTCAGGGGCGGCTGTTCCTGGCCTTCGGCGGGGTGGCGATGCTCGCCGCCTTCGCCAGCGTCATGGCTTGGTGGTCGCTGACCGAAACCGGTCGGTCGATGGACCAGATCGGCCGCAGCAGCGTGCCGGCCATCGTCGGATCGCTCAATCTGGCGAAGGGCAGCACGGCGATCGCGGCCGATGCGCCGGCAGTGGCGGCGTCACGCGACACGGCCGAGCTGACGGAGCGGATGGACGGCCTGACCAAGCGGCTGGCGGCCTTGCGCGACAGCATCGCGGCGATGCGCAATCAGTCGGGATCGGGCGCCGGAGGAATGGCGGCGGATGCCGAGGCGGTCGCCGGGCTGGCGGAGCGCATGGGGGCGGCGCTGGACACGCTGGGCAAACGCACCGCCGAGCGGCTGGACCTGGAGGAGAAGCTCAACACGCTGATGGGCGATGCGGTGATGGCGCACGAGGATTTCACCGATTTGGTGGCGCCGCTGCTGGAGGTGTCGACCCTGTCGGTCAACAATGTGGTGGGCGATCTGGCGGCGGCGCAGGCGGTCGATACCGCCACCGGCCTCGGCCGCCGGCTGGCACAGGAGGAACTGCCGGTTATCACCCAGCTGATGAACGTGCAGGCCAACGGCAACCTTGCCTTCGGCATGATCGCCGCCGCGTCCAGCGTGCCCTATGGCGCGACGCTGAACAACATCCGGTCGAAGTACAATTGGGCGCTGCTGCGCGTCGACAACGCCATCGAGGCGTTCCCGAAGGACAATCCCGACCGGCCGTCGCTGGTCAAGGCGCGTGACGGGCTGGCTGCCTTCGGCAGCGGCGCCGGCAGCGTCTTCCGCCTGCGCGACGATCAGGCGCGCATCACCGCCGACATCGAAAGCGCGCTTGCCGAAACGGTGCGGCTGACCACCGAACTGAACGGCACCATCGATGCCGTCGTCGCTCACCAGCAGGAGCGCACCGATGCCGACGTGACGCGGACCGAAAGCGCGATTGCCGGGGCCGTCGCCGTGCAGGGCGGTGCCGCGGCGGTCGTCGTGCTGTCGAGCCTGCTGATCGCCTGGTTCTATGTCCGCAACCGGCTGACCCGCCGGCTGCTGCGGGTGATCGACGCCATGCGTGCCGTTGCCGCAGGGGACTTGACGGCCGACGCCAGAGTCCGTGGGCGCGACGAGATCGCGGAAATGGCCGGGATCGTCGGTGTCTTCCGCGACAAGAGCGCGGAGATCGCCCGCCTGCAGGAGGAACAGGACGCGATGAAGCAGGCCGCCGATGCCGAGCGGTCACGCACCATCCAGTCCATCACCGCCAGCATCGAGGCCAGCGTGAAGGAGGCCTCGCGTCACATCGCCTCCGCCTCCGCCGACATGCGCGAGGCGTCGGAAGACATGTCCTCCACCGCCGAGCAGACCTGCCGCCGCATGACCGACGTGCGCTCCGCCGTCGCCGACACCGCGACGAACGTGCAGACGGTGGCGGCCACCGCCAGCCAGCTTTCGGCTTCGATCGGCGAGATCACACGGCGGGTCGGCGATTCCAGCCAGATCGCCCGCAGCGCGGTCGATGAGGCGCGCAGCACCAACGAGCTAATGATGGCGCTGGCCGCCGCCGCGCAGAAGATCGGGGACGTGGTCGGCATGATCAACGCCATCGCCGGCCAGACCAACCTGCTGGCGCTGAACGCCACCATCGAGGCGGCCCGCGCCGGCGAGGCGGGCCGCGGCTTCGCCGTGGTGGCGGAGGAGGTGCGCAGCCTCGCCGGCCAGACCGCCAAGGCGACGGAGGAGATCGCCCAGCAGGTCCAAGCGGTGCGCAGCACGGCGCAGGGGGCCGTGTCGGCCATCGACGACATCGGCCGCACGATCAGCCGCATCGACGAGATCACCGCCATGGTCGCCGCCGCGGTGGAGGAGCAGTCCGCCGCCACCGACGAGATCGCGCGCAGCATCAACCATGCCTCCGACGCGGTGCAGAGCATCGCCGATACGGTGGTGTCGGTGGACGACGCGGTGAACCGCACCGGCAGCGCCGCCGCCCAGGTGGTGGACGCCACCCGCGCGCTTTCGCAACGCTCCGAAAGCCTGAGCAACGATATCGACCGCTTGCTGGGCGGCATCCGCGCGGCGTGAGCGCTTCCGCACGGGCGATGCCGGATCAGCCATATTTCCGATAGGAAAGATGCTCGATCCGGCGTAGCCTCGAAAACATGGTCCGCTGAACAAACATTTTCCTTTTCAAGCGCGAACGAACATTCTATGTTCCGAAACGAAAGCGGCCGGGTTCGCAAGGAACCGGCGCGGTACGGAGAGGAACCCAATGGCAAACGCGAGCCCTGCAGGAACGGACGGCCGGCTCGGCGAGACCGATAAGGCGGTTACCGATCTGCTGATCGTCGGCGGCGGCGTGAACGGGGCGGGCATCGCCCGCGATGCGGTCGGGCGCGGGATGTCGGTGGTGCTGTGCGAACAGGGCGACCTTGCGGGCGCCACCTCGTCGGCCAGCACCAAGCTGATCCACGGCGGCCTGCGCTATCTCGAATATTACGAATTCCGTCTGGTGCGCGAGGCTCTGCAGGAGCGCGAGGTTCTGTTGCGCGCCGCTCCGCACATCATCTGGCCGCTGCGTTTCGTTCTGCCCCATGACAGCAGCATGCGTCCGGCCTGGATGGTGCGCATCGGCCTGTTCCTTTACGATCATCTGGGAAAGCGCAAGCTGCTGCCGGGCTCGCATGGCGTCGATCTGACCAGCGCGCCGGCGGGAAAGCCCCTGTCGGGCGGCTTCACCAAGGCGTTCGAATATTCGGACTGCTGGGTGGAGGACAGCCGGCTGGTCGTGCTGAACGCCATGGACGCCAAGGCGCGCGGCGCGGAGATCCTGACCCGCACCCGCTGCGAGAAGGCCGAGCGGCGCGACGGGCTGTGGGAAGCGACGCTGGTCGATGTGAACACCGGCGCCAGCCGCACCGTCCGCGCCCGTGCGCTGGTCAATGCCGCCGGTCCCTGGGTGCGCGAGATGATCGCCAAGCGCACCGGCGTCACCGTCGACAAGTCGGTGCGTCTGGTCAAGGGCAGCCACATCGTCGTGCCGAAGATGTTCGAAGGCGAACACGCCTACATCTTCCAGAACGACGACCGCCGCATCGTCTTCGCCATCCCCTACGAGCGTGATT
Source organism: uncultured Azospirillum sp. (assembly GCA_966212305.1). Classification (GTDB taxonomy): domain Bacteria; phylum Pseudomonadota; class Alphaproteobacteria; order Azospirillales; family Azospirillaceae; genus Azospirillum. Next base: position 32,875 of record CBIHQY010000035.1, read on the forward strand.
TCACCCTGATCGGCACCACCGACCTGGATTATTCGGGCGATCCCGGCGCGGTGGCGATCAGCCAGGACGAAATCGCCTACATGTGCCGGGCGGTGTCGCGCTACTTCGCCAAGCCGGTGCACGAGAGCGACGTGGTGTGGACCTACAGCGGCGTCCGGCCGCTGTTCGACGACGCCAGCGGCAACGCCTCGGCCGTCACCCGCGACTATGTGCTGGAGATGGACGAGCCGGCCGGGCAAGCGCCGATGCTGTCGATCTTCGGCGGCAAGATCACCACCTTCCGCCGGCTGGCGGAAGAGGCGACGGAGAAGCTGGGCCGGGCGCTCGGCAAGGGCGGAGCCACCTGGACGGCCGCCGTGCCGCTTCCGGGCGGCGACATCGCCGACGCCGATTTCGCCGGCTTCCTGGCCGGTCTGAAGCGCAGCCGGCCCTGGCTGCCCGATGCGCTGGCCCTGCGTCTGGCGCGGGCCTACGGCACGCGGGTCGACCGGCTGCTGGGCGACGCCAGGGGGCTGGACGATCTGGGCATCGATTTCGGGGGCGGCGTCCATGAGGCCGAACTCGACTATGCCGCGCGGGAGGAGTTCGCCAAGACCGGCGACGACTTCCTGTGGCGGCGCTCCAAACTTGGGCTGCACCTGGACGCTGCGATCCGGGACGCCATCGGCGGCTGGTTCGACCGGCGCCGCGAAGCTACGGCCAACAGGGACACGGGCGGTGATACCGCCGGCCTGAGGTCGATGGGAGGAATGTGGTGACACTCACACTGGAAGGCGTGGCCAAGCGCGTCGGCGCCGAGCAGCATCTCCACCCCCTGTCGCTGGAGCTGCAAGCCGGCAGTTTCAACGTCCTGTTGGGGCGGACGCTGGCCGGCAAGACGACGCTGATGCGGCTGATGGCCGGGCTGGACAAGCCGACCGCCGGGCGCGTGCTGGAAAACGGCAAGGACGTCACCGGCACGTCGGTGCGCCATCGCGACGTGGCGATGGTCTACCAGCAGTTCATCAACTACCCGGCGATGACGGTCTACGAGAACATCGCCTCGCCGCTGCGCCGCCAGGGCAAGGACAAGGCGGAGATCGACGCCCAGGTGCGGCGCACCGCCGCCATGCTGCGCATCGATCCCTATCTGGAGCGCCTGCCGGCCGAACTGTCGGGCGGCCAGCAGCAGCGCTGCGCCATCGCGCGGGCTCTGGTGAAGGGCGCCGGCCTGCTCCTGCTCGACGAGCCGCTGGTCAACCTCGACTACAAGCTGCGCGAGGAGCTGCGCGCCGAACTGCGCGACATCTTCGCGGACGGCAAGACCACGGTGGTCTACGCCACGACCGAACCGCAGGAGGCGCTGGTCCTCGGCGGCAACGTTACGGTGCTGCACGAGGGGCGGATGCTGCAGAGCGGGGCGACCGGCGACGTGTTCCACACGCCGGCGTCGCTGGCCTGCGCGCAGGTGTTCAGCGATCCGCCGATGAACGTGATGGACGCGATCCTGACCAACGACCGCGTCGCCCTGTCCGATGGCACCAGCCTGCCGCTGTCGGCCCATGACCGCAACCTGCCGGCCGGCCCCTGCCGGGTCGGCATCCGCGCCAACCACCTGACGGTGCTGCGGCGGAGCGAGCGGCTGGTGCCGATCAAGGGCCGGGTCGCCCTGTCGGAGATCAGCGGGTCGGAGACCTTCGTCCATCTGCGCCACGGCGACACAACGCTGATCGCGCGGGAGGAGGGGGTGCACAGCCACCCGATCGGCAGCGACATCCAGGTCTATGCCGATCCCGACCGCATCTTCGTCTTCTCCACCGCCGGGCAGCTGGTGGCGGCACCGAACTGGCGGCGCGGCGCGCTGCGCAACATCGCTTAAGGGGGGCGGGAGCGATGGCGACCATCCAATTCGACAATCTCGGCCACTCCTATCACCCGCACCCGACGAAGCCGGAGGATTACGCGCTCCGCCGCCTGTCGCAGGAGTGGGAGGACGGCAAGGCCTATGCGCTGCTGGGGCCGTCGGGCTGCGGCAAGTCCACCCTGCTGAACATCATCTCCGGCCTGCTGGTGCCCAGCGAGGGGCGGGTGATGTTCGACGGGCTGGACGTGACCCGCTGCACGCCCGAGGAGCGCAACATCGCCCAGGTATTCCAGTTCCCGGTGATCTACGACACCATGACGGTGTACGAGAACCTCGCCTTCCCCCTGCGCAACCGCAAGGTTCCGGCCGCCGATGTCGACCGCCGCGTGCGGCAGGTGGCCGAGGCGCTGGACCTGACCGACGACCTGAAGAAGCGCGCCCAGCGGCTGACGCCGGACGCCAAGCAGAAGATCTCGATGGGCCGGGGCCTCGTGCGCTCCGATGTGGCGGCCATCCTGTTCGACGAGCCGCTGACCGTCATCGACCCGCACACCAAGTGGATCCTGCGCCGCAAGCTGCGCCAGATCCATGAGGAATACCGCCTGACCATGATCTATGTGACCCACGACCAGGTGGAGGCGCTGACCTTCGCCGACAAGGTCGCGGTGATGTACGAGGGCGCCATGGTCCAGCTCGGCACTCCACAGGAGCTGTTCGAGAACCCGGAGCACACCTTCGTCGGCTATTTCATCGGCAGCCCCGGCATCAACCTGATGCCCTGCACCCTGGCCAGCGACCATGCGCTGGTCGACGGCATCGCCATCCCGCTGCCCGACCGCGCCGTTCCCGCCGTGGGGGGCAAGTTCGAGCTGGGCATCCGGCCGGAATTCCTAGAGCTGACCCGCAGCGGCAGCGCCGGATCGATCCCGGTGCAGGTCACCGGCGTCGACGATCTCGGCACTTCCAAGCTGGCGACGGTGCGGCTGGGCAGCCACACGCTGAAGGCGCGGCTGAGCGAGGAGCAGGAGATCCCGGCGCTGGACGCCGCCATCCGTTTCCCCACCCGGTGGACCAAGCTCTACCGCGACAGCCATCTGGTCGGTTGAAGGAGCCACAGCCATGGATAAGGTCCAGGACAACCGGGCTTGGTTCCTGATCATCCCGGTCTTTCTGATCGTCGCCTTCAGCGCGGTGATCCCGCTGATGACGGTGGTCAATTATTCGGTGCAGGAGATCTTCGGCCCCGGCCAGACCTTCTTCGTCGGCACCGAATGGTTCGAGGCGGTGCTGGCCGACGAGCGGCTGCACGACGCGCTGGTGCGCCAGATCATCTATTCGCTGGCGGTGCTGGCCATCGAGATCCCCTTGGGCATCATGATCGCTCTCGGCATGCCCGGCGGTCGCAGCGCTAAGACGTCGCTGACGCTGGTTCTGCTGGCCCTGCCGCTGCTGATCCCGTTCAACGTGGTCGGCACCATCTGGCAGATTTTCGGCCGCGGCGACATCGGCCTGCTGGGCGCCACCTTCCGCGCCCTCGGCATCGACTACAACTACACCAACAACTCGGCCCATGCCTGGATGACTGTGCTGGTGATGGATGTCTGGCATTGGACCAGTCTGGTGGCGCTGCTGTGCTATGCCGGGCTGCAGTCGATCCCGCCGGCCTTCTATCAGGCGGCCAAGATCGACGGCGCTTCGAAATGGGCGGTGTTCCGCTACATCCAGCTGCCGAAGATGCGCGGCGTCCTGATCATCGCGGTGCTGCTGCGCTTCATGGACAGCTTCATGATCTACACCGAGCCCTTCGTGCTGACCGGCGGCGGCCCCGGCAACTCCACCACCTTCCTCAGCCAGTATCTGACGCAGATGGCGGTGGGTCAGTTCGACATCGGCAAGGCCGCGGCGTTCTCCATCGTCTACTTCCTGATCGTGCTGCTGTTCAGCTTCATCTTCTACACCGTCATCACCAACTCCGGATCGGGAGAGAAGAAATGAGCAAGGCTGCGGTTCTCGCTCCCGGCTCGCTGGCCGCTCCGGCCAACATCCGCCGGTCCTCCGCCAGGGTGTCGAACAGGACGATCGTTCTCGTCTGCTACATCGTCTTCCTGATGTTGCCCATCTATTGGATGGTCAACATGTCCTTCAAGACGAACGAGGAGATCCTGTCCGGTCTGACGCTGTTCCCGCGCAATCCGACGCTGCAGAACTACGTCACCATCTTCACCGATCCCAGCTGGTACAGCGGCTACATCAACTCGATCTACTACGTCACGCTGAACACCGTCATCTCGCTGACGGTGGCGCTGCCGGCGGCCTACGCCTTCTCGCGCTACCGCTTCATCGGCGACAAGCATGTGTTCTTCTGGCTGCTGACCAACCGGATGGCACCGCCGGCCGTGTTCCTGCTGCCCTTCTTCCAGCTCTACCAGACGGTCGGCCTGTTCGACACGCATCTGGCCGTGGCGCTCGCCCACTGCCTGTTCAACGTGCCGCTGGCGGTCTGGATCCTGGAAGGCTTCATGTCCGGTGTGCCGCGCGAGATCGACGAGATGGCCTACATCGACGGCTACAGCTTTCCGCGCTTCTTCGGCACGGTGTTCCTGCCGATGATTCGGGCCGGCGTCGGCGTCACCGCCTTCTTCTGCTTCATGTTTAGCTGGGTCGAACTGCTGCTGGCCCGCACGCTGACCTCGGTCGATGCCAAGCCGATCGCCGCCACCATGACCCGCACCGTCAGCGCGTCGGGCATGGACTGGGGCCTGCTCGCCGCCGCCGGCGTGCTGACCATCCTGCCGGGTGCGCTCGTGATCTGGTTCGTCCGCAACTACATCGCCAAGGGCTTCGCCCTGGGCCGGGTCTGAGGGGGGCCGCATCATGGATATGGGTTGGATGGCGTGGACCGCGCCGACCGCGATCTTCTTCGTCTGCATCGCCCTGATGCTGGCCGGCATGACGGTGTGGGAGGTGCTGTCGCCGACGGTGGAGGCCAAGGGCTTCCTGCCGATGCGCACCACCCGCGGCGACCGCCTGTTCATCGGCCTGCTGGGCAGCGCCTTCATCCATCTGGGCTGGCTCGCCGCGACCGACGTGTCGCTGTGGGGCGCCTCCGCGGTCTCGCTGCTGTGGGTCGCTTTCGTGATCCGCTTCGGCTGACCAGGGAGAAACAGGGTTTTCACGGGATCCGTTCCTCCGCGGGGCTGCGGGGATGACGGGAAGAACGGTGGTTTCCGCCGGTAGCGTAACAATCAAACGTCAACCAGACACCAAGTCGACAAGTGGGAGGAAGCATGCTTCAGCACCAGACTCTGCGGCGCCGCCTGACCGGGGCCGTGATGGCCGGCGGCATCGGCGTTCTGCTGGCGATGGCCTCGGCCGCCCCGTCCGCCGCCATGACGCCGGACCAGGAAGCTGTCGCCAAGCGCATCATCGAGGAACTCCAGCCCTCCACGCTCTCCAAGGACGAGCAGATGAAGGAGTTGGAATGGTTCGTGAAGGCGGCCGAGCCCTACAAGGGCATGGAGATCAACGTCGTCTCCGAGACGCTGACGACGCACGAGTTCGAATCGAAGACTCTCGCCAAGCTGTTCAGCGAGCTTACCGGCATCAAGCTGAAGCACGACCTGATCCAGGAAGGCGACGTCATCGAGAAGCTGCAGACGCAGATGCAGTCGGGCCGCAACGTCTATGACGCCTATGTCAACGACAGCGACCTGATCGGCACCCATGTCCGCTATGGTCAGGCCGTCGCGCTGTCCGACTTCATGACCGGCGAGGGCAAGGACGTCACCCTGCCGACGCTGGACGTGAAGGACTTCATCGGCACCAGCTTCACCACCGGCCCGGACGGCAAGCTCTACCAGCTGCCCGACCAGCAGTTCGCCAATCTCTACTGGTTCCGCGCCGACTGGTTCGCCCGTCCGGACCTGAAGGAGAAGTTCAAGGCCAAGTACGGCTACGATCTGGGCGTGCCGCAGAACTGGTCGGCCTATGAGGACATCGCCGACTTCTTCACCAACGACGTGAAGGAGATCGACGGCACCCGCGTCTACGGCCACATGGATTACGGCAAGAAGGACCCGTCGCTCGGCTGGCGCTTCACCGACGCGTGGCTGTCGATGGCCGGCGCCGGCGACAAGGGCCTGCCCAACGGCAAGCCGGTCGACGAATGGGGCATCCGCGTCGAGGGCTGCCGCCCGGCCGGCGCCTCGGTCAAGCGTGGCGGCGACACCAACGGCCCGGCCGCCGTCTACTCGCTGACCAAGTACATCGACTGGCTGAAGAAGTACGCGCCGCCGGAAGCCTCGGGCATGACCTTCTCCGAAGCCGGCCCGGTGCCGGCCCAGGGCGCGGTCGCGCAGCAGATCTTCTGGTACACCGCCTTCACCGCCGACATGACCAAGAAGGGCCTGCCGGTCGTCAACGAGGACGGCTCGCCCAAGTGGCGCATGGCCCCCTCGCCGCACGGCCCGTACTGGGAAGAGGGCATGAAGCTGGGTTACCAGGACGTCGGTTCCTGGACGCTGCTGAAGTCCACCCCGCTGGAGCGCCGCAAGGCCGCTTGGCTCTATGCCCAGTTCACCGTGTCGAAGACCGCGTCGCTGAAGAAGACGCTGGTCGGCCTGACCCCGATCCGCGAAAGCGACATCCAGTCCGAGGCGATGACCAAGGTCGCGCCGCAGCTGGGCGGTCTGGTCGAGTTCTACCGCAGCCCGGCCCGCGTCGCCTGGACGCCGACCGGCACCAACGTCCCGGACTATCCGAAGCTGGCCCCGCTGTGGTGGCAGAACATCGCCGAGGCGGTCACGGGTGAGCGCACCCCGCAGCAGGCGATGGACAATCTGGCCGACCAGATGGAGCAGGTCATGGCCCGCATGGAGCGTGCCAAGATCGGCGGCGAGTGCGCCCCGCAGTTGAACAAGCCGGAGGACGCGAAGGTCTGGTTCGACAAGCCGGGCGCTCCGAAGCCGAAGTTGGCCAACGAGAAGCCGAAGGGCGAGACCGTTGCCTATGACGACCTGCTGAAGGCCTGGAAGGAAGGCCGCGCCCGCTGATCCGGGTTGCGGTGACGGGTTTTCCCTTCCGGCGGGCGTCCTGGTTGCGCCGGAGGTGACCCTGGGGCGGCGGCATTCCTTCGAAAGGCTGTCGCCGCCCCGATTTTTTGTTTCCCTGAATATCCCCTCTCCCCCCCGGGGAGAGGGTTAGGGTGAGGGGGATGCACAGCGTGTCTTTCGATAGTTGAAGCCGCTCCGCATTCCTTGAAAAATCACGTCATGCATCCCCCTCACCCCGACCCTCTCCCCGGGGGGGAGAGGGAGGAAGCGCAAGAAATCACGAGGGAACGCTTCCATGAGCAAGGCCGGCCATATCCTCGCCATCGACCAGGGCACCACCTCGTCGCGGGCGATCCTGTTCGATGGCAGGGGGACTCCGCTGGCCGAGGCTCGGCGCGAGTTCCCGCAGCATTACCCCGGCGACGGCTGGGTGGAGCATGACCCCGCCGACATCCTGCGCGACATCCGTACCGTGGCGCGCGAGGCGGTGGAGAAGGCCGGGGTCGATGTCGCGTCCGTCGCCGCCATCGGCATCACCAACCAGCGCGAGACCGCCGTGGTGTGGGACCGCGCCACCGGCGAGCCGATCCATCGCGCCATCGTCTGGCAGGACCGCCGCACCGCGTCGCTCTGCCACGATCTGGTCGCCGCCGGCCATTCCGAACTGGTGCGGTCCAAGAGCGGCCTGCTGATCGACGCCTATTTCTCCGCCACCAAGATCGCCTGGATCCTCGACCATGTGCCGGGCGCCCGTGCGCGGGCCGAACGCGGCGAGCTGTGTTTCGGCACCATCGACAGTTTCCTGATCTATCATCTGACCGGCCGCCGGGTGCACGCGACCGACGCGACCAACGCCTCGCGCACCATGCTGTTCGACATCCATGCCCAGGATTGGGACGACGAGCTGCTGGCGCTGTTCCGCGTGCCGCGCGCTATGCTGCCGCGCGTGCTGGACAGCTCCGACGATTTCGGCGCCACCGAGCCGGAGCTGCTCGGCCGGCCGATCCCCATCGCCGGGGTGGCGGGCGACCAGCAGGCGGCGGCCTTCGGGCAGGCCTGCCTGACGCCGGGCATGGCGAAATCGACCTACGGCACCGGCTGCTTCGCGCTGATCAACACCGGAGAGACGCCGGTGGTGTCGAAGAACCGGCTGCTGACCACCGTCGCCTACCGGCTGAACGGCAAGACCGCTTACGCGCAGGAAGGCTCGATCTTCGTGGCGGGGGCCGCCATCAAGTGGCTGCGCGACGGCATCGGCATCATCACCCATGCCAGCCAGACCGACGACATGGCGACCCGCGTGCCCGACAGCCACGGCGTCTATTTCGTCCCGGCCTTCGTGGGCTTGGGCGCGCCGCATTGGGATTCGGATGCCCGCGCCGCGATCTTCGGCATGACGCTGGACGTCGGCCCCGCCCACATCGCCCGCGCCGCGCTGGAGGCGGTCGCCTACCAGACCCGCGACCTGATGGAGGCGATGGCCGGCGACTGGGGCGGCACCATCAACGCGCTGCGCATCGACGGCGGCATGGCGGCCAACGACTGGCTCTGCCAGTTCCTGGCCGACCTGCTGAACATGCCGGTCGAACGCCCGAAGGTGATCGAGACCACGGCGCTGGGCGCCGCCTGCCTCGCGGCGCTGCGGGTCGGCGTGTTCGACGGGCTGAAGTCGGTGTCCGACGCCTGGCGCAGCGAGCGCCGCTTCGAACCGCGCATGGAGCAGGACAGGCGCGACCGACTCTATGGCGGCTGGCGCGACGCCGTGGCGCGGGTGCGGTCGGAGCGCTGAAACAGCCTCCATGGCGTGAAATTGGTGAAATTGTGGCGCAGACGAACAGGTCGCCTCCTTCGTCGGCCGGTAGATTGACCCTGGTTGCGCGCTCCTCCCTCGGGTGCGTCGTCCTCGCCACTCCCGCGGGGACACTGGGCCGGACGGTTCATGCCGTCCGGCCCGATTTCTTTTTGGATCACACCCCGTCCGGGCCGGTCAGCATGTGGCGGATCTCGCTTTTCAGCAGCTTGCCGGTGGCGGTGTGGGGCAGGCTGTCGACGAAGCGGACGTCGTCGGGGATGCACCATTTTGCCACCTTGCCGTCGAAGACCGCCAGCAGCTCCTCGCGGGTGAGGGTGGCGTCCGGCTTGCGGACGACGACCAGCACCGGGCGCTCGCCCCATTTCTCGTCGGGAACCGCGACGGCGGCGGCTTCCTGCACGCCGGGATGGCCGACGGCGATGTTCTCCAGGTCGATGGAGCTGATCCACTCGCCGCCGGACTTGATGACGTCCTTGGTGCGGTCGACGATCTGGACATAGCCGTCGGCATCCATCGTCACCACATCGCCGGTCTCGAACCAGCCCGGCACCGTCTGGTGGGCGGGGCTTTCCGTCACGCCGAAATAGCCGGAGCAGACTGTGGGCCCGCGCACCAGCAGCCGGCCGAAGCTGGTGCCGTCGCGCGCCACGTCGTTGCCGGAGCCGTCGACCACGCGGAATTGCACGCCGCAGATCGGCCGCCCCTGCTTGGAGGCGAGCGCCAGCGCCGCGTCGGCGTCCAGCCCGCGATGCTTGCCCTTCGGCATGTTGGCGAGGCCGAGCGGGCTGGTCTCCGTCATGCCCCAGGCGTGCAGGACCTCCACGCCCATCTCCTGAAAGCGCTGGATCATCACCGGCGGACAGGCGGAGCCGCCGATGGCGATACGGCGCATCGTCGTGAGCTTCTTCCTGTTGGCGTCCAGCCAGTTCAGCAGGGCCAGCCAGACGGTCGGCACGCCGGCGGTGTTGGTGACCTTTTCGCTTTCGAACAGCTCGTACAGGCTGGCGCCGTCCAGCTTGCCGCCGGGGAAGACCAGCTTGGCGCCGACCATCGGCGCGGCATAGGGGACGCCCCACGCATTGACGTGGAACATGGGCACCACCGGCAGCACCACGTCCGACGCCGACAGGCCGAACACGTCCGGCATGCAGGCGGCCATGGCGTGCAGGTAGGAGGAGCGGTGGCTGTACAGCACGCCCTTCGGGTTGCCGGTGGTTCCGGAGGTGTAGCACATGCCGCAGGCGGTGTTCTCGTCGAGATCCGGCCAGTCGAATCCGTCGGGCTGCTCGGCCAGCAGATCCTCGTAGCACAGCAGGTTGGGCAGGCTGGAATCCGGCATGTTGGTCCGGTCGGTCATCACGACGATGCCCTTCAGCCCGGTCAGCTCCTGGGCGATGCCCTCCAGCAGCGGCACGAAGGTAAGGTCGGTGAACAGCAGCCGGTCTTCGGCGTGGTTGACGATGTAGGCGATCTGTTCCGGGAACAGGCGCGGGTTGATGGTGTGGCAGACCATGCCCGAGCCGCCGATGCCGTAATAGCATTCCAGATGGCGGTAGCCGTTCCAGGCCAGCGTGCCGATGCGGTCGCCCGGCTGCATCCCCAGCGCCGCCAGCGCATTGGCCAGCTTCTGGGCGCGGACCCAGGCGTCGGCATAGGTGTAGCGGTGGATCGGCCCCTCCGTGGTGCGCGACACGATCTCGGTGTCGGCATGGTAGAGCGCCGCGTGACGCAGGATCGACGTCACCAGCAGCGGGCCATTCATCATCATTCCGCGCAGCATCGTTTCACTCCCGGTTCATTTCTCTTCTGTGTGGGCACGGTCTGCTTTGAGTCGTCGTCCAGCGGGCAGGCGGCGAGCCGCCGTTCGGCATCGGCCTCCATTGCCTTCAGCTCAAGGATCACCTCGGCGATTTCCGACTGCATTCGCTCAAGCTCGGTCAGGCGGCTGCGGATCTTCCGCAGGCCATCGCGGTACTGCCCGGCGCTGGGCCGGCCGGAGCGGTAATGGGCAAGGTATTCGGCGATCTGGTCCAGCGAGAATCCGACCCGCCGGAATTTGAGAATCAGCATCAGCCGGGCGCGGTCGCGGTAGGTGAACACCCGCCGCCCCCCGGCCCGTTGCGGCGCCAGCAGCCCCTTTTCCTCGTAAAAGCGCAACGCCTGCGGCGTGAGGTCGAACTCCGCCGCCAGTTCCGTCACGCCATACACCCGATCTCGTTCGGCCATGGACAATCCCCTGTGCCAACGATTTCGCCATGGGTGCAGGGGGGAAGTCAACGTCAATGAGCTAAAGCGGACTTTATGTCGCGTCGTGAGGACCGGTCTGCGCATCCACCGTCATGTCAGAGATTTCACATGACAAGCCGTGGCGGCCGGTGCTTTCTGCAGATCGGCCTTGGGGGGCTTGCGGACGGGAAGCTGGGGAGCCGGGCGTGAGGGGGAAGAGCAGCGTTTTGCGCCGGCTGATCGGCGAGCCGTGGGATCTTGCCGCGGCGTTGGGATTGCTGGCCCTGATCGTGCTGGTCGCCGTCACCTTCCGACAATACGGCATCTCCAACGACGAGGAGGTGCAGCATGTCTACGGCGCCAAGCTGATCGACTGGTACCGCAGCGGCTTCACCGACGATTCGGCCTTCACCTACAAGAACCTCTTTCTCTATGGCGGCCTGTTCGACATGGCGGCGGTGGCGCTGGCGCCGCTGCTGCCCTTCGACCCCTACGAGACGCGGCACCTGCTGTGCGCCCTGATCGGGGTGGCGGGGATCGCGGTGGTCTGGGGCGTCGGCCGCCGGATCGCCGGGCCGCGGGCCGGGTTCCTGGCCGGGGCGCTGCTGGCGCTGTGCGGACCCTGGTATGGCGGGCTGTTCAACCACACCAAGGACGTGCCCTTCGGCGTGCTGATGATGGCCTCGGTGGCGATGCTGATCCGGCTGGTTGGGCAGATGCCGCGGCCCCGCTGGGGCACGGTGCTGGGATTCGGCGTGGTCGTCGGGCTGGCATTGGGCATCCGGGTCGGGGCGCTGCTGGTGGCCGGCTATGCTGCGGCGGCGCTGGCGGGCTGGGTGCTGGTGAGCGGAGTTTCCGCCGGACGGCTGCGCGACGCCGGACGGGGGGCCTTGCGGCTGCTGCCGGCGCTGCCGGTCGCCTATGGGCTGATGGCGGTCTTCTGGCCCTGGGCGGTGCTGGAGCCGCTGAACCCGTTGCGGGCGCTGGCCGATTTCTCGCATTTCCATTACCCGATCCGCACCATGCTGGGCGGCACCGAATATTGGATGTACGAGGTGCCGCGCAGCTATCTGGTCTGGTATCTCGGGGTCAAGCTGCCCCTGGTGATGCTGGGAGGGGTGGCGCTGGGGCTGCTGGTGCTGCCGGTGATGATGCATCGCGACCGGCTGATGGGCGAGGAGGGGCGGGTCCGCGCGGTCGGCTGCGGGCTGGTGGCGCTGGCGGCGCTGTTCCCGATCGCCTGGTTCACCGTCACCCATGCTCCCGGCTACACCGCGATCCGCCATTTCCTGTTCGTGCTGCCGCCGCTGGCGGTGCTGGGCGGCATCGGGCTCGACCGGCTGCTCGGTTGGGCCGGGGCCTGGAGGTTCGGCGTGTCGCAGCGGACCGGACGCGGGTTGTCGGCGGCGGCCCTGGCCGGGGTTGCGCTGGCGCTGGTGCTGGGCCGCGAGGCGACTGTCCTGGAGTCGCTGCATCCGGACGAATATGTCTATTTCAACGAGCTGGTCGGCGGCGTCGCCGGCGCGGTGCGCAAGTACGATGTCGATTACTGGGTCAACAGCCTGCCGGAAGCGGTGGAGGACCTGTCGGAGGTGATCGATGCGGAGGAAGCGCGCACCCACCATCACAAGACCTACAGCGTCGCCGTCTGCGCCGAGCCGCTGGCCTTCGAAAAGCTGGCGCCGGCCAACATGCGCTGGGTTACCGACTGGCACAAGGCGGACTTCTTCATCGCGCCGACGCAGGAGGATTGCGACACGCTGATGACCGGCCCGGCGGTGGCGGAGGTCGAACGCGACGGTGCCCTGCTGGCGGTGGTGAAGGATTTGCGCAAGCCGGCGGAACCGGCGGAAACAACCGTCGAAATGGCCCGCCTGCGCACCGGCCGCCACCAGCGGCATTGGTAACCGCTATCCTCTGGGAAGATAGCGCGTGCGGTCCAGCCCGTGGCGGGCCATCTTCTCGTTCAGGGTGCGGCGCGGGATGTCCAGCAGGTCCATCACCGACTTGATGTCGCCCTTGCAGCGCTCCAGCGCCTGTTCGATCACCCGCTTCTCGAAGGCGTCGACCTGATCGGCCAGCGCGCGCGGGGCCGCCGCCGCCTCACCGCCGACCGGGCGGCGGCGCAAAAGGCCGGCGACGCCGCTGCGCCCGACCGACAGGACATGGCGTTCGGCCAGATTGCGCAGCTCCCGCACATTGCCGGGCCAGTCATGAGCCAGCAGCGCGTCGATGTCGGCCGGTTCCAGCGGGCGCGGCTCGCGGCCATGACGGGCGGCGAATTCCGCGGTGAAATAGTCGAACAGCAGCGGAATATCCTCCGCCCGTGCCCGCAGCGGCGGGATGTGCAGCTCCGCCACGTTGAGGCGGTAATAGAGGTCGGCGCGGAACCGCCCCTCCTCGCTGAGATCGAGCAGGTCGATCTTGGTCGCCGCCACCAGCCGCAGATCGACCGGAACCTGCTTGTTGGAGCCCAGCCGTTCGATGGTGCGTTCCTGCAGGGCGCGCAGCAGCTTGACCTGGATTGCCAGCGGCATGCTCTCGATCTCGTCGAGGAACAGGGTGCCGCCGCTGGAATGCTCCAGCTTGCCGGCGCGGCGCTGGGTGGCGCCGGTGAAGGCGCCGGGTTCATGTCCGAACAGCTCGCTTTCCGCCATGCTGTCGGGGATGGCGCCGCAATTGACGGCGACGAAGGCGCCCTTTGCACCCCTGGGGCCGAAATCATGCAGGCAGCGGGCGACCAGCTCCTTGCCCGTGCCGGTCTCGCCATGGATCAGCACGCTGGCGCTGGTGGCGGCGAGGTCGATCAGGTCGCGCCGCAGCTCGGCGATGGCGGGGGAGGTGCCGATCAGCTTGGATTCGATCCCGCCGCCGCCGGCCCGGCGGCGCAGGCCGCGGTTTTCCAGAACCAGCCGCCGCTTTTCCGCCGCGCGGCGGATGACGGTGACCAGATGGTCGGGTTCGAAGGGCTTTTCGATGAAGTCGTAGGCGCCGCGCCGCATCGCCTCCACCGCCAGCGCCACGTCGCCATGGCCGGTCACCAGGATCACCGGCAGGTCGGCGTCACGCTCCAGCGCCCGTTCCAGCACCGCCATGCCGTCCATCCGCGGCATCCGCACGTCGGTGACCAGCACGCCGGGAAAGTCGGGCGCCAGCAGGTCGAGCGCCGGCTGCGGCGTCTCGAAGCCCTGTGCCGCGAAGCCGGCCAGTTGCAGCCATTGCGTCACCGACACGCGCATCGCCAGCTCGTCGTCGATGAACAGGACGGGTGTGGCGAGCGGATCGGTCTTCATCGGGCCCTCATTGTGCTTCCGGCAGCTGGATGACGAAACAGGCGCCGCTGTCGGGGTTGTTCTCCGCCCGCAGCGTGCCGCCGAAGTCGCGCACGATGCCATAGGACAGCGACAGCCCAAGGCCAAGCCCCTGTCCGACCTCCTTGGTGGTGAAGAAGGGGTCGAACAGCTGGAACTGGTGCGCTTCGGCGATGCCGGTGCCGGTGTCGCGGATGCGGATTTCCCAGCCCTCGGTATTCCGGTCGGCGGTCAGGGTCAGGCGGCGGTCCTCGCAATCGGCCATGGCGTCGGCGGCATTGCGCAGCAGGTTGACGAAGACCTGTTCCAGCCGCACCGCGTCGCCGCGCACGCGGGCATCGGGCGGGATGCTCCGCTCCACCTGCACCTCCTCCTCGCGCAGGCGGGATGCCAGCAGGGCCAGCGCGCGGTCCATGGCGCGGGCGACCGGCACCGCCTCCACCCGTGCCGGACCCTTGCGGGCGAAGTCCTTCAGATGGCCGGAGAGCACCGCCATCCGCTCCGCCAGATCGCCGATCATGGCGAGATTGTCGCGGACCATCGCCGTCTCTCCCCGCTCCGCCAACAGCCGGGTGGAGGCGACGAAGGTGCGGATGGCGGCCAGCGGCTGGTTGATTTCGTGCGCCAGCGCCGCCGACATCTGGCCCAGTGCCGCCAGCTTGCCGGCCTGCACCAGTTCCTCCTGCGCCTCGCGCAGGACGCGGTTGGCGGTCACCAGTTCGGCGGTGCGCTCCTCCACCCGGCGTTCCAGCGTCACGCGGGCCTCGTGCTGGAGCCGCAGGGTCTGGCGCCGCTGCCAGCCCAGCGCCAGGGCGGCGGCCAGCAGCAGGATGCCCATCGCGGTCAGCACGGCGGCGCCGGCTGCCTGGGTCTTCACCGGCTCCAGATCCGACAGGTAGCGAATGGTCCAGCCGAATTCCGGCAGGGTGAGTTCCTGCATCAGGTAGGCGTGGCGGGCGCCATGGGCGAGCGGATCGGGCAGGCTGACCTGATGGGCGCCGTTTTCCGCCGGCGGGCCGTCGCGCAGGCCGAGCGGGGCCGGATCGCTGCGGTCATACTGGCGGGTCTGCGCCAGCCGGGCCTTCACCGTGTCGGGCAGCGGGCGCAGCGCGCGGTATTTCCAATCGGCGTGGCTGGACAGGAAGACGATGCCGTTCTCGTCGGTCACCAGCACCCGCTCGCCACCGGCAGCCCAATCGCGCTGCAGCGGCTCCAGGTCGATCTTGACCACGGCGACACCGATCAGCGCCTCCCCCCGATGAACCGCGTGCGACAGGAAATAGCCGGGCAGGCCGGTTGTTACGCCGATGCCGAAGTAGCGACCGCTGCCGGACTCCACCGCCTGACGGAAATAGGGGCGGAAATCATAGGTCTGGCCGACGAAGCTCTGCGCCGGATCGGCCCAGTTGCTGGCCGCCAGCGCGAGGCCCGAGCGGTCCACCACATAGAGCGCCGCCGATCCCGCCGCCGCGTTCGCGGTCTCCAGCCGGCGGTTCACGGCGTCGCGCCGCATCTCCGACGGCGCATCGAGCAGGTCCAGCACCTCATGGTCGCGGGCGACCAGAAAGGGAAGGTAGTCGTAGCGGCCGACCGCGTTTCGGATGCTGCTGGCATAGAGGCCAAGCCGCTGGTCGCCGTTCAGGGTCAGCGCCGCCCGCGCCTCCGCCTCCGCCCAGCGATAGGCGCCCCAGCAGGCCAGCGCCGTCACCGCGGCCAGTGCCGCGACGAGGATCGCCAGCCGGCGGTGGCGCAGCGAACGGGGGGAAACGGGGTCGGCCATGGCCTGTCTATGGGACCGCCGGGGCGACGCTGTCCAGTGCCTTTTCCTGCTGCCGGGAGGGTTGGTAAAACGGTCAGGGATCTTGAATGAACGTCCAATCAAAAACATTGAGGATTCGTGCGAACGCAAATCAACCAAACGGATATGACAAATGAACTGATCCGCCAGCGGTGACATTGGCCGGATTCTGTTGTTTGCGTCACTTTCATGGCGTGCAAAAGACGGTTATGGTGCGCCGCTGCCGGCTTGGGCTCGACATTGTGGCACCTGCAGGCAACGGGATCGAAACGGGGGAGACAGGATCATGGACGCCGAATCCATTCGCGCCGCTTATCGCCGCTATGCCGGATTCTACGACCGGGTGTTCGGCGTGCTGCTGGCCTCCGGCCGGCATGCGGCGGTGGAGTGGCTGAACCGCCGCGGCGGCCTGCGCATCCTGGAGGTTGGCGTCGGCACCGGCCTGTCGCTGTCCGACTACCGCAAGGACAACCGCGTCGTCGGCATCGACCTGTCCACCGACATGCTGAAGGTCGCGCAGGAGCGGGTTGCGCGCGAAAAGCTCGACCATGTCGAAGGGCTGCTGGAGATGGATGCCGGCAAGCTGGCCTTCGCCGACGGCAGCTTCGACGTGGTGGTCGCCATGTATGTGATGACCGTCGTCCCCGATCCCCAGGGCACGATGGCCGAGCTGGAGCGCGTCTGCAAACCCGGTGGCGACATCGTCATCGTCAACCATTTCGCCGCTCCGCGCCCCGGCGTCCGCCGTGCGGTGGAGGGCTGGCTGTCGCCCTTGTCGAAGAAGCTCGGCTGGCGGCCCGACTTCACGCTGGATGCGATGATGGCCGGCTCGCGGCTGGCGGTGGAAAGCATCCGCACCCTGCCGCCCTTCGGGCTGTTCAGCCTGCTGCATTGCCGGCGGGGATAGGGGGCCGTTCGTCGCGCGTGACCGCATCCGCCGCCTGCTGTAGCTTTATGGTTGGCGATCGGATTCACGCTCCAAATCGATTCCGATTTTACGCGATCCGATCTGGTCTCGCCGTCACCACACACGCGATCATGGGAGCGGGAATATGGCCGAGCAGGGCGGCGATCTGGCGGGAAAGCGGATTCTGGTGCCGGAAAGCCGGGATCTCGACCTGTTCGCGGGCATGATGGAACAGCATGGCGCCGAGACGATCCGCTGCCCGCTGGTGAAGATCCTCGACCTCGACGATCCGGCGCCGGCAAGGGAATGGCTGGAGCGGCTGCTGACCGAGGGCTTCGACGACATCGTCCTGCTGACCGGCGAGGGGCTGCGGCGGCTGATGACCGTCGCCCGCGCCATGGAGCGCGAGGCGGACGTGGTCACCGCCATCGGCCGCGCGCGCGTCTTCGTGCGCGGGCCGAAGCCGGTGAAGGCGCTGCGCGAGATCGGCTGCACCCCCTATAAATCCGCCCCGGCCCCGACCACGGACGGCGTCATCGCCATGCTTGGCGAGGAGGACCTCACCGGCCGCCGCGTCGGCATCCAGCTCTACCCCGACAACCCGAACGAACCTCTGCTGGAGGCGGTGCGGGCCGGCGGCGGCAGTCCGGTGGCGGTGACCCCCTACCGCTACGCCAATGATTCGGAGACCGGCGCCGTCCAGACCGCGATCCGCGACATGGCGGACGGGCGCATCGACTTCGTCGCCTTCACCGCCTCGCCCCAGGTGCGGCGCCTGCATGAGGTGGCGGAAGCCTGCGGCCTCGGCGACGCCTTCCGCCAGGGCTTCGCCAGGACTCGCATCGCCGCCGTCGGCCCGGTGGTGGCCGAAGCGGTGGAGGCGGCCGGCGGCACCGTTGCGGTTTCTCCGGAATCGACCTTCCACATGAAGCCGCTGGTCAACGCGATCCGCCGGCTGCTGACGGAGGGGGAGGGGAGCAAGCCGGCCTGACCGGCCATCGCCCTTCGCGGGCCAGCGACCTTTCGCCCCACCTTCCTTATGCGTGGACGGATTGATAACAATTCTCACTCTCGATTAACCTTTGACGCTCAGTGTTGGCCCCAGTCGGTGGCCGTTGCCAGGAGCGTCGTCATGTCCGTCCGTCTTTCTCCCCTGTCCCGCCACGCGCTTGCGCTGGCGTTTCTGTCGGCTGGCCTTGCCGGGGGCGGGTCCGCTCTTGGCGCGGATCTGTCGAGCAAGGAGAAGCTGGGGGAGGCGCTGTTTTCCGACACCGCGCTGTCGGCCAACCGCACGCAATCCTGCGCCGACTGCCACAATCTGGACTCCGGTTTCGCCGATCCGCGCACCGGCGGGGCGGGTGGGGCGGCGTCGGTCGGCGACAACGGCAAGTCGGTGGGCGACCGCAACGCGCCGACGGCGGCCTATGCGGCCTTCACGCCGGCCTTCCACATCAAGGCGGACGGCAAGGTGGTCGGCGGCCAGTTCTGGGACGGCCGCGCCGCGACGCTGAAGGATCAGGCCGGCGGCCCGCCGCTCAACCCGGCGGAGATGGGGCTGACCTCCAAGGAGCAGGCGCGTGAAAGGCTGGCGGAGAATCCCGACTATGCCCGCGCCTTTGTGGCGCTCTACGGCGCCGGGGTGCTGGACGATGCCGGCCGCGCCTATGACGCGATGACCGACAGCATTGCCGCCTTCGAGAAGACCGACCGCTTTGCGCCCTTCGATTCGAAATACGACCGCTATCTGCGCGGCGACTACAAGATGACGCCGGAGGAGGATCTGGGCATGACCCTGTTCTTCTCCACCCAGTTCACCAACTGCAACCAGTGCCACAAGCTGAAGGCGATGCCGGCCGCCGCCGGGGAGATGTTCACCAATTACGAACATCACAACATCGGCGTGCCCGCCAATCCGGCCCTGCGCGAAGCCTCCGGCAAGCCGGGTTTCGCCGACCGCGGGCTGCACGACAATCTGGCGGCGGCCAAGCCCGCCTATGAGGGGAAGTTCAAGACGCCGACCCTGCGCAACGTCGCGGTGACCGGACCCTACATGCACAATGGCGTCTTCAAGGATCTGGAGACGGTCGTCCGATTCTACGACCACTACAACAACCGGACGGAAAAGGCCGCGATCAATCCGGAGACCGGCAAGCCCTGGGGACCGCCGGAGGTGGCGGCGAACCTGTCGACGAAGGAACTGGAATCGGCGCCGGCGCTGGACACCCGCCGCGTCAAGGCGCTGGTCGCCTTCATGAAGACGCTGACCGACGCGCGGTACGAACATCTGCTGGCGAAATAGGGCAGACTCTTTCAGTCGCCCTTATCTGCCGCCGATGTCGATGCGGAAGAGTTCCAGGTCCAACAGTTCCATCGACATCCGGCGGCGCCCCGTTGAATTGTGTCGGGCGGCATTGCGGGACGCCAGCTTGCGGGCCAGCGGTTGGCTGAGCCAGGCCGCGCGGGCGCGGTCGATCAGGGCGGTGCAGCGATGGGACAGATTGGCGTTCATGGCGGTCGGGCTCTTTCGCAGGGGATTGGGGTCGGCGGCAGCATGGCTCCTGTGAGCAGTTGCAATAAGAATGTCCCGGCAACGTGACGGTTTCTATCGCCCGAAGGTCTAGTCCCTACGCCATAGGGGTGGGATTCGGCAGATTCCGGCCCGATCTTCGACCAAAGGAGGAGGGCGTCACATCACCAGGCCGACCAGCCGGCGCAGAGCGTCGCGGGCCTCGCCGTCCAGAACCGGCAGGCCGTTGCGGGCCTCCAGCATATAGGCGCCGGGATCGGCCAGGGTGCGCATGGCGAATCCGGCGACCACCGGCGGCTCGGTGCTGAGCGGCTGCTGGTCGTAGACGGGGGTGAAGCTGCAGCCGCTGAGCAGCGCGCGGATCATCAGCGCCTCGTCCGACGTGGCGCCGGCCGCCGGCGTGTTGATGCCGAACAGCAGCCGCTCCGCCTCCGAATCGGTCACCAGCCCGCGCTCCAGCAGGATGTCGACCATGCCGGAGCTGGTCATCACCGGCGCCGCCCGGCCTTTCCAGCAGAAGCGGCCGTCGTCCCAGCCGACATCCAGGCTGCGGAAGATCATGTGCGGTTCGCCGCCGCCGGGGGCGCCGGCGACGATGTAATTGACCCGCAGAAGCCCGTTCCACGCCCCGGCCGGAGCAACGATGCAGGACAGCCCGCTCCGCGTCAGGCGCAGGTAGGTGTCGTTGATGCCCGATGGCTCGAAGTCGAAAAGCATGGGTGTCTCACCTCTCTGCCACCTCGCTGCAGGCGGGCCCGGCGTCGCCGCGGTCCAGCCTTCGTTCGCTTGAGTCAGGTGAGTGGCTTGCCGGCTTGCGCAAACTGCCCATGCGGGTGCCCTCCCTTTGCGCAGAAACACGAAAGGCGGTAGGCCGATCCGCCGGCCCCCGCCTTTCGCACCCGTGCCAAGGAGGGTTCGACGCCTAGTTCGCCGGACCCATGAAGACGCTGTCGTGGCTGTTCTTCTCGTTCGATCCGGTGTCGGACAGTTGGAAGGTCAGCGGCAGCGACGTCGAAGTGACCGCCGTGCGCGGGGCCGTCACATAGACGCGATAGGTGGCGACGCTGTCCGGCGCGGCGGAGATGGTGGCGGTGTGGGCGGCGGTTTCGTCCTCCGCCTCGCCGATCACCTTGATCTCGGCATTGGGCAGGCCGACGACACTGAGGGTGTAGGAGCGATCCTGCCGGGTCTTGTTGGCGACCTTGAAGGTGTAGGCGTTGCGGATCGTGCCGTCGGACAGGGTCACGAACAGCGGCGCGCGGTCGCGCAGAACCGTGATGTTCAGGCTGGGGCGCAGCGCGAAGCTCCAGGCCATGGCGCCGCCGATGACCAGCATCAGCAGGGCATAGACGATGATGCGCGGGCGGATCAGACGCCACTGATAGGTCTTGCCGGACGCCCGGGTGTCCTGGGCGGCCAGGCTGTCGAAGGCGATCAGGCGGGTGGGCAGCCCCTGCTGGATCATGATGCTGTCGCAGGCATCGACGCACAGGCCGCAGTTGATGCAGTCCGCCTGCTCGCCGGTGCGGACGTCGATGCCCATCGGGCAGACCTGCACGCACTGGCCGCAGTCGATGCAGTCGCCGAAGCCCTGGGCGCGTCGCTCGTCCCAATTCTGCGACTTGCGCTTGGGGCCGCGGTTGTCGCCACGGTCGGCCTGATAGGTGACGACCAGCGAATGTTCGTCCAGCATCGCGGTCTGAATGCGCGGCCACGGGCACATGTACATGCACATCTGCTCGCGCGCCCAGCCGGCCATCACATAGGTCATGCCGACGAAGATGGCGAAGAACGACGTCGCTTCATAGCTGGCCTGGAAGGTGGCCAAGTCGTGCAGCAGGACCGGGGCGTCGGTGAAATAGGCGAGGAAGCCGAAGCCGGTGACGAGGCTGAGCGACAGCCAGCCCGCATGCTTGCCGGCCTTGCGCAGGGCCTTGCGCATCGTCCAGGGCTGCTTTTCCATGCGGATGCGTTCCGCCCGGTCGCCTTCGAAGATGCGCTCGATCCAGACGAACAGGTCGGTCCATACCGTGTGCGGACAGGCGAAGCCGCACCAGACGCGGCCGGCCAGCGCCGTCGCCAGGAACAGCCCCAGCGCCGCGACGATCAGCAGGCCGGTGAGGTAGTAGATTTCCTGCGGCCAGATCTCGATCCAGAACAGGAAGAATCGTGGAGTGGTCAGGTCGAACAGCACCGCCTGGGCGGGCGCTTCGGGACCGCGTTCCCACCGGATCCAGGGAGCGATAAAGAACAGGGCCAGAAGAACGGAGAAGGTGACCGTCTTCAGGCGGCGATAGAGGCCCTTGACCGCCTTTGGATGGATCGTTTTATGGCTTTCGTACAGCGGGACCTTGGCGGGTTGGGCTGCGCCCTGCTGAACGATGCTTCCGTCTGGCATGTCGATGCGCCTGATTTCCGGTTCCACGTTGGCGCGGAGCATATTCGACCACCAGTGCGGCGTGTTTGACCTCTGTCAAACAACGTCGATATTCTGAAAAGCCATTAAAAATCTATGGCTTTCACCGGTTCGAGGGATCCGCGTTCCGGGGTCCGTTAATACTGTGGCGGGCGCCCGCTCCACAAGCTGATTATTGTTCAACAAAAAATGGCGTCACGCACATTACTGATACTATACTGTGCAAATACAAAACAATCCGCATGACGTACCGTCCGGACTTGCCGGCGGTCACCGGCAGGAGGAACAGGCGCGGGTCGACGCGCGGGATGCCGGCCACCAGTATCGGCAGGCGTCGTGATGGTGGCCACAATACATGCGGCCCGGCCGTCGGAAGCACGGACCGGGCGGGAAAAATCGTCGCGGCGGCCGGCGCCTCCGGGACCGGATCGCCATGGGCCGCGCCGTCCGCAATCGCACAAATCATTATCCCAGACAACGATTTGGCGGCCACGCACCCTGGACAGGTGCAGGATTAGGCTTCACTGTCTCGTAATATCGAGGGGGCTCCCCGACCGGTCCGGCGCCGGCAGGTGCGGAATGATGCTTGCCCGTCAACCGTCAAGAGACAAGAATGCGATCGCGGGTCGCGCCGCGTGTCCTGTCGCCGGGTTTCTCCCGTCGGTTGGGGTGCCGGCGGTGAATTCAACCCGCCGGTTCAGCGGAGGGAGTAGGCACGGGCATGGGGGAGACCGGGTTCGCCCGCTTTGACGCCGACGAACGCCTGGTATGGGCCAATGCCGCCTTCGCGGCCCGGTTCGCCGTGCCAGCCGATGCGACGCTGAACGGGCTGTTCGGCAGCCTGCTGGATTGCGCCGCCGTTGCCGACCTGCGCCGTGGCTGTCCATTGACGCGGGGGCTCCCCGACGGCAGCGCCGTCACCCTGGCGCTGGGGGCCGGCGGGCCGGGCGAATGGCTGCTGACGGCGGTCGATGCGGCGGCGGCTCCGGCCGAGCATGAGCCCTGGGCGAAGACCAGTTCGGTGCTGGACTGCCTCAGCCAGGGGGTGATGGCCTTCGACCATGACCTGCGGCTGGTCGCCTGGAACCGGCGCGTGCTGGAACTGCTCTACATCGATCCCGGATTCCCGCGCTATGCCCAGCCCTATGAGACGGTGGTCCGCCACATAGCGGAACAGGGCGGCTATGGCCGCGGTGACGTCGACGATCTGGTGGCGCAGCGGCTGGACTATATCCGCAAGGCCTCCTGGCCGTTCTACAACGAGCGTGTGCGGCCCGACGGAGTCGTCATCGAAACGGTGACCCTGCCGCTGCCCGACGGCGGATTCGTCACCACCTACACCGACATCACCCAGCGCAAACAGGCCGAGCGCGAGGTCGCCTCCAGCCGGGAACTGTTGGAGCTGGCGATCCGGGCGGCGCGCGAGGGCATCTCGAAATGGGATCTCCGCACCGGCGAGGTGTGGTTCTCCCCGCAATGGTGGGGCCTGCTGGGCTATTCCGAGGCGGAGATGGAAAACAGCCGCCGCCGCTGGGAGGAACTGATCCACGTCGACGATCTCGGCGCCGCGCTGGAGATGGAGCGGGATCTGGCGGCCGGCCAGCGGCCGGAAGGCCGGCTGTTGCAGCGCTTCCACCACCGTTCGGGCGCCACGGTCTTCCTGGAGACGCGCTCGCTCGCCGTGGCGGGCGGCGACGGCAAGCCCTTCCGAATCGTCGGGTCCCACACCGACGTGACCGAGAGCGTGCGCGCGGCCGAAACCGTGCGCGCCGCCAAGGAGGAGGCCGAACGCGCCCTGCAGGACCTGAAGGAGGCGCAGGTCCAGCTGATCCAGGCGGAGAAGATGGCGGCGCTGGGCTCTCTGGTGGCCGGGGTGACGCACGAGATCAACACGCCGGTCGGCATCGCCCTGACCGGCGCCTCGCTGCTGGCGGAGAAGACCCGCGCGCTGCGCCACCTGTTCGAGGCCGGTGCGCTGCGGCGCGGCGATTTCGCCGAGTTCATCGACATCGCCGACGAGGCGACGCAGCTGATGCTGCTGAACATCGAGCGCGCCACCCGACTGATCCAGAGCTTCAAGCAGATCGCGGTCGACCAGGCGAGCGAGGAACGCCGCGTCTTCGAACTGAACAACTACATCCACGAAGTTCTGCGCAGCCTGGGCATGCGCATCCGCCGCAGCGGGCATACGGTTGCCGTCCATTGCCCCGAAGATCTGACGATCGACAGTTATCCGGGAGCCTTCAGCCAGATCCTGACCAACTTCGTCATCAACTCCCTTTTGCACGGATACGACCCGGGGGTGCGCGGCCGGCTGACGGTGACGGTCACGGCGATGGACGGAGAGGTGGAGCTGGTCTATGCCGACGACGGACGCGGCATTCCGGTGGAACTGCACGGCAAAGTGTTCGAGCCCTTCTTCACGACCAGCCGCGACCGCGGCGGCAGCGGGCTGGGGCTGAACATCGTCTACACGCTGGTCATGCGGACCCTGCGCGGCCGGCTGCGGCTGGACAGCGCACCGGGGGCCGGCACCGCCTTCACGCTGCGCTTCCCGCGCGTGACGCCGGCAGAACCGCTGCCGCTGTAGGCGGAGGAGTTTTAAAAGTCAAACAAGGGAAATCCGGCATTCGCGAGGATCGTTCCGTTCGCCGGAGGCTCTCGATTTGAATGCGATGGTGGAAGGGGCTGGATTCGAACCAGCGTACGCTAACGCGGGCAGATTTACAGTCTGCTGCCTTTAACCACTCGGCCACCCTTCCATCGGGGCGCAGAGGATTAGCCTTTCGATCGGGGGGCCGTCAAGCCCCTTTTGCGTCGATGGCGCAAGCGGAGACGCGGCCATGAAAAAACCTCCGCCCCGATGGGGGACGGAGGTTTTCCAGGCGGATTTTCAAAGGGGGCTTTTTCAAACCCGCTTTTCAAAGACCGCTCAGTTCGGACGGCGCGAAGCCCGGTGCGCGGGGATCGGGATCGGGCGGATCGCCTGTTCCTCGCGACGGTTGGCCGACATGTCGATCTCCACGCGGGCCAGGGCCTTGCGCAGTTCGTGCACGGTTTCGGACAGCGCCTGGATCGTCGCCTCGCTCGGCTGCTGACGCCAGCCGCGATAGGCGGAAATACAGGCCTTGGCGGTGTCGCGCAGACGGCCTTCCACCGCATCCACCGGCGGCGTCGGCTGGCCGGGGGCACGCGGGGCCTCCGGCGCGGCGGGAGCCGGGGCGGCAACCGGGGCGGCAACCGGAGCCGGCGCGGGAGCCGCGGCGGGCTCCGGCCGGTTCAGGCGCAGCGTTTCCGTCGGGGCCGGCGCGGGAGCGGCAGCCGGCGCCTCGGCCGAAGCCTGATCGGCGGCCGGTTCCGTCCGCGGGGCACGCGTCAGCGTGGTGCGGCCGGTGCGGCCGGCGGCGCGGCGCGGTTCGGCCGGGGTTTCGGACTCCGCGGCGGCGCGAGCGGCGGGCGCCGGCGTCGCGGCCGGCGTTTCCGCGACCGCCGGAGTCACCGGGGCGGGCGCTTCGCCAACCGTCTCCGGCGCTGCGGAAGAGGTGCCGTCGGCGGCCTGCGCCTCGTCCTGCATCCCTTCGGCGCCCATCCCTTCGGCGCCGGCATCACCGTGAGCGGCCTCGCCCTGGCCGCTCGCGGCCTCCGCCTTCTTGATGATGTAGGAGATGGCGCTGGGCGTGCATTCGAACTCGCGCGCGATGGCCGAGAGGGTTACGCCGCTGCGGTAACGTTCAAGAATTTGGGGCCACGCCGACTGCGGAATGCGCCCACGCTTCTTGGGAGACTCCGGTTCGCTCCCGGTTTCTGCGTTCATTATATCGCTCGGTTGCCAAAGTGAATTTTCAGTCATTCGTCAGCATGTCTACCCGGACCGCACGCTTCAGACGCGGGACCACGCGGGCGCGTGCGTCAGCAGCACCGAGGCTTCACGCTGGCGGGCGATGTTTTCGGTATGGACGACTATCGGAAACTCTTCTCAAAAATGCCAGCATAACTTTGCAGGGAATCGTGATTTTGTGTTCGGTGTCACAACAGCGTACGACGCTTGGTGGAGATCGGCGATTTTAAAATACGCAAGTAGCCGTAAACCCCCGGTCGTAGCATCCGGCCACCGGCATCTTTCGATTGCCGACTTTTGAAAAGCGCGATGGACCCAGGACGGGGGCTGGCGTGTTTTCAGTTGCAGAACAGCCCCAACCGTTTTTTTGCGGAGACCGTCCATGCCGCATGCGTCCGTGCCGCGCTCGTATCCGATCTTCCGACGCCTTCCGGCCGCGGCGCTTTGCGCGCTGCTGTCCGGCGCGGTCCTTTTGCCGGTGCTGCCTGCGGCTGCGCAGGACGCCTCCGCCGCGCAGCCGGGGGCGAGCAGGACCTATGCGCCGCCGTCCTTCCGCGACCTGGCCCGAACGCAGATCGACACGGTCGTCAACATCTCCAGCACCCAGGCGCCCCAGGCCTCGGCCGGCGGCGGCCGGTTGGCGGAGGGGATGGACCTGCCGCCCGGATCCCCGCTGGAGGAGTTCTTCCGCGAATTCCGCAACCGCCAGCGGGGAGGGCAGGGGGATGAGTCTCCTGACTCCGCTCCACCCGGCACTCCGCGCGGCCTGCCGAGCATGGCGCTCGGCTCCGGTTTCATCATCGATCCGTCGGGCCTGGTCGTCACCAACAACCATGTCGTGGCCGACGCGGCGGAGATCGCCGTCACCCTGCATGACGGCACCAAGCTGCCGGCGAAGCTGGTGGGGTCCGATGCCCCGACCGACCTTGCGCTCCTGAAGGTCGAAAGCGACAAGCCGCTGACCGCCGCCCATTGGGGCGACAGCAAATCCGTGGAGGTCGGCGACTGGGTGGTCGCCATCGGCAATCCCTTCGGTCTCGGCGGGTCGGTGACCGCCGGCATCCTGTCGGCCCGCGCCCGCGACATCCAGCAGGGCCCCTACGACGAATATCTGCAGACCGACGCCGCCATCAACCGCGGCAATTCCGGCGGCCCGCTCTATGACGCCGGCGGCGCGGTGATCGGCATCAACACCGCCATCTATTCGCCGACCGGCGGGTCGGTGGGCATCGGCTTCGCCATTCCGTCCTCGCTGGCACAGCCGATCATCGACCAGTTGAAGGACGGCGGAAAGGTCCGGCGCGGCTGGCTGGGCGTCCAGGTCCAGCGCGTGACGCCGGACATCGCCGAAAGCCTGGGCGTGGACGGCACCGGCGGCGCCCTGGTCACCAGCGTGTCGCCCGACAGCCCGGCCGCGTCGGCCGGCCTGCGCCAGGGCGACGTCATCACCGCCTTCAACGGCGATCCGCTGGAACAGATGCGCCAGTTGCCCCGCATCGTCGCCTCCACCGAGATCGGCAGCACCGTGCCGATGACCGTGCTGCGCGGCGGCAAGGAGGAGTCGGTCCAGGTGACGATCGGCGAACTGCGCAACGAGCCGCAGCAGGTCGCGCTGTCGGGATCCAGCGGCGCCCCCCGCTCCGCCCAGCCGGAGGAGAGCAAGTCGGCGCTGGGCCTCAAGCTCGCCCCGCTGACCCCCGGCCTGCGCCAGACTTTCTCCATCGCCGACGATGTCGATGGGCTGGTGGTGACGGAGGTCGACCGGGACAGTGCCGCGTCCCAGCGCGGCCTCGATCTCGGCGACGTCATCGTCGAAGCGGGACAGGAGCCGGTGGCGACCCCCGCCGACCTCGAATCCCGCATCGCCAAGGCGAAGGAAGATGGGCGCAAGACCTTGCTGATGCTGGTCAGCCGGGGCGGCGACCTGCGCTATGTCCCGCTTCCGCTGCCTCCCGCAACCTCTGGCCGGAAGGGGTAATCCGGCCGCTGCGGAACCGGATCGGACGGAAGCGGGGATCTGCCCCGCTTCCGTCTCATCCTTTTCCGCTACCGTTCGCCGCGCCGCGAGAGTAATTTGCCGCCCGTTCGGCGAATGGGATGGCAAACCGTGAGCATTTATCCGGAGAACGGCCAGCCGGTGCGGCTGTCGGTCGTTGTCCCCGTTTTCAACGAGGCCGAGAATGTGCTGCCGCTGCTCGAAGAGATCGAGCGGGCACTGACTCCGGTCGGCGGTTTCGAGATCATCTTCGTCGACGACCAGTCGGACGATGACACGCAGGCGCGCCTCGCGGCGGCGGTGGACGCCGGCCGGCTGCGCGTGCTGCGCCATGTCCGACGCTCCGGCCAGAGCGCGGCGGTGCGCAGCGGCGTCAAGGCGGCGCGCGGCGAGTTCGTCGTGACTCTGGACGGCGACGGCCAGAACGACCCGGCCGACATTCCGTCGCTGTTCGCCCTGGTGTCGACCGGGGAGGCCGGGGCGCCGGTTCTGGTCGGCGGCCTGCGCCGCAAGCGGCAGGACACGCTGTCCAAGCGCTGGGCCTCCAGGATCGCAAATGCGGTCCGCCAGTCCTTCCTGCAGGACGGCTGCACCGACAGCGGCTGCGGGCTGAAGCTGTTCCGCCGCGACGCCTTCCTCGACCTGCCCTTCTTCGGGGCGATGCACCGGTTCCTGCCGGCGCTGTTCCGCGCCCACGGCCATCCGGTGGCCTATGTGCCGGTGAACCATCGCCCGCGCGAGCGCGGCGTGTCGAAATACAACAACTGGCGGCGCGGGCTGATCGGCGTTGTCGATCTGCTGGGCGTTTACTGGCTGAAACGGCGGACGAAGCTGTCCCCCGTCTCCGAACGCCTCTGACGGACTTTCACCGACCCTTTCGGGACAGGATTTTACGATGCTTGAGCGCGCCGCAGCGTGGTTCCAGGGGCAAAGCACCACCGACCTGATCTGGGTCGGCATCGGCTTCTTCGCCCAGCTCATGTTCACGATGCGCTTCATCGTGCAGTGGATCGCCAGCGAGAAGGCGCGCCGCAGCGTGGTGCCGGAGCTGTTCTGGTACTTCTCGCTGGGCGGCGGCGTTCTGCTGTTCGCCTATGCCTTCTACCGCTTCGACCCCGTCTTCATGCTGGGGCAGGGCATGGGTCTGGTGATCTACGCCCGCAACGTCTATTTCGTCTGGACCCACAAGAAGTCGCAGGCCGCCGACGGCGCGGTGCCGAGCAAATCGTGACCGCGACGTCGCTGCCGAGAAGCCGCCTGCCGGCCAGCCGCTTGCCGATCTGGGCCTATGCGCTGCTGGCGCTGATCGCCGCGGCGCTGTTCCTGCCCGGCTTCACCGTGCTGCCGCCCTTCGACCGCGACGAGGCGCGCTTCGCCCAGGCATCCTCCCAGATGCTGGACAGCGGCAACTTCGTCGACATCCGCTTCCAGGACGAGACCCGCTATAAAAAGCCGGTCGGAATCTACTGGCTGCAGAGTGCCGCCACCGCGGCGGCCGATGCGCTGCGCGGACTGCCGGTCGGGGTCGACAAGGTCATCTGGACCTACCGCATCCCCTCCTTCCTGGGCGCGATCCTGGCGGTGCTGGCCAGCGCCTGGACGGCGGCGCGGCTGTTCGGCGGCCCGGCCGGTTTCATCGCCGGGCTGATGATGGCGTCCTGCGTCGTCCTGGGGGTCGAGGCACGGATGGCCAAGACCGATGCCGTTCTGCTCGCCACCGTGGTGATCGGGCAGGCGGCGCTCGCCCATCTCTATCTCTGCCGCCGCGATCCGGTTCCCGCCGGGCGGGCCGCCTGGACCGCACCGCTGGTCTTCTGGATCGCCGCCGGCGTCGGCGTGCTGGTCAAGGGGCCGATGGTCCTGCTGGTGTCCGGCAGCACGGCGCTGGTTCTGGCCCTGTGGGACCGCGAGGCCGGGTGGCTGAAGCGGCTGAAGCCGCTGGCCGGGCTCGGCATCGTCGTCGCCATCGCCGCCCCCTGGCTGATCGCCATCGCCATCAAGAGCAAGGGCGCCTTCTTCGCCGAATCTGTCGGCCACGACATGCTGGGCAAGGTGTCGGGCGGGCAGGAGGGCAAGGGGCTGCCGCCCGGCTATTATCTCAGCACCTTCTGGGTGACCTTCGCCCCCTGGTCGCTGCTGGCGCTGCTGGCGGTTCCCTGGGTGTGGGCGCGGCGCCGGCTGGACGCGGTGCGCTTCTGCATCGCCTGGATCGTCCCGAGCTGGCTGGTGTTCGAGGGGGTGCCGACCAAGCTCCTCCACTACACCCTGCCGGTTTTCCCGGCCATTGCGGCACTGGCCGCCGCGGCCCTGATCGACAATTTCGACCGCAGCCGCGAACGGCCGCGCCGCTGGCTGGTCGCCGCCGCGGTGGCTCTCGGCGTGATCGGCTTCGGCGCCCTCACCCTCGCCGTCGCCGTGATCCCCTGGCTGGTCGACCGCCGAATCGATCCGGTCGGGGTGGCGCTGGTGCCGGCGGTGGGGGGCCTTTTCGCCCTTGCCCTGCGCTCTCTTCTGCGGGGCGAACGGCGGACCGGGCTGGCCGCCGGGGTCGGTGCCGCGGCATTGCTCTATGCCGGGACCTATGCCGCCGTGCTGCCGAACATCGACGGCGTATGGGTCAGCCGGCAGGCAGCCCGCGCGGTGGCGCAGGTCCGGCCCTGTCCGGACAGCGTGGTGGCTTCCGCCGGCTATTCGGAGCCGAGCCTGGTCTTCCTGCTCGGCACGCCGACCAAGCTGGTCCACGGGGCGGGGGCGGCGGCGCATCTGACGGCCGACCGCGCCTGCGGGCTGGCACTGGTGGAGGACCGGGAGGCGTCGGCCTTCCTCGACAGTCTAGGCACGGCCACGCCGCTGCCGCTGGCGGAGGTGTCGGGCTTCAACTACAACACCGGCAAGCGCCTGCACCTGACGCTGTACCGGCTGCCGGCACCGTAACCCGCCTCCCGGCCGGTATCGGAAGGGCGGGGGTCTGCTCCGCTTGGGGATGCCGCGACCGGGGTGGGTAACGCGCCTCCGCATTGGACGGCGCGTGCGCTTTCCGCTCGACTGACCCTTCCGATCCGTTTTTCCGGACGAAAGGCGCCTGTTCGATGACCCGCGTTGCCTCCTCTGCCGAAACCGCCGTCAAGTTCGCCATCTCCGCCGTTGCCGCCACGCTGGCGATGGTGACGCTGTCGCTGCCGGCCCATGCCCAGAAGCAGGAGTATGCGCCCTGGGTGTATGACCAGATGGTCCCGACCGGCCCGCTCCTGCGCAACATGGATCAGGCACAGCCGATCCCCGGCCCGGCCCCGTCCCATTGGGGGGCGACCAAGGCGGGCAGGGACCGTGCCGGCATGACGCGCTACGGCACCGACGTGAAGCGGACTACTCAGCATTATTCCGCTTCCCACTCGCTGACGCCGCCGCCGGTGGACCCCGCCGCCGCCCGGCGCGGGGCGGCTCCGCCGCGCAGCGCCGATGTCCCGCCGGCCCCGCGCACCGCGCGCACCGACTAAGCCCCTTCGGTCAGGTCCCGTCCGGCAATTCTTCGGGCCGCCACAGCCATGCAGCGCCGCGCACGCCACTGGAATCGCCGTGGCGGGCGCGGCGCACCGGCGTGTCCAGACGGTCGCTGAAGGCCCAGGGCTGCATCGCCGCCGGCAGCCGCTCGTACAGCAGCTCGGCGTTCGACAGGCCGCCGCCCAGTACGATGACGTCGGGGTCCAGCAGGTTGGCGACCGCCGCCAGACCACGGGCGAGCCGGCCGACCAGCCGATCCGCCGTCGCCCTGCATCCGTCGTCGGCGGCGGACGGATCGGCCGCGCGGGCGAGGATCGTCGCGGCGTCGAGCCTCTCGCCGGTCGCAGCCAAATGGTCCGCCGCCACCGCGGGTCCGGACACGAAGGTCTCCAGGCAGCCGTGCCTGCCGCAATAGCAGGCCGGTCCCGGTCGCTCGGCATCGGTCGGCCAGGGCAGCGGGTTGTGACCCCATTCCCCGGCGATGGCGTTGCGTCCGCCCAGCACCCGGCCATGCACGACGATGCCGGCGCCGCAGCCGGTGCCGAGGATCGCCGCGAACACCACGCCGCAACCGGCTCCGGCGCCGTCGGTCGCCTCGGACACCGCCAAACAGTTGGCGTCATTCTCGATCCGCACCGGCCGGCCGAGCGCTTGCGTCAGGTCGCGCGTGAAGTTGCGCCCGATCAGCCAGGTGGAGTTGGCGTTCTTCACCAGCCCGGTCGCCGGAGAGATGGTGCCCGGAATGCCAAGCCCGACCGTCGCCCTGTGCCCGCCGGGGATCTCGCCCTCCAGGCGGGCGACCAGAGCGCGGATGGTCGCGACCGTGCCGTCGTAATCACCTTTCGGCGTGGGAACTCTATGGCGCGCCAACTGGTTTCCCTGTCGGTCGAGCAGGATGCCCTCGGTCTTGGTCCCGCCCAGGTCGATGCCGATGCGGTGCCCGCTGGCATAGTCTGTTCCGAACCCCGTTCCGAACGATTGCGATCCGGCGGTTGCCATGCCCTGTCACCTGTCCGACTGTCCTGCGTTCATCCATAGCGTCGCCGGACCCTCCCCGTCCAGCAGAGGGCGCCACCCCTGTCCGGAGGGACATGACCCTGGCGCCGGCGACCGCCCGGACCTGCGTTGCCTCACCGCCGCGGTGATGGGACAAAACGCAATCACCGGGCAAATCCCATTGACCAGCCCAGGCGTTCGGGTAGAAGGTCGCCGACTGTCGGGCGACGCCCATCTCCGCCCGAACCCGTCCTGTCGTACCGCGCCACCGGAGCCCCTGATGAGTCGCCAGCGCGCCGCCCTCCGCCTTTCCCTGAAAGCCCTGACCGGCGCCGCCGTCCTCGGCGCGCTGCTCGCCCTGCCCGCGCCCACGAGTGCCGCCGCCAAGGAGGCTGCGAAGCCGACGGCGAAGGCTGCCGCGGCGAAGCCTGCTGCCGCGAAGGCGCGGCCGGCCAAGTCGAGCGGCCCGGCCACGCCCGCCTGCTACAACCGCGCCGAATATGCGGCCGAGCAGATGATGCGTCTGCACACCGAGATGATGATCGTCGGCCTGACCTGCCGCACGGTCGTGCCGGACAAGAAGCCGTTCGACCTGTATCAGGACTTCTCGGTCAAGAACCGCGCCCTGCTGTCCAACTCGGAAGCGTCGCTGATCGCCTTTTACAAGCGGGCGGGCGGGGGCAACGCCACGCGCCAGTTCGACATGTTCCGGACGGAGCTGGCGAACGAGATCAGCCGCCGTGCCGCCACCATCGGTATCCCGCAGTATTGCGCCAACTTCGTCGATCGTTCGGTCGCCGCCAAGGACCTGACGCCCGACGACCTGCGCATCCTGACGACCGACGAGAAGGGCGCCGGCCTGATGCATCTGGCCAGCCGTCCGCTCTGCGACGTGAAGACGGTCAGCGGTCCGGACACCAACTATGCCGTTGCCCAGGCGCCGGTGGCCGCCCCGGCGAAGGCCGTCACCGCCAAGGCCAAGGCGAAGCCGCCGGCCAAGGCCGCTGCTACGGCCAAGCCGAAGCAGAAGGTCGCCGCCGTCCCGGCCAAGCAGTCGGTCGCCGTGCGCTGACGCTTCAACGGTCTCTGGTTCGTTGCGAGAAACGCCCCGCCGGCAACCGCCGGCGGGGCGTTTCGCATTTCAAGCTCCGGTTGTCCCGGCGGATCACGCATGCGGGCAGCACAAATCTGTCTTGCAAAAATCCGTCAGGCTGGTACTACCGAAAAGGTCAGGAGAGGCGCTTGCCGACGGCCCGGCCGGATCGCAGGAGCATCCTCCAAACAGGAAAAATCATGGTCCGTCAGGCCAGTAGACGGAACTCCCGATGAAAGGGCATTCCGTTTGGTATCGGGACGGGCTGCACCAGACAGGGGGCTGCTGTTGCGAGACCGGTGTGCCGAGTGTGCCCGTCCCGCCGCACCCTGCCTTTGCGCCGCGCTGAAGGTGGGATGAGGACATGGACTATTTTCTTCAGCAATTGATCAACGGCTTGTCGCTTGGGGCGATTTACGGCCTGATCGCGATCGGCTACACGATGGTGTACGGCATCATCGGCATGATCAACTTCGCCCATGGCGAGA
>CBIHQY010000036.1:0-65290 GCA_966212305.1 uncultured Azospirillum sp.
CGCGTCGGGAGGCGCTTTATATGCGGCACTCCCAAACCGCGCAAGAGCTTTTTTCGTCCTTCGGCAAAAAAGTTGGGGCCGCTCACTTGGCCGGAATGCTGCCCCAGGTTCCGGGTGCCGCCGGAGCGATCACCGCGGCAGGAACGGCTTCCGCATCGACAGCCGTCCCGACCGTCGCTGTGGCGGCCGTTTCCGTCGTCGGAGGGTTGAACAGATGGCAGTCCGGGATCGGCCCGACGCACATCTTCGCCACCAGGTCCCAGGTCTTTGCCGGGTCCGGACGGACCTGGGCGAAGTTGGAGAAGTTCTGGCTGACGATGGGCGCGTTGGGCAGCGGCGTCTTTTCCGAATAGGGCACGCCGGAGAAATAGAAGGACTGCGGCTTGCGATAGGCTGTGGTCTGCGCCCCTTCTGACGGAACCGGCACGCCCGCCCCGGCCGGAGCCACACCGGGCGGAACGCGGTAAGGCTCCGCCGTCAGCCCCTCTGCATCCGTCGTTTCCTTGGCATCGAAGGCGTAGCCGAACAGGATGCCGCCATTGGCGGTCTGGTCCGGGCTGACGCCGGTCTGCGCCGGGCCGCCGGCGGTGCCGACCCAGATCGAATAGCCCTGGATCCGGTAATCCAGCTGCGCGCTGTCGCTCTTGGCATAGGGAAGATGCTTG
This sequence comes from uncultured Azospirillum sp., assembly GCA_966212305.1. GTDB lineage: Bacteria > Pseudomonadota > Alphaproteobacteria > Azospirillales > Azospirillaceae > Azospirillum. The sequence continues at coordinate 666 of CBIHQY010000036.1, forward strand.
ATGAAGTCGCGGCGCGGTGCGTGGTTCAGCGGCGAGAAGCTGCAGCAGGCCGGCATTCCCTTCGGCCGGTCCTGCTCGTAGGTCAGGAAGAAGGCGCGATCGCCGATCGACACGAAGGAGCAGGTGTACTGGTTCGATCCCGGAAAGATCGGCAGGCAGCGCTTCTCGTAATGCTCCATCATCGCGCCCTTGCCCATCGGGCCGGCGACGGTGCTGTCATAATAGGTCGACCCGTAGGAGACTTCGTAATCCTCCCCGTCCTTCAGCCGAGCCGGCGGTTTGCCGTCATAGGGCGGCGGATGGTCGGCATAGCCCTTGAACACACGATACATGGTCCAGTTGGTGGACCAGAAGGCTGGGAAATGCGGGTCGCTCGGTTCCCCAGCATTACGGGGATAGACGCAGCCCTTCCAGGGGCAGTTGCTGAAGCCCGGCGGGTTGTGGACGCCGAAGGTCGGGTAGATGTTCCTGGCCTGCGCCCAGGCGGTGCCGGCGGCGGCGATCAGACCCAGCGCGACGACCGCGCCGAGCCGATGATGATGCCCGGTCATGCGGAGCCTCCTCGTCACGGGATGTATTGCCAGGTCGGGGCGCAGAACTTGCCGGGCTGGCCGTCCATCGGCAGCTGCATCAGCATCTTGGCCTGGATCTTCAGGTCGAACATCAGGCCGATGGCGTCGTTGATCTTGTCCGGGTTGCCGTTGAAGCTCTGGTGCAGGGCCTTCAGCAGGTTGGAGTAGTAGGTATCGAAGGCCTCCGACTGCACAGCCGCGACCGACCCGGCGGGATAGTCGGACTGCTTGGGGTCGTCGATCAGGGTCTGAACGCCGGTTGGATCGAAGGGAATGACCTCGTCGGTGAAGTACCAGTTGCCGTCGGCGGCCTTGGCGATCTTCCGGCCCTTGTAGATCTCGTAGAAGCTGTAGTAGTGCGCCATACCGTTGTCGTCGCCGCCCTCGGTCCCTTCCTCCGGCGAGGTCGGGGTGCCTTCGCCCTCGCGGACGATGCGGGCGATGGCATCCTGGGCGTCGGCCAGGGACAGAATCGGCTTGATGCCGAACATGCCGTAGACCTGACCGTCGGCGGAGCCGGAAAAGACGCCGTTCCCGAGATTGGCCAGCGCCTTGGAGATGTCTTCGTAGAATTCGCCGATGGTCCGGTAATTGTCCTGGATGTCGGACGCCGCCAGTCTGGGCGCGGACTCCAGGATGTCGATCGGGTCTGCCGGTCCTCGATCACCATGAAGCAGTTTTCGACCTGATCCAGCGAGAAGCCGCGCAGATGGACAATGAAGTCCTGCTCGCCGGGCCGGGTGCCGATGTGTTTCGGCAGGCCGCCGGGATAAGAAGGCACGAAGGCCGGATTGTCGATGGCCGGACGACCGCCGATGGCCACCAGGATGTTGGCGGCCTGGCAGAAATGCTCCATCTCCTGCATCGCGATGTCGATGATCATGCCGGCGATCACGCCGTTCTTCGCATCGTCCAGCGAATAGGCGGCCTGGAGATAGGCCGGCAGGGTGGCGTGCTCCAGTTCCACCGCGAGCTGGAGGTTGGCGCGCACCTCGTCCAGCGTCCGCGGCGTCCTGGCCTGGACGACGAGCGAGGGGCCGCGCTTGGGCAGGTCGGTGGCCTTGGCGCCGGCGGCCGGGACCGAGCGGGTCGCCGCCATTGTTTGCGTCGTCATGTGGGATCTCTCCACCAATCGGATGGTTGGGGCCAGATGGTTGGGGCGGAGGTTCGGCCCGTTATTTCTTCAGATACGTGGCAGGATGCGGCGCGGCGTCCGGGGCCGGCGGCGCCTGGACGGCGGCCCACATCATCGACTCCGTCGCGGGTGCCGCCGGCTCCTCGGCGACCGGTCCGGCGGAAGACGCCTTCGCCGGCGCCGTGCCGCGCACCGGATTGGCGGCCCATTTCAGGATCGCGGCCTTCTTGTTCGGCGACAGGTCGCGCACCGCCGGCATGTAGTTCGGGTTCTCTTCCGGCAGCGACAGGGCGGTTTGCAGCGAGTAGAGGTGTTTGCGCACGCTGTCATAGTCGCCCATGTCCAGCACCGGCAGCATCACCGGATAGAGCGCGGCGTATTGTGCCAGGATCGGCTTGATATCGGCTTCCCAGCTCGGCTCCTCGGGGATCTCGTAGCCGCTCCACACGAGAAAACTGATGAAGTCCCAGGGGTTGCCGTAGGAGTCCGCGCCGGCGTCGCTCAGCGTGGGGCGCACGCCATAGACCTGCCCGTCGATGTCGTCCACTGCGCGCGGCTGGCCCGGATCGCCGGCGGAGAACTTGACGGCGGCCTTGCCGGCGGCATCGGTCCGGACCGACGGCGGGAAGCCCAGCGCACCGGCCGGAACGCCGACAGGCGGGTCGCCCTCGCCGCCGAGCGAGCTGTTGTCGAAGGTCAGCGCGACCTCCGCATCGGCCAGCGGCTTGCCGAAGACGGTCGCCCACACCGTGGTCTCGGCGCTGTCGTCGGGAGCCATGCGGAAGACGAACTGGTCGGCGCGCAGGGCCTTGCCGTCGGCCGGTTCCTGCCCCAGCAGCGTGTCGGCGCCGGCCTTGCGCACGGCGAGGGGGTTCGCGGCGACGGCCGACAGCTGCGCGTCGGTCAGGGCGATGTCGGCGATGCCGGCGGTGCGCTGGTACCAGGCATTGTCGGGGGTCACCTCGCCCAGCGGCTGGAAGCCCTGCACCGCATCCAGATAGCCGACCTGCAGCGTCTCGCCGACGATGTCGCCGCGCCATTCCTTGAACGGGATGGAGTTGCCGAAGTCGATGGCGAGCGCCTTGCGCGGCTCGTCCACCACGGCGGTGGCGTAATAGAACAGGGTCGGGGCCGACTGGCTCTGCTTCTGGCTCGGCTGCAGCTTGCGGCCCAGCGTGAAGAAGCGCGGCTCGTCCGCGCTGGCGACGCCGATGCTGCCGGTGATCAGGCCCATGGTGAAGTCCGGCAGCGGCGGATAACGGGTGCCGTCGTCGCCGCGCACCGCACCGGTCACCGCGCAGTCGGTCAGCCGCCAGACACCGGTGCCGTAGGGATTCCAATAGCCGATGTCCCAATTCGCATAATCGGCCGCCGTATAGTTGGTCCCGTCATAATTGGAGGGAAAGTTGTTGACGGTCGAAACATCGGCGATGAACTTTCCGGTGAAATTAAGCCGCGGACCAGTCAAATATTCCATCGCGCTTTCCCCGATTAATTTCGATAACTTTTGATAAAGAGCTTTAATCTGGCGACCCACGACTTCTTCTGAGTCGGCTGCCCGCCAAAATTTCACGATCCAGACACGCGCATCCGTTGCATCGCGGTAGATTTACCTGGCGAATGCTTTTGCGTAACCGGTCATTTCCACGATCTTCGGCATCATAAAAATGCGTACTCATCCAGAATCAATACACGTTCTGAGATAAAAATTGTCCTATTGTGTTCTAAAAGTAGAATATCTATGACGATACGCGCCCGCCGTCTTGGGAATGCGAGGCCGTTCGCCAGGCGCCAGTCATGGTAATTCCTTCAAGCATGGCGCGCCGCGGCTGCCGCCGGTCACTACGGGAAAACGGTCGGTTCCCGGCAATCGCGGCAGGATCCGCCTCGCTTATTCCTTCGGGTTGATGAAGTAGAGGTCCTCGGATCCATCCGGACTCATTCTGTAGAAGTGTGAATTCTCCTTGCGAAGCGTCGGCCTGTTGCCGTCCGCCAGCGTCGGCAACGGCGTGTTGCCCGCACAGCCCAGGCATTTGAAGTAGTAGCCGTACTTCCCCCACCGGATCGCAAGATCGCCGCCGTTGCAGTGTCTGCACCGGTGGCCGGCGCCGGGAGGCGCGGCGTTCGCTGATCCGGCGCCGGCGGGTGGGGTGCTGGCCGGAGGAGCACTGACCGACGTGGTGCCGACCGACGCGGTGGTCTGGGGGGCGACGCTCGGAGGGGCCGCAACCGGCGCTACGGCGGCCGGAGGGACGGCGACCGAAGGCGCAGCGGGCGGAGAGGCGGGCGGAGGGGTGATTGTCTCCCTCCGCTCCGGATGACGGAGTTCGCGGGTTTCGCTGGAGGTGGAAGGAGCCTCCGCTTGCGGGTCCTCCAGCGGGCGTTCGAAGTCCCGAAGGAACCCGACCAGCCGTGCCTGCTCCGCCGCTTCGATGCCCACATAAGGCGACCGGAGAGAGAACAGGCCGCCGATCTCACGGCGCCGTGTCTCAAGCAGTTCCTTGACGCGCATGGGAATCTGGTCGGCCTTGAAGACCTCCTTCGGGTCGGCGCCGTTCACCCGGTCGATGATGCCATGGTCGGATACGGCGACCATCACATCCATGCTGAAATTCTCGAAATCTTTCTGACCTACCAGGAGGACCCGCCCGAGCAGCTTGGTCTTGTTCGCGCTTAGGACAGTGCGGAGGAAGTCTTTTTGCCGCGTCGCCTGCAAGATGGGCGAGGGCATGCCCTGCCAGGATCCGCCCATCAGCCGCATCCATTCGCCGCGCTGGTTGACGCGCACCCGGGTCGAGACGCTCTTGCTTTCGATGATGACCAGCCCCCATCGGCTAATCGCCAGATGATCGATTTGCGCGGTGTCCCCGCCTGCTGTGATCCGGATGTTGTTGAGAACCGCATAATCTTCGGAAGAGGCGAAGGCGCGGCGCAGGTAAAAGGCCATCTGGCGTTCGGCACGGACCCCGGCCTGACGGGCCTGAAGGGGGAATGCATCCACGGTCACGGTTGCGGCTCCTTGGGCTTATCGGACTCGCGCGGCAGGATCGGGCCGCCGCCAATGCGGAGCCGGAACGCACCCGTCGAAAACTCTTCCTTCCTTCATGCAAACCAACCCTAAGAAAGCGATCTCGTCCGGACACACAACAAAAGAGGAGGCTTATTTACACAAAAAATCGATTTTGTCACGGTCAAGGTCGATCATACACTTGAATGTAGTCGGACAGATGTCTGTTTGTTTACTTAGGATATATCGACATCATCCGCTCAGCAGCCGCACAGGCGGACGGGGTGGGCGCCAGCCTTCCCCCTCTCCACAACCGGAATGCACGTCGACGAAACAATTTTGCCGAGGTTGACACGACCGGGTTGTGGAGCCAGCAATATTGCACGGGCAGGAAGACTTCAGCCAGCCCGGTGAGAGGGGCTGGTGCAGGGATTGGAAATCTGGATCGGACTCGGCGTCCTCGGGCTGATGGTCGGCAGTTTCTTGAACGTCGTCATCCACCGGCTCCCCATCATGATCGATCGGGCCGACGGATCGGCGGAGCGCTATGATCTTGTCCTGCCGCCCTCCAGCTGCCCGGCTTGCGGCCGCCGGCTGCGGATCCGCGACAACGTGCCGCTTCTCTCCTTCGCCCTGCTGCGGGGCCGCTGCGCCGGCTGCGGCACCCGCATCTCCTGGCGTTATCCGCTGGTCGAAGCGATCGGGGCGGCGCTGCCGCTCGCCGTCGCTCCCGCCTTCGCCGATCCGATGCAGGCGGCCGCCGCCGCGGTCTTCTCCTGGTTCGCCATCGCCATCCTGTTCATCGATGCCGAAACCCAACTGATCCCCGATGCGCTGTCCCTGCCACTGCTGTGGATCGGCCTGCTGCTCGGTGCGGGTGGCGTGTTCGTCGGCGCACCTGCCGCGATCCTCGGCGCCGCCGCCGGATATGGCGCACTCCAACTGCTGGGATGGGCGGCCCAGGCCGCCCTCGGCCGGGCGGCGCTGGGGGCGGGGGACGTCAAGCTGTTCGCCGCGCTGGGCGCCTGGCTCGGCTGGCAGCCGCTACCGGCCACGCTCTTCCTGGCGTGCCTGACCGGAACCCTGGCAACGGCGATTCTCGCCCTTTTCGGGCGGCGATCCGGCCAAGCGCCCATCGCCTTCGGTCCTTTTCTGATCGCCGCCGGCCTGCTGATGCTCGCCTTCGGACAGCACTTGCGCCCCATTCTGGGACCGCTCTTCCTCCGCTAACGCTGCGTTGCAACACAAAAATTCGCGCATGCATTCACTGGTGTGCGGAAGCAAATCTCCCTGCGCTCAATGCACCGCATTAAAGGCGAACCTTCGAGGTGTTGCTCCCTCCGTACTATCCATGTTAGACAATCCAGCGTCTGTTTCGTAAGTCGTTCGGCCAGTTGGTGCGCGTACGGACGGTATCTGTACTAATGTTTGCACGCGAAGGTATTCGCTGCATCGGATCTTTTGAATGCGCATGCCGCAACCGGAACACCCCCTTACCGGGTCTTTCGGGACGGTTTTTTCGTCGTGTTCGGATGATGCCTCATCCGGGCAATGGGAAGGTCTTGGCTTGGGCAAGCCGGGCCTGGAACAGAAGGGAGCGCCAGGGATGGCATTTCGTGATTTCGTCGCACGCCCCCTCTCGGTCGCCATGGTTCTGGCGACGCTTGCAGGCAGTCCCGCCATGGTCTTGGCGGCCGACATTCCCTGGTCGGACAAGCTTTTCCAGCGCGAGTTCTATGACGAGGACATCCGCGTCGTTCTCACCCGGATCATGGAGGAAAACAACCTGCGCGCCGACTTCCGCCCGGGCGTGCAGGGGACAGTCAGCTTCAATTTCAACAACATGCCTCTGCAGGCCGCGTTCAACAAGCTGATCGAGGAGAACAACCTCGAATACGCTTACGAGCCGAACAGCCGGACGGTGACCATCACGGCGCCGCTGCCCGGCCGCCTGATCACGCTGACCTATGCCGAACCGGCGCAGTTCCGCAATGCGGTGCAGCGCCTCGGACTGCGCGGCGAGATCGTTGAGGATAAGGACAGCAGCATCATCCTGGTGCGCGGTACGCCCGACCAGATCAAGCGGCTGGAGGAACTGGCGCAGGTCCTCGACAAGAGCGAGAAGACACGCATCGAGGAACTGAACAAGCGCCAGTCGGCGGACATGGACCGCGGCACCGGCGACGCCAAGCGCCGCGAGGCCGAGGCCGCCGCCCGCGAGCGCGAGATGAACGCCGAGAACCAGGCCCGCCTGCGCGACGAGGTGATGAGCACCACGGTCAAGGTGATCCCGCTGCGCTATGCCAGCGTCGGCGCCACCACCCAGACCTTCGGCGGCCAATCCACCACCATTCCCGGCCTGGACGACACGCTGCGCACCATGTTGGGGATGAGCGACGGCAAGGGCGGCAATGGACCGGCCGGCGGCGCCAACGGCCTGCCCAGCACCCCGCAGGAGCAGCAGGAACTGGCCCGCATCCGCAAGGAGCTGGGGCTGGTGCCGCCGGTGATCTCCATCGACCAACGTTCCAACGCCATCGTCGTGCGCGGCACGCCGTCGGCCATCCGCGAGGTGGAGACGCTGGTCCAGCGCCTCGACCGTCCGCTGCCGCTGGTCGAGATCGAGGTGATGATCGTCCGCGCCCGCCGCGGCGTCGCCGAAGAGCTGGGCGTGCGCTGGGGCTCGGCCAAGCTGCTGAACACCAACGGCGGCACTTTTGGCCTCGGCGTCAGCACCGGGATTTCCCAGGACAATCTCCAGGCGCCGGGCAACGCGTTGCGGACCCAGGTGCCGACGCAGACGGTCACCGACACCAACACCGGGATCACCGTCGCCACCAACAACCAGCAGACGACCGCCAGCACGCTGCCCCCGCTCAACCCCTTCACGTTGCTGCCGACCACGCTCGGCGGCACTCTGGCCACTTTCGTCTTCCGCGGCGACACCTTCTCGCTGCAGGCGCAGATCAACGCGCTGTCGGAAGCCAACAAGCTGCAGACCATCGCCGCCCCGCGGGTGGTGACGCTCAACAACATCGCGGCGAAGATCACCAACGACCGTTCGCAGTTCCTGGCCACCCCGCCGGCACCGAACGCGCCGGGCACCTACCTTGAGGTGAAGGCCGGGCTTCTGCTGAACATCACCCCGTCGCTGATCGTCCGCGAGGACACCGGCGAGCAGGGCCTGATCCGCCTCAACATCAACGCCTCGGACAAGGACGTCACCCTGTCGCAGGGCCGCCCGACGCTGACCGGCAACGAGGTACAGACCCAGGTGCTGATCCCCGACGGGTCCACCTTCGTCATGGGCGGCCTGATGAACGACACCCGCATCGAATCCCGCGACGGCGTGCCGGTGCTGGAGGACATCCCGGTGCTGGGCAACCTGTTCAAGTCGCGCGAATCGCTGTCCGACCTTCAGGAAACCATCTTCTTCATCACCCCGCGGCTGGTCCAACCCTCCGACGTCTATGCCCAGGACATCGCGCAGCGCCGCTACCTGCAGGCCCAGCGCGCCAAGCTGGCCGACATGCGCCAGGACATCCAGTCCACCAGCCAGCTGCTCGATCTCGATACCCGTATGATCGAAGAGGACGAGTGACGCGCCATGCGCCTTCGGATCGTCAACTCGCTCAACGTGCTGGCCGGCACGCTCGCCATCGGTGCGGCGGCGCTGCTTCCCGTGGTGGACCGCAGCCTGTCCGTCGACGCCGCGCGCGCCGAACTGGAGGCGGCGGTCGGCCAGATCGTCAAGGCGGAGGCCGACACCTTCCCGAAGTTCGAGCGGTTCGTCTACTTCACCAACCAGCCGCAGGACACGGCCAAGGCCTTCCAGTCGCTGGGGATCAAGGCGCCGTCCGCCAACTTCGTCTTCGAAGCCTTCGCCGACGCCGAGAACGCGCTGGTGATCCGCGCCGTCACCGCCCCCGCCGCCCTGCAGCAGGGCTCCCTGCCTCCGATGCTCTACCGCTACCGTGTCCGTGCCGCCGGCACCGAAGGCACCGGCGAGTGGACCGTCCTTTCCGGGCGTTCGCCGGGCCTGCAGCAGCTGCCCGGAACGCTCGCCGCCCTGCTCAAGTGAGGAGACCCCGTCGCATGAAGCCCGTGCTCCGCGCCCTCGTTCTCGCCTTCGCGGGCGTGGCCGCCGCCTGCACCGTTCAGAACCCGCCGCCGGCCGTGACGACCGAGCCGGCGTCGTTCCCCAAGACGACGGCCGCCGGGACAGCCGCCGGGACAGCCATTGGAACCGCTGCGGCGCCTCCGGCCCCGGCCGCCGCCCCGACGCGCCTCGCATCGCAGCCGTTCGTGCCGCCGCACTGGTCGGTCGGCGACACTTGGCGCTACAGCGACGGCTACGGCATGACCGTCGTCGAATCGAACGGCGAAGCCGCGAAGTTCCAGCGCCTGGACGACCCCGCGCAGTGGTTCGTCATGCGCGGCCTGTTCCGCGAGGAGACGAAGTCCCGCGCAGCGCTGCGCAATGTCGTCTTCCGCTCCGAGAACCCGATGGCGCTGTTCGGCGCGCCGGCCGGCAAACCGATCGTGTTCATGCGCGAATACACCCGCAACGGCATCACCGTCCGGCACCGCACCTCCTGGACGACCGAGGGGCGGGAGACCGTCACCGTGCCCGCCGGCACCTTCGACACCGTGGTCGCGGTCATGCGCACCCGCAGCCTGACCGGCAACTGGGTCGGCTACGAGCGCTGGTGGTACAGCCCGGCCATCAGAAACTACGTCCGGATGGAATACAGGTACGGAGAGACGCCGGAATCGTCCCGCGTCCTCGTCACCTACAGCGTCAAATAGCGACTTACACGGCTGACATAAGGAGCAGCGGCAATGCATCACCGCAAGCGCAAGCAACAGGGGTTCACCCTGGTCGAGCTGATGGTCGTGGTGGCGATCATCGGCATCCTCGCCGCCATCGGCATTCCCCAGCTGACGCGCTTCGTCAAGCAGGCGGAGACGACGGAACCATCGCAGCGCATGGCCGACATCGCCCGCAACATCCAGGGCTACATCGACGCCAACCCCAACGCGACGGTGACCCAGCTGCAGACCAACCTGGACACCGCCAATACGATGTATCCGAACTGCACCGGGACGACCTGCATCGACAGCGTCGTGCCGACGGTGACGCTGCCGACCAATTCGGTGTGGAAATACGTCGTCTCGGTGAAGATCGGGACGACCTCGCGCAGCGCCTCGGTCTGCATCGCGGCCCAGCGCTTCCCCAACGGCTTTGCCAGCACGGCCGACACCGGCGCCGTCTACTACTCCAACGCGGCGACCACCGGCGAGGCGGGCTGGGACGGCCAGTACCACCGCGTCAGCTACATCAAGAGCGAGGCGACCACCAGCGTCGCTGCCGGCAACTGCGCCACGCTCGCCGAAACCGCGCCGGTGGCGAAGGCCGCCACCTGACCGCCGCTTCCGCCTCTCCCGCCTCCCCTCCCACCGGCACCGGACGCATGATGAACGACACCGACGATTTCGGTTTGGCCATCGCCTCCGGTGCGGTGCAGCCGCGCGGCCGCTACGAAAATTGGCGGCGGCTGGGGCGGGGCGGCACGGCGACGGTCTACCGCGTCTTCGACGCGGAGCTGCGTTACGACGTGGCGATCAAGGTGCTCAACCCCGACGTCCTTGCCGACAGCAGCCTGCGCGACACCATGCTGCGCAGCATCCGCAGCGAGGTCCTGATTTCCCGCCTGCTGCGGCACGAGAACATCTGCCCGATCCACGACATCTATGACGGGCCGCGCGGTTTCGGCGTGGTCATGGACATCGTCGACGGAGTCGAGCTGCGGCAGTGGATGGATGCCAACCGCAACACGCTGCGCGACACCGCGGAGGACCGGCTGGAGCTGCTGAAGCACCTGACCAGTGCGCTGGCCGTCGCCCACACGCGCATCGTCCACCGCGACCTGAAGCCCCAGAACATCATCCTGCGCGACGGCGCCCTTCGCCGGCCGGTCATCATGGATTTCGGCTTCTCGGTGCTGGGCGCCAAGGTCGCCGGCGACTTCCTGGAAGCCTACACGCCGAAATACATGGCTCCCGAACAGTTCGAGGCGCCGGAATCCGTCGACCGGCGCGCTGACCTGTGGGCGCTCGGCATCATCGCCTACGAGCTGTTCACCGGCCGGGTGCCGCCCAACTCGCTGCAGAACCTGCTGTCGACCGGGCAGGTGCCGCGCATCGCCATCGAGCATATCGACCCGCCGAGCCGCTACAACGCCGCGGTGCCGCCGGCGCTCGACCGCCTCATCCTCCAGCTGATGGCTTTCCGGCCGGAGCGGCGCATCCAGGCGGCGGAGGAGTTGCTCGACGCCCTGCGCGCGGTAGAACTGCTGCGCGAGCCCGGCGACGGCGACGGCCGGGAGCGGACCGGCCGGCGCGACCGCGCGGTCCTGATCTGCGGCGGCGAACATCACCTCGGCAGCCGGGCCGGCGTCGGCGTTCTCCCCAACGAGCTGCCCGGACGGCGCATCTGCCTGTCGCCCTTCCTCATCGATCCCCGGCCGGTGACCGTCGCCGATTACGCGGAGTTCGTCACCGCCACCGGCCATCCGGCGCCGCCGCTGCTGGACAAGCGGCTGGCCTCCGCCGCCGACCATCCGGTGGTCGCGGTCACCCATGCCGATGCGCAGGCCTACGCCCGCTGGGTGGGCGGCTTCCTGCCGACGGAAGCGCAGTGGGAGTGCGCCGCGCGCGGCGGCGTGCCCTTCGCCGACTATCCCTGGGGCGCCGAGCCGCCCGGTCCGACGCGCGCCAACATCGGCCGCGCCTCCACCATGACCTCGCCGGTCGGTTCCTACGCCGAGGGGCGCAATCCCTACGGGCTGGACGACATGTGCGGCAACGTCTGGGAATGGTGCCAGGACGTGTACGACGACGCCTTCTACCGGACCCTGTCCAAGGACGCGCCCGATCCCGTCAGCAGCCGCGGCAGCGGCCCGCGCGCTCTGCGCGGCGGCAGTTTCGAGAGCGTCCCGGTGCAGGGCCGCTGCGCGTTCCGGTCCTCCGCGCCGCCCGGCGAACGGCGCGGCGACATCGGTTTCCGCGTCGCCTACCTGCCCGACCTTTAGCCGCCGGATACCTGCCCCATGACAACGACCGAACGGCCCGCCCTGCGCATCCTGGTCCGCCACACCGACGGCAGCGAACTGCCGGCCGTGCTGGACGGCGGGCGCGACCGCCATGTCGTCGGCCGGCGCGACGCCGGCGGCGCAATCTCCGACCTGACGCTGGACGACAGGCATGTGTCGCGCCGCCACTGCGCCTTCGCTTGGGATCCGGCGCTGGGCGCCTGGACGGTGACCGACCTGAAGAGCGCCAACGGCACCCGACTGAACGGCACCCCGGTGGACGAGGCGCCGCTGCCGGTGCGCAGCGGCGACCGGATCAACCTGGGCGCCACGCTGCTGATCCTCAACACGGGCGCGCCGCAGGAGGATGCCGGGGACGCCGACCGCACCGTCACGGTCCACCAGCCAATCTCCCCGTCCGCCCCCCGCCGGCCGGCCGCCGACCCTGATGACGACGCCACCCTGCTGGGGGACGGCGGGGGAGCGACGGTGCTCATCCGCCCGGATGCGGCGGCGACCGTGATGGGCCATCCGCCGACGCTGCTCCGCGCGGCCCAAACCCCGGCGGCTACCCCGTCACCCGCGCCGTCACCCGGCCCGCATCCCACGCCGACGCCGACACCCGCTCCGGCGGCGGCCGATCCGACCGCGCTCGCGGACCTCGGCGGGCCGGCGGATGACGGCTGGACCGCCGGCTTCACCGCCGCACCGGCTCCGTCCTTTCCACCGCCGGTCGCGGAGGAGCGCCGCGCCTTCGAGCGGCCGGAGGGCGAGATTGTCCTGAACGGCATCGCCCGCGACCTGGTGCAGGCCAACCTGCTCGACGGGCAGAAGGCGGTGGCGCTGTGCAAGGTGGCGCGCGACACCGGGCGGACCTTCTTCCGCATGCTGGCGGAGGACACCAGCGTGCGCTTCCACGACGAGATCTATGCGCTCGTCGGCCGGCATTTCGGGCTGGAGGCCCTCGCCACCGAGAAGGAGCTGATGGAACAGGCTGTGGCCACCGGATGGCTGCCCTTCCCGCTCGCCGCCAAACGCGGTGCGGTGGTGCTCGCGTCCGGCGACGGCCGCATGCTGCGCTACGCCACCATCGACCCCTTCGACCTGCCGCTCGACGACTGGGTCGCGCGCTGCGCCGGAAAGCCGACACAAAGGCTGCTGGTCACCCCGGCGGTCTTCCAATCGGCGCTGCAGCGCCTGAAGAACCAGGGGGAGGACGAGGACGGCAGCTCCAGCGTGCTGGTCATCGACATCCCGCCGGAAGTGGAGCAGCGCATCGCCACCCGCATCGAGGAGGCGGACGTCCCGCAGCTGGTCAACTACTTCCTCCAGCGCGCCTGCCTGCAGGGGGCGTCGGACATCCACATCGAGCCGACCGAGGACTATCTGCTGGTGCGCAACCGCGTGGACGGCATCCTGCACGAGGACACCTCGATGCCGGTGTCGATGCATCCGGAAATCTCGTCGCGCATCAAGATCGTCGCCGGCATGGACGTGGCGGAAAAACGCCGCCCGCAGGACGGCCGCATCAGCTCGGTCATCCAGGGCAATCCCATCGACGTGCGCGTGTCCTCCTATCCGACGATCTACGGCGAGAAGATGGTGCTGCGCCTGCTCGACAAGAATGCGCTGCGCCCGTCGCCCGAACATCTGGGCATGGTGTCGCGCGACCTGCGGCTTCTCTACGACAAGCTGGGCGCGCCCTACGGGCTGGTGATGATCTGCGGCCCGACCGGGTCGGGCAAGACGACGACGCTCTATTCCTGCCTGGGCAGCATCGACAAGAAGGCCAAGAACGTCCTGACCGTCGAGGACCCGGTGGAATACCGGCTGAAGGGCGTGCACCAGATGCAGGTCAACGACCGCATCGGCCTGACCTTCGCGTCGGGCCTGCGCACCATCCTGCGCCAGGACCCCGACGTCATCATGGTCGGCGAATGCCGCGACACCGAAACCTCGGCGATGGCGATCCAGGCGGCGCTGACCGGCCACATCGTCTTCTCCACCATACACACCAACGATGCGGTGGGCGTGGTGACGCGCCTGCTGGACATGGGCATCGACCATTTCCTGGTCGCCAATGCCCTGACCCTGACCATCGCCCAGCGGCTGGTGCGCAAGGTGTGCGGCCATTGCCAGACCATGGTGACCGGCACCGAGCTGCGCCGCCAGCTGCGCGGCGACGGCATCTCCGCCGAACGGCTGGAGGCTCTGGGCATCGAGATCGACGACGACCTGACCTATGTCCAGGGGCTGGGCTGCGTGCATTGCCGCAACACCGGCTACAGCGGCCGGCAGGCAGCGTTCGAGGTTTTCGAGATGACCAACGCCGCCCGCAACATGATCCTGTCGCCGAACTTCAACGCCGACGAGCTGCGCCGCATGGCCCGCGAATCCGGGATGACGACGCTGATCGGCCACGGGCTTCAGCTGATCGAGGAAGGCATCACCACGCACGCCGAGGTCATCCGCGTGCTCGGCGAAACCTACTGACGCGGGCCCGGCGATGGCGGTGAGCACACTCCACACCCTGATCTTCACGCAGCAGTTCGCATCGATGATCCGCAGCAACCTGCCGCTGGTCGAGGTGCTGGACAATCTGGCGGAGGAAACGCCGCAGCGCCGTCTGCGCGAGACCATCGCCACGGTGTCGGACGACGTGAAGCACGGCCACGATCTGGGGGCGGCGCTGGCCGCCCACCCCGGCGTCTTCGACGACGTGTACGTCAACGTCGTCCGTTCCGGCCTGGAATCCGGCCGGCTCGGCGGCGCGCTGGCTCAGATCGCCCATTACCAGAAGGTCATCCACGAGACCGGGCGAAAGCTGAAGGCGGCCATCGCCTACCCGGCCTTCGTCGTGCTGGCCTTCTTCGGCATCTTCAACGCGATGGTCTTCTTCATCCTTCCGAACTTCTCGAAGATGTACAAGAATTTCGGCAAGGCGCTGCCGGCGCCGACCCAGCTGCTGCTCGACCTCGGGCGCTTCTGGGCGGAGAACTGGTATCTGATCGTCGGCGTGCAGGCGATGCTGATCGGCAGCTTCATCGTCTGGATCGCCAGCCCGGACGGCCGCGCGGTGTGGGACAAGATCAAGCTGCGCATTCCACTCCTCGGCCCGCTGTGGCGGATGAGCGCGCTGGCGCGCTTCCTGCGCACGCTGGCGGTGCAGGTGGAGAACGACGTGTCCGTCCTCCACGCCCTGCGGCTGGCCGCCGACGCCAACGGCAACGTCTATATCCGGGAAATCCTCTACGACATCGCCGAGGAGTTCGAACGGGGCCGCAGCCTCGCCGCCAGCTTCCGCCGCTACGAGGTCTTCCACGGCATCGTCCTGCAGATGATCGCTTCGGGCGAGGAGGCCGGCATCCTGGACGAGCTGCTGATGTCGTCCGCCGATTATTTCGACAGCCTCGTGCAGGACCTGCTGGACCGCATCACCAGCCTGGTGAACCCGGTGCTGACCATTTTCATCGGCCTCGCGGTGGCCGGGATGATGGTGGCCTGCTTCCTGCCCGTCTTCCAGATGGGGTCCATGGTATGAGCGCGATCCCGCTTCCCGCCCGCCCCGGCTTCCGCCGTGCCGCGAAAGGCCGCGCCCAGGCCGGCTGGACCCTGGTGGAGTTGATGGTCGTCATCGTCATCATCGGCATCCTGGCGGCGATCGGCGGCGGCTATTACACCAACCACCTGCTGCAGGCCAACGCCTCCCAGGCGGTGCCGCACCTGATGACGATCGCCGCCAAGCAGCGCATCCACTACAACCGTACCGGCTACTATCTGACCTCCACCAACGAGGAGGAGATCCAGAAGAAGCTGGGCGTCGACCTGTCGAACGCCGGCGATTTCTGTTTCATCACCCTGTGCACCGACACGACGAAGTGCGGGAATTACGGCAGCGGCTCAACCCTGGTTTCAGCCACTGACGGCCCCTTCGTCTCCACCGGCGGCACCGAGACGACGCTCTTCCAGGTGCTAGCGCTGTTGCGCCCGAAATCGGCGTCCGGCACCACCACCGGTTCGGTCAGCGGCGCCGGGCGGACCTGCACGCCGTCCTATACGGTGGAGCCGATCAAGCAGGAGCCGCAGGGCTGGGTGCGCGACACCGGCAAAGGCAGCACCGGCCGTGTCGTCGTGCTCAGCTACCCGCCGCCGCCTGACGGCCGCGCCACCTCGTCGGTGACCATCGGCGGGCACACGGTGACGCTCGACTGGCGGCAGGGCATCGCGATGTCCGACACCCTGACCGAGTAGGGAGACGGACCCATGCGCCCTCCCCGCCTCACCCGGCAATCCGGCATCACCCTGATGGAGGTGATGATCGGCATCGTGCTGGTCGGCATTCTCCTGCTCGGCATGAACGGCCTGTGGGAAGCCGCCGCCCGCCAGCTCGATGAGGCCTCGCTGCGCCAGCGCGCGGTGTTCCGCCTGAACGGCGAGATGGAGCGGCTGAGCGCGTTGTATATTTTTGGCTCGGGACCGTCCGTGGCCCCAGTGCCGGTCACCGACTACTCGACTTCGGCGATCCCGGCGCGGGTTGGCTCATACATCGGCACGTCGGTCAGCAACAACCGGCTCATTTACGCCTCCACCAACGGCACCCCGTTGGTCACGACTTCGACCACGACTTTTGCCCAGACCGTAAACACCGACGGCCAGAACGCCGAAGCGGTTTACAGCGGCATCTACTATCTGGATGCGGGCAGCGTGGGCACCACGACGGACGACCGCAACCTCGTCTGGCTCGACCGCGAGCACGGGGTACTGGCGCAGCTCAGCTGGGAGTTGAGCGCCCTTCCAGATACTGGGGCCAGTGGCAACAGGAAGTGCAACGGCGGGGCCTGTCAACTGCTCACCCTCTATCTCGACTATCCTTTCCGATACTCCACCGGCACGTTGGATCCGCGCGGCGACATGGGACCGGTGGAGACCATCACGCTCCAGACCATCGTGGGGCAGCGATGAGGAGCCGGCGCGACACCCAGCGGGGCTTCACCCTGATCGAGCTGATGGTCGCCGGGACCATCAGCCTGATCCTGTTGGCGGCCATCGGCGGCGTGCTGTCGGATTCGCTGCGCACCGCGGCGGCGCTGAACAGTCAGGTCGCCATCAACCGCCACGCCCGCGAGATTTTCGAGATCCTCGCCTTCGGCGGCAGCAATGATAGCGCCAACGCCGAGGCAAGCACCACCATTCCCCTGCCTTTCAAATACGTCTTCGGCCTGCGCGGTCGGAATCCGACCAACCTTGGCACAGACCTGTTCAAAATGCCGGAGGTCGAAAACTCGCAGAGCCCCTATCTCGCCCGCGACCTTGACGGCGGCAAGCGGCTGTATCGGTTCGGCCTTGGCCGCGATGGCAAGGTGCCGCAGGGCAACCCGCTGGACGCCCTGCTGGCCGAGCAGATCCAGGAAGTGACGGTGCCCTGCACCGGGACCGACCTGCCCGTGCAGGGCTGCGTCGTGGCCACGAGCGTTACCATGCAGGGCTATCTGCGCTCCGAACCGACGCTGTTCCTGTCGGCGGCGGCGCGCGGCGGCGTTGCCGAAGTCGCTTTCCAGTTAATCGATCCGCAGGTGCAGGGAGCCCCACATGCCTACAACGCCGACTACACGGTGACCTATTGGACCGCCTTCACCGGCCTGCAGGAGAAGGCGCCATGGCAGGACGTGGCACAATGATAGCCAGACACCGCGCCCGCGAGCGCCAGCAGGGATCGGTCCTCGTTGCCGTGATGGTGTTCATGGCGCTGTTGATGCTGTTTGCCACGACACTTATCAACCACCTGATGGTAACGGAGGCCGACGATGTGGAATCGCTTCTGGCCGAGACCCGCGTCTATTGGGCGATGAACGGCCACCTGAACTACATGCTCAGCCGCGCCGCGGCGCAGGGCTTGTGTGCGGGCGGTGTGAAGAAGGACACGCTCAACGACAACACAACCGTCCTTTGCGGCATTGAAGATTCCGGAAGCGGATCATACGAAAACGGCTTTTCGAGCAGAAACCGCAACAACCGCATCGGTTCGCTCCAGGATTACCTTGATGGAGCAAGTGAAATTCAGAGCGGCGGATCGCTCGACGATCCCGGATTTCTTACATGGTATTACCCGCAAAACCACAACACCGGCACAATCGACGCGGCAAACCCACTCAATGACGCCAATCCCTACTGGTTCAAGATACGCGGAGTTGTCAGCAAGCGGGCTAAGGCAGACAACAACTCTGAAGAAGACGGCCAAGTACGTCTGGACCTTGAAGCAACCGGGTCGACGGATATTCCCGTACTTCGACACATCGGTAGTCGTTTCAGTCGCCTGACATTTGGAATCTGCGTCGTTGACGGATCGACAACTGCTGGGTCTCCACCCGTTTACAACGTGTCATCTCCTTTCACCAATTGCCAGTCTGGCGTCCCGCAAGGCACGTCCCGCATCCAGTTCATCCAGCGCAACCTCCCCTTCCAGTTCAGCACCAACTAGTCCCAGCGAGGCGCCATGACCGCTCCGTCCCAGACCCTTGCCCTGCCCCGTACGGGTGGCCTGCTGACCGCGGCGCGGCGGCTGTTCGCTCCGTCGCGCAAAGGGGCCGACGCGGCGGCGGGCACCGGTATCGCCTACCTGCACTGCACCGACGCAGGTTGGAGCACGCTCGTGTTCGATCCCGCCTCGCCCGGCGCGCCGACGGCCTTGTCGGGTGAACCGCCGGCCAAACAGGCACAGGCGCCGGGCGAGGAGCGGCTCGACGCCGTCTTCGCCGCCGCCGCCGAGGCGTTCGAACGGAACCGCGTCTCGATCGACCGGCTGCATGTGCTGACCGACGATCCCGGCATCTTCTACACCGACACCCGCGGCGAGCAGTTCAACGCCGCGGAGAAGACCTCCCCCGCCGTGCTGCGCGCCTATGGGGCGGAGCAGCTGAATGCCCCGCACGCCATCTTCGGCTTCGCCGCCTTCGGGCAAAAGGGCGGCAAGACGCGCCGGAACGGCGTCGCCGCCTTCGCCAGCGCCAAGCGCGCCGGCGGCTGCCTGGGCCGGCTCGACCGGCTGGCGCTGAAGGTCGGGTCGCTGGTGCCGGTGGCAGACATCCTGGTCCGCCGCGCCCACGATCTGGACGGCGCCACCTATGGCGCGCTCTATGTCGGCGGACTGTCGAGCCAACTGGTGGTGGCCTGCCCGCGGCACGGCACGGTGACCACCCGCGTGCTGCCGGTCGGTGTCATGACGCTGGTGGAGACGGTGGCGCGGGAGTCCGGCATCGGCGTCGAGGAGGCGGCACGGGCTCTGCGCGAGCGTTCGGTGGCGGACGAGGTGATGACGCTGGAGCCGCTCGGCGACGACGCGGAGATCACCCGCGGCGCCATGGACCGCATGATCGGGCCGGCGCTGCGCCGCATGGTGGCCGACATCGAAGCGACGCTGGAGTTCTTCGACACGCAGCGCGTCTCCGACCGGCCGCAGCGGCTGGAACTGTTCGGCGCCTGGGATCGGGTGAACGGCCTCGCCGATTTTCTGGCCGCCTCGCTGCCGGTGGTGCCGTCGCCGGTCACCGTGCTGGAGCTGTTCCAGCGCCAGCCGGCGGGCGAGTGCATCAACCTGCTGCAGCACACCGGATCGGACCTGCAGATCGGCCAGACCCGCTACAGCCTGCATGGCGACCGTCTGGCCGCCGCCAAGAAGCCGGAGCATGCCGACGGCCGGGCCGGAGCCGGGCGCCCCGGTGACCGCAGGCAGCAGCCGGGACGCCGCGGCTCCCGCTCCCGCCCCGCCGCCAACCAGGGGCTGGCCGGGCTGCTCGCACGGCTGCGCGGCCAGCCGACCGGCGACGGCGATGAGGCACCCGGCAGCGACCGGCAATATTTCCTGCTGTTCGGTCTGGTCTGCGGGCTTCTGCTGCTGGTGGGTTGGCAGAGCTACGACGATCTTCAATCGCGCCACCACAATGCCATGGCGCGGGTGTCGCAGCTGATGGACGAGAACGCGCGCATGCGCCGGGCCGTCGCCGGCAGCGAGCGGGTGCAGGCGGCGGCGTCGACCGACAAGGTTCTGTGGACCGAGAAGTTCCTGGCCATCGGCCGCAACATGGACAAGCCGATGTGGCTGACCGACGTGTTCCTCGCCACCGAAACCCGCACGGTGGGCGGCAGCAGCGTCCTCAGCAAGAAGCTGGTGCTGGAAGGCGCGGTCCTGCCCTCCACCGTCGGCCATATCCTGGAGATCTCGAAGTTCATCGACCGGCTGGAAAAGGACACCATCGGCTTCATGGACGATTTCCGCGAGATCCGGTTCCACGGCGCCAGCCTGGATCAGGCGGAAAGCGACCCGATCATCCGCTTCGGCATCGAAGCCTGGTACGACGAGAACAAACGTGTCCAGACGCGGGCCGCCACGCCGGCCGGCGGTGCCGGCGGTGCCGGCGGAACGCTCGGCGACATGCAGATGAAAGTGCGCGAGCGCAACGAGGCCATCGAAACCCACGCGCCGCTGCCGGCCCGCTGACCAAGGCTGCCGCCAACCGCGGCCGCTTCCGGCGGCCGACGAC
Source organism: uncultured Azospirillum sp. (assembly GCA_966212305.1). Classification (GTDB taxonomy): domain Bacteria; phylum Pseudomonadota; class Alphaproteobacteria; order Azospirillales; family Azospirillaceae; genus Azospirillum. Next base: position 21,011 of record CBIHQY010000036.1, read on the forward strand.
AAGGACCCGGAGACCCCCCATGGACGCCTTCCTCAGGAAACACCGCGCCTTCCTGCTGTCGACCCTGTACCTGATCACCGGGCTGATGCTGCTGGGCTACGCCACCCTCTACAGCAGGCGCGACGTTGCCATCGCCGACGCGCTGCAGCTGAACCGTCTGGTGGAGGAGGAGAACCGCGCGCTGGCCGAGCTGGCCAAGAAGCAGAAGAAGGCGGAGGCGGCGCCGCAGGAGGGCATCCGCTCGCTGCCGACCTTCCTGGAGCGCATCAACTCCATCGCCCAGAAGACCACCGTCATCATCAAGGAGCTGACCCCCAGCCGCGACACCGACCTGAAATTCCTGCTGAAGATCACCACCGACTACCTGACCTTCCTGCGCTTCGCGGCGGAGCTGGAATCGCTCAATCTGGTCATCAACGACCTGCAGGTGCGGCCCTACGACCCCACCAAGACGCCGCCCGTCCATGCCATCGAATTCTCCATCACCCCGCGCAACGATGCCGCGCCGATGTCCGACGACCGCGTCGTGGCCCTGCGCGATCAGGTCGCCAGCCTGGACAAGCGCAACCCGTTCCAGCGCTTCGCCTTCAACGCCACCACCAAGGAGGTCTCGGCCGAGATCGACCTGACCTGGATCCACAAGCTGTCGGGCGTCGGCCGCGTCGGCGACCGCAAGGTGGCGACGATCAACGTCAGGAACGAGACCAAGGACTACAGCGTCGGCGACGAGCTGGAGCCCGGACTGACCATCACCGCCATCGAGAACGACCGCGTGCAGCTCCAAAAGAAGACGGGCGACGGCACGGTGCGCTACGTCATGCGCTTCCGCCGCTCCGCCGTCTCCAAACAGCCCTGATCGCGGGGACACGGGGGGGGGCGGTCGTTCCGGAGCCTGCCCCCCTGAATGCAGGACAACAGGCGCAGCGGCGGCGCCGTCAGTCGCGGCTCGCCGTGCGCACCAGCCTTGAGGCTTCGGTCACGGCGGCGTCGAAGGGATGGCGGTCGGACGGATAGAGCATGCCGACGCGGCGCACATAGGCCTCGGTTTCGGCATAGGGCGGGATGCCGCCATGCCGCTCCACCGCGCCTTCGCCGGCATTGTAGGCGGCCAGAGCCAGGCGGACATCGCCCTGGAAATAGGCCAGCAGCCAGCGCAGGTACTTCATCCCGCCCATCAGGTTGCCGACCGGGTCGAACGGGTCGGCAACGTCGAAACGGCGGGCGGTCTCCGGCATCAGTTGCATCAGCCCGCGCGCCTTCTTCGGCGATTCGGCGCGGGGTTCGAAATTCGACTCCACCGCGATCACCGCCAGCACCAGCCGGGGGTCGAGCGAGAAGCGCGGCGCCAGATCGCGCACGGCATCGGCGACCGCGCCGCGCGCCGCCAGTTCGCGGAACCGGGCGGTGTCGGGAATGAAGACCGGCGGGGCGGACCGGCGCCGGCTCTCACTCCGGCACGCCGGCTGGGGGTGAGGCTTGCCGGGCGGCAGAAGCTTCAGCATCCGCCTGGCGTCGGCCTCTCCCGCCTGCGCGGCGGCGGCGAACCAGTCGAAGCCGCGCACCGGGTCGCGGCGCACGCCCAGACCGGTCCAGAGAAGCCAGCCGACCCGGAACGACGCCTTCGGATGCCCCTGCCGCGCCAGCCCGCAATAGAGCGCATAGGCCTTGCCGAGATCGGTGGGCATGTCCCGGCCCGTCTCGTAACGCTGGGCGAGGTCGAACTGCGTGTCGGCGTCCGCCGCTGCCGCCGTTCCCGCAAGGCAGCAGACCGCCGCCGCGGCAAGGGTGCAGGCCATCCGCTTCATGGCCAACCGCCTCATGGAATGACGGTCGTCATTTGGCCCGGATTGACCACCGACACGACGCCGCCCCAGTTGCACAGGCACTTCGACACGTTGTCCAGCGCCGGCATATGGTCCAGCATCACTGTCGGCGCGCCCGGAACCCAGGGCGACAGGGTGGCTGGAATGCAGGGCATCGGGGTCAGCACGCCCATCGCCGCCGCCGTCGCCGAGGCCACCGTCGGGTTGGCGAGGCTGGTGCACATGCCGAACGGCATGATGTTGACCATCGGCTTGTGGTCCGTGATGTTCGCCGCCGGCTGGTTGCCGTCCATGACGCCATGGACGGGAAGCACCACGAAGGTCGACGGGGCCATCCCGAAGCTGCATTGAAGCGTCGCGCCGTTCACCACCTGCATCGGCATGCGTGCTTATCCTTCCAAATCACCGCTGTCGGAGTGACTGCATCGATTCAAATCATACCGGGGCATGATCTTATTTTCCAGAATGCCTATGGTCCCCGCTCAAATCGTACTGCCTTCTCCGCCCCGGATCGTTTCTTGGGATCGACACCGCCCCTGTTGCGGCCATCGATAACAATCCATGCCGAATTCCTTGCGGATTTGAATAAACCTGCCGGTGCACGGGAGTCAACATGCTCCAGGACGCCCCGGCGTCGGCCCCGATGCGGCGGATCGGCGGTCGCCGGACAAACCGGGCGGCACAGCAAAGCCTTGCCTGCCGGTGATTGTTCAGCTCCTTATCCAATGGACGGAGCAGGTTCAGGCCGGACAGGAGCGGGCGCTGGTGCGCATTCACATCATCAATCCGGCGGCGGATTTCCCCGGCTATCACACGGCCGATTTTTTCGCCGCCTGGGGACTTGGCGGGCGCAGCTCGGTGGCCGACCTGTCGACCACGACCCTGGCCGCCTTCCTGCCGCCGGACTGGGACATCCGCCTGACAGACGAAGCGATCACGCCGCTGCCGGACCGCCCCGCCACCGAGGACGCCGATATCGTCGCGATCACCGGCAAGTCGTCCCAGCGCAACCGCATGCTGCAGCTGGCCGACCGCTACCGCGCGATGGGGCGCCGGGTGGTGATCGGCGGCTCCTACGCCTCGCTCAGCCCGGAGGATGTGCGCCCCCACGCCGATGTGCTGGTCACCGGCGAGATCGAGGACATCGCGGCGGAGCTGTTCGCCGACCTGGCCGCCGGCAGGCCGCGCGACCGGTATGAAGGGACGCGGCCCGACCTCCGACGCTCTCCGCTGCCGCGCTGGGACCTCTACCCCAACGAGGGCGCCAACATGGGGGCGATCCAGACCTCGCGCGGCTGTCCCTTCCAGTGCGATTTCTGCGACGTCATCCAGTATCTCGGCCGCAAGCAGCGCCACAAGGATCCCGATCAGGTGATCGCCGAGTTGGATATCCTGCACCGCCACGGCTACCGCAGCGTCTTCCTGGCGGACGACAACTTCACCGTCTACCGCAGCCGCGCACACGACATGCTGACGGCGCTGCGGCGGTGGAACGAGGCGCATGTCGATGCGCCGATGCGCTTCATGACCCAGGTGTCGATCGACCTCGCCCGCGACGCCGATCTGATGGCGGCCTGTAAGGCGGCCGGGCTGGACAACGTCTTCATCGGCATCGAGACGATCAACGAGGACAGCCTGCGCCAGTCCGGCAAGCTGCAGAACCTGTACCAATCGACTTCGGACGCGCTGTCCACCATCCTGTCGCACGGCATCGCGGTGTCCGGCGGCATCATCGTCGGCTTCGACGCCGACGGGCCCGACATCTTCGACCGGCTGGCCGGCTTCATCATGGATTGCCCGGTGCCGGTGCTGTCGGTGGGCGCGCTGGTGGCGCCGCCGGGCACCCCGCTCCACGACCGTCTCGCCGCCGAGGGGCGGCTGGCCGGCGACGCCGCGCAGAGTGCGGCCAACCCGTTCACCACCAACATCCACCCGGCGCGGATGAGCCGGCGCGACCTGCTCGACGGGCTGGCGCGGCTGTGCGCCAACATCTATAGCCCGGCCGCCTATGGCCGTCGGATCGCGAAATTCCTGGAGGCTTACGGTGGAGCGAACCGCCCCACGCAGGCACCTCAGCCGATCCCGTTGTCGCCGCTGCTGCGCAGCGTGCTGAAGCGGTTGTCCGGCTTCGGCCCCGCCGAAAAGCAGATGATCCTCGCCGCCATGGCCGCCGCCCGCTTCAGACCCGACGCTCAGGTCGAGGTGATGGAAGCGCTGGGCCGCTATGCCCAGATCCGACACATGCTCGACGCCGCCGCCGGGAGTGCCGCCGCCGGGTGATCGCGCATTGGGGGCCGGGGGCCAAGGCGGCAACCACGCTCGTCGCAGCGGCTCGTCGCTGTCGGCGGGAGGCAAGGCAATCCCCGGAAGGCGTTCGCCGAGGCCGTGCGGTTCATCAGCCGGCAGCTCGAACTCCAGGCCGCGTAGCATCGGCAGTGATGCCGGTAGCCGTCATTTCGCGCCTGCAGCAAGAGTTTGCAACGGAGCCCTCAGACGCACACGCCTTCTACAGGACTGCTCGCAACCGGCAAACCCGCTCCTCCCCGCTTCCATGCAGCAACTCCGAACAGAATCCTACTTGATGATGCGCAGGTTGCTGAGCTGGCCGGCGATCTGCATGAAGATGGACTGAAGATCGGCGGTGCTGGGCGAATCGAAATAATGGTTCGGTCCCGGCGAGGCGCATTGCTGGTACAGCGTGCGCGTCGCGCTGTTGGCGCTGGCCCCCAGCGTGATGGTGTAGAGGACGATGCCGGCCGCCTTCATGTTGGTGCACAACACCAGCATCCGGTTGTTGATCGCCGTCGTCGCCTGCGACAGGCTGGTGGTGCCGAGCAAACCGTCGCCGATCCGCTGATAGCCGGTGTAGTCACCCTGCGGCTTGTAGCTGAACCACTCGTTGTTGCCGTCGGTCACCAGCACGACCGCCTTCGTCATGTCCGGCGTGTGGTAGTCGAGCGGCAGCGTCGGCGCGATGCCCCACAGGCCGCGCCAGCGGGGCGATAGGGTGAACCAGCCCGCCTGCAATCCCTGATTCGCCAAGGTCCCGCCCCGGTTGACCGGCTTGAACGCCGCGATCTTGTCGAGAAGCGCTTGCCGGTTGCTGGTCAGCGGCAGGATGGGCGGCGGGCAGCCCAGATTGGGACCGGCCATGTCGTTGGTCTGGCGATAGGTCCCGTCATCGGTGATGCTGGCCGTGGTCCAGGGGTTGTCGTTGTTGCTGGTGTATTGGTTGTTCGGATACCAGAAGGGTTTGAAAGGCTTCGTGCCCGGCGGCGTGTCGGTCTGGTCCTCCGGCTGGGCGCGGGCCAGCACGCAGCCCCGCCAGCCTTGGGAGGCCCATTTGCTCGCCGTGTAGCTGCCCGGCGCCAGCCAGTCGGTGTGGCTGGGACCGATGTTGATCTCGGCGGCGTAGGGAGCGACGGAAACCCACAGATTGCCCGGCGGCTTGGTGGAGGGACCGAACAGGATGTTGACCAAGTCGGTCGCTGAGCTACGGAGCTGCATGATCCGGTCGTTCGACGCCATCGACCCGGTGACGTCCAGCACCAGCGCCAGTTCCAACCCGGCGTTGGCGCGCTGCACCTCGTTGGAGACGGTCACCCGCAAGCTGTCGACCTTCAGGATGCGCAGGAAGGTCGTGGGCAGCGTGGCGCTGATCGACACCGCGATGCGCTGGTTGGCCGAATCGATGTCGACCGTGGGGGCGGCGATGGTGGCGCCGAAATAGCCGCTCGGCACGTTGGCAGTGACATACATGGCGACATCCTGCCGGGCAGCCGCCGTCGATGTCAGGATCTTGCCGCCCGCCAGGGCGCCGGCATCGATGGCCGTCGCCAGACGCGAGCGCAGCAGAAAGGCGCGGCTGTAATCGACGGCGATCCCGACCATGCCGATCAGCGGTACGGCGGCGGCGGCGAACAGCAGCGCCGCGTTGCCAGCGCGGCCGGATGGCAGCAGCGGGCGCGGACGGCGGGTCATGCCCCGGTCTCCAGGCTGGTCAGCGTGCCGAGACGCGGTTGGTAGACCGCGCGGGCATAAAGCACCGTCACCCCACCGCCGGCGCCCAACCACGGCCAACTGAGAAGGTAGGGGGTGAAGGGAAAGACGATCTCGGTGAAGATGGCGTTGTCGCCCGGATCCTGGACGAAACCGGCGGGCAGCGCGGGGATGCCGCCAGGGATGCCGATCCGGCTGGCCGCCGCGCCGACCCGTTGTTGCCACATCACGCGGGAGCCGACCCCCATGTTGGCGACCGAGGTCACGATGACCGAGCCGGAGGTCATGAGATCGAGCGGCCGCGCCACTTCGGCGGCGGCCAGGAACAGCACCCCAACCTCGTTGCCCTTCACCACGGTCATCCCGGCCCGCAACGTGTCGAACTGGGTGGCGACGTCGCTGACATTGGCCGCCGCGCGGTTCAGCGTCAGCACCGTGTTGGCGAAGCGGACGAGATCCACCGTCGCCGTGATTAGCAGCAGCAGGATCGGTGCGATCAGCGCCATTTCGAGCGCGGCGATGCCCCGCCGGTCGCCGCCAAGGCCGCCGGCATGGTCACCGTCAGGCCGCATCCTCCGTGACACGCGCATCGGCATGGTCACTCCGTGGTCATGTACGGCTCGTTGCGCACGGCAAGCCGGGCCTCGTGGATGAGTTCGGCGCGTCCCAGAACGGTCTGCCCGAACACGCTCAACAGCGGTTGGGTGTACCGAACGACGTAGACCACGACCTGCGTGCTCCGCCCCAGCGCCGTCGGCGTCGCCGCCGCGTCCCAGTCGGTGCCGCCGCAGTTCAGGCTGGTCAGCGCCGGGGCCGGCGTGGCGGCGGAGGCGGCGGAGGCGGCGTCGAGGGCGGAAAAGGAGTCGTAGCCGTGGCTCTCGATGCTGAGCCGGCTCTGGTCGAGAACGCCCAGCGTATTGCGGCGGATCGCGTCGCACACCTGCGCCCGGCGGTCGGTGAAGCCGGTCGCCAGCTCGCCGGTGAAGCCGGATCTTGCGGCGACGCGGGCGGCGTGGTTCAGCAGGCCGTCCACCGTCATCGCGTAGCTGAGTTCGGCCAGCGCCACCATCGTCGCGATCAGCACCGGCGCGATCAGCGCCAGCTCCAGCGTGGTGGTTCCCCGGCGTTCGGCCGTCGGCACCATGTTGCGCATCGCCATCGTGCCGGCCTCACCGCGCCGCCATCGGGCGCACCGTGTCGTAAAAGGCGAGGTTCGCGCGAACCCCGGCGTCGTCGAGGTCGAGATGGGCGGTTCGCGCCGCCGCCTCCGCATCGCCCTTCAAGCCATAGGCCAGCGCCAGATTCTGCCGGACGCGGGGGGAATCCACACCGTTGCGGACCAGCCCCTCCAGGATCGCCACCGCCTCGCGGCTGTTGCCCATCAGCGCCAGCGACAGGCCGAGATTGACCGAGGCCGCGACATTGTTCGGATCGGCCGCCAGCACCCGGCGGTAATCGGCCTGCGCCTCGGCGTGACGCCCCGCCATGTCCAGGGCGACGCCGCGATTGCTCAATGCCCGAAGATCGCCGTCGTTGCGCTTCAGCACGGCGTCGAAACGCTGGAGCGCCTCCTCCGGCGCGTGGGTGTGGACGAGCGCGCGGCCGAGCGCCATCTGCGCCTCCGCGTTGTCGGAGGTGGCGGCGACGGCGCGGCGCAGCTCGCTCACCGCGTCGCGCGACGCCCCCGCCTCGTCCAGTGCCTCGCCCAGCCCGACCCGCGCACCGATGTGACCCGGCGCCTGATCCAGCACGGCGCGGTACAGGCGGATAGCCGACCCGCCGTCCCCGGATTCCTGCGCCGCCCGCGCCAGGCGCAACTGCACGCGCGCCCTGTCGTCCAGCGTCGAGCGTCCGCCGGCAACATTGTCGGCCCCGCCCGGCCCGAAGCCCGGCACCGACGCGCAGGCACCGAGCATCAGGAGGGCAAGCGCCGCCACGGCGCGCGACAGGCGGGAGAGCGAGCGGGTCATGGCAGACCTCCTTGAGTGGAAAAGGCCGACGAAACATCGAGCATCGCCGGGCCGCCGACGATGATGAAGACGCAGGGCAGGATGAAGACCACCATCGGCAGCGTCAGCAGAACGGGCAGCCGCGCCGCCTTCTCCTCGAACCGTGCGAGCCGCCGCGCCCGCATCTCGGCGGACAGCACGCGCAGCGCCTGGGCAAGCGGCGTGCCGTAGCGCATCGCCTGGATCAGCGTGGTCGCCATGCCGCGCACCCCCTCGACGTCGACGCGACCGGCAAGGTTCATCAGCGCCGCCCCCCGGTCGGACAGCACGCGCATCTCCGCCGCCGTGTTTGACAGCTCGCCGCCCAAGGCCGGATAGGCCGGAGCGATCTCGCGGGCGACGCGGTCCACCGCCGCCTCCAGCCCCAGCCCGGCCTCGCCGCAGATCACCAGCAGGTCGAGCGCGTCGGGCAGGCCGTTGCGCACCTCCTCCATCCGGCGGTCGCGCAGGATGCCGAGCGCGAGGTCGGGAAGCCGCCAGCCGAACAGCGCCCCGGCCAGCGCCTCCACCCCCCGGCCCGCGCTCCCCAGCGCCGCCAGCGTGTCGTCGCAGATCAGCACGGCCAGCGTCGCCCCGGCGCCGATGCCCAGCAGCTTGGCCCCGACCAGAGTGTAGAGATGCGCCGGGCGGGTGTAACCGGCGGCCGCCAGCGCCCGCCGCAGCCGCTCGCGCTCGGCGGCGCCCACCAGGGGGGTCGCGGCGAGCCAGGCGCCGATGCGGTGAAGCGGGCCGCTCCGGCCGGAACCATCGGCCGGCAAGCGCGCCGGCTCCGTGGAACCGGCGGTGAAGGCCGCCAGCCGGGCCGCCAGCCGGTCGCGCATCCCGCAGGACCGCAGGCCGGCGATGCCGGTGAGGATCATCAGAACCCCGAACGCCAGGAGCGCCGGGCGTGGGATGAGGCCGTCGATCATGAAAGCGTCCGCCGGATCAGGAGTTGCATGGTGCCGATGCCGACCACCAGCAGGCCACCGGCCATCGCCAGCATCATGTTGCCGCTGGGCTCGTCGATCAGGCGCCGGCCATAGTCGGGGTTCAGCAGGAACAGGCCGCCGCCGGCAAGGAACGGCAGCGCCGCCAGCACCGCGGCGGAGCTGCGCGCTTCCGACGTCAGCGCGCGGGTGCGCAGCCGGACCCGGCGGCGCTGGCGGATCATGTCGGCCAGATTCTCCAGCGGTTCGGTCAGATTCCCGCCGGTTTCGCGTTGCAAGGTCAGGGTCACCACGAAGAAGCGGAATTCCGGCAGCCGCACATTGGCAGAGGCGCGGCCCAGCACCGTTTCCAGATCGACGCCCACCGCCGTCTCGTCGACGATGCGGCGGAACAGCGGGGCGATCGGCTCGCCCAATTCGACGCTGACCATGCGCAGGCTTTCCGACACCGGAATGCCGGCGCGGGTTGCCCGCACCACCAGCCCGATGGCGTCGGGCAACTGGTCCAGCAGCATTTCCAGCGTCTTGCGCCGGCTTGCCGCGAAGACCGTCCGCGGCGTCACCACCAGGGCGGCCAGCGAGACCAGGGCGGCGCCCGCCTCGCCCAGGACCGGCCCGGTCGCCCACCAGGCGAAGGCCGCCGCCGCCACGCCATGGACCAGGGTGCGCCACAAGCGTATGCCGGGCGGCAGGAAGACCGTCTGGCGCCGCGCGTAGAAGCGCGACATCAGCGCCTTGATGCGGTCGCTCCGCGTCAGCCGGCCGATGCCGGTGATGTCGGTTTCGCCATCCTTTCCCCCAACCCCGCCCGGCCTCAGCCGGGCGATGGCGAGCAGACGAGTCCTCAACGCCCGGCCCCGCCCATGCTCGCGGATCGTCGAGGCGGCGACGATCACGGTAAGAACGGCCAGAAGCAGGATGGCGCCCTGGATTACGGCGATGCGGTCCATTCCGTCTCTCCCTATGGGCCGAGCGTGGCGGCGGTCCAGGCCGCTTCCTGCCCGAAATAGGCGAGGCGATCGATGAAGCGGGGCCGCAGGCCGGTGGCGGCGTAGCGTCCCTCGATCAGCCCGTCGCGGGTCTCGCCCCGGAACTCGAAGGTGAAAAGGTCCTGGGTCAGGATCACGTCGCCTTCCATGCCCACCACTTCGGTTATGTGGGTGACCCGGCGCACGCCGTCGCGCATGCGCTGGATCTGCACGATCACATGGACCGCCCCGGCGATCTGCTGGCGGATCGCCCGGCTCGGCAGGCTCATGCCGGCCATCAGCACCATGTTCTCCACGCGGCTCAGCCCATCGCGCGGGTTGTTGGCGTGGACGGTCGACATCGAGCCGTCATGGCCGGTGTTCATCGCCTGGAGCATGTCGAACGCCTCCGACCCGCGAACCTCGCCGATGATGATGCGGTCGGGGCGCATGCGCAGCGCGTTGCGGACAAGGTCGCGCTGGGTGATCTGCCCCTGGCCTTCCAGATTGGGCGGCCGTGTTTCCAGGCGGACGACGTGGGGCTGCTGGAGTTGCAGTTCGGCGGCGTCCTCGATGGTGATCAGCCGTTCGGTCGGGTCGATCATCCGCGAGATCGCGTTCAACAGCGTCGTCTTGCCCGACCCGGTGCCGCCGGAAATGATCACGTTCAGGCGGCAGCGGCCGATGATCTCCAGCGCGCGGGCCAGCGGCTCGGACATGCTGCGGTATTCGATCAGGTCGCGGAAGCCGATGGTGCGACGGGCGAATTTGCGGATCGAGATGCAGGCGCCGTCGAGCGCCAGCGGCGGCACGACGATGTTGACGCGGCTACCGTCGGCCAGACGGGCGTCGACCATCGGACTGGACTCGTCGACCCGCCGCCCGACCGCCGAGGCGATGCGTTGCGCGACGTTCAGCAGATGGTTGCCGTCGCGAAAGCGGACGGGGACCTCCACCAGCCGGCCGTCCCGCTCGGCGAAGGTGCGCGACGGGCCGTTGACCATGATGTCGGTGATCGAATCATCGGCCAGCAGCGGCTCCAGCGGCCCAAGCCCGATCATGTCGTGAACCAGCTCGGTCGCCAGGATGGCCTGTTCGCGGCTGTTGAGCTGGCAGCGTCCGGCGGTGGCGATGTCGTCGATCAGCCGCTCCACCAGCGGGCGCAGCGTCTCGGCCGGCATGTCGGCCACCGTCGCCGGATCGATCCGCGCCAACACCTGCGCCCGGACATCGTTGATCGACCGGTTGACCGGGCGCAACGGCGTGACCGGCACGACCGGGTGCGCCGCCGCCGGAGCCGGGATGTCCGGCGCCAGCGTCGCCGGGATGGCGGGGGCCGGGACGGCGGGGGCCGGGGCCGCCTTGCGGCCGAACAGCGGGGTCATCGGCGCAGCCATCGGCGGAGCATCCCCTGGGCGGCGGCCGGGCGGCCGGCGACGTCGGCGCCCAGGCGGCCGAACGCGTCGTGAAAGCGGCGGCAATGACCGAAGGCCAATTCACCGATTCCGGCGGCCAGCGCCAGCGGCACCGGGCGATAGGGGATCCAGTGATCGGGCATTCCCCCCAGCGTGCGCGCGATGTCGGCCTGCGGCAATTCACCGGGCGCGCCGCGCCGGTTGATGACGGTGGTCAGCCGGGTTCCGCCGGAGAAGGCGGCTTTCAGGCGGACCAGGTCGCGCAGGCCCGGAACGCTGGCGTCGCCGATCAGCACGACGAGCGACGAGGCGGCGACCGCCGCGCGGGCCGCGCGCGACTGGGCGCGCCCGGCATCGACGACGACGTAGTTGTGTCGGGTCTGCAAACGGTTCAGCACCGACAGCGCGGCGGGCGCGGTCATGTCGATGCTGTCCTCCATCGGCTCCTCCGCCGCCAGCACGGCGAGCCGTTCGGACGCCGTGACCACGGCCCGCTCCATGAATAGATCGTCCACGCGTTCCGGCGTCTCCACCGCCTCGCGCAGGGCCGGCTCGGGCTTCAGGTTCAGCGCCAGCGCCACGGTGCCGCCCTGAAGGTCGAGGTCGATCAGCGCTGTCCGCCCCCGCGCGGAATCGGCCAGCCACGCGCCGAGATGCACGGCGACGGTGGTGGTTCCGATACCGCCACGGGCGCCGACGACGCTGATGAGCTTGCCGAGCCGTCCCGGCTGGTCGTCGACCGGCATGTCGGTACACGCATGGCGCAACGTCTGCTCGACCACGTCGCGCGACAGCGGTTTGACCATATATTCGGTGACGCCCTGCCGCCGCAGGTCGCGGTAGAGGGCGATGTCGTTGCTGTCGCCGACGGCGACCACGCGCACCGTCGGCTCGCAAACCCGCGCCAACTCCTCCATGGCCGCGTGCGGATCGGTCACGCCCGACAGGTCGATCAGCAGAATCTCGGGCGACCGCTGGCGTTCCAGATCGCGAACGGCGGTACGGATGTCGCCGGTTCGCACCTCGCAGGGCAACACCGCCGGGGCGGCGCTCCGCAGCAGCGCCACGCTGGCCGGATCCTGAAGATAGGCGAGCAGGCGGGGCGCCGTGTCGGTTCGGACGGCGTCGCCGCCAAGCAGGGGGGCGAGCAGGCTCATGGCGGCTCCTAAGGCATGGCCGGGGCGGGGGCGGCGAGACCGGGGCCGAGCAGCACGCTGGTCGCGGCGTTGTCCGATGGCAGCTTCTTGACCCGGTCGGTGCGGTAACGCTGCACCGCTCCCGCCATGCGGGCGCCATCGGCCGGGCGGGTCTCGCGGCCTTCCAGCAGGTCGCGCGGATCGGCCAGCATCAGGGACAGGTTGCGCTGGGTGCTGCAACCGAGGATTCCCGTGGGCGTGTTCTCGAACCAGCCCTTCTCGATGTCGCCCCAACTGCGGCAGTCCGGCGCCAGGGCGACGTAGCGGGTCAGCAGCAGGGTCGTGCCCGGCGTGCCGTCCGGCGAGAAGACGACGTTGTCGGCGTCCACCCCGGCCTCCCCCAGCAAGACCGTCACCGCCGCGCGGGCAGGCGAGGACAACGGCTGTCCGGCCACCGACGCATGCAACGCGGTGTCGCCCGCCCGCGCCGCCACGGCGCGCGCCGTCCGCTCGCGTTCGGCCGGTGTGATCGCACCGCTGGCGGGGTTCACGGCGAGCGGCAGGGCGGCGGCCACCACATCGATGCTGGTCGGGTGCCTTTCCGCGACGGTGGTGGGCGGCGGGGGCGTGCAGCCGCCAAGTCCGGCGCTCAGCGTGGCGAGGCCGACGGCCAGCGTGAGCGCGCGTAGCCAGGGCGGAAGCGGGCGTCTCTGCGGCATGGCGGTGCTCCGCGCGTGAGTGGGTGAGACGGTCATTGCAGGATGAACCCGGCATCGCCGCGCAGCCGGGTGGCGCCGGGACCGATCGCCGGGGCGTTGACGGGAACGGCGTCGGAAGCGTCGGCGGGGCGCGCGGCGGCGGGCCGCGCCTGGGCGCGGTTCAGGAAGATGCGCTCCACGTCGCTGGCGGCGGCGAAGCCGTCGGTCGGGGCGGACAGGGCGTTGGCGGCGGAAACCGGACGGACGAGGTAGGGGGTGACGACGATCACCAGTTCGGTCTCATTTCGCTTGAAGCGGCTCGACCGGAACAGCGCGCCCAACACCGGCACGTCGCCCAGCCCGGGCACCGAGTCCAGCGTGGTGGACGAGTTGTTCTGCAACAGCCCGGCGATGGCGAAGCTCTGGCCGCTCGCCAGTTCGATGGTGGTTTCGGCGCGGCGCACGTTCAAGCCGGGGATGCGGATGCCGTCGCTGACCACGGCGCCGGCGTCGGTCAACTCGCTGACCTCCGGGCGGACGCGCATGCTGATCTGGCCGCCGGCCAGGACGGTCGGTACGAAATCCAGGCTGACGCCGTATTTCTTGAACTGGATGGTGGTGGTGCGGTCGGCCTGGGCGACCGGGATCGGAAACTCCCCGCCCGACAGGAAGCTGGCCGTTTCGCCCGACAGCGCCGTCAGGTTCGGCTCGGCCAGGACGGTGATCAGCCCATCCTCGGCCAGCGCGTCGACCACCGCGTTCACATCGACCTTGCCGCTGTTCGAGCGATAGGAACCGCCGATCGAACTGGTGGGCGGCGTCGCCCGCACGAGGTTTCCGGCGGCGTCAAGGATGCTGCGACCGCTGGCGATGCCGAAGGCGAAGGAGCCGACGTTGAACATGCCGTTGAAGTTGAACCCCAAATCCTTGGTGATCTGCCGCGACACCTCGGCGACCCGGACACGCAGGTTGACCTGCGCGGCGGCGGCGACCGACAGCCGGTTGACCACCGTCTGCCCCTGCCCGACGTAGCGCTCCGCCAGTTCGATGATGTGACGCGCCGCCGCCGGCGAGGCGACCGAACCGGTCAGCGTGATTCCGGTGCCGGTGCCCTGCACGTCGATGGCCGCCTCGGGAACCTGGGCCGACAGCTTCGCCCGCAGATCGGCGATCGGCAGGGTGACGACGACGGTGAGGGACGCCAGTTGCTTGTTGTCGACCGACAGCGCATGGACGCTGGCCCGGCCCGGCGCCTTGGCGATGATGAAGAAGGCTTGCGGCCCGGATGCCTGGACGTCGGCGATCTCGGGGGCCGAGGTGAAGACGCTGGACGCCGGAGCCGGCAGGCTGACCGGCTGGCCGCCGCCGACCTCCAGCGTGATCTCGCGCGGGCGGGTCTGGGCCATCGCGCCGCCATCCCGCAACGGTGGAACGGCGGCAAGCAGGAGGGCCAACAGGATGAACCAGCCGCGTTTGGTCATTGTCCGGTTCCTTGATCAAGGCGTGGGTGGGAAGCGCGCTCGGCCCCGGCGTTAACGTTCAATGGTTTCGGTCTTCGAGCCGCGAATGATCAGCATCGCCGGCCGGACACGGGGAGCGGGCTCGACGGCAAGCGGACGGGGAAGCGCGCGCAATGCCGGCGACACGTCCTCCGCCCAGGTCGCCGATACGATCGGGCTCGCCGGTGCCGGGCCGCCGCCACCGCCGGCCGTTTCGTCGGCTGCGAGGCTGCGCAGGGCGAGCGACAGCTTGCCGATGCTGGCGGCCACGGCGACCGCCTCGCCCTGCTGCGCCGCCACCTCCAGCGTCACGGTGCGCGGGACGCGGGCCTCCGGCGTGGCGCGGGAGGACGCGGTCGGGGCCGTCGGAGCCTCGCCCAGCTGCTGGTCGATGGCGATGACGCGCAGATTGCCCAACACCGTCTCTCCCACGGCCTTGCGGGTCGAGCGGCCCTGCTCGGCCTCGAAATTCTGGGTCAGGATCAGATCGACGCGGTCGCCGGGCCAGATCAGCCCGCCGGTGGCGCTGACCGCGTCCACCGCCACCGCCACGGCGCGGGTGCCGGGCGACAGGACCGCCGCCAGAAATCCACGTTCGCCGGGGGCGACGATCTGGCCGGCGATGATCGGTTCACCCGCCGCGAAGCTTCGCCGCATGACGGCGCCGCGATAGGCCTCCTCCTTCACCCGGCTGCGGACCAGCGCCCCTTCGGGCGTTCGGCCGATGGGCCAGTTCTCCCACCGCACGTCCTCGGTTCGCAGCAGCATGCCGGGCGACATCGGCCGGGCGGCGACTAGGACCTGATCGGATGGCGGGAGCGTCGCCGGAGCCTCGGCGACGGTCGGGGGCTGGCCGGGCAGCATCCCGAAGGCGATGTAGCCAACCAGCGACAGGCCGGCGAACAACATCGCGAGAAACAGAAATCTCAGGGCCATGCCGCTCCTCCGGAGGGGGTTGTCAGGGCAAGCATCCCACCGGCGGCAAGGGCGACGCCGTAGGGCACGGAATGGCGCGTCGCGATGCGGTGAACCTCTTCCACCAGAATGCGGGCGAGGCCGCCAAGTCGGCGGCGCGGGCCGAACCGGCGCAAAAGCCGCCGCACCGGCCGCTGCCGGCGGAGAATCAGGAACCCGCTGGCGTAGACGACCGACAAGACACCTCCGGCAAGCGCCGTCGCCATGATGAACCCCGCCGCATCGTCGGTGCCGACCAGAAGAACCAGCGCCGCCGCCAGCTTGACGTCACCGCCGCCGAGCCAGCCCCGCCCATGCATCCAGGCAAGTCCCAGGAAAGTGGCGAGGGCGGCCCCGATGGCGCCCCACGGCATGGCCCCATGGTCGAAAACCGGCAGGGCGATGCCGAGCAGGGCGAGCAGAACCGGGACCGTGTCGGGGATGATGCGGCGCCCGAGATCCTCGGCCGCCGCCCACCCCAACGCCAACCCGGCCAGGATGACCGGCGGCGATGCGCTGGATAGGTCCATGAGCGGGTTGTCCACGTTGGAGACGGGGCCGGGAGCCGATCCCACTCAAGGGATGGTGGTGGACACGCCGCTGACCGAGGTTCCGATGCCGGTGAACATGGTCGCCACATTGGTGCCGAAGGTCTTGGCGCCGCCGATGATGACGAGGGCGACCAGCGCCGCCGCCAGTCCGTATTCCAGGGCGGTGACGCCACGGCGGTCCTTGATGGCGGCACGGGTGGTGCCGCTCAGCGGGGCGAGGCACAGGCGGATGCGGGACAGAAAGGACATGACTGATCTCCGTCAGCGTGGGAGCCGCATCCGATCGGTTCCGCACTCTGGTGAGAGTTGGCCGGAGCCGGACGTCGGCGTTGACGCTCCGAAGGTGTCCCGAAAGCTTGCCGGAATAAACCTATCGATAGGGGTAAGTCGTCGGCTCGGCATCCAAAGCGTTAAGCGTTTTGGTGAAGTCTTTGACTAAGTGATTATCAAGATACTCATAAACTCAAATGGAGTTCGGGCCATGCCAGAAATTGCCACGTTTATCAGCCGAATTTCAGAATGATTTCGTACTAAATTACTCAAAATTTAATTTATATCTCCAACCCTCTTGTGGCGCGCGGCATATTTCCTTATAGAAAATGTGGGTTTCTGGAGCCCGTTGTTTGGACGAGCGGCAGGATACCTCGACGGCGTCGAAATTACGCAGTTGGGGTAATCCCATGGGGGATTGGCCGCCGTTGCGATCAGGCAAGACTGTGGGCTCCGTTGCAAACTCTTGCTGCAGGCGCGGGATGACGGCTTCCGGCATCACTGCCGATGCTACGCGGTCTGGAGTTCGAACTGCCGGCTGATGAACCGCACCGCCTCGGCGAACGGCACCTGCTGATTATGTCGATAGCCGCAGGTAGAAGGTCGGCAGCACCTCCGGCAGCTTTTCGGCGCGGTCGATCACCATGACGTTGCGCGCCCCGAACATCCGGGTCAGATAATCGCGGCCCTGAGGATCGAGCCCGATCACCAAGCAGTCGATCCCCCGCGACGCCAGCCCCAGCACGGCGCGACGCGCGTCGTCCAGCAGATAGCGGCGGTCGGCGACGTCGATGTCCGACGGCTCGCCGTCCGTTACCACCAGCAGCAGGCGGCGATGGGTCGATTGCTGCTCCAGCAGCCGTCCGGCATGGCGCAGCGCGGTGCCGAGCCGGGTGGACAGGCCGGCCTTCAATCCGGCCAGCCGCCCCTTGGCCGCGGCATCGTAGGGTTGGCGGAAGGCCTTGATCCGGTAATAGCTGACGTCCTGCCGCCCGTTGGAGCGAAAGGCATGGATGGCGAAGGGATCGCCCAGCTCGTCCAGCGCCTGGGCGAACAGGGTCGCGGCCTCCCGCTCCACCGACAACACGCTGCGTCCGCCCCCGGCGATCGGATCGTCGGTCGAGGTGGAGACGTCGAGCAGCAGCAGGACCGACAGGTCGCGGTTGCGGCGGACCAGCACCTCGTGAACCCGCGGATCGGGAGCCTCGCCGCGGCGGTGGCTGACCATCGCGTCGATGCAGGCGTCCAGATCCATGCGGTCGCCCTCCGGCTGGCGGCGCAACCGCACAGGCCGGCTGACCTTGGCCGAGCGGACCAGCGCGGTCAGCCGGTCGGCGGTCGCCTGATGTCGCTCGACGATGCGGGCGATGGCGGCGGGGTCGCCGGGCTCGGTCCGGCGTTCGTTCAGCACGACCCAGTCGGGTCGGTCGATGCCGACGCGGTAGTCCCATTCCGGGTAGCGCACCGGCGGGGCGGTGATCTCCTCCTCCCCCACCGGGCGGGCGGGGACGTCGATGGCGGACAGCTTCGCCGGGGTGGCACCCTCCCCCACCTGCTCGTCCGGGCGGCCGTGGTCGCGCTCCTCCTGCTCGGTGCGGAAGGCCTCGAACACGGTTTCGGCGTCGTTGGGCGGGGTCGGCGGCGCCTCGCCATGGTCCCACAGGCCAAGATTGTCGTCGCGGTAGGCCGGCTCGACGACATAGTCCTTGGAATTGAACTGTACCCGCATCTGGCCGAGATCGTTGCCCAGCAGCCCGCCGATCCGGCGGCTTACCGCCGGGCTGTGCCACTCGGACTCCGCCTCGAAGAACAGGCGCCTGCCCTTGGCGATCCAGGCGTCGTCGTCGCGGTATTCGGGGTCGATCAGCGCGCGGGCCAGCCGTGCCATCAGGGCGGGTGCGGTGCCGGCGCCGTTCGGCTCGGCAACGTGAAAGGGCCGCCAGACCCGCAGCAGGCCGGGATGCTCGCGCATCGCCAGATGCTCGACCCGGGCGTCCTCGATCAGCGAGACCAGCGCCAGCTGCATCGGCTTCAGCCCGGCGGCAGGAAATCGCGGGCCGGTGAAGCGCAGATGCGCCCCGGCATGGACCAGAGCCGCGCGGAACAGCGCATCGGAGCGGCGGCCGTCGACGCCGCGGAAGGTCCCGGGCATCCAGATCAGCCCGTCCGAGAGGCTGACCCGCCGCGGCGGGTTGCCGGCTCTATCCGGCTTGGCATGGCGGATCGGCACCCGCAACCGCCACAGGGCGACCAGATAGGCGACCAGCCGGCGCTCGACGGAGGAAAAGGCGGTATCGGCGGGAAGTTGGCGCGACTGGTCGTCGGGCATTTGGTCTCCGGTTTTGTTCCCTCTCCCCGGAGAGGGATGAGTTAAGCGATCGCCGCCGACACGGCGGCGGAGAAGGCATCCCGCACGTCGGCGTCGTCGGTGATCGGCAGGACCAGCGCGATCTGGCAGGCGGTCTCCAGGGCGACCCCCTGCGCCACCAGCCGGCCGGCATGGATCAGCATGCGGGTGGAAACCCCCTCCTGCAGTCCATGGCCCTTCAAGTTGCGCGAACTTGCGGCGATGCGGACGAGCAAGGTCGCGGTGTCGGCGGCGACGTCAGCTTCATGGGCGACGATCTCCGCCTCCACCGCGGCGTTGGGATAGCCGAACTCGATGGCGGCGAAGCGCTGCTTGGTCGATTCCTTCAGGTCCTTCAGGACGCTCTGGTAGCCGGGGTTGTAGGAGATCACCAGTTGGAAGTCCGGATGCGCCTGGACCAGCTCGTTGCGCTTCTCCAACGGCAGGATGCGGCGGGCGTCCGTCAGCGGGTGGATGACGACGGTGGTGTCCTGGCGGGCTTCGACGATCTCGTCGAGGTAGCAGATGGCGCCGTGCCGCACCGCTTGGGTCAGCGGCCCGTCGTGCCAGACGGTGCCGCCGGGGTCGAGCAGGAAGCGCCCGACCAGATCCGACGCGGTCATGTCCTCGTGGCAGGCCACCGTCACCAACGGCCGGCGAAGCCGCCATGCCATGTGCTCGATGAAGCGGGTCTTGCCGCAGCCGGTGGGGCCCTTCAGCATCATCGGCATGCGCGCGGCATAGGCGGCCTCGAACAGCGCCACCTCCCCGGCGACCGGCCGGTAATAGGGCTCCTCCAGAATCCGGTGTGCGTCCAGCGCCATCGGCGCGTCTCCTTGTGATTGGTCTCGGTCCGGAGAGATGCGGCGGGCGTCCCCAATACCCGCCGCGCCGTCCGCCGAATACTCCAGGAGATGGGGCGGACGGGTCTCGGTCCTTCAGCGGTGCAGGGCGGTCTCCGGGTTGGGGATGCCGTCGATCGGACATTCCTCGGTGCCGACGGTGCCGCGGGTCATCGCCTCGACGCGGGCGCGGGTCCCTTCCGGATCGTTGATCCAGTCGTGGTAGAAGCTGTAGGCGCAGACCGCCTCGCCCTTCGAATCCTCACCGGAGTTGATCTTGCCGGTGTAGCCGCGGTGGACCAGCTTGAAGAGGTGGTTCTGCGACTGCATGTTCTTGCGCGCGTCGCGGATCAGCGAGGTGGAGAGCTGGGCGTACTGGATGCCGTTCTCCTCGGTGCCGCACTCGCCCAGCGTCCGGCCGTCGAAGCCGATGATGGCGGAATGGCCGAAGTAGGAATAGACCCCGTCGAAGCCGGCGGCGTTCGCCACCGCGACGTAGGTATTGTTGGCCCAGGCCATCGCCTTGGACATGATGACTTGCTGCTCCTTGGCCGGATACATGTAACCCTGGCAGCGGATGATCAGTTCGGCACCCTTCATGGCGCAGTCGCGCCAGATCTCCGGATAGTTGCCGTCGTCGCAGATGATCAGGCTGATCTTCAACCCCTTCGGCCCGTCGGTGACGAAGGTGCAGTTGCCAGGATACCAGCCCTCGATCGGCACCCACGGCATGATCTTGCGGTATTTTTGAACGATCTCTCCCTTGTCGTTCATCAGGATCAGCGTGTTGTAGGGCGCCTTGTGCGGATGCTCCTCGTGCCGCTCGCCGGTCAGGGAGAAGACGCCCCAGACCTTGGCCTTGCGGCAGGCGTCCGCGAAAATCTCGGTCTCGTCGCCGGGGACCGACGAGGCGGTTTCGTACATCTCCTTGGAATCGTACATGATCCCGTGGGTCGAATATTCCGGGAAGATCACCAGATCCATGCCCGGCAGCCCGATCTTCATGCCCTGGACCATCTCCGCGATCTTGCGGGCGTTGTCGAGGACTTCGGCCTTGGTGTGCAGGCGCGGCATCTTGTAGTTCACGACCGCGACGCCGACGGTGTCCTTGCTGCTGGAAATATCGCCGTGCAACATGGTGCGTTTCCTTCTTGGTCTGTGGAGGGACAAGGAGCGGGCGTCCCGTCCCGGCGGGAGGCGGGACGGCGAACCCGTGTTTCGGGGTTGAGAGGAATGGGACCGGAACTGCGGCCTAGACGGCCATGTGCCGGTGCACCAGATCGTCGGTCAGGCTTTCCGTCAGCCCGTGGGCGGCAACCCGCCCCTTGTCGAGCATCAGGAAATGGTCGGAGGCCTGCCGGGCGAACGTCACGTTCTGTTCGACCAGCAAGACGGTGATGCCGTACTGGCGGTTCAGGGTCATGATCACGCTCTGGATCTGTTCGACGATGTTGGGCTGGATGCCCTCGGTCGGTTCGTCCAGCAGCAGGACCTGCGGATTTGCCGCCAGTGCCCGCGCGATCGCCAGCTGCTGCTGTTGTCCGCCGGACAGGTCGCCGCCCTTCCGGTTCAGGTTGTCCCGCAGATAGGGGAACATCTCGAACACCAGGGGCGGGATTTCGCGCTTGCCATCCGGACGGGCGAAGGTGCCCATCAGGATGTTCTCGCGGATGGTGAATTTGCCGATGATGCCACGCCCCTGCGGGACGTAGCCGATGCCGAGGCTGGCGCGGCGGTGGGTCGGCTCGTCCCGGATGTCGCTGCCGCCCAGCCCGATCCAGCCGGTGACCCGGTCGGTCAGCCCCATGATGGTCCGCATCAGCGTGGTCTTCCCCACTCCGTTGCGGCCCAGCACGCTGAGCAGACTGCCCTTGGGCACCGCGAAGCTGACGTTCTGCAACACCGGGCTGCTGCCGTAGAAGGAATAGACGTCGGTCATGTCAAGCATGGGAGATGCCCCCGCTTCCGAGATAGGCCTCGCGCACCTGGGGATCGTTCTCCACATGGTGGATCGATCCTTCGGAAAGGCGCTTGCCCTGGTGCAGCACGGTGATGGTCTCGGCGATCTCGCGGACGAAGCCCATGTCATGCTCGACCACGATCAGCGTGTGCTTGCCGCGCAGCCGCTGGAAGATGCGCGAGGTCTTGCCGGTTTCCTGGATGGTCATGCCGGCGGTCGGCTCGTCCATCAGGATCAGGGCGCTGTCCTGGACCAGCAGCATGGCGATCTCCAACCATTGCGTCTGGCCGTGCGACAGGAAGGCGGCCCTGGTGTCCAGCACGTCCGTCAGTTCGACGATCTCCAGCACCTCGGCGATGCGCCTGTTGAGGCGGAGGCCGGGGAACAGGCGGATGGTCCGTGCCGGGCTGGGGAACCGGGAGTGCGCCACCTCCAGATTTTCGCGCACCGTCAGCTCCTTGAACACGCTGGGCACCTGGAACTTGCGGCCAACCCCGTGGCGGGCGCGCCGATATTCCGGCGCATGGGTGATGTCATGCCCGTCGAGCAGGATGCGCCCGCCGGTCGGCTGGGTCCGGCCGCAGATCAGGTCCAGGGTGGTGGACTTGCCAGCCCCATTGGCACCCAGCAGGCAGCGCAACTCGCCGCGCTCGACCGCCAGATCCAGGCCGTTGACCGCCTTGAAGCCGTCGAAGCTGACTTCCAGGCCGTGGAGTTCGAGATAGGCCATGTCGGTCGTCTCCTTCAGCTCAGCTTGCGGCGGGCGTGCGGCGCATTGGCAAGGCCGGGGTCCGGCGCGGGGCGGGCCGGGCGGGTCAGGCGGTCCGACAGGATGCCGATCAGGCTCGACAACCCGTTGGGCAGGAAGACCACCACCAGGATGAACATGCCGCCGAGGATGAGCTGCCAGGTGTCGAGGAAGCTCTCGGACAGGCTGCCCTGCATGACGTTGACCAGGATGGCGCCGATGGCGGCACCCAACAGCGAGCCGCGCCCGCCGACCGCCGCCCAAATCACCATGGACAGGCTGAGCGCCACCCCCATGAAGGTGGGCGAGGCGAATTCCAGCACCATGGCGTAGAGCATGCCCGCCACCCCGGCCATGCCGGCCGACACCGCGAAGGCCAGCGACTGGTAGGCGGCGACGTCGTAGCCGAAGAAGCGCACTCGGTCGGCATCGTTGCAGATGGCCCGAAGGATCAGCCCGGCCTTGCTGCGGGTGAAGACGAGGCCGAGCAGCAGGCACAGCGACAGCGCCCCGGCGGACAGATAGTAGAAGGCCGGGCTGTAGGGATCGAAGGTGATGCTGCCGACCTCCAGCCACGCCAGATCGGTGATGCCGTTGAAGCCGCCGGTATAGGCCTGCTGGTCGATGAACAGCAAATTGACCACCGCCAGCATGGCGAGCGTGATGATGGCGACATAGACCCCGGCGATCCGGCCCCGGAACATGAAGGACCCGAGCAACAGCGCCACCAGCACCGGAACCAGGATACCGGCCAGCACTGCGAACAGGCTGGAATGGAAGGGTTGCCAGAACCAGGGCAGGTGATCGAGGTTGTTCCACACCATGAAGTCGGGCAGGCCGGCCGACCCGGTGTGGACCGGGCTGGTCTTCAGCTTCAGATGCATGGCGATGGCATAGGCGCCGATGCCGAAGCTGACCCCCTGCCCCAGATTGAGGATGCCGGCATAGCCCCAGCTCAAAGCCAATGCGGCAGCGGCGAGGCCGAGCGCCAGATAGCGGGCGAACTTGTTCAGCAGGAAGGCGTCGGTGACGAAGCTGGGAACCGCCAGGATGACGGCACAGAACAGGAGATAGGCCGCGAACTGCGCATACGGCTTGCTGCGCAACAGGGTCGATTTCGACATAAGCGGGCTCCGGGCGACGGGACTGACCGGGGGACTTGCCCCGTGGCGGAGATCTGGTTGGCGGAGGTTGGAAGGTTGGTCGTCGGGGAACTGGACACTGGTCATTGACTTGGTCCCCCTCACCGGCGCCGCTGATCGACGAACAGACCCTGCGGACGGAAGCGGATCAGGACCACCACCGCCAGGAAGACCAGCGCCTTGGCCAGCGTGTCGTTCAGCAGGAAGGCGATGCCGGCGGTGCCGCTGCCGAGCAGGCCGGAACTGACCACCGTGCCGATCAGGCTGCCGACGCCGCCGACCACCACCACCATGAAGGCATCGACCACGAAGTTGGTGCCCATGTCCGGCGCCACGCTCTTGATCGGCGCTACCAGCGCGCCGGCCAGCCCGGCAAGACCGGAGCCGAAGGCGAAGGTCAGGCTGTAGATCCTGGCGCTGTTGATGCCGTAGCAGCTGGCGATCTCGCGGTTCTGGGTGACGGCGCGCAGCTTCATGCCGAACTCGGTCCGCTGGATGATGAACCAGGTCAGCGCCAGCAGGGCGGCGGTCAGCGCCAGGATGAACAGGCGGTAGCTGGGGACGCCGACCCCGGCGATGTCGATGCTGCCGGACAGGAACTCCGGCGTCTGGACGTAGCGCAGTTCGGCACCGGCGGACAGGCGCACCGCCTGTTGCAGCATGATGCCGATACCCCAGGTTGCCAGGATGGTGTCGAGCGGCCGATGGTAGAGGAAGCGGACCACCGTGCTCTCGACCACCCATCCGGCCGCCGCCACCATGAAGAACACCAGCAACAGGCAGGGAATCAGCGGCAGGCCGAACTGGGATTGGAGGAACCAGGTTCCGTAGGCGCCCAGCATGACGAACTCGCCATGGGCGAGATTGATGACCCCCATCGCGCCGTAGATGATCGCAAGGCCGAGCGCCACCAGAAGCAGGATCGAGGCAATGCTGAGCCCGGTGAAGAGTTGACCGAAGAAAATTTCCATAAGCCCCTCCGACGGGGAGGACGTCAGGCAACGCCCTCCCCTACCCGTTCTTAGTGCTCAAGCACCCTTCAGACCGTCCTTGGTGCAGCTCTGCCCCGGGTAGGCCCAATAGGGCTCCGGCTTCACCCAATCCGCCGACTGCTGGATGACCTTGAACTGGCCGTTGGCCTGGGCCTGACCGATCTTCGGCCACAGGTAGCAGTGCAGGTTGTCGCCATCGACCTTCACCTTGCCCTGCGGCGCCATGATCTCCAGGCCCGCCGTGGCGTCGCGGATGGCGATGGGGTTGATGTCGCCCTTGCCGAGCTTCTCCACCGCCTTACGGAACAGGTGCATCTGGAAATACGCCGCCTCCGACACGAAGTGCGTCACCGAATCCTTGCCGAAGCGCTTCTGGTAGTTCTCGACGAAGGCTTCGTTCTCCTTGGACTGGTGGCCCATGAAGTAGGGGGCGGAGGTGAAATGGCCGGCGGCGTACTCGCCGCCCATCGCCGCGATTTCCACCTCCGAGGTGGTCAGGCTGGCCATCGGCATCTTGTCCGGGCTGAAACCCGCCGCCTTGTACTGCTTGTGCAGCGCGATCACGCTGTCGCCGACCACGGTGGAGAAGATCACGTCCGGCTTGGTCTCGCGGAACTTGTTCAGCACCGAGCCGAACTCCGAATGGCCGAGCGGCACGTATTCCTCGCCAACCACCTCGCCGCCCAGTTCCTTCAGCAGGATCTTGCAGACGTTGTTCTCTTCCTTGGGATAGATGTAGTTGGAGCCGATCAGGTAGAACTTCTTGCCGAAGGTCTTGACCAGCCAGGGAATGAACTCCTTCTGCTGCTGGTTGGGCACCGCCCCGGTGTACATGACGTTCTTCGAGCACTCGCGGCCTTCATAGAGCGTCGGGTACCAGTAGAGATTCTTGCGCTTCTCGAACACCGGCAGCACCGCCTTGCGCGAGGCGGAGGTGTAGGAGCCGAAGACGCTGACGCATTTGTCGTTCAGCACCAGCTTGTTGGCCTTGTCGGCGAAGGTGGCGGGGTCGGAGGCCGGGTCCTCGACGACTGCGGTCAGCTTCATCCCGTTGATGCCGCCGGCGGCGTTGATCTCGTCGATCGCCATCATGGTGGCGTTGTGCATCGACTTCTCGACGACCGCGGTGGTGCCGGTCAGCGAGAAGAGAACGCCGACCTTGATCTCTCCGTTTGCGGCCCAGGCGAGACCGCTGTCCTTTATCCAGATGTGGGGGAAGCCGACCGATCCGGCCACCCCGGCGATGGCCGTCGATTTCAGAAAATTGCGCCGTGTAAAGATCATGACGTGTTTCCTCCTCGTTTGCCCGTTTTTGCTGGTTCTTCGGCACAGACAGGAGAACGCACAAAAAAAGCCCCACCCAGGCCGGCGGCCTGCTGGGGCTTCATTGCCTGGGCGCATCTCCCGGCGTCATCGGCGGGGGTGTGCCTGGTGCGGTCTCAAGGTGTGTAGGCTGATTTTAAAATATTCAACGAATGGTGGAGTCAAATATCCAGTATTGTTCCTACCAACCCCGAATGGATCGGGCGTCGGATAAAAATATTAGCTGCGCGACAAGAGATTTGCCGCGTTGGTCCGTAAAGAGTGAACGGTCGGACTTATCCCTGCACAAACCTGCCCATCGGCCTCCTTCGCATCTGTGGTGCCGGAGTGCGCGTCGGTACGTTAGGTTCAAACACAAAAAAACCCCAGCAAGGCTTTCACACCTTCAGGGGCTTCATCGCCTGCCCGTCGATCCGACATCATTGGCGGACGCGAGCGATTTGCTTCACTTGCTCAGTAAGATGCACATTGCGCCGCCTTATCGTCAATATCAAAAATGATCAGCGAGTCGGATTTTCCGCCATAAGCATTTCGCTGGCGTCGATGATGGCGGCGGCGACCGCCTCGATGGTCGTCCGCCGGGCCATGGCGCGTTCGCGGATGAAGCGGTATGCCTCCTCCTCGGTGATCCGCCGCTGCTCGATCAGGATCGCCTTGGCCTTGCTCACCTTCTTGATGCCGTCCAGCCGCTGCTCGACCTTCTGAAGGCGCTTGCGCATGCCGCGTTCCCCCTCCGCGGCGCGGTGGGCCATGAACATGGTGGTCAGCAGGCCGAAGGCGCGGATCGGCTTGCTGACGAAGCCGCGCACCCCGTAATCGACCAGGGCCTTCAGCACGGTCGGGCTCTCGTAGTCGAGCACGGCGACGATCGGCGGTCCCCCGTCGGCGGTGGACCAGGACAGCCGTCCCTGCCCCGACAACAGCCGGGTCATGTCGAGGAAGATCAGATCGACTCCGCTGGGGCGGTCCTTGGGCGGCGGCCATTCGGCCCGGGCCTGGCAGCCGATCCGGCCGAGCTGGCGCAACAGTTCCTCCGCCTCGGCGTCCGGCGGGTGGATGACCACGACGCGAAATGAACGGATGTCGCGGAGCAGGTTGATCGACATGCAGCGCTCGCCCCGTTTGTAGTCAGACGGTGGCCTGCCGCCGGCGGATGTCCGCCTCGTCGGCAACGTCGTGATCCACCAGATAGGGATCGGGCTTCATCGCCACCAGCGATTCCGCGACGATCTCGAACTGGCCGGCCGCATCGACCCGGCCGACGCGCGGCCACAGGTAGGTGTGGTTGTTGTCGGGATCAATCCGCACCCGCCCCTGAGGCGCATCGAACTCCTGCCCGAAAATGGCGTCGCGCAGCCGGTCGGTGTCCATGCAGTCGGCGATGCGCAGGGCCTGCGCGAACAGGTGAACCTGGAAATAGGCGGCCTCGCACGACGCGTTGGTTCGCTCGTGCACTCCGAACCGATCGCGGTAGCGCGCAACGAAGCGGCGGTTCGCCTCGCTGTCGATGGAATCGAAATAGGGAGCGGCGGTGACGTGCCCGCGCGAGGCGGCGACGCCGATGTCGCTGATCTCCGCCTCGCTGGTGGTCAGGCTGGCGATCGGCATCCGCGCCGGATCGAACCCCGCCTCGGCATAGGCGTGATAGAGATGGGCGGTGGCGGCGCCGACCACCGTGGAGAAGATGAAGTCCGGCTCCTTGCGGCGGATGTCGCGGATGATCGGGGCGAACGCCTTCTGCGTCGCATTCAGCGGCAGGTACTTCTCCGCGAGGATCTTGCCGGAGCGCTGGAGCACCAGATCCCGCATGATCCGGTTGGATTCATAAGGATAGATGTAGTCGGACCCCACCATGTAGACGCGGCTGCCGTACTCCCGCGTCAGATAGTCGGCCAGTTGCCGGCCGTTCTGGTTGGGGGCGGCGCCGGTGTAGACGACGTTGCGCGAGCACTCGAATCCCTCATAGAGGGTCGAATAGAGCAGCAGCCCGTTGCGCCGCTCCACCACCGGCAGGATCGCCTTGCGCGTGCTCGACATGTAGCAGCCGAACATGACGCTGACCCGCTCCTCGGTCATCAGCCGCTCGGCGAGAGCCGCGAACAGCGCCGGATCGGATCGCGGATCCTGGACGATCGGCAGGATCTCCCGGCCGTTGACCCCGCCGCCGGCATTGATC
This sequence comes from uncultured Azospirillum sp., assembly GCA_966212305.1. GTDB lineage: Bacteria > Pseudomonadota > Alphaproteobacteria > Azospirillales > Azospirillaceae > Azospirillum. Next base: position 48,792 of record CBIHQY010000036.1, read on the forward strand.
TCCTCGATCGCCATCAGGGTTCCCTGGAGCTGGGTGCGTTCGATCCCCGCCGTGACCCCGGTCTGCGAGAACAGTACGCCGACCCGCCACGGTTCACCGATCTTGGGGGTACAATCCATCTGCATCCACCTCTTCGTCGCGCTCACGCCGTAATCCGCGCCCTGGCTTTCCGGTGGCCTTCCGGTTGGAATTCAAACAAAAAAAGCTCCAATCAGGGCGGCCAGCCCGGATTGGAGCGCCATTGCTCCGGCCCATTCCATCACATCGAGCACCTGCTGAAACCCAGCGGCGGCCCGTGGCGTGACGTCGGACAGATATGGACTTGCATACTATGACAAGGACGGATGGTTTGGCGACTCCTGTTTTGCGCGGGTCTGTGGCTTCCGGCAGCGTTCGCGGTGTCGATCGTCGGCTTGTGATTGTTGGAGCGCCTGCCAAGCGGCTCGGAGAGGACAGGAGGGATCAATGCCGCAATGAGATCCGGCCTCGCACACCCCGCTGTGGAGCGATATAGCGGAAGAACACCCGCTTGATGATCTCCACGAGGACCAGATAGGTGACGACGGCGGCCGCCAGGAACAGATAGAAGAAGGCCGGCGGCGTCACGAAGCCGAAGAAGGACGCCAACGGCGTCAGCGGCAGCAGCGCGCCAACGGCGGCAGCTCCCAACGACAACCCGGCCAGGATCGTGTTGGGTCGGCTTCGCCAGGGGCTGCGGCGGGTGCGGATTACGAAGATGACCAGCACCTGGGTGGCCAGGCTCTCCACGAACCATCCGGTCTGGAAGAGAGCCTCATCGGCGTTGAAGAGGTGAAGCAAGGCGTAGAAGGTCAGGAAATCGAACAGCGAGCTGACCGGACCCAGCACCAGCATGAAGCGCTGGATCAGCCGCAGATCCCACTTCACCGGCAGGGTCAACGCCTCCGCCTCCACGTTGTCGAGCGGAACACCGGCCTCCGACGCATCGTACAGCAGGTTGTTGAGCAGCACCTGGGTCGGCAGCATCGGCAGGAAGGGCAGGAACAGCGAGGCCCCCGCCATGCTGAACATGTTTCCGAAATTCGAACTGCTTCCCATCAGGATGTACTTGGTGACGTTCTGCACCGTCCGGCGCCCCTCCATCACCGCCTCGTACACCACCGACAGATCGTGGTCGAGCAGGATCAGGCCGGCGGCCTCCTTTGCAACATCGGCGGCACTGTCCACCGAGATGCCGACGTCGGCGGCATGGAGGGCCGAGGAGTCGTTGATCCCGTCACCGAGGAAACCGGCCACATGGCCGGACCGCTTGTAGGCCAGCAGCACGCGCTCCTTCTGCGCCGGCGTCACCCGGCAGAACACGTTGACCTTGGGGAGGCGGGCGCGCAACGCCTCTTCGCTCAACGCCCGTAGATCGTCGCCGGTGATCAGGCCGGTGACAGGCAGGCCGAGTTCGGCGCAGACGTGCCGCGTCACCCGCTCGTTGTCGCCGGTCAGGATGCGCACAGCCACCCCGGCCCCGGTCAGATCGCGGATCGCCGCCATCGCGCTCGCCTTTGGCGGATCGAGGAAAACCGCGTAGCCGGCGAAGGCCAGTTCGCTTTCGTCTCCCAGCGCGGCGGAGGCATGATCCGGTCCCATCGCTTTGGAGGCGATCGCCAGCACCCGGAACCCGTCCTCTCCCAGCTTCTGAAACAGGGCATCCAACCCGGCCCGCGCCGCCGGGTCGAGCGGCTTCTCGGCGCCTCCCTCTCCTTCGTAATGGGTGGATTGGCGCAGCACGTCCTCCGGCGCCCCCTTGACCACCAGCAACCGCTCGGTGCCATCGGTGACGAGAACCGAGACGCGGCGCCGCTCGAAGTCGAACGGCACTTCGTCGATTTTCCGCCAGCCGGTCACGTCGAGAGTGCGGAAGGCGATGATGGCCTCGTCCAGCGGACTCTTGATGCCGCTCTCGAAATGGCTGTTCAGGTAGGCGAGACGGAAGACCCGTTCGCTCTCCGCGCCGCGGAAATCCAGGTGCCGGACCATCCGGATCGTCGCCTCCGTCAGCGTCCCGGTCTTGTCGGTGCACAGCACGTCCATGGCGCCGATGTTGTGCATGGCCGCCAGCCGCTTGACGATGACACGACGCTCCGCCAGCCGCATCGCCCCGCGCGCCAGCGTGACGGTGACGATCATCGGCAGCAGTTCCGGCGTCAGCCCGACCGCCAAGGCCAGGGCGAACATCAGGGACTCCAGCCAGGGCCGGTGGAACAGCACATTCACCGCCAGCACGAACAACACCAGGAAGATCGTCAGGCGCAGAATGAGGAAACCGAACTGGCGGATGCCCAGTTCGAAGGCGGTGGGAGGTGGAGGCGCCTGCAGGGTGCCACTCAGCTGACCGAACGCCGTCGCGTCGCCGGTCCGGCAGACCACGGCGATGGCGCTGCCGCTGATGACGGAGGTCCCCATGAAGATGGTGTCGAGTGCCTGCCCGGCATCTCCGGCCGGAATCGCGGCGGCATCGACGCGCTTTTCCGCCGGGTAGGGCTCCCCCGTCAGCATGGCTTGGTTGACGAACAGGTCGCGCGCTTCGATGAGGCGGCAGTCGGCTGGAACCAGATCGCCGGCGGCCAGACGAACCACATCGCCTGGGACCAGTTGATCCACCGGCTCCGACACCTCGACACCGTCCCTGCGCACCTGGACACGCACGGCGACGGTGCGGCGCAGCGCCTCCACGGCGCTCTCGGCCCGCATTTCCTGGACGAAGTCCAAGGTGACGCTGAGCACGACCATGACAATGACGATGACGAAACTGGTGACGTTGCCGGTGGCTGCCGACAGGCCGCTGGCGAACAGCAGGATCAGCACCAGGGGGTTGAGGAAGCGGGTCAGAAATTGCAGCCACAATGGCCGGCGGCGGCGCGCCAGCGGCTGGTTGAGGCCGTATCGGCGACGGCGGGCCTCCGCCTCGGTTCGGCTCAGCCCGGCGGGGGTCGCATCCAGGTTTTTGAGCACGACGGAGATCGGTTGTTTCCAGATCTCATCAGGGATGGTGCCTTGGTTCAAAGGCTGTGTCCTCGATAGCACGGCCTGCACCATTGTAAGCGTCGGCCGAGGAAAGAGAAACGACGCGATCGCTGTCCCGTAATTTCATGGGCGGGAATCAACGCTGCATGGCGGAATTCGAAAACGGCGATCATGGACTGGCGCACTGGGCTTTTACTGCCGGCACCCTTTCGGTTGGATCATGCGAAGGGTAAAGCCGCTGAACCGGAGTAGACGGGTGGAGCGATCGAGCCCTGATCCGATGCGCCATTCACGATAGCAACCTTGAGGTGTATTTCTGTCCAGACCCGCTGCGACCATCGAAAGGGTGCCGGCATGGGACAAGATCATGAAAAGCATCACGGTACGGCCGGACGGACAATCATCGGCAGCGGGCGCCGCGACTTTCTGTTCGGTGGGGACGGGAGCGACACCATCATCGGCAATCGCGGCAACGACTACATGGAAGGAGGAGGCGACCGCGACCGCTTCGTTCTCAAGCCCGGCGACGGTTGGGACTGCATCGGCGACTTCCAGGGCGGAGCCAACGGGGACCTGCTGGACCTGCGAGCCTGGAGGGGGATCGGCAGCCTGGAGGATGTGCTGGCCCGCTCCCACCAGGACAGCGACGGGCTGGTCCTCGATTTTGGGCCACGCGATGGCGTGAAGCTGATGGGCCTGTCGCGCGAGGATCTCACTGCCGACAATCTACGGCTGAAAAACGAGCCGATGAAAGTCAGTGCCGTGTTCGCGGCGACGGACAACGCGAGTGGGAACGAGTTGTGGGGGACGGATGGGCACCGGGCCGTCCTGCTGCGGGACATCGCTCCGGGTGCGGCCTCATCGGAGCCGCAGGGCTTTGTCGATCTTTATGGACGTGTTTATTTCAGCGCCGACGATGGCGTCCATGGGCGTGAATTGTGGTCCACCGACGGGACGCCAAGTGGAACCCGCATGCTGATGGACCTCAATCCGGGCGTCGCATCGTCGGCGCCCACGGCACTGACCATAGCCGACGGCCGCCTTTATTTCGAGGCGGACGACGGCCGGCATGGAGGGGAGCTTTGGGTCAGCGACGGGACGGCTGCCGGGACGCATATGGTAAAGGACGTGAGTGCCGGTGGACGAGGGTCCTTTCCCTACAACCTGACCGCGGTCGGGGACGAACTGTTCTTCTCCGCCAACGACAGCGACCATGGCAGGGCGCTGTGGCGGTCGGATGGCACGGCGGCCGGGACGGAACTGGTCAAGGATTTCTTCCCCGGCAGCTTCGACCCGCCGGTCCCGCTGCCGATCCTGCCCACGCATCTGACGGCGGTCGGCGACCGGTTGTTCCTGACCGCTTGGGACGGGACCGACGGCTACGGCCAACTGTGGGTCAGCGACGGGACGGACGAGGGCACGGTCAAGCTGGATGGCAATGTTGGCGAAGACCCAAGGGCCGGGCGCTTGACGGTCCTGACCGCGGTGGGTGACAGGCTGTTCTATAACCACGGCGAGGATTTGTGGACCACTGACGGAACCAAGGAAGGCACGGTGCTGGTGAAGAATTTTCCGCCGGTTGGCCTCTCCCTGCCCAATCAGTATGTCGCCTTCGACGACCGGATTGCCTTTGTCGCCGGCGATGGGCAGCACGGCTTTGAGCTTTGGATGTCGGACGGGACGGAGCAGGGAACGCGCATGGTGAAGGATATCGCCCCTGGAAGCGCCGGCTCCAACGTCGCGGACTTCGCCGTTGTGGACGACACGTTGTTCTTCACCGCGGACGACGGAGTGCACGGACGCGGTCTGTGGATGAGTGACGGCAGCGAGGCTGGTACCCGCATGGTGGCGGACAGGTTCCACGACACGAGTTGGACGACGCCCGGCAACCTCCACGCGGTCGGCGAAAGCCTCTATTTCAGCGCGACCGACGCCGGCCAAGGCGCCGCGCTTTTCCGTTTGGATGCCGACGGGGATAGGGCAACGAAGCTCGCCACCTCGCAACCCTTCAGCCTGCTTTATGGCATGCTGGAGATCACCGGGGTCGGATGCCAGCCATTTGAAGGGGACCGTCAAGTTGGCACCGCATGACCAGAAGACCTCAACAAGGTGACGGGCTCCGTTGCAAATTCTTGCTGCGGGCGCGAGATGACGGCTGCCGGCATCACTGCCGATGCTACGCGGCCTGGAGTGCGAGCTGCCGGCTGATGAACTGCACGGCCTCGGCGATCTCCCACGCCTGCAGGCCGTTCAGCGCCTTGGACAGGAAGCACTTGGCCGGTGGGGTAACGTCCATGGGCTTGGTGAAAAAAGCGCCCATGACCGTTACCCCGTGCATTCGTCACCACGCAACGGAAGCTCCAAGCCGCTTGAACCAGGCAATGTTGTCGGCGACCGGCTTCAAGTACCTTCATCCAGGCTTTGCAACAGAGCCGGCGGCGGCACCATCGCGCTGACCATCGGCGATCGGACCTGATGTGGCTGGCGGGACGGAAGAACGCGGCCGTCAGGCCGACGCAGCCCGCAGCCGGTGTTCCAGGAAGAAGCGCATCATCTCCGCCGTGGCGTCCGGGCCCTGCGGGTCGGTGTAGGAGCCGGTGGGGCTCCCGCCCGCCCAGGCATGTCCGGCGCCATGGATGGCCCACTGCTCGCACAGCGTCCGGCCGGAAGAGTCGGTGTGCAGGGTTCGGCTGTAGGAACGCCGGCCGGGGGCTTCGCCGTGTTGCATCTCTGTGCCGTGGCCGGCCGCTGCGACGACCGCCCGGGCGGCCACCTGATCGCCGTTTCGCGGGTGGACGACGGCATCGCGATCGCCGTGGAAGATGATGGTGGGCACCGGGTGGCCTGCCCCTGCGCTTCCTGCCCCTCCCCCTGCCCTGCCTGTGGCCCCGCGGTCGCCCTGGCGCATGACGGCGAGGGCGGAGGGAAGGTCATGTGCGGCGCCGGCAGGCAGGCCGGAATGCACGCCGACCGCCGCATAGAGGTCGGGATAGGCCTCCCCCATGATGGCAGCGGCGGCACCGCCGGCCGACAGCCCGGCGATGTAAACCCGGTTCGGGTCGACGGCATGGTCGCGCATGATCCGGCGGGTGATCCCGGCCAGCAGGTCCGGCTCCCCATGGCCGCGGCGCTGGTCTTCGGGTTTGAACCAGTTCCAGCAGCGCTGGGCGTTGGCCGAGGCCGGCTGTTCGGGGTAGGCGACGTAAACGCCGTGCCGCTCGGCAAAGGCGTTCATCCGGGTCCCTGCGGCGAAATCGTCGGGCGACTGGGTGCAGCCGTGCAGCATCACCACCAGCGGACGCAGCCCGTCGCCTCGGTTGGCCGGCACATAGAGCTTATAGGCCCGCGTCCCCGCCGCACCGCTGTGGGACGCCGTCGCGAAGGACGCGCCATCCGGCAGCGGTTCGGCGGGCGGGCGCGGAGCACCGGTTCCGCCGCCCCGCAACCCCGTCGGCTGCAGGCGCGCGGCAAGGCCGCGCAGAGTCTCGCCCAGGCCGGTCCTCGCGCCCTTTCCGGACCGGCTTCCCGGCATCTTGCCGGCTGGTCGCGTGCGATCCGGTGTGTCGCTCCGAGCCTGCGGTCCGGGAGCAGCATCGAGGCGCACGAACTCTCCCTCCAGGACGGTCGGATCTGGCGCGGCGGCTGGTGCAGCCGCTGGTTCGGCCGCGCCCTCTCCCCGCAGCAGGCGCTGGACCAAGCTGGTGGCCTCGGTGAGCCGACCGGCCCGGGTCAGGCGGGCGACCTCGTCCATGCCGGGCGGAAAGCCGGTGGGGCGTGTTTGGGACATGTGGGGGTGCTTTCTCGGTTCGGGTATGACGCCGGTATCGGCTCTGCGGGACGCATCAGCGGATGCGGTCGGCGAGCGCCGCCTTGACGGCGGCCGGCGCATGGAGCGCGCCAAGTACGGTCAGCGTGGCGATGGTCGCACGGGCAAGCTCGGGAGAGACGTCCTGGGCGATGGCGGCAAGCCCGAGGACGCGGATGTCCAGCATCCGCCCTTCGGCCTGCACGGCCTCCAGGTCGGCGCGGCTGAAATGGCGAAGGCCCAGATCGACACTCTTTCGCGTCACCGATTGGCGAACCACGTCAGCGTGTTTGTCGACCTGGTTGCGGATGGCGGTGCGGATGAAGTCGGTGCGGTTCGAATAGAACCCCTCCTCCACCAGCAGGTCGATGTGGCCCAGGTCGATGTAGCCGAGATTGATTGTGATCTTCTCGCTGTCACCGGCTTTTGGCCGCAAATCTCGCGCCAAGTCGTTCATGGGATCCCATCCGCTTACCATCCAACTGGATGGAATATGGATGGCGGCCTCCTCCCATTCAAGCCCGGTGCCGGGGTTTTCCCGATTCCTTACCGATCAGAGGGGCGCCTGACTGACGAACTTCACCTGTTCGAATGCCTGGAACCCTTCGGTTCCGCCTTCCAGTCCGATGCCGCTGTCCTTGATGCCACCGAAGGGCGTTTCCGGGTGCGACACCACCCAATGGTTCACCACGACGTTGCCGCATTCGATCTCCGCCGCGAGCCTGTCGGCGAGCGCGAGGTCACGGGTGAAGACGTAGGACGCCAGTCCAAGCGACAGGCGGTTCGCCAATGCCACCGCTTCGTCCGCATCGCGGAAGGTGGCAACCAGCGCCAGCGGTCCGAACGGCTCTTCGCCGGCGGCCCGGCAGGCGGCGGTGACACCGGTCAGCACCGTCGGCCGATAGAAGAAGCCGGGACCGTCGATGCGGGCACCGCCGGCCGCCACCGTCGCGCCGTTACTCCGGGCATCCTCCACCAGCGCGTCGATCGCCGCCAGCCGGCGGGCGTTCTGCACCGGACCCATCTGCGTTGCGGAATCGAAAGGATCGCCCACGCGGATCGCAGACGCGGCCTCGGCGAAAGCGGCGGCGAAGCGGTCATGGATCGATTCATGCACATAGAAGCGGGTCGGCGACGTGCAAACCTGCCCTGAACTCCGGAATTTGGCGGCTGCGGCGCTGCGGGCCACCCCTTCGACATCCACGTCGGGAAAGACCAGCACCGGGGCATGGCCGCCCAGTTCGAACACACCGCGCTTCATCGTTCGCGCCGCCAGGGCGGCCAGATGCTTGCCGACCGGGATCGAGCCGGTGAAGGACACCATACGGATGGATTCGGTCTCCAACAGCCGCTCGGCCACCGCACCGGGGTTGCCGAACAGCATGTTGGCGACCCCGGCGGGAAGGCCGGCGTCCGCCAGCGCGCGGGCGATGAACAGGGCGGCCGCCGGCGTTCCTTCCGACGGCTTGACGACGATGGAGCAGCCCGCCCCCAGCGCGCCGGCGATCTTGCGCGCCGGCGTGATCGCCGGGGCGTTCCAGCCGCTGAAGGCCGCCACCGGCCCGACGGGCTCGCGCAGCGCCATCAGCCGGTGGCCCGGCGTGCGGGGCGGGATGATGCGGCCATAGGACCGGCGGCATTCCTCGGCCGCCCAGTCGAACATGCCGGCCGCCGTCTCCACCTCGCGCGCGGCCTCAAGGATCGGTTTGCCCAGTTCCAGCGCGATCAGCGTGGCAAGTCCACCCGCATCCGCCCGGATCAGATCGGCGGTGCGGCGCAACAGTGCCGATCGCTCGACCGCACTGGTCCGCCGCCAGACCCGGAAACCCTCGGCCGCCGCCGCGACCGCCGCATCCACATCGTCGGCGCCGGCATGGGGCAGCAGGCCGAGCGTCGCGCCGGTCGAGGGATTGATCACCGGTTCGCTGGTCCGGTCTCCGGCCTCGATCCAGCGCCCACCGATCCACAGGCGAAGGTCAGGATAGGCGGTGTTCGTCATCGTCGCCTCTATACAGCCAGTCTTGATGGACTCAGGCGGCGCGAAGCACGCCCGGATCGCAGAGCCGGAAACCCGGCCCGCTGAGTTCTCCCAACCGCGCCAGCACGGCGTCCAGCCGGCGGGAAAGGTCCTGCCTGACCTCAAGGTCCTCGAACACGGCCTCGATCACCGGATCAACGGTACCGAGCCCCACCATGTCGGTGGTGGGATCGAGTGCCGCGAGCCGCGTCCCGGCCGGACCGTTCCGCCGGCCCGGCGGTCCGGCATGGCGGTCACTTCGCCACCAGCGGGCACCCGCCCTGATCCATCGGGCGGAAGGCCTTGTCGCCGGGCACCGTCTCCAGAACCTTGTAATAGTCCCACGGGCCTTTCGATTCCGACGGCTTCTTCACCTGCATCAGATACATGTCGCGGATCACCCGGCCGTCGGGGCGGATGGAGCCGTTTTTGGTGTAGAAGTCGTTGATCGGCATCTTGCGCATCTGTTCGACCACCTTGGTGGCGTCATCGCTGTCGATTGCCTGGATCGCTTTCAGATAATGGGTGACGGCGCCATAGACCGCCGCCTGCAGGCCGCCGGGCGCCCGGCCGTTGAAGCGGTCCATGAAGCGCTTGCTCCAGGCCCGCGTCTCATCATTCATGTCCCAATAGAAGCTTTCGGCGAAGGTCAGACCCTGCGCGCTCTCCAGCCCCAGGGCATGGATGTCGGGCAGGTTGACCAGCAGCGCCGCCATCGTCTTGCCGCTGGCGGTGATGCCGAACTCGTTCGCCTGCTTGACCGCGTTGATCATGTCGGCTCCGGCATTCGCCAGCCCGATCACGGTGGCCGGTGATGCCTGCGCCTGCAACAAATAGGAGGAGAAGTCCGCGGTGTTGAGCGGTGCCCGCACGGCCCCGACGACGGTGCCGCCGTTGGCCTTGACCACACGGGTCGCCTCGCCTTCCAGCGCGTGGCCGAAGCTGTAGTCGGCGGTCAGGAAATACCAGTCCTTCAAGCCGCGCTTGACCAGAGCGGTGGTGGCGACGGTCGGCAGGGCATAGTTGTCGTAGGCCCAATGCACGCCGACGGGCGAACAGGCCTTGCCGGTCAACTCCGGCGTACCGGGGCCGGTTGCCAGGAACATGCGGTTCTTGTCGCGCGAGATCCCCTGCACCGAAAGCGCCACGGCGGACGACACCACTTCGGTGATCGCATCGACTCCCTCGACGTCATACCAGCGCCGCGCGATGCCGGATCCAACGTCCGCCTTGTTCTGATGGTCGGCCGAGACGATCTCGATCGCCGCACCATTGACCTTGCCGCCGAAATCCTCGGCCGCCATCTGGGCGGCCAGCACGGCTCCGGCACCGACATTGTCGGAATAGGGACCGGACATGTCGGTCAGCACGCCGATCTTCACCGTCTTGCCCGATACCTCGGCGGCCGCACCGCCGGCCAGACCGATGGTCAGCGCAGCGACAGCCGTGGCGGTCAGCGCCCGCAGACCGGGCACTCGAACAGTGATGGCACGCATGAATGGTCCCTCCCTGGGGTATTGATGGCCGTCGCCCTTGTTGCGGGCGGCGGGCGGTTATTGTCGAAGCGACGGTGGCCGGAACGCTTGCTGTCGGAACGGCACTCAGCGGTGGGCGATCTCGCTCAGGACCGGCAGCAGATGGGCGATGAAGCCGTCCGGGTCCTCGCTCATCGGGAAATGGCCCAGCCCCGGCATGATCGATACGGTGGCGCCGGGAATGCAGGCGGCGGTCTCCAGCGTGTCGGCCGGAGAGCAGGAATAGTCGTATTCGCCGGTCAGCAGATAAAGCGGGCAGCGGCTGGTGTCGATCTCGCTCAGCCGATGGCGGATGTCGCCGTCCACCTTGTAGAAATAGAGGTCGCCCTTGAAGATGCCCGGACCGCCCTGCATGTAGTGCCAGACCGTTTCCCAGCGATGGGCGTCGGGCGCGTTCGGCCCGACCAGCCCGGCGGCGATGGCGGCGCAGACCTCCCCGCCGTTCACGTCCGGATGATGCAGCCAGGTCGTGTCGTAATAGGGATGGACGTGGGCTGAGGATTGCAGCCCGATGATGGCGCGGAACTCCCCGGCATGCTCCATCGCCAGATGCAGCGCGATGCGTCCGCCGATGGAGCAGCCCATCGCCACCGGACGGTCCAGCTCCAGCGCCCGGCAGACGGTCAGGATGATGTCGGTATAGTCCGCGCTGGTCAGCTGGTAGTCGCCGTCCTGCCAGCCGGCGGGCGGCGAGGATTTGCCGTGCCAGGGGAGATCGAAGGCGATGACGCGGAAATCGCGCGTGATGCGCGGGTCGTTCAGGATGCCGCGGAACTGGCGCCCGTCCGACCCGGCAGTGTGCAGGCAGACCAGCGGGATGCCCTGCCCCGCCTCCTCGAAATAGATCCGGTGCTCGCGGCCCTTGTGGTCCAGCCGCATGTAACGTCCGGTGATGGATTCGATCGTCGCACGCATCATGCGGATTCCTTCGGGCTGCGCAGGCTTGCCATCACGTCCTTGATGTAGAGAAGATTGGCCATGAAGGGTTGCAGGTTGCCGGACAGGGTCAGGTCCCCCCGCCGCAGCAGGGCGAACAGGTCGTGGAAGCCCGGCAGCGGCAGCGGCTGCCAGAATCGCTCCAGCGCTTCGGCCGGGCAGGACAGGCCGAAGGTCCAGGACGGCATGACGAAAGGCCCCTTGCGCACCTCGGCGATCCGCCCGCGGTCGATGGAGATCAGATAGGCGTCGGCGCCTATGTCCAGCCGCATCACCGCGGTCAGGAAACGGCCGCGATGGACGAGCCGTTCATTGGCGTTCACAAGCTCCGGCAGTGAGAGCACATCCGGCCTGGGCATTATCGGTTCCTCCCGGAACGGTTTTCAGTGTCGTCTTCTTGGGCTTCGATGTCGGCCTCCGCCGTGACCAGCCGGACCAGCGCGTCGACCGCCACGGCCCCCTGCCCGTCGGCCATCACCATCAGCGGGTTGATCTCCGCCTCCAGCACGGTCACGTCGTCCAGCAGGGCAAGGCGGGAGACGGCGACCAGCGCATCGGCGACGGCGCCGAGGTCGCCGGCCGGCCGTCCGCGATAGCCGGCCAGGGCCTGGAGCGCCTTCACTTCCCCGATCATCTCCAGCGCGGTGCTCCGGTCCACCGGCGCCAACCGCAGGGCGCGGGCGCGGTAGATCTCGGTCAGCACGCCGCCGGCAGCCAGCATCACCACCGGTCCGACCTGCGGATCGCGGCGCAGGCCGACCAGAACTTCACCCACAGCGCGGGTCATCGGCTGGACCAGAATTTTCCGCACGCTCACCCCCGGCCGCGCGGCTTCGACCCGGTCACGGATCGCGGCCATGGCGGCGCACAACGCATCGGCGTCGGCGATGTTCAGCGCTACGCCGCCGACGTCGGTCTTGTGGGCGATGTCCGGGTGCAGAACCTTTGCGACCACCGGATAGGCGAATGGAAGCTCCGGCACCGGCTCGCCGACCGTCAGCACCGCGACCGGCGCGTGAGGAACGCCGACGCGGGCGAACAGACGATAGGCCTCGGCCTCGTCGATGGTCCGCCCGGCACCCTGCCGAACCGGCGGCGACGGCATCGCCAGTTCGGGTCGCGGGGTGCGGCGGCCGAGCGCGGCGGCGATCACGTCGCCGCAGGATTCCGGCGCGCGGAAGCAGGGGACCCCGGCGGCGTTCAGGCGCAACAGCGCTTCCGGCGCCTCCGGCACGATGAAGGCGGCCAAGGGCTTTTCATGCTCCCGCGCGCTGTCGATCACCGGCGCCACCGCCAGATCGGGCTGGAATCGGGCGGAGGAGCCGACGGTCGCCAGCACCAGATCGAATTCCGGCGCGGTCTGCATCACATCAAGCGCGGCCTTCATCACGTCGTAGCGGGTGCCGGCCAGCGTCAGATCGACCAGACGCCCCTCCCCCGTCGAGATCCCGACCTCCGCAAGGCGGCGCACGGTTTCCGGGCTGGGAGCCGCGACCCGCACGCCGCGGATGGCAAGCTGGTCAATGGCCATGGCCGCGCCGCCGCCGGTGGTGGTGACCACACCGACGGCAGGTTGCCGCATGGATTTCGCCGGCATCCGGTTGAGCAGCGGCAGGATTTCCAGAAGCCCGTCGAAGGATTCCACACGGGCGATCCCGCAGTCGCGCAGGAAGGTGTCTGCGACATCGTCCTCCCCGGCGAGCGCTCCGGTGTGGGAGACCGCCAGTTCCGCCGCCTCCGCCGAGCGGCCAAGCTTGTAGGCGGCCACCGGCTTGCCACGCTCCGCCGCCGCCAAAGCGAAGCGGCGCAGCGTGTCGGCGTTGCGCATCGATTCCAGAAACAGCAGATAACCGCTGACCTTGGGATCGTCGAGCGTCGCCTCGCAGACTTCGCCGACGGACAGGTCCACCTCGCCGCCGACCGACACCAGCCCGGCAAAGCCGACGCCACGCGCCTTGCCACGCGACAACAGGGCGCCGATCAGGCTTCCGCTGTGCGAGGCGACGAACACTCCGCCTTCCGGCAGGTCGGGTTCGGCAAAGGCGGCGTTCGCGGTCAGCACCAGCCGCTCATGCAGATTGACGACCCCGATGCTGGACGGGCCCAGCACGCGCACACCGTAGGACCGACCGATCTCCGCCAGCCGCCTTTCGCGCTCGGCGCCGGCGCCGCCCGCCTCGGAGAAACCACCGGCCAGGACGGTGGCGACCGGGATGCCCAGCCGCCCGCATTCCTCCAGCGCAGCGATGGCCGCGTCGGTGCCGGTCAGAATGAAGGCATGGTCCGGCCGTTGCGGCAGGGCCGACAGCGAAGCGAAGGCCGGCTCGCCCTGCACGGTGGCGCGGGTGGGATTGACGCTGTAGACCTCGCCGCCATAACCGGCGCGGCGCAGGAAGCGCAGCGGACGGGCGGCGGTCTTGGCGATGTCGTCCGACACACCGACCAGGGCCACGGAGCGTGGCCGCAGCAGGGCCTCGGCAAGAGCTGAGCCGGTGCAGCCCTTGATCGTGATCGGGGCGATGCCGCTCACGACCGGTTCTCCCGCGGTGGGCGCTGGTCGAAACGGCGCTCGAACAGTTCTTCGGCGATCCGGTTCTTCAGGATCTCGATGGATCCGCCGGCGATCATCCAGCCGCGCGTCCGCTTCACGCAATATTCGACCAGCACTTCCTGGCTGTACCCGGTGCCGCCCATGATCTGCAGGGCTTCATTGGCGACCTCGAAGCCGGCAAGGTTGCAGGCCAGCTTGGCGATCGAGGTTTCATAGGCCGACGGCAGGCCGTTGTCCGCGTTGGTGGCGGCGCGGTAGAGCAGCAGTTGCGCGCCTTCCAGCTTCAGCGCCATGTCGGCGAATTTCCACTGCAAGCCCTGAAACTCGCACAGCGGGCGGCCGAACTGGATCCGCGTCTCCGCATGGTCCTTGGCGAGGTTGAAGGCATGGCGGCCCAGCGCCAGCGCCCGCGAGGCGTTGCCGATGCGCTCGACGTTGAAGCCGGCGATCTGCTTCTTGAAGCCGCCCGGCCCCAACAGGACGTTGGCCTTGGGAATCCGGCAGTCTTCGAAATAGAGCTGGCACCATTCCTCGCCGCTCATGAATGCGGAGGGCTGGCCGACGGTGAAGCCCGGGGTGCCGCGTTCGATCAGCACAGAACCGATGCCTCCGACCCCGGGGCCAAAGCGGACATAAATCAGGAACAGCGTCGCTTCCGGGCTGTGGGTGGAAAAGACCTTCGACCCATTGATGACGTAATGGTCGCCATCCTCGCGGGCGCTGGTCTTCAGGTCGGTGACGGCCGATCCGGCATCCGGCTCGCTCATGCCCAACGCCAGCAGTTTGCGTCCGCCGAGCAGGTCGCCCAGCCAGCGCTCCTTCTGCTCGGGGCCGGCATATTCGGCAAAGGTGCGGATCGGCCCGAAATTGCCCGCCTGCACGACGTCGGCACTCTTGGGACAGACCAGCGCCAGTTCCTGGATGGCGATCACCGCGTCCATCAGCGTGCCGCCGATGCCGCCATCCTCCTCGCGGATGGTGATGCCCAGCAGCCCCATCTCCGACAGTTTCGCGGCCACGTCCCAGGGAAAGGCCGGGGAGTGGGCGCGCTTCAGCGCGTCGGCAGCCAGCTCGGCGCGGGCGAAGCGGCGCACGGAGTCGGCGAAGGCGCGCTGTTCCTGGTTGAGTTGAAAGTCCATGGCTCCGACGGGGCTATCGATTTGCGTTACGGACAATCAATCCCATTGACGAAAATGCGACAACTTCCTAGTTGTTGGCCTTCCATAACCTTTTGTAATGGAGTCGAGACGGTGCGCCCGATTCCTCCGCTCAACCCGCTCCATGTCTTCGAATGCGCCGCCCGGCATGGCAGCTTCACCAAGGCGGCGGATGAGTTGAGCGTCACCCAGCCGGCGGTCAGCCGGCAGGTCGCCCTGCTGGAGGATTACCTGGGGGTGCGGCTGTTCCACCGCGAGGCCCGCGGCCTGACCCTGACCGCCGAGGGCAAGCGGTACGCCGCACAGATCGCCCCGGCCTTCCGCTGCATCGCCGAGGCTACGGACGAACTGGTATCGGCCCGCGCCGCCGCGCCACTGAAACTGCAGGTCTATGCGACCTTCATGGCGAAATGGCTGATGCGTCGCCTGCCGCACTTGCAGACCAACCATCCCGATCTGCGGCTGCGCACCCGAACCGCGGTGACGCCCGTCGATTTCGCCCGCGACAATGTCGATGCAGCGATACAGTTGGGCACCGGCGATTGGCAGGGCATGGAGTCGGTTTTCCTTTTCGCCGACGAGATCCTGCCGGTGTGCAGTCCGGCACTGCTGTCCGGCGGTCCGCCGGTGAAGACTCCGGCCGATCTGCTGCGTTACCCGCTGCTGCATTCCCATTATCGGCGGCGGGACTGGCCGGACTGGCTGGAGGCAGCCGGCGTGACGATGGCGGAGACGAAGGAGCCGCTGATGTTCCCCAGTTCGCTTCTGACCTATCAGGCCGCCCTGGACGGGCTTGGCATCGCCATGGGCCAGCCCGCCATGCTGGAGACGGAACTGCGCAGCGGCACCCTGGTCTGCCCGGTCGACCGGCCGCTGTGCCGCGATCTCGGCTATTACTTCGTGGTGCCGCCCAACCACCAGGACCGCGCCCGCATCGCAAAGGTGCGCAAATGGCTTCTGGAGCAGGTGGCGATTGGCTGACGCCGGGCGGCGTACCATTACCGCAGGTTATGCGCCGCCAAGGTTAGGTCAGTTGTCCGGTCCATCCCGGCTTCCAATAGGCGGGGCCGGGGTCGAGCCGCGCGTGATGGGCGTCGAACCGGTGCCGGCGGTGCGGCTCCTGCTCGACCGTACCGGCGTTCCGCTCGACCGCATCGACCTGATCGAGTTGAACGAAGCGTTCGCCGCGCAAGGGCTTGCCCGTCTTCGGGAGCTTGGACTGGTGGATGACGATCCGCGGGTCAATCCCAATGGCGGCGCCATCGCGCTCGGCCATCTGCTGGGGATGTCCGGTGCGCGGCTGGCCACCACCGCGTTGATCGAACTGGAGCTGCGCGGTGGCGGGTACGCCCTGTGCACCAATTGCTTCTTCAGAACAAAGGGCGCCTCCCGATGGAGGTCGCCCTTTTTTCGTAAGCGATTGACGCCCGATCACAGCGCCTGCTGCAGCTCCGGCACGGCCTTGAACAGGTCCGCGACGAGGCCGTAATCGGCGACCTGG
>CBIHQY010000037.1:0-64414 GCA_966212305.1 uncultured Azospirillum sp.
ACCTGTTCTTCGCCTCCACCCACCAGTCGCCGCTCTATCCCGGCACCGGCAATTCCTGGGAACGCGGTGTCGACGGCAACATCCTGAACCTGCCACTGGAGCCCTACAGCGGTTCCGTCGAGTTCCGCCAGGCGGTGGAGCGCGCCATCTTGCCGGCGCTGGAGGCGTTCCAGCCGGAATTGCTGCTGATCTCCGCCGGCTTCGACGCCCACAAGCGTGACCCGCTGGCGCAGCTCGGCTTCACCGCCGAGGATTTCGAATGGGTGACGCGCAAGCTGGTCGAGCTTGCCGATCGTGTCTGCGGCGGCCGGGTGGTGTCGGCGCTGGAAGGCGGCTATGACGCGACCGGGCTGGCGGAAGGGTGCGCGGCGCATCTCACGGCGCTGATGCGGGGGTGAGGAGACATCGGCTTCGAATGCCCCCACCCAACCTCCCCCGCTTCGCAGGGGAGGGACTGCCGCCGCTCTGCCGTACAAGCGCTTGTCCCCTCCCCCGCCCAGCTCTCGCACAAAGCTATGCTTTGTGCTGACGCGGCAGGCGGACCGTAGGTCCGCTGAGAGCGGGGGGAGGGTTGGGGTGGGGGCCTAACTCCCGTCCCCTTCAACACTCAATCCGCCGCCAGCCCCACCCCGCACTCCCGCGCCCAGTCCAGCAGCCGGGCGGTCGCACCGTCCGGCGCCGGTCGCTGCAGCGTCGCCGTCCCCAACACCACGGCGCCGTTGCTGCCGTCGATGGTCAGCAGGTCGCCGGTGCGGATCGTCACGTCGCCGGCCCGCATCACCCGCTCTTCCAGGTCGATGCGCAGCCCGCGGGCGCCGCAGACGCAAGCGCGTCCCATGCCGCGGGCGACGGTGGCGGCGTGGCTGGTGAAGCCGCCGCGGGCGGTGACGATGCCGACGGCGGCCTGCATGCCGTGGATGTCCTCCGGCGAGGTTTCCGGCCGGCACAGGATCACCGGCGCGCCGCCACGCGACAGCCGCAGCGCATCCTCGGTGGTGAAGGCGGCACGGCCGGTCGCCGCCCCCGGCGAGGCGGGAAGCCCGGTCGCGATGGCGGCGGCCAGCGCGTCGGGCGTCAGGGTCGGACGCAGCAATTCGTCGAGCGCCTGCGGATCGACGCGGGCCACCGCCTCGTCGCGGGTGATGATCCCCTCCTCCGCCATGTCGACGGCGATGCGGACGGCCGCTTCGGAGGAGCGCTTGCCGCTGCGCGACTGCAGGATGAACAGGCGTCCGCCGTCCACGGTGAACTCGATGTCCTGCATGTCGCCGAAGGCGCGTTCCAGCCGCTCGGCCACCCGGCAAAGCTCGGCATGGACCGCCGGCATGCGGCGCTCCATCGAGCGGTCGGGGTTGGGCTGGCTGGCGCTCAGCGGGTCGGGGTCGCAGGTGCCGGACACGACATCCTCGCCCTGGGCATCGGCCAGGAACTCGCCGCACAGGCCGGGCGCGCCGGTGGAGGGATCGCGGGTGAACAGAACGCCGGTGCCGGACTCCGGCCCGCGGTTGCCGAACACCATCGCCTGCACCGTCACCGCCGTCCCCAGATCCTCGGGAACATCGTGCACGGCGCGGAAGGCGACCGCCCGCGGGTTCATCCAGGAGCGGAAGACCGCCGCCACCGCCAGACGCAGCTGTTCCGCCGGATCCTGCGGAAAGGGACGGCCGCAGCGCGTCTCCACCAGCCGCAGGAAGCGCGGCATCAGGCTGCGCCAGTCCTCCGCCGTCAGCTCGCCGTCGCGCTGAAGCCCGCGCTCCTCCTTGTATTCGTCCAGCAGCGCCTCGAACCGGTGGCCGGGCACACCCATCACCACGCAGCCGAAGGACTGGACCAGCCGGCGATAGCAGTCATAGGCGAAGCGCGCATCGTCCGACGCCGCCGCCAGTCCCTGCACGGTGCGGTCGTTGAGACCGAGATTCAGGATGCTGTCCATCATGCCGGGCATCGACACCGCCGCGCCCGAGCGGACGGACAGCAGCAGCGGCCCGCCATCACCGGTGCCGCCGAAACGCCCGCCCGCCTGCCGCTCCAGCGCCAGGACGGCGTCATCGATCCGCTTCAGCAGGCCCGCCGGCAGCGGGTCATCCGCGCCCAGCCCGCGCCCGGCCTCCGCGGCGATGACGAAGCCCGGCGGCACCGGAATGCCGAGCGCCGCCATCTCCACCAGACGCCCGCCCTTGTTGCCCAACCGCTCCACATCGGCCCGCCCGGCGACCAGACCGGCGGCAAGACCGGCCCCGAAGGGGACGATCATGTCCGGTACGGTCGCGAAGAGGCGGGAGGCCGGGCGGCGCATCGGGGCGATGTCGGGAGCGGTGGAGGTGTTCATGATGTGCCCAACCTGGATTCAGCCGGCCCGTCGAAGGCCATCAGACGCAGCAGCCGGTGCAGTCCATCCGGATCGTCGCTTTTCCTGTCCGCCATCTTGCTGTCCGACATGCGGACCAGACGCGCCCGCTGCCCCGAACCGGGACCGCCGGCACGGACGACGCCATCGGTAAACAGCCGCAGCAGCGGTTCGGCCCGCGCACAGGCCGCATCGCTTCCGCCGAGAGCGATGGCGGGACCGGTGCCCGCCGGCGCATCGACCAGCAGCGCGCCCAGATCGGCGAGCCGCGAAGCGTTGGCCGAGGCCTCCGCCGGCGGCAGGACCGACAGGTCGATCACCAGCGCGCCCGGCGGCAGGGCGGCGGCAAAGCCGTCCCCGGCGAACAGGGCGGCCTCGACCGCGGGCGCATCGGGCAACAGCATCATCACCACGTCGCACGCGCCGGCCCGGTCGCGGAAGTCGCCGCGACCATGGGGATGGCGGTGCAGCCGGTGCCCAGCCTCCCGCAGCCTGTCCATGATCGCCTCGGCCATCTTCCCGTCTCCGATGAACCCGACATCCATTCCGCGATCCTCCAGCCACCGCCCGGAGCGCCGTCATCCGGCGCCGAGCGTCAGCATGGAGATTGATTGCGCATGTCGCATCGCACAATAGCACGTCTGCGCAATTTTCACATCGCGGAAACCGGTCTGAACTTGCCTAATCTTACCCAAGCCTAACATCTTGGGCGGAGGTCTCCAGTGGCAAAAAGCCGCAGCCAACGGGAATCCGGAACACCGGGCCGGCCGCCGTTTCGACCAGCCGCGGCAGGATCGGCGGCGGAAGACCCCGGCCGGACACCGCCGCGGAGGCCAACGCCCCACTGGCCATCGCCGCGGCCGTGTCGGTGCATCCCGCCAGCCGCAGCAGGGTCATCCGCGTGACGAAGACCAGCCGGCGCCGCCCGGCCTCCTCCTCCGCCAGCAGGCGGCGCGGCGTGGCCCACAGCACGCCGACCGCCTCCCCGCCGTCGCAGACCGGCTCCTGCCCATCCGGTGCCGGGGCAAGGAAGAACAGCGTGTCGAACCGGCGCGGCAGCATCTCCGGCGTGATCCAGCGGGCCAGCACCGCCATGCGGTCGAGCGCGGGGGCGACTCCAACCCGCGCCAGCGCCGCGTCGAAGCCCTCCCCCGCCGCCAGCCCCTGGCGCAGCTCCGCCAGCGCCGGAGGTGGAAGCGGATCGCGGGTCGGCAGCATGCCGCACTCCTCCACGCATTCCCGCAGGGCCGCGACCCGGTGCGCGAGATCGGCGGGCGGCTCCCCCTCCGGCCAGCGGGCGCGCCACAGCGGATGATGGTCCGCCGCCTCCAGCCGGCCGCCGGGAAAGACGGTGGCGTCGGGGGCGAAGCGCAGGCCGGCATGGCGCTCCATCACCAGCAGTTCCAAGCCGTCCGGGCCGTCGCGCAGCAGGATCAGCGTGGCGGCCGGATGGGGGGAAACAGGGTTCTGAGGGGCGGTCTCGGACATGCCCCACTGTCGCCGACGGGCGGTCCGGCTGTCCATGTGCGGTGGGAAGAACCACTCTCACGATGCGGAATAAGGGGCGGGTGCCGTTTGACCGTCCGGCCTGGGACTTCCAGCATCCGGGCAACACCACACCCGCTCACCATCACTCGCCAGACCCGCCCCTTTTTGCAAAGGGCCGGGCGGAGGAAGGCTGTCGTCATGCCGTTTCACCGCAGCACAAAGATCGTCGCCACGCTGGGTCCCGCCAGTTCTTCGGAAAGCCAGATCACGGCCCTGGCCCGGGCGGGCGTGAATGTCTTCCGCCTGAACGCCAGCCACGGCACCCAGGCCGAACATGCGGAGCGCTTCGCCCGCATCCGCGCCGCCGAAAAGACGCTGGGCCGGCCGATCGGCGTCCTGCTCGACCTCCAGGGGCCGAAGCTGCGGGTTGGAACTTTCGGATCCGGGCCGGTGGATCTCGCCATCGGCGACCGCTTCCGCCTGGACCTCGACCGCGGGGCGGGCGACAATCGCCGCGTCTGCCTGCCCCACCCGGAGGTGTTCGCCAGCCTGGAACCGGGCCTGGATCTGCTGCTGAACGACGGACGCATCCGCCTGCGCGTTCTGGACTGCGGCCCCGACTTCGCCGAGACGGAGGTGGTGGCCGGCGGCACCCTGTCCGACCGCAAGGGCGTCAATGTGCCCGGTGCGGCGCTGGCCCTGAGCGCCCTGTCGGAGAAGGACCGCAGCGATCTCGCCTTCGGCCTCGACCTGGGTGTGGACTGGATCGGACTCAGCTTCGTCCAGCGGCCGGAGGACATCCTGGAAGCGCGCGAGCTGATCGGCAACCGCGCCCATGTGATGACCAAGATCGAAAAGCCGGCCGCCCTGCCGACGCTGGACCGGATCATCGAACTGTCCGACGCGGTGATGGTCGCGCGCGGCGACCTGGGCGTGGAATTGCCGCCGGAAGACGTGCCGGCTCTGCAGAAGAAGATGATCCGGCTCAGCCGCGCCATGGGCAAGCCGGTAATCGTCGCCACCCAGATGCTGGAATCCATGGTGTCGGAGCCGACCCCGACCCGCGCCGAAGCCTCCGACGTCGCCAACGCCGTTTATGACGGGGCCGACGCGGTGATGCTGAGCGCCGAATCCGCCTCCGGCCGCTATCCGGTCGAGGCGGTGGCGATGATGGAGCGCATCGTCCGCCGGGTGGAGGGCGACCCGCTCTATCGCCGCATCATGGACGCCGACCATCCCAGCCCGGAGGCGACCGCCCCCGACGCGCTGACCGCCGCGGCGCGGCAGGTGGCGGAAACCATCAGCGCCGCCGCCATCGTCACCTACACCACCACCGGATCGACCACGCTGCGCGCGTCGCGCGAGCGGCCGGGCGTGCCGATCCTCGGCCTCAGCGCCAACCACGCGACGGCGCGGCGGCTGTCGCTGGCCTGGGGTGTCCATGCCGTGCTGACCGACGACGTGGCGAATTTCTCGGAAATGGTCGGGCGGGCGCTGACGGCGGCGGCGGAAACCGGCATCGGCAGTTCCGGCCAGTCGCTGGTGGTCACCGCGGGCGTGCCGTTCGGGACGCCCGGCAAGACGAATTCCCTGCGGGTGGTGACCATCGACGGCGACGACGCGCCCAAGGTGGAGGCGGTCAAGGAGGCGGTGACGGTTTGAGGTGGGGGGCTACCGCCCCCCTGTCCGAGCGCTCACTCCAGGAAGTCGCAATGTTTCGCCACATGCGCGGCCAGACCCATGGTGTGCTCGCGCACCAGCCGTTCGGCGAGGTCGGCGTTGCGCTCTTCCAGGGCCTTGATGATGGCGCGGTGGTCGTGGATGGAGCGTTCGGCCCGGTCCTCCTGGCCGATGGTCAGCTTGCGGATCGCCCGCATGTGGATGAACAGGTTGTCGGTGACGTCCTGGATCAGCTTCGAGCCGCTCAGGTGGATGATGCTCTTGTGGAAGGCGATGTTGGCGTCGGAACAGTCGCTGACATGGTCCTTCGGACTGCGCTGCTCGAAACTGCCGAACAGGTCCCACAGCTTGTGGATCTCCTCCGGCGGGGCATGTTCGGCGGCCATGCGGGCGGCCATGCTTTCCAGCGCCGCCCAGACCTGGATCATCTCGACGATCTCGGTCTTGGTCTTGCGGACGACGAAGATGCCGCGGCGGGGCTGCAGGCGGATGAAGCCCTCCTGCTCCAGCAGGGTCAGCGCCTCGCGGATCGGAGTGCGGCTGACGCCGAGCTTGTCGCTGAGCTGCCGTTCGTCCAGCCGGATCTCGCGGTCATGGTCGTAGATGTCCATCTCCGTGATCGCCTGCTTCAGCGCGTGGTAGACCTGACTGCGGAAGGTGGTTCCGGTGTCGAGGGGCTGGACGTTGAGAGCGGGAAAGGTCATGGAGTGGATGTCCTCATGTCTCGCCGGCGGTCGCGGCGCACCCGGTCGGCCCCTTACACGGAGCCACCGTGCCTTTTTTCGTATCCTACATACCAGATGCATGCAAGCCGTTGAAATGTCCAGGGGGACCGGCGTGAAACGCGCCTGAGCTTAACCGGAGGACAACACGGCTGTTTTGGCCGGCGCCAGCGCGGCCAGCAGCGGCGCCAGCGCTTGCGGGTCGCCGCGCATCGCCAGCCCCATCACAGCGACGCCCGCCGCCCCGGCCGCCCGGCATTCGGCCACCGCGCTGGCGTGGTCGATGCCGCCCAGCCCGATCACCGGCATGCCAACACTCTTCCACTGCCCTACCCGTCTCCGCAGCCCCGCCGCACCCAGGCAGGGCCCGTAGCCCGGCTTGCTGGCGGACGGGAAGACCGGCGACAGGGTCACGTAATCGGCCTGCCCCCCGCCGCATTCCATCGCCTCGGCGCCGTCCGAGTCGTGACACGACAGCCCGATCAGCGCCCCCGGCCCCAGCAGCGCACGCGCCGCCTCCGGATCGCCGCCGGAGGGCAGATGCACCCCATCCGCTCCGGCCGCCGCCGCCAGCGCCGGGTCGCCATGCAGGGTGACGCAGGCCTTCCACCGGCGGGCAAGTACCATCAATGCGCGACCCAACTCCACCCGTTCGGCATCGGGCAGGTCCTTGTCCCGCAACGATAGCCAGCGCACGCCGCACGCGAACAGCCGCTCCGCCACCTGCGGCAACGGCTGCTCGGCCAGACGGCGGTCGGTGATGACCAGCAGCGGCGGGTCGGGCAACGGCATAGGATGGAATCCTCCTGTTCGGCAGAGCATTAGCGCAACGGCGTAGCGCTTTCGACCGGCCGCCGGCCGCGGCTTTTTCCGGATCGCGGAATTCCAGCGGATCCACATGGACATTTCGCATGCATGTCACTGCGTCGGCAAATGGTTCGTATTGACATAGTCAGCCAAACTGATGATCGTGAAGACGGGCATGGGGCATTTGGCATGCCAGCAACCACAAGTTGGTGGTGAGAGGTTCCATCCCAAAGGCTTTTCCGGACCGGACACCAGAAATCAAGAACAGGGTCGAAAATACAGGTCCGGACATCCGAACAGAAGATGCCGAACAGAACATGTCGGATGCAATGGGGAGGAAGGACATGGTGCGTGAGACGCACGGCAACACGGCCCGGGTCGCACCCTGGGGCGGGCGCTGGATGCAGCTTGCCATCGGCATCGTCTGCATGTCGATGATCGCCAACCTGCAATATGGCTGGACCCTGTTCGTCGAGCCGATCGACGACAAGCATGGCTGGGGCCGCACCGCGATCCAAGTGGCTTTCACCATCTTCATCGTCACCGAAACCTGGCTGGTGCCGGTGGAGGGCTGGTTCGTCGACAAATTCGGTCCGCGCATCGTCGTGCTGGTGGGCGGCGCGCTGTGCGCCCTGTCCTGGGCGCTGAACGCGGTGGCGGATTCGCTGGCGCTGCTCTATCTGGCCGCGGTGATCGGCGGTATCGGCGCCGGCGGCGTCTATGGCACCTGCGTCGGCAATGCGCTGAAATGGTTTCCCGACCGCCGCGGGCTGGCGGCCGGCCTCACCGCCGCCGGCTTCGGCGCCGGCTCCGCCCTGACGGTCGTGCCGATCGCCACCATGATCGAGTCCTCCGGCTTCGAGACGACCTTCATGACCTTTGGCCTCGGCCAGGGGCTGGTGATCCTGGTGCTGGCCTGCTTCATGACCGACCCGCCGAAGCTGGGATACGGCCAGAGCCGCGGCACGGCCGCCCCGCAGCGCCGCCATTATGCCCCGCAGGAGATGCTGCGCACCCCCGTCTTCTGGATCATGTACGGCATGTTCACCATGGTCGCCGCCGGCGGCCTGATGGTGACGGCCCAGCTCGGCCCCATCGCCGCCGACATGGGTCTGATCGACGCGCCGGTCAGCATCCTTGGCCTGACCCTGCCGGCGCTGACCTTCGCCCTGTCCATCGACCGGGTGATGAACGGCATCACGCGGCCCTTCTTCGGCTGGGTTTCCGACCATATCGGCCGCGAGAACACCATGTTCATCGCCTTCACCATCGAGGCGGTCGGGGTGATGGCGCTCAGCGCCTATGGTGCCGACCCGGTGGCCTTCGTCATCCTGACCGGTCTGGTGTTCTTCGCCTGGGGCGAGATCTTCAGCCTGTTCCCGGCCTGCTGCGCCGACACCTTCGGCTCGCGCTTCGCCGCCACCAACGCCGGCATGCTCTACACCGCCAAGGGCGTGGCCGCCCTGATGGTCCCCGTCGGCAACCTGATGGTGGAGGCGACCGGCAGCTGGCAGACCGTCTTCTACAGCGTCGCCATCGTCAACGCGCTGGCCGCCTTCCTCGCCCTGTTCGTTCTGAAGCCGCTGCGCGCCCGCTATGTCGCCGCGGCCCGCAGCACCGCACCGCGCCTGACCACCCGGCTGGCCGACTGACCTCGTCCCAGGGGGGCCGGCGGCGTTTCCGGCCCTACCTGACCACCATGCGGTCCAGCAGGATTTCCTTCACCCGCACGCCGCGCAGTTCGCGGTCGAGCACGCCGGCGATGGTGCTCTTCATCAGCTTCGCCCCGTCGGCGCCGGTCAGCTGCTGGGGATCGATCTGGCGCATCCGGTCGGACAGACGGTCGGTGATGCGCGGGACATAGGGGTCGGCGACCTTGCCGTCCACCGACGGATCGATCTCCAGCAGGACCTTCACGTCCACCATCCGGGCATCACCGCCGCCGAGGCTGAAGGTCATCATCGGCAGGGCGGCATATTTCTTGTCGGGACCTGTCTGCGCCTGCGGAGCCGGCGCACGGTTGCGGCCGGCGATCATCGCGCCGCCCGCACCCAGCGCCGCCAGCGTCAACAGGAGGCCGGTCAGAACGAGCGGCATCAGGGAAACCGTTTCCCCCTGCCGGTTGCGACGAACAAGCCGCAAGATCGCCTTTCCGCCCCCATCGCGGGGGTCTGATTCCCATCGGGACCATGCCCGAGGAAAATCATGTTAGGCGCCCAACAAATTCCGGTCAAATGCGATCGGGCCGGCAGCCCTCATTCCCCGATATTTCAACCGACAGGGATCACCGGTACATTGTCGATCAGGCGGGCCTTGCCCATCCAGGCGGCGGCCAGCAGACGGGCGGGACGGGTGACGGCGGTCACCGGCTCCAGCGTTTCTGCGTCGCGCAGCTCGACATAGTCGATGGCACCGAACCCCGCCTCGGCGATGCGGCCACGGATGCCGGTCAGGGCGCCGTCGGGCTCCGCCCCCCGCGCCAGCGCCTCGGCCGCCGCAGTCAGCGCCCGGTGCAACTCGGGCGCGCGGGCGCGCTCGTCGGCGCCGAGATAGGCGTTGCGCGACGACATGGCGAGCCCGTCGGCTTCGCGCACCGTCGGCAACCCTTCGACCCGGACGGGAATGTCGAGGTCGCGGGTGAAGCGGCGGATCACCATCAGCTGCTGGTAATCCTTCTCGCCGAACACCGCGACGTCGGGCAGCGCCTGCAGGAACAGCTTGGTCACCACCAGCGCGACGCCGCCGAACATCTGCGGCCGGAAGGCGCCGCACAGCCCCTCCGCCGGGCCGCCGACCGAAATGGCGGTGGCGAAGCCCTCCGGATACATGGCGCGCACGGTCGGCGCATAGAGCGCGTGGCAGCCGGCCGAGGCCAGCTTGGCGGAGTCGCCGCTCTCGTCGCGCGGGTAGCGGTCGAAATCCTCATGCGGGGCGAACTGGGTCGGGTTGACGAAGACGCTGGCGACCACCCGGTCGGCCAGTTCGCGAGCGCGCCGCACCAGGCCCAGATGGCCGTCATGCAGCGCCCCCATGGTCGGCACCAGCGCGACGGTCAGCCCTTCCCGCCGCCAGGCCGCGACCTGGGCTCTCAGGTCCTCCACCGTCCTCAGGATCGGCAGCGGACTGGAGGTCTGGGCAGTGGTCGGCGTCATGGCGTCGGTCCTTGGCACAGCAAGATCGGGGGCGCAGCGATATCAGGAGCGCAGCGAAACCGGGCGCTGGATAACCCGACCGACCGTTCCTGTCCAGAAAAGCTTTCCGCAGGACAGACTGTTGCCGAACCCCAAAGGTTCGGCAGCCGCGGCGGGGAAGGCTGCGCCCCGCCGCGGAACTGGATCAGCGCTTGGCCAATCAGCGCTTAATCGTAATGCCGACCAGATAGGCCAGGTTGGCCCAGGCCAGCAGCGTGGCCAGCAGGGCGGTGAAGGACGGGACGAAAACCACCGAACCGATGATGACGGCGAGCACGGCGACCAGCAGGCCGAGGGAGAGCAAAGCGATACGGGTATCGTCCATCTGATTGGCTTTCCGAAGCGGGTGACAGGGATGGCCCCCCTAATACCGCATTGCAGCGCGAAGAGGGCTGATCTGCGTCAATCGACCGCGATTCGCCAATCATATAAGCGTTATATAATACACGTTTTCCGCGCGGCCCACAGCCGCCGGTGCCGGAAAGCAAAAAGGCTCCGAACTTTCGTCCGAAGCCTTTTCGTGATGGTGGGCGCGACAGGGATTGAACCTGTGACCCTTCGCGTGTGAAGCGAATGCTCTCCCGCTGAGCTACGCGCCCGAACCCTGAAACTCTTTTGCGGCGCGACCGTCTTTCGTCGGCCCCGCCGCTGCGGTGGGCGGGTTTCTACGGCCTTCCCCACCGGGTGTCAAGCACCAGATTCATCCCCATCTTAAAAAAAGATCAGCCGACCGCAGGAGCCCCGGACCGTGCGCCAGCCCAGCCCCCGCCGCCTTCCCAATCCTGTCCGGGCAGCCCTGATGGCGGCCGGCCTGTCCCTTCCCCTGCTTCCCCTCGCCACCGCCATGGCGTCGGCGGAGCCGGCGAAGGCGACCTACCGTGTCTTCGTCGGCGGCATCACCGCGCTGGACGTCGAAGCGATGCTGGAGGTGACCGGCGACCGCTACCGGATCGAGGTGTCGGCGGTGACCGGCGGCACCATCGGCCGGCTGTTCAGCTGGCGCACGGACTCACTGACCGACGGTCATATCCGCGGCGCCGACCTGCGGCCGGCCGACCACCGCCAGACCAGCCAGCTTCGCGGCGAGCCGCGCAACGTCACCCTGACCTACGGCCCCCAAGGCGATGTCGCCGCCAGCGTCTCGCCGCCGCCGGAGAAGGACGACCGCGAACCGGTGCCGCCGGCACTGCAACGCGGCACTCTGGACCCGCTGAGCGCCGTGCTGGACCTGCTGTTCGCGGTGGGCGCGCGCGAAGGCTGCGACCGGTCGCTGCCGGTGTTCGACGGCCGCCGCCGCTACGACATGGTGTTCAGCGAGGTGGGGCGGCGCATCGTCGACCCGTCGCGCTACTCGGTCTTCGCCGGTGTCGCCCTGCAATGCCGGGTGACCTACAAGCCGGTGGCCGGCTATGCCCGGTCGTCGACGGCCGGCCGTTTCTGGCAGCGCAACGGTCCGGCGGACAGGCCCCCCGTCGATCTGTGGCTGGCCCCGGTCGCCGCCGGCTATCCGCCCCTGCCGGTGCGGCTGGAGACGGACAGCGATTTCGGCAGCGTGGTCGTCCACCTGACCGGCGTCACGCCGCCAGCGGCAGACCGCCGAGCCGGGGCGATGCCTCCGCCGCCGCGTTGACCGCGGCGGCCGGCCGGATGCCGGCGGGAGACCGGGTGTCCAGGATCATGTCGCACGGCGTGATGCCGACCCGCCGCAGCGCCTCCATCAGCGCCGAAGCCGAAGGCCAGAGGATGCGGCTTTCGAGTTCCAGCAGCGCGCCGTCCAGCAGCGCCACATAGCCGCCCAGTTTGCCCATATGAACGATCCGAGCCATGCGAGAAGCCATGGTGGAGTTCCTTCCCATCGGCGACCGCCGTGACGCCGGTCGGGCGGCGTCACGGCGCGCCGCCGCCCGACCCGCAACCGGCAGGTTCTTGATTGCTTGTTGTGCCTGCCGGCTGCGGTCAGCGTCAGCAGCAGGATTGTGGCGATGAAGGTCGGCGGACCGACCATCAGGGCATCATCCTGCATCATGGCGCGTCCTCCCCCGGATCGGCGTCCGGTCGCCCGGCGGAACCGGATCGACCCTAACAGTTTAGGGGCTTTGTCGAGCCGACACGCGGGTCCTGAGGGATACCCCTGCTGTCCAAAGGGATAGTATCGGTGTATGAAAGCCCCGCGATCTGCCATCGGTTTGACGGTGTCCCGTGGATACCACCGCCAAAAGGCAGCCAACCGCCCGTACGGGAACAACCCGGGGCCGACGGTAACCGGGGATTGCCAATGTTCCGGACAAAGCGTCCATTCCCGGCGTCCGGCGCAGCAGCCGGTAGGCAGTGGTGTGGATGATCAGCCGGAACTGAATTGCGGGCTCTCAAAGGGTGGGGGAATTACGCGCTGGCTTGACCGGAGTGCCAAACAACAAACAGCGGCCACTTTTGCCAGCGGAACGAACTATCCCGCCAACAATCTTCCTGAACACCAGAGATATGCTTGTGCCCCGATCTTTTCTATCGGCGCCCAAATGGACAATGCCCTACCGGGCGTTTCAAACACTTCAACTATTTGGGAAATTCAACGGCTTGGCGCCTGCCAAGCAAGGTGGCGGAGGGGATGGGACCTTCCACCAAACGCCCTATAAGTCTATGGAAGCATTGATCTTCATAGGTTCTTAAGGCCCAACGTGTACCCCATGCGTGTACCCTATCGGCTTGGGAGTGCGTGTTGGATACGATGTATTTGGTAAAGCGTCGGCAGACTTGGTACGTGCGGGTAACGGTGCCCCCTCGGCTTCAGAAGGTCGTGAGGAACACTCACATCACCCGGACCCTGAAGACGCGGGATTTGGCAGAAGCCCAACGCCTGCGGCATGTAGCGGTTGCCCAGATCAAGGCGGAGCTAGACGCCATCGGTAAAGGGGAAGACGGTAGCGCCGTTGCTGCCGCCCTCATTTGGCGGGATACGTGGATCAAGGCCGACGCCAACGCCCAAGACCCGGACCACGAGCATACCGCCCAACAGGGCGTGGAACTCGCTATCGAAAGCCGGGCGGAAGAGATTGAAGCCACTCAGGGGCCAGAGGCCGCCAAGGACTTCTACCGGATCGCCACGAGCAAATCCCCAATGCTGTCCGAGACTCGTGACCTATGGCTTCCTGAAGCGAGCCGCACCATCACCAAGCAGACGGCCCGGCAGTATGACTCGGACACGAACCGCTTCCTTGAATGGGCGACGAAAAAGCGTGTCCTGTTGGTGTCGGACGTGAACAAGCGCCTAGCGGGCAGCTATGTGAGTGAGGCGTTTCCCGACATAGCAGCAAAGACGATCAACCGGCACATTTCCTCTCTGTCGATGTGGTGGCGCTGGCAGGAGCAGAAGGGATTTGTTGAGGTGAACCCGTGGCAAGGGCAGGTTCTGCGGGTGAAGGGCAAACGCGGGAACAAGGAAGAGAAGAGGCGGCCATACTCCGCCGACGAAATCTGCACCCTTCTTACTGGATTGAAGGGCCGGCCGTTGGATGCGCTTTTCCGGCTTGGCCTGTTCACGGGCGCCCGCTTGGATGAACTCTGTTCGCTTCAGGCGAAAGACGTGCTTGAACAGGAAGGCAGTTGGTGGCTGTCCATCACCGAAGGCAAGACGGAGAATGCCATCCGCTTGATCCCGGTCCATTCCGCAATTGAGCCGCTGGTGTTGACACTGAAGAAGGAAGCGACCACGGCCAAGGGCAACCCGGACGGCTGGCTCTTTCCAGACATTACACC
Organism: uncultured Azospirillum sp.; assembly: GCA_966212305.1. Taxonomy (GTDB): domain Bacteria; phylum Pseudomonadota; class Alphaproteobacteria; order Azospirillales; family Azospirillaceae; genus Azospirillum. The sequence goes on from CBIHQY010000037.1 coordinate 13,989, forward strand.
GGGCGGTCCCGATAATAAGCGTTCATGGAACGTGTCGAAGAAGTTCACCAGAGAGAGACGGAAGCTGGGTGTAGATACGCCACAGACCGTATTCCACTCCACACGAATGAACCTCGCAGAAGCCTTGGAAGCCGGCGAAGTCCCCATATCGACCGCAAAGCTCATTATCGGGCATGAACGTGGAGATTTAACGTTTGGCGGCTACTCAAAGGGCGAGTATGTGAACTTGAAAGCCGCCATAGAGAAAGCTGTGTTCCCGATTGGCATCATGCCCTTGATGTGAAACGGGGGCGCTGCGCCTCCCATGACGGGGGCCGGTCTACGGAATGGTGCCTCCCTTTCAGGGAATGGAAGATTGAAGAGCGGTGGGGACGCTGGGTGTCCCTTCGGCGTAGCTGGTGGTATGCGACAGACGGAACGTGGGCTTATAGCTCGGATAGGGCGGTCAAACACATTGTCCCTTCCAAGCCAGATACACGCTATCTGTTGATCTAAGACCGCCGAATAAAGTCAACATGCGGAGTTTGTTATGGCGATGTCTTTTCGTAATGTTTTGAAGTGGACTGATGACAACCTGCTATTAGGGTTTATGTTTATGTTTTTGGCTATCGGCCTGCCGCTGATTTTTTCTGGTGTTATAGGTGGTAGCCAATTACTTGTTGCTGGTGGCGCTGGAGTGACAACGACAGCAGCAATTATGGGTGCGTTATTCATTCAGGCTAGGAAGGAAAGATTTGATGTCAGCAAGTTCTACCTTGATTCGGCAACAGAAGGCTTTGAAACCGCGATAGGTTTGATGAAGAGGGACAACAGAAGAAGCACTTGGATTGCAGCAGCACGTGTTCTGATGCGAGCGGAGGAAGTTGCTAGATCGATAAATTTACACGAACACAGAGCGGTTTATGATTTAGTAAAGGAGAACGCACGATATAATGTTTATGCTTTGCTAGCTGATGAAGAGAAGACGGCGTCCTACTTCTTTGGCCAGCGGTCAGACATGGATCCTATAGAAGCGTTCGCAAAAAGTACTGAAGGCAAGAAAAGAGGAGACAGACTTCTGATTTCTAGCATTCAGTCTATGTCTGAAGCGGCTCTTATAAATATATATCGGTTCTCTCGGCATGAAGCGGGTTATATAGACCCTATGGTCCGAGAGGAGTTCTCTAACGATGAAATAGACCTTATGGGCCACGATTTTGATGGTCTTGTCGATTATCTGAAAATTGTCAGAAGGTTTTACTCATTTTCCGGGGAGGTTTATGAGTGCTCTACTAAAAAGAAGATTTATCCCACCAGTTCGTGACGTCCCTGCTAGCTGTGTGTTGCCGATGGGGAGTTAGGTTTGTAGCTCAATTAGGATGCAAGAAGCCCTTGTTCCTCACAAGCTGCATCCGACACGATCTGTTTAGTTCGGCCCACGACCGGGGCTCTCTGCCCTGGAGCAGCGGAACAATAACCAGACAACAGCGCTTTAACCCCATTCAGCGAAGTGTGATTTTCGAAGGGGCCGGGGGAGGGCGAGAGTGTCTTCCGGTCCCTTGAGACTCCTACCGCCCTTCCCTGCCCCGCGGTTCAGGCATCGGCACCAAGGATGCGGTAGACGCTGGCACGGCCGATCCCGAGCCGCTTGGCTATCTCACTGGCACCAACACCTTGCGCCTTCAGGGCCATTACGTCTTCGGCCTTGGCCTGTGCCGTGGGCTTCCTGCCCTTGTATTTCCCCTCAGCCTTGGCCTTGGCGATGCCCTCCCGCTGGCGTTCAAGCATGATGTCCCGCTCAAACTCCGCCACGCCGCTAAGGACGGTCAGCATCAGCTTGCCGGTGGGGGTGCTGGTGTCGATGCCCATGTTCAGGATGCGCAGGGATGCGCCCTTGGCCTTCAGGGCGTCGAGGATCGTCATCAGGTGGGCGACGGACCGGGCCAAGCGGTCGAGCTTCGTCACTACCAGGGCATCCCCTTCCCGGATGAAGTCGAGGGCAATGGCAAGCTGTTCCCGGTTCGCCACGTCCACCGACGACACCTGTTCCTGAAACAGCCTCTCGCACCCCACGGCCTGAAGGTCACGGACCTGTGCCTCAATGCCGGCCTTCTGGTCGAGGGTGCTGGTGCGAGCGTAGCCGATCAACATGGCCTGTTCCGTCCCAAGTGTCTCAATGAACCCTTAGACGTTATCGCCCCGCTGTTCCAAAATGGCAAGGGGGATTTCATTGGGACGGCTTAAGCGGGGGCGTGAGACGACTCGCTAGGGCACGCTCCAACGGGACATGCGGCGAACGCAGGCGAGTAGACGCCGGGGGCATCAAGTGTTCATCCGCACTCGGGGGCGACGTTCTCGCACACCGCAGTCTTGAACGCTTCAGCTGCACCCACGCCGTCGGCAGTCATCTGCGCGTACATATAGCCGCACAGCATCGCCGCCGTTGTAGGGGGGTGGTTGTAGACCTCGTCGAGCATCAACTCGATCAGAACGGGCGCCGGGTCGCCTTCAAAACCATCCAGCTTGTCGAGTAGCACGTCAAGCGCGGCCTGTGTTCCCGGAACGCTCAGGAACAACGCAGCGGGCACGCCATCCTCGTGCGCCATCATCAAGCTGAAGGCAGCAGCGATCTGGGGTGTTGCCCGTCGGTCTCTGCTGAACTCCAGAATTTTCGCGATGCGCTTCATCGGTCTTTCCTCGCCTTACAACAAATGGGTTGACTACGCAGTTTCGGCGTAGGCTAGAGCAAGAGGCCATCCGCGCGGCAGCGCCTCCAACCGCGACGACATCGAGGCTCCCGCTCCGCTCAGCGCGCAGGTACCAGAGAGGTGCTACGCCGCCCGACGCCAGCCGTCGGCAGGCACCAGCAGAGAGTCCGGCAGAGCCGCCGCCAGCCGTTCCACCGCTCCGCCCGGCCAGCCCCAGCAGACCAGCGCCGTGTCGAACGGCGCAACCGCGTCACCCTCGCCGTTGGGAGAGGTGAACCGCAGGCGGCGGCCCAGGTAGATCACGTCACCGCCACCGCCCGCTACATGGTCTCGCCACCATCGTGCCCCCGGCCGAGACGCCGGAACCAGCAGAACGATCCGCAAGCATCGCGCCGCCTCAGCCGCACAGCGACCGGCGAAGGCGGGCAGACGGCTGAACGGCGGGTTGACGAAGAGAGCGTCGTCCGGCGCGCCCCACGACAGAAGCGATAGTGAGTCTTGGGCGGCCGTGACGTGGCGCGCCGCGCGCACGGGCGAAACGCCGAGGCCGGGGCTGCACGGGTCCATGGTCCACTCGGTGACGCCCAGCGCCGACATGATCACCGTCAGGAGGTCAGACGGCGTGTACCACTCGTCCTGTCCGCCGTTACGCCCGGCAGCCTCCAGCCGCAGCTTGGCGCCGACGGCATGCGCCAAGACGAGCAGGCTCTCCACCCGACCACCACCGGCTTCAAGCAGCCGCACCGTCGGGGCCGTCAACCCGGCCCGCGCCGCCGCCACCGGGATCGACCATCCCCGCCGCTCCCGTGCCTCCGTCAGCCGGTCAGCGCCGACCAGCCGCAGGCCCAGCGCCCCGGCGACGGCATTTAGGCTACGGCGCTGGCCTTGATCGCGTTCGAGGCCTGCGACCGTCGGACGCGACACACCAGCCAGCCCGGCGGCCTCGCACTGCGTCAAACCGAGCGCCCGCCGCCTAGCCAACAAGGAAGCGCCAAGAGAAAGATTCTTTGACATTCGGTCCGCCTCTGGCGTCAAGGAACCTTTCCCGTCACCGTGCCGTCATTCCCGTCCGGCCAACCGCTCCACTCGCTCAGGTCTGCAACCACGACACGCAACGTGTCGCCGTCGAGGTGACCGTCGTCCCAGGGATTCGCGCCGTCGAGCAGCACGTCGTCGAGCGCGTCGTCGGCGCTCAGACCGTAGCCGAGGAGCACGCGCAGTCGGCGCAGCGCGTCGGCGCCGCGCGCCGTGATCGTCGCGTCTGTCTCGCGCCCGTCGGCGCCCGTCTCCAACACCCGCACCACCATCGCCCTACCCATTTTCGCACCCTCTATTGTGTTGCATTACCTCTAAATCGCTACAATACCCGCAAGAAGATGTCAACGATTTTTCCGTAAGACGCAAGCATGTAATGTTGACAAGGAAAAACAACGTAAAGAACAGAGCGCAAAAATCCTTCGATAAATCCTTGCAATCAACCAATGTTGACAAGGATTTTACTGTCGGCGCTCGAAAGGATTCAGGCGCGGCTCACCCGCCGCGCGTGCTCGCCGCGAGCGGCTGCGCGTCGCCCGCTGTTGTGCCGCAGGCGGCACAACAGCGCAGAAAATCAACGTGTTGGCTATTCTCCGCCGTCCCGATTGCGCGAGTTACGCGCGGCGTTGCGCTCCTGAGCGTGGGCGACGTAGGCGCCAAAACTGAAATCCTCTTTGTCAGGATTTTCTTTGCGCCATTTTGTGTAGGATTTTTTGGCCGACGCCGTCTGTCTGTCTGTCAGCCCGGCCGCTCCGCCCGACCGCTGAAACCACGCGTCACCGCGCCGCGTCGCCGCCGGAATTTTCGAGACCCCGCCGCCATCGTTGCCGCCGCCAGCAGGCTCGATTCCCAGGTCGCCGCCGCCGCCGTAGCCACCGCCACCGCCGCCGCCACCACCATGGCCGCGCCGGGCGGCGGAGGCGGCGAGGCCTGCCCCGGCCGCCGCAGCAGCACCAGCGGCACCGCCAGCGTGCGCCCGCTCGCCGGTCTCGCCGCCGCCCGCGCCCCACCACGACAGCAGCCGATCCGGAATCTCTGTCACCGCGCCGCACAAGCGTGCGGCGACTTGGTACTCGACGTAAGCGAGCAGCAGATACGCGCCGAGTATCCCGCCGAGCGACACCGTGTGCGCAGCCTGCGCGCCCAGCCACGCCGACGGCAGAATCACGCCGACCAGCCGCGCGCCCAGCGGCAGCAGGTAATAGGTCGCACACAATGCCAGCGTGATAAATATAGGCCGCCCAATTATGTTGGCAGCGACAATCATTCCAGGCCGCTGAACTGAGTCAACGAGTTCTTGTCCGTCCATCCTGATAAACAAAAACGCCAGAACAGGGATTGCGATAGTCGCCTCGACTAGCGTAACCGCCCATCCGATTGTCGCCCACAGCGCACCAAGTGCGGGCAACATTGGCAGCAGGTAGCCCTGAGTCCAGCCCCCGACGTAGGCAGCGCCAACGATTACTCGCGCCCACCCGCTCAGCCAGTCCCAGGCGCCGCCCGCGCCGACGGCGTCAGCCGCCCAGTTTTTCAACCCGGCGGCAACCGCCGGGACGACGACAGCGATTGTGATCTCGCTCGCGCCGACGACGACGTGCCCAGCACCGACGATGTCGCCCAGCGGGTCTACTGAGTCGGATTTAGCGAGCGAAATCATGGAATTAGTCAGCGGTCGCGTGAGCGGCGCTGTCATCCGCGCCAGCAAATCGCCGCTCCCGCCGACCGCCGCCAGGGTCGCGGGGTCCGCGCCACCGGCCGCGCGGTCCTCCGCAGCAAGGTCGGCGGACAGGTGCGTCAGAGCGCTGGCGACCTCGCGCGACGGGTCCGAGCGCCAACGCGAATACAGCGAATCCGGGTCTGGTGCCGCGTAGCCCGGCGGGTCCGCCGCCAGGGCCGTTGTCGCTGCCCAGGCCTGCCCGACGGTCCCCCAGGCGGCGCCGAGATACGGCCACTCGCGCGCCCGGATTTGCTGCACAACGGCGGCTCGGCCGTCGGCGTCGCGCTGGCGCAGGAACGCCGTCGCTGCCTGCTGCATGGCGGCGTCGTACGCCGCACCGACGCTCATCAACGTCGGCGCGTGAGGGCCGGTGGGCCACGATTCGCCTGTCCCTGGCAGCGCCCCGGCCGCCATTTTGTCGGGCAGTCCGGAGCCACGGACGGCGCCCACGAGCCCGGCGACGGCGTCGATACGCCCGCGCTGGTACGCTCGCGTCAGCATGTCCGACGACGAGGCGGCGGGCACGCTCAGGCTGCCGCAGCCATCTCGCCAGTCCCACACCTGTCGCTCGCCGACCGTCGCGCCGCCCGCCGGAGGCGAGCCGACGGGGACTCTCAGCAGCCGGTCCCGGACCCCGGCGCACACGTCCGCCGTCAAAATTTTGCGGGCCAAGTCGGCCCCACCGACCGCCTGTGCCACCGCCGCCGCACTGGCCGGTGACGGCACACCGCGCCCGTCGCCGTCCACGCCCAACACCTCGGACGCCAGTCCGGCGGCAATTTCGGGCGCGACGCTCGACGACCACGCAGCCCCAGCCGACAGCAGAACGTGGCCGCCGCACAGCCCGCTCGGCAGCGGGCACAACAGTGCGAATCCCAGCACGACCCTGATCGGCGCCCACATCTGATGCCAGCGTGTGCCGAGCACCTTCCCCTCGTGCGCGGTGTTCGCCGTGCCGATGAGCGAGTGATACGCCAGCATCGCGCCGCCGACGCCCATGAGGACGCCGGTCAGGTGGCCGACGGCGTGCGTCCACGGCGTCGCGTCCGCCGCCGACACGCCGGGCAGCAGCGTTTTCAAAATCTCGCTCGCCAACCCCGTGACTGCCGACGGCGACACGGCAGCCGACGCGGCGACCGGCGCCAGCGCGGCCAGCACGACGGCGGGCACGACCAGCCGCGACCACCACCGGCCGCCGCCGGTCAGAGCGTCGGCGGGGCACGGCGGCAGCCACGCCGCCGGGCCAGCTTGCCGCCATTCGCGCCAGCCGCCGCGACCGCCGCGACCGCCGCGTCGGCGCCAGGACTCCAGAGCCAGCCGGGCAGCGGCAGCCGCGCCGCCGCTGGCACCGGCAACGGCGCCCGCCGCAGCAAAGGGCGCCGTCGGCGCGACCAGGATTCCGCAGCACAGGGCCGCTGTCGCACCCAGCGTGTACGCCGCCCAGGCACGCCACAGCGCCGTGTCGTCTGCCGCGCCGCCGGGCGCCGCCGGGGTGACGCGACGACGCGGCAACAGGCCCCGGACGACGGCGCCGTGCAGTCTCAGCGCGGCGCCAACCGCGCCAACGGCGCCGGGCGCAACGACTTCGCCGACGCCTCGCAGCAGTCTACCCGCCATTTCCGTATCCTCCGCCGGGCGCCAGTGCCAGCGACACGCCGTCAAGTGCCGCCCGTAGCACTGCCGCCGCCGCCTGCGTCTCAGGCGCCGTGAGCAAGCCGAGCAGATTCTCAGGGTCCGCGTCCGGGTCTGCCGCAGCCGGGAGCCGTGCGGCGACCGCCATCTCGAGCGCCCGCTCCAGCAGCGCCGCGCGCACAGCCGCGAGCAGGTGGTGAGGCAGCCGGGACAGGTCTTCGCCGCGCAGCGCCGCCTCGACCAACGCGTCGATTTCCTCCCGTGACCCCGGCGCGGTGCCCGGCGCCAGCCGTCGCACCTCCGATGGCGCGCTTTCCGGCACGTCGCCATCGAGCGTAACGCCGACCGGCGGCCCCGGTAAAATGTAACCGAGGTCGAGACGCTCGTGGAGCACTCTCTCGCCGCGCTCGTACAGACGGGCCAGCACAGCGCCGAGGCCGGGGCCGCGCAGTGCGAGCAGAGTCTCCGCAGACCCCGCCGCGTCGAGCGCGTTGACAGCAGCCAGCATTTCGTCCGACAGATCGTCGGCGCCGCCGGGGACCGCTGGCGCCGCGTGCCGCCCGGCGAGGCGCCAGCGGAGATAGGCTGACAGCCGCCGAGCGACGGCAGGATCGTCGCTCAACGTGTCGCGCCACCAAGTGGTAGGCTCGCCGCCGCCGCCGTCGCCGAGGTCGCGCCAGTCGTCGCCGTGCCCCGACGCCAGGGCGCGGCAATACGCCGCCAGTTGCACGGAGGAGTTGGCGAGGTAGCGAGCCACGGCATCGCGGTATTCGGGCCAGGGCTGGCCCGGCCGCCGATACGGAAAGGGGGGTGGCGAGTTCACAGCGGTCGCCCCCGCAAATCTTCGACGAGCACCAGCACTGCCGCGAGCAGCGCCTCGCGACGGCTGTCAGCCGTGCTGTACTGCGCCTCAACAGAAACGGTACGGCGCCCCCCGCACCCCGGCTCAATGCGCACACGGACCTCGATCACGTCGCCGAGCAGCGGCTCCGCATCCGGGATTCCGATCCACCCTAGCGGACCAGTCCCCGGAGAATCGTCGCCAAAATCGAAATCCAGATCTGCCAATGCGCTGACGACGGGATCGTCGGCCGCGTCTCTGTCCCCCCGCCGCAAGATAGTCATGATGCGCCTCCGTCGTTTTCACCGGGCGCGAACGGCGTCCCAGCGAGGCAAGCGCGGTCCCCCGGCCGCACGACGTAGGGGAGGACCAGCCGCCGGAGGCCGTCGACGCGCTCCGGCGAGGCCTGCGCCAGCCGCAGCAAGGCCGCTCCCAACACAATTTTCTGTTGCGCCGCCAGCTTGCGATCCACAGCGACTAGCTGTTTCTCCAAACGGCTGGCGGCTGCGCGAGCGCGCTTTTCACGTTCGCGAAACCTCGAAATCCGCGCCTCAATTTCTGTAGTTGTCAACTTTATCTCAGTCACGACGAACCTCTGGAAAACGTCTTCGGCATATGATGAGAGTAGTGACGGCAGCGATAGGGAATCAAGGCAACCATTGAAACGCGGATGCGCAGGTTCTATCCTCGAAAACAAGCAAGAGAGACGGCGTCATTGTTTAGTCTCGCTTAGGAGTCACCAAATTTTGCTTTGCAAAATCTGTTGACTCCGCTCGTGGGGCTGCCGCCCCCAACCCCCGCCAGGAGGCCCCGCCATGCCCGTTACCGCCGCGCCCGCCCGCTACTGCCGTGCCGCCGACGTGCCGCCCGGCCTGCTCGGCGAGAGCCGGTGGCGGGCGCTCGGCCGTCGCCTGCTGCCGGGCGCGCAGGCCGTGGCGTACGTTGACGGCTACCCGTGCTCCGTCGCTCTGTACCCGGAGTCTGCGACAGAGCCGCTGCCGCCCCCGGCGACCGCCGCCAGACGTGCCGCCGCCGTGGTCCGCGCACCCGGTTTTGCCGGGCCGTCGTACCGGAATTGGGCGCGCGTACCGGAGGGCCTGCGGTCGTCGAACCAGTGGCGACGGCTGGAGCGACGCCGCCCGCGCGCCGACGCGGTGCCGATTGCGCGCGTCGCTGCGCCGGGCGGCTGGCACCCGATCTACGACCGCGCGGCGACGGAGCCGACCCGCCGCGCCGAACGCGAGCGGGAGGCCCGCGCCGCCGCCGAAATCGCGGCGCCCGACTTGTCAGATCTCATCGCAAGCCTACCGCCGCCCCGCCTGTGATTGCCCCTCACAACAAATTCCACCACGCCAAAGAGAGGCCACACCATGCCCACCCCCCTCCGCACCGCCGACGACTGGCGCGCCATCGGCCGCCGTCTACGCGCCGACGCAATTCCCGCCGGTCAGAATCCGTATCCGTGGCCCGACGGAGCGTCGCTATACGCGGAGTCGGCAACGGAACCGGCATGGCGGTACGGAGAGACCGTTGAGGGCTGTCGCGTTGTCTGGCGCGACGCACACGACCCCGGCCCGCGTCGATTTGAGCGGCATCTCCAGTCCGTCGCCGTCACTCACGCCGGAAAGAATCTGGTGGAGTTCACACGCCCCCGCTGTGGCCGTGTCGTGCGCGCCCGACTCACCGGCTCGTGGCTCGAAATCACCGCGCCGGACGGCCGAAATCTCGTGCTGGAGTGGCGCCAACTGCCGCCGCTGCCGCCGCCCCGCTCCGTCGACATTAATGACCCCGAGGACATGAGGATTCCATGGTAACCACTGCCGACGTCCGGCGCGCGCGGCGCGCCGCTATGCGGGTCCCCGCCAGCGCGTGGCGGGACGCAGACCCGTACGCCGCCGCAGTCGCCGAAATGCTCGCCTCCGGCGACGCCGACGACCCCGCCGACGCCCGCGCGGCGCTGGCGCGCTGGCTGCTGGTCTACACCGCCGTTCTGCGCGCGTACGTCGAGGCCGGGGCCGGTCAGACCGTAGGTGAGGGACCGGCCGAGATCGCCGACGGTATCCTCGCCGAGGTCGAGGCCACCGAGCACGCTGTGACGTGACGACGCACACGCACACGCACATCCGCTTCGGCGCCGTCTGCCGCGCGTCCACGAGTGAGCGCGCGACTGGTGGAAACGCTGTCGCGCTCTCGGCGTACCATGCGGCCGAGCGGTTCGAGACAGCAGACGGCCGCGTGTTCGACTTCACGCGGAAACGTCGCGAACTCGTTACCGAGACTCGCGTTCTGCTGCCGGACGGCGCCCCCGTGTGGGCAGCCGACCCGGCGGCGCTCTGGCGCGCCGCCGAGGCTGCCGACAAGCGACGGGATTCATGCACCGCGCGGTGGGTCGAGGTGTCCATCCCCAGAGCCGTACCTCCGGAACTCCACGCAGGATTCGCCGAGGCCATCGGCCGGATGTTGGCGGATCGTTACGGCGTGGCCGTCCAGACGGACGCCCACAGCGTCCCCGCGAGCGACGGCGGGACCAACGCCCACGTTCATATTCTCGCCGCCACACGCGTGTTTGACGGCAACAAATTCGGCAAAAAGTGTAGCGCGCTGGACCAGGGATTCCGCGCCCGCCGAGGCCGCGATATGCGCGCGGCCGTCGCGGAGGCCGCCAACAAATTCCTCGCGGAGCACGCAATCGCCGACCGGCTGGACCCGGAGAAGCAGGGCGGCCCGGTGCCGCCCGAGCGCGATGTGCCCCGCGCGGCAGTCGAGGCATGGAAAAAGAATCCCGACGACGCCGAATCGTTCGGCAGCGTGATCGCGTCACGCCCGGTCCGCCGCCAACTCCGGGCCGCCCGCCGCGCCGCCGCCCAGTCCGCTCAGGAAGCCACCACGCTGGCCGCCCGGCATGAGAGGCAGGCCCTGGCCCTCAGGCCACTCGGTCGCCGTCCATGCCTGCCGTGGATCGAGGTCGAGCCCGGCGGCCCCGTTGCCGCCGTGAGCCGCCGCGACGGTGCTGTCGCCCTGCGACTCCACGACGGCGCGATTGTCACCCAGCGTTCCGATGCGCTCCGATTTAGGGGGCCAGTGACAGATGCCGCCCTCGCTGTCGCTGCGGAGCGCTGTCTCGCCGCAGGGTGGAAAACCGTGTCGCTGTCGGGGGCCGACGCCGGTCAGCGTGATCGGCTGGCCGCCGCGCTCGCAGCGCGCGGCATCACCGTTGTCGGCGAGGCCCGGCGGCCCAGCCGTGCCGCCACAGCCGTCGCCGAGGCCTACCTCGCCACCCAGCGCCAGCCTCCGGCCGCCGCGCTGCCGAGGCAGGCCTCGCCGACACCACCGTCGCCAGCCCCGGCCGCCGCGCCGCCGAGGCAGGCCTCGCCGAGGCCTCCGCCGCCGCCCGCTCGCCAGCCGGTGCCGCCCCGGCCCGCGCCGCGCCGGGCGTCCTCGAGCGCCCCGTCGGCGTCGGTGGAGACATCGGCGCCAGCGGCCCCGGCCCCGGCGTACCGGCCGCCGTGGATCACGTCGCCAGGGGTCACGCCGCCGGGGCGGCGCAGCAGATAACGCTTGATAACGTAACGCTACTGATAACGCGGGGGCGTAACAGCAAGGCGCCGGGCCACCGGACGACCGCCCGCCGCTTACCACACAATCCTCAGGCCAGCCCCGATGCGCTATGGGGCGCGGGCTGGCCTGAGGATTGTGCTCCGCTTCGCTACGGCCCCGGCGCGGCCGGGGCTGGAAAGCGGGGACGGCGAGTGTCTGCACCGTCCCCACCCCCTTTCGCGCCGCCCTGCGGCCCCGCCCCAGGGCGGGGGGTGGCGATGCCACCCGCGAGCACAAAAAAAGCCCGCCGGAATCGTGTCCGGCGGGCTGGTCAGGAACAGGGCGTTAGCAGCAGGCAACTACAGGTAGTAACAGCGCCGCCGCTGCCAATTGGCCGCAGCGAACAAGGGATTCGCCGTGGCAACCGCCCGGCGCTGGTCTGAGGACAGCCGGTCCCACGCGGCGTCGGGAGTGCTCAGCGGCGCGGCAAGGAGATCCAGGCGCCCAACCGCCAGTGCAGCAGCCACCACCTCCGACGCACTCCACGGCGCGTCGGCGAGGTCAACGTCGCCACGCTGGACGGCGCGGATTTTGGCGAGCACGTCGTCGGCGTAGTCGTACGGCACCAGATCCAGATCGGGGACGATGTTGGTAGACATGTCAACAATACTCCCGTGATGGGGGCACCCGCCGGTTCATCCCGGCGGGCTTGTTGTGGGGGGATCGGTCGCACTCAAAGGCGGAAAGGCGGCCCGCCGAGCTCGAGGTGAGCCACGGTTTCGCATTGCCACGCGAGGTAGCGCTGGAAATCGACGTTGCGCCGCGCGCCGCAGTCGAGGGAACTTGCAATCTTCAGTGCGATTCGGCGGGCATCGGAGAGCGAGCCGGTCGTCCGACGGACGGTGCTGACCAGCGCCCCGTCGGCGCGAGCGGCGGCAAGTGTTTGTGACGCAGGCACGGCTGCCAGGGAAACCGTAATGCGCCAACACGGACGGTCCACGTAAGGTACCGGACTGATTACGACGAGCCAGTCACCGGCCCGAAGATTGTAGTCCAAAGACATATTAGCAAAACTCCTATAAGAGAATTGCGGGTCTTCGAGATGAGTCAACGTCACCTCGGAGGAGCGCACGCAGTTCGTCGTGGTAGCGGCGGATAGTCGCCGCGCTGGCCTTTGTGTCGGTCGTCGGAAGGGGGAGCCCGCCGGTTCGTCCCGGCGGGCATGAAGGTGGTGGAGGGGTGCCGCGCTACTCGCGCGGCCAGACGCCCAGGCGGGCTAGATCGGCGCGGAACAACCGCCACTGGTGGCGTGCGGTGCCGCCGACGGCGACGACGCAGCACAGGATCGTCGTCACCTGTTGCGGAAAGCCGCCCTGTTGCGGCGCAGTCTCGAAAAACATGAGGCCGACGAGGCAGGCGGCAGCAGACACGAGCGCGGCAGGCCACAACCGATTCAGAGCAGCCAGCAGAACAGCGGGCCACACGGGGCGGCGAGGGGCGTTGTTGGTGGCGCTCATGCGGCACCCCCTTCGCTGGCGGGCTCCGTCAGCGCCCAACGCTTGCCGCGCGTCCCCGACACAGCCGTGCCGGTCACCGCCCCCTTGGCCGCAAGGCCGCAGAGGCACGCCGAGACGCGGTTGATGGTTGCGAGGTCGGCCGAGACGCGCTCGCGGATCTCTCCGACGATTTCCGCCGTCATCAGCGGGCCATAATCGGACAGCGCTTGGCGGACGGCCGCCGACAAGTCGCCGCGACGGTGACCAACGGTGTCGCCGCGCGTTGCGGCCAGGGCAACCGGCGAGACCGCCGGGGGCGTCGTGACCACCGCCGCCGCGCGGTTGCGCTGGTTGCCGACGACTTGGATGGCTTGCTCCAGCGCGTCCAGGTCGGACTCGACGGTCTGCCGGGTCCGATCCAGCCGAGCCAACTGTTCGGCCAACTCGTCACGACGCTGGCGCAGCCCAGCGACCAGGGTATCGGCGGGGACGTTGATGATATGGTTCGTCATCGGGTCAGCCCTCCCCGCGCTGGCGGCGCGTGGCAGCGCCACGCGGACGGCCACGCCCGCGCTTTTCGGCGGCGGGTTGGGAGGCCGCAGACGACGCTGTAGCAGGCCCTGTAGCAACCAGAGCAGGGGCGCCGGTCACGCGGCGAGCGCGGAGCCACAACTCCACGTCGTCGCGCAGATAGACGACGCGGGAGCGGGACAGCCGCACATACGGAGGATGGTCCGTTTGCTCAGCACGCCGATTCCGCAGCGTTTTGACCGAGCAACCGAGTGCATCCGCTACAGCGGATTCCGGAAGTACGTCAAGTAGGGGTGTGGTGGACATGGCTTGGCTCTCCCGATGCCAAGCCTGCCACAAGGCTGACAAATGATGAGTGGGAGAGGCTACGGATTTTGGGCGCCCTCCCACCGGAGAGTAGAGCAGTGTGCCGCCACCAAAATCCTGCACTGACCCCGTCTGTCGGGTCAGCACCCTCACTGCCCGAACCGGCGCAGTGGATTCCACCAGATTCAATAGTACAAGATTCAGGACGGCCGAAACGGCCACATAGAACAAGTAGCAGCCCTTTTAAGCCCAATCAAGCCCTTTTTCGATTCGGAACGCGCCCCGCAATCCGGCGCCAGCCTGCTACATCCCAAAATCCTGTAGCAGCATTGTAGCAAGCGGAGAGGGCTTCATCGGGACCGGCCGGGCTCAGCCGGGACACCAACCCCTTGATTTTCAAGGGTGGCGGAGGGGATGGGATTCGAACCCACGATACGGTTTAACCCGTATGACGGTTTAGCAAACCGTTGCCTTCAGCCACTCGGCCACCCCTCCAGCCAGTGCGGTTGCCCGTGGGGCATCGCTGGCGTGGGGAGCGTTCTAACGGCCGGCCGTAGCCTTGTCAACGCTTACGGAGGCACAAATCCGCTTTTCCCGAAAATCGCCAGAGAAGGACAAATCTATATCAAATTTTAGGTACTTTTTAACGAAAGGCGGATATGATGCCACCATGAGCAATAAAAAGCCTGGGTGACGCACAACTCGGTCGCGCGGGGCATCGCGAAGGCCCGCCCCGCCGGACAGTGACGCCGCACCCCGTCGCCGTGGAGGATGCCATGACCCTGTCACGCCGTTGCGCCGAAACGCTGATCGACCTTGTCGAGATCAAGCTGAGCTGCCTGGAGATCACCGACCGCGAGGACCAGCGCGAAAAGGAACTGCTGCAGCGCTGCGTGCAGGAACTGAACGCCGAACTGCGCGGGGAGAACGGTGCGCTCGCCAATTTCGCGGCACCCAAGCGCCGCGGCCGGCGGCCCAAGCATCTGCAGTTCCACGAACTCCACGTCGCCTGAATTGCCGCCCGCCGCCTGACCGGCCACGAAGCCGCATCAGCCCAAGGCCGGCTCCTCCGCCAGGGCCGGCTGCATGGCCGGCGCCTCGCGCGGCAGCAGGATGGTGAAGCGGGTGCCCTGCCCCGGCCAGGACTGCACCGACACGGTGCCGCCCAGTGGGCCGGTGACGGTGTTGAACACGATGTGCAGCCCAAGGCCGGAGCCGCCCTGCCCGCGCTTGGTGGTGAAGAAGGGGTCGAAGACCTTCGACAGATGTTCCGGCGCGATGCCGGCGCCGTCGTCGATGAAGTCGATCCGCACCTTGTCGGACCCGTCCGGCTGGGCGGTGATTCTGATCGTGCCGGACCGCTTCTCCGACAGGCGCTCGCCGTCGCCATAGGCGTGGACGACGGCGTTGATGACCAGATTGGTCAGCACCTGCCCCAGCGCGCCGGGAAAGCTGTCCATCGTCAGCCCGTCGTCGCACTCCACCGCCACCCTCAGGTTGGTGCGCTTCAGGCGGGGCCGCAGCGAGAACAGCAGTTCGCGGATATAGCTGCCCAACTCGAACACCCGCCGATCGCCGGACGACTGGTCGACCGCCACCTGCTTGAAGCTCTGCACCAGCGATGCCGCGCGGTCCATGTTGGCCATCAGCAGCCGGCTGCTTTCGCTCAAACCATCCAGGAACTCCAGGAAATCCGAGCGCCGCAGCGTGTTGCCGGCGAATCGGTCCCGCAGGACCTGCGCCTGTTCGCCGATGTGGCTGGCGGCGGTCAGGCCGATGCCGATGGGCGTGTTGATCTCGTGCGCCACCCCTGCCACCAGTTGGCCCAACGACGCCATGGTCTCCGCCTGGATCAGGCTTTCCTGTGCTTCCCGCAGGTCGGCCAGCGCCTGTTCGGCCTCCTCCCTGGCCTGGATCATCGCCGACTCGGCGGCCTTGCGGTCGGTGATGTCGTAGAGCCAGGTCAGCAGCGCCGATTCGCCGTCCAGTTCGATGCTGTTCCACGAGGACAGCACCCAAACGATGCTGCCATCCGGCCGGCGGAAGCGGATTTCGGCATTGCGGAAGGCGCCCTCCCGGTCGAACCGGGCGATCAGCGCCTCGCGGTCGGCGGGGTCGGCATAGAGGTCCGCCACTGGCGAGCGCATCAGTTCCGCCCGGTCGCGCCCCATCAGCCGCGCGGACTGGGCGTTGCAGAACAGCCAGCGGCCGTCGCGGGTGGTGACGTTCACCGCGATCGGCGCCGCCTCCATGATCTTCAACAGCCGTTCCTCGCTGGCGCGCAGCCGCTCGTCCTGCCGGCGGGCTTCGGTGATGTCGGTCATGATGCCGGCATAGCGCACCGCCCGGCCGGTCCTGTCGCGGAAGGCGCGGCCCTTGGCGGCGATCCACACCCAGCCGCCGGCCTCGTGGCGCACGCGGTAGGAATAGGCGTAGGCCGAAGTTTCCCCCGCCAGATGCGAGGCGATGTGGGCCAGCACCCGGTCGCGGTCTTCCGCATGCAGCCGCCGTTCCCAGAAATCGGGCGGCATGGGCGGCCGGCTGCGATAGCCCAGCATGCGCGGGAAGGTGTCCGACCACCAGCAGGTGCCGGCCACCAGATCGGCGTCCCACACTGCGGCCCCGGTCGCCTCAAGCGCCATTTCCAGCCGCTCGCCGATCTCCGGTTCGTGGAGGGGGGGCGCCGCGCCCCTGCCAGGACCGGTGCCGGACCCGGTGCCTGACCCGGTGCCTGACATGGCCGGCGGACGGACGGCCGTCCGGCGCCCGGCATACCGGCCCAGCAGCACCCCGAGCAGACCGCCGACAGCACCAGCCGCCAGCGCCACCATCACCGGCTCCGCCGCCATGGTTCCTCCACCGTTTCCAGCACTGTGACGATGGAAACCGGGAAAATTCAACTGTGGCTTTACCGTACAGACGGACAGTACCCAAGAAAAAAGCCCCTCCGCCGGGCGGAGAGGCTCTCTTTCGGACAAGGCGGGGATTTCGCCCCGCCAACAGGCTGTGACCGCTTAGCCTTTCAGCTTCTTGGTCAGGATTTCGTTGACCATGGCCGGGTTGGCCTTGCCCTGGGTCGCCTTCATCACCTGACCGACGAAGAATCCGAACAGCTTGTCCTTGCCGCTGCGGAACTCCGCCACCTTGTCGGGGTTGGCGGCCAGCACGGCGTCGATCGAGCCTTCGATGGCGCTGGTGTCGGTGACCTGGCGCAGACCCTTCTTCTCGACGATGTCGGCGGCCTTCTCGCCGGTCTCGAACATCGTCTCGAACACTTCCTTGGCGATGCGGCCGGAGATGGTGTTATCGGCGATCAGGTCGATCAGGCCGCCGAGATTCTCGGCCGACACCGGGCTCTCCTCGATCTCCTTGCCGGCCTTGTTCAGATAGCCGAACAGCTCGCCGGTAACCCAGTTGGAGGCCAGCTTCGGATCGCGGCCCTTGGCCACCGCCTCGAAATAGTCGGCCTTAGACTTCTCCGAGACCAGCACGCCGGCGTCATAGACCGACAGCTTGTAGTCTTCGATGAAGCGGGCCTTCTTGTCGTCCGGCAGTTCGGGCAGCGTCTTCTTGATGTCTTCCACCCACGCCGCGTCGAGTTCCAGCGGCAGCAGGTCGGGGTCGGGGAAATAGCGGTAGTCGTGCGCCTCTTCCTTCGACCGCATGGAGCGGGTCACGAACTTGGTCGTGTCCCACAGCCGGGTCTCCTGGTCGATCTTGCCGCCGTCCTCGATGATCTCGATCTGGCGGCGGGACTCATACTCGATCGCCTGCATGACGAAGCGGATCGAGTTGACGTTCTTGATCTCGCAACGGGTGCCGAAGGCGTCGCCCGGCTTGCGCACCGACACGTTGACGTCGCAGCGCATGGAGCCTTCCTCCATGTTGCCGTCGCAGGTGCCGAGATAGCGCAGGATGGAGCGCAGCTTGCGCACGTAGGCGCCCGCCTCCTCCGATGTCCGCATGTCGGGTTCCGACACGATCTCCATCAGCGCCACGCCCGACCGGTTCAGGTCGATGTAGGTCTTGGACGGGTGCTGGTCGTGCAGCGACTTGCCGGCGTCCTGTTCCAGATGCAGGCGCGTGACGCCGACGGTGCGGCTGGTGCCGTCTGGCAGGTCCAGCACGATCTCGCCCTTGCCGACGATCGGCTGCAGGAACTGGCTGATCTGATAGCCCTGCGGCAGATCGGCGTAGAAGTAGTTCTTGCGGTCGAAGACCGAGTTCAGGTTGATCTGCGCCTTCAGGCCCAGACCGGTGCGAACCGCTTGCTCGACCGCATATTCGTTGATGACGGGCAGCATGCCGGGGAACGCGGCGTCGACGAAGCTGACCTGGCTGTTCGGCGCGGCCCCGAATTCGGTGGCGGAGCCGGAAAACAGCTTCGCGTTCGAAATCACCTGGGCATGGACCTCAAGCCCGATCACGACTTCCCAATCGCCCGTTTCACCCTGGATGTACGACATCGTTCCGCTCTTCGACGTTCACGGCACGGGACCGGACGGGCGCCGCCCTGGAACAGGGCGCCCCGGCCATACCCTTGGAATCCTGTTTCTTCTAACGCCCTTTGCGCCCGCGCGCACGCTTTATCGCGCCGCGGCTTATCCACCGCCGCCCTATCCCCGCCCTACCTCCATTGTGCGGCCGGCCACAGACGCGCCGTTAACCCTCAGGCAAGCTTTGCCCGCCACGCTGAACGGGACGAGCGCGGGAGGGTCTGATGTCGGTGCGAAAGCTGCTGCGGAGGGTCGGGTTCGGTTTCGGTCTGGGCGCGCTGCTGATGGCGGGCGCCGCCCTCGGCCATGCCGCCACCCAGCCGGACGGCCTGTCGCTCAGCCCGGTCAATCCCGGCCCGGTCACCGTGAATCCGGCGCCCGCCGCGCCTTCCTCGTCCGACTATCCCGATGCCGCCATGTCCCGTGACGACCAGGGCGACATCACCATCCTGCGGCTGGACGGCATCATCACGCCGGGGGCGGAACGCAGCTTCGTCGACGCCCTGCGCACGCTGCCGGCCCGCCGCCCGCTGGTGATCGAACTGTCGAGCCCAGGCGGCTTCACCGCCGCCGGCTACCGGATGATCGACGCCGTGCTGGCCGAACGCCAGGGCGGACGGCCGGTCGCCACGCGGGTGCGCGACGGCGACTCCTGCGAAAGCATGTGCGTCGGCCTCTATCTGGCCGGTTATCCGCGCTATGCCGCCCCGCGGGCGGAGTTCATGGTCCATGCGCCGCGTATGGCGGAGAATGGCCGGATGACGATCCGCTCCATCCAGATGATGGTGGACCGCCTGGTGTCGCTCGGCGCCTCGCCGGCCTGGATCCAGCGGGTGACGGCGGAGGGCGGTTTCTCCGGCGCCCGCGATTACCGCGAGACCGCCGACCGGCTGAGCGCCGACGGCGCCAACATCGTCACCGACCTGCTGCGCTGACCAGCCCTTCGGCGACCGCCTCCGGCGTACGGCCGACGATCCGCTCGTAAACCTCCGGGTCGGTCGCGCCCTCGGTCCCGAACACCAGCACGCGGGCGTCGGGGACGAGGCCGAGCGCCCGCCGGGTCTCCTCATGGGCCGCGGCGCAGAGCAGCCCGGCCAGCCCGGCGACGCCGGATTCTCCGGCCACCACCGGACGGCCGCCATGCTTGCCTTCCGCCAGCTTGCGCATGGCGGCGATCGCCCCTTCGTCGGGAATGGTCACGAAATCGTCGGCGCCGCGCTCCAGGATCGCCCAGGCCAGCAGCGAGACTTCGCCGCAGGCAAGCCCGGCCATCACCGTGTCCAGATCGCCCGCCGACCGGACCGGACGTCCGGCCACCGCGCTCTGGTACAGGCAATCGGCGCTGTGCGGCTCCACCACCACGAAGCGCGGGCGCTGGCGGCCCCAGCTTTCCCACAGATGGCCGCAGACCGCGGCGGGCAACCCGCCGACGCCGCCCTGCACGAAGACATGGGTCGGCCGCTCGCTGGCCGGAAGCTGAGAGATCGCCTCCTCCACCATCATGGTGTAGCCCTGCATCACATCGCGCGGCACATCCATATAGCCGGTGTAGGAGGTGTCGGAGACGACGAACCATCCCAGCTCCGCCGCGTCGGCGGCGGCACGGCGCACCGCGTCGTCGTATGACCCGTCGACCACCACCACCCGCGCCCCGTACGCCTCGATGGCGTCGCGGCGGCCGGGCGTACAGGCAGCGGGCACGTACACCACGCAATTGCAGCCAAACACCTGCGCCCCCCAGGCGACCGACCGGCCATGGTTGCCGTCGGTGGCCGTGGTGACCGTCAGCGTCCGCGTCACCTTGGCATAGCGGCCGACGACGAGGTCCAGCGCCGTCACCGGCACGCCGGGCACCCGCGCCGTCACCTCCCGCGCCAGCAGCCGCAGCACGGCGTACGCTCCGCCCAGCGCCTTGAAGCTGCCGAGAGCGAAGCGGGTGCTTTCGTCCTTGTACCAGAGGCGGTCGATCCCGGCCTCCCGCGCCAGACCCGGCAGGGAGCGCAGCGGGGTGGGCGCATAGCCGGGCCAGGCGCCGATCTCCGCCATCGCCTCCTCGAAGGCGGCGCGGCTGAGGATCGCGCGTTCCGACGGGCCATAAACCCGTTCATGGTCGGCTTGCGGATTGGAAAAATGGCGCGGCAGGCAGGAGGATGGCGAGACGGCGTGGTGGGGCATGGCGTCGCTCTCCGGGCCGGCGGTGCCGTCGGCGACGGCACATCCCACGACCACGCATAACGAGACCAAAAGCCACCGCCCGCCGTCAAGACGCCAGCGTGGGCGCGGCTGCTACCGAATGAAGCATTCCCAAAGGCGGGACGCGGCGGTCAGCGCTTCCATTCGCGGCTGGACTTGATGAAGTCGGTCAGGGTGACGCCGATCTTGTCGTCGATGATCGCCACCTCGCCGCGGGCGACCAGCACGCCTTCGACATAGACGTCGGTCGGATCCTTCAGATGACGGTCGAGTTCCACGACGGCACCGCGGCCCAGCTTCAGCAGGTCGCGGACGCGGAGCATGGCGGTGCCGATGACGACCTTGATCTCCACCGGCGCGTCGCCGATGGCGAAGGACGAGGCGTCGCCGTCGTTGGGATCGGCCGCGCCGAGCAGGTCGTCGATGTTGGCCATGGCTGTCCAAGCTCCCGCGCCGGAAATGGCGCCTTCCTATACGAACGGGACATCCTACACCCCGGACGGGTTAGCCGGCAACGCCACCGACCGATGGGGATTGCGACAAGATTGGGCTTTTCCCATGCCGGCGCTTCGCCCACACTGTCGGCCCCGCCCGCTTGCCGGTCTTTTCGTTGCCGATGCGCAACAATCCAGGCACGACGGGGCATCGACCAACCGGAACCGGGTTTATCCTGATGACCGACAGCAGCATTTCCCCGCTTGTGGACGCTTCCTGGCTGAAAAGCCGGCTCGACAGCCCCGGCATCGTCGTCCTCGACCTGCGGACCCCGCCCGCCGGCGGCTTCGTTTCGGGAGCGGTTCATTCCGACTACGCAACGGCCGGCTGGCGGACTGTGGTCGGCGGCGGAGCCGGGATGCTGCCGGAACCGGATGTGCTGGCGGGGCTGATCGGCGGGCTGGGGATCGCCAACGGCGACCATGTCGTTCTGGTGGCGGCCGGCGCCAATGCGTCCGACATGGGCAACGCCACCCGCGTCTATTGGACCTTCAAGATGCTGGGCCATGACGCGGTGTCGGTGCTGGACGGCGGTTTCGCCGCCTGGACCGCGGCCGGCGGACCTGTAACGCCGCAGCCGGCGGTTCGCCAGCCGACCAGCTTCGCCGTGCACCCGCGCGCCGACCTGCGCGCCACCGTGGAGCAGGTCGAGGCGGCGGTGCGGGCCGGCGGCACGCCGCTGCACGATGCCCGGTCGGCCGAGCAGTTCGCCGGCAAGGCCAAGAGCCCGCAGGCCCGCGCGCCCGGCACCATCCCCGGCGCGGTCAATCTCGACATCGCCGCCCTCTTCTCCCCGACGGAGCACCGCTTCGCCTCGCCCGAGGCGGTGAAGGCGATGGCCGAGCAGGCCGGACTGCCCTTGCGCGACCAGCCCATCACCTTCTGCAACACCGGCCACCTCGCCTCGGTGTCCTGGTTCGCGCTCAGCGAGATCGCCGGCGTACCGGGCGTCCGGCTCTATGACGGCTCCATGTCGGAATGGAGCGCCGATCCGCAGCGGCCTTTGCAGACCGAAGGCTGAGGCTACGCCTTCGCCCGGCGGCGGCGCAGACGGCTGAGGTCGCTGCGCCGCACCACCCCCAACAGGACGGCGGCGACGGCATAGACGGCCAGACCGACGACCGCCAGCAGCAGCAGACCGCCCAGCCGCTCCACCACGCCGATGGCGCCCAGCCAGGGGGCCAGCCGCTCGGTCGCCAGCCACAGGACGCCGGCCATGGCGGCGGCGGCAATCGCCATGCGCGGCAGGTTGCGGGTCAGCCGCGCGTCGGCACGGAACAGGCCGCGCCGGTGCAGCAGCAGCGCCAGCAGCCCCGCATTCACCCAGGCACCGACGGAGGTGGCGACCGCCAGCCCGACCTGGGCCAGCGGTCCCATCAGCGCCAGCTTCAGCGCCACATTGATGCCGACCGCCGCCAGCGCAATCCGCACCGGCGTAGCGGTGTCGTGGCGGGCGTAAAAGCCGTTGACCAGGCTGCGGATCACCACGAAGGCCGGCAGCCCCAGCGCATAGGCCTGCAGGGTGAGCGCCGAAGCGGCGGCGTCCGACGGGCCGAAGGCGCCGCGCTGGAACAGCACCGACAGGATCGGCGTGCCCGCCACCAGGAAGGCCACGGCCGCCGGCAGGGTCAGCAGCAGAGACAGCTCGATGGCGCGGTTCTGGCTGTCGACCGCGCCGGCCTCGTCGCCGCTCTTGATCCGCTTGGACATTTCCGGAAGCAGAACGGTCCCGACGGCGATGCCGATCACCCCCAGCGGCAGCTGGTTCAGCCGGTCGGCGTAATAGAGGTAGGACACCGCCCCCGTCGGCAGGGCCGAGGCGATCAGCGTGTCGGCGAACAGGCTGATCTGGGTCAGCCCCGATCCCAGCGCCGCCGGACCCAGCACCGTCAGGAAGCGCTTCACGTCGGGCGACAGGCGCGGCATCACCGGGCGCAGCGTCATGTCGGCCCGCCGGGCGTCCCAGGCCAGATAGAGATACTGTGCGACGCCCGACGCCAGAACGCCCCAGGACAGCGCGTGTCCCGCCGTCGGCATCAGCGGCGTCCCGACCACCAGCGCCGCGATCAGGCACAGGTTCATCAGGATCGGCGCCGCGGCAGCCGCCCCGAAGCGGCTCATGCTGTTCAGCACGCCGCCATAGAGAGAGACCAGCGAGATCAGCAGCAAATAGGGGAAGGTGATGCTGGTGAACAGCACCGCCAGCCGGAACTTCTCCGGGTCGTCGGCGAAGCCGGGGGCGAAGACCGTCATGAATTGCGGCATGAAGGCCAGCACCGCCAGCAGCAGCACCATCTGCACGATGACCAGCAGCGTCATCACCTCGTCGGCGAAGCGGCGGGCGGCGGCAGCGCCGTCCTGCACCAGCTTGCCCGAGAACAGCGGCACGAAGGCGGAGTTGAAGGCGCCCTCCGCGAACAGGGCGCGGAAATGGTTCGGCAGCCGGAAGGCGACGAAGAAGGCGTCGGCCACCGGCCCGGCGCCGAGCAGCGCCGCGGTCAGCACGTCGCGCAGGAAACCGAGCACCCGGCTGGCCAGGGTCAGGCCGCCGACGGACAGGATATGACGGAACACGATGGCAGGGTCGCTTCTGTGATGCGGATGATGCCCGGCGGCATCCTAGCGATGCGGCCGCGTTCGTCATAGGATCGCGACCCGCATTCGTCCAGAACGCATCTTCCGACATCACAGGCCGAAAGCACCGACATGCCGCAGCAAGCCCTCCCCCTGACCTATCTGGAAGCCGGCGAAGCCAATGGCGGAACGCCGATGCTGGTCCTGCACGGCCTGTTCGGGTCGGCGCGCAACTGGCAGACGCTGGCCCGCCGCTTCGGCGAGCAGCACCGGGTCTATGCGCTGGACCTGCGCAACCACGGCGGCGCGCCCTGGGCCGAGAGCATGAGCTATCCTGACATGGCGGCCGACGTGCTGCGCTTCCTCGACGACCGCGGCTTCGCCCGCGCCACCGTGGTCGGCCATTCGATGGGCGGCAAGACGGCCATGGCGCTGGCGCTGGCCCATCCCGCCCGGGTGGAGCGGCTGGTGGTCGCCGACATCGCCCCCGTCGCCTACACCCACACCCACGCCCCCTTCGTCGCCGCGATGAAGGCCGCGAAGCTGGAGGGCGTCACCCGCCGGCCGGAGGTGGAGGCCCAGCTGGCCGAGGCCGTGCCGGAGGCGCCGCTGCGCTCCTTCCTGATGCAGAATCTGGTGCTGGAGAACGGCGTCTTCTCCTGGCGGATCAACCTCGACTCCATCGGGACGAACATGGAAGGGCTGATCGGCTTCCCCGATTTCGCCGGCGCCCATTATGCCGGCCCCACCCTGTTTATCGGCGGCGGTGCGTCGGACTATATCCGGCCGGAGAATCACGACGCCATCCGCCGCCATTTCCCCAAAGCGGAAATCCGCATGATCGAGGGGGTCGGGCATTGGCTGCATGCCGAACGTCCGGCCGAATTCGCGGCGATGGTGGAGGGATTCCTCTGAATTCTGCGGCAAAACCCCGCATTTTCGCATGGTTGTAAGCCGAAGCAGATATTGCATCGCCCGGACGTCGGGGCTATCAAGCCTGCGCGCCTTAAAACGCGGCCTGCGAGACAACGCGGCTGCCATTCCTCGAAGGATCGACCGACCATGAGCGTCATCACCGAGATTCACGCCCGCGAAATCCTGGACAGCCGCGGCAACCCGACCGTGGAAGTCGATGTTGCGCTGGACAGCGGCGCCTTCGGCCGCGCCGCGGTGCCGTCGGGCGCCTCCACCGGCGCCCATGAGGCGGTCGAGCTGCGCGACGGCGACAAGTCCCGCTTCGGCGGCAAGGGCGTGCTGAAGGCGGTCGAATCCGTCAACGGCGAGATCTACGACGCGCTCGCCGGCCTGGACGCCGACGACCAGCGCGCCATCGACCTCGCCATGATCGACCTGGACGGCACCGAGAACAAGAGCCGCCTGGGCGCCAACGCCATCCTGGGCGTGTCGCTGGCCGTCGCCCGCGCCGCCGCCGAGGATGCCGGCCTGCCGCTCTACCGCTATGTCGGCGGCGCCTTCGCCTCGCTGCTGCCGGTGCCGATGATGAACATCATCAACGGCGGCGCCCATGCCGACAACCCCATCGACATCCAGGAATTCATGATCATGCCGGTGGGCGCCGAGACCGGCGCCGACGCCATCCGCATGGGCTCCGAGATCTTCCAGTCGCTGAAGAAGAAGCTGAAGGACGCCGGCCACAACACCAATGTCGGCGACGAGGGCGGCTTCGCCCCCAACATCGGCTCGACCGACGAGGCGCTCGGCTTCGTCATGAAGGCGATCGAGGCCGCCGGCTACAAGCCGGGCGACGACGTCATGCTGGCGCTCGACGCCGCCTCGACCGAGTTCTTCAAGAACGGCAAGTACGAGCTGGCCGGTGAAGGCAAGTCGCTGTCGCCGGAGCAGATGGTGTCCTACTGGTCCGATCTGGTCGGCCGCTTCCCGATCATCTCGATCGAGGACGGCATGGCCGAGGACGACTGGGAAGGTTGGAAGGCGCTGACCGACGCCATCGGCAATAAGGTGCAGCTGGTCGGCGACGACCTGTTCGTCACCAACCCCAAGCGCCTGGCCCAGGGCATCAAGCAGGGTGTCGCCAACTCGATCCTGGTGAAGGTCAACCAGATCGGCACGTTGTCGGAGACGCTGGAAGCGGTCGATATGGCGCACAAGGCCGGCTACACCGCCGTTCTGTCGCACCGCTCGGGCGAGACCGAGGACAGCACCATCGCCGATCTGGCGGTCGCCACCAACTGCGGCCAGATCAAGACCGGCTCGCTCAGCCGGTCCGACCGTCTGGCCAAGTACAACCAGCTGATCCGCATCGAGGAGCAGCTCGGCGTCGCCGCCCGCTTCGCCGGCCGCGGCATCCTGAAGGCCTGATCGCGCTGATTTGGAAAAGCCCCTCTCCGGGATGCCGGAGAGGGGCTTTTTTATGCGGAGCGGGTGCTCACTCCCCCGCCAGCGCGCCGATCATCTTGCGGACGGCGGTCATCTGGAATCCGCCCTTGCGGGCGAAGTCGTAGCCGGTGTAGCCGAACCAGTCCCAGCAGGCCTTGGGGTTGGAGGACAGCTTGGCGTCGCCGTCGATCTGCGGGTACAGCACGACGATGTTGTTGACGTCGGCCCAGCGGTTGTAGCCGGCGTTCACGGCGAAATGGTCGCCGATCAGGTTCGACGCCATCTTGCAGCCATGGAAGGCGACATGGATGCGGCAGGTCTGCTTGCCGCCCTCGCAGGCTTCCGGAACATAGATGTAGCCGGTCTTGGCCATGCCGCTGCGGCTGGTGTCGCCGACGAAGGGCGCCTGGTTGAACAGCTGCGGCTGGCGGGCCGCGGCCGGAGCATTCGGGATCCTGGCGTCGGCGTAGAAGAAGCGGACGATGGCACCGGCCTGATCGTACTGGCAGTTGTTGATGTATTCGCTCTTCTCGTCCTCTTTCGGGATGAAGTCGCAGGCGGCGCCATAGTCGTCGGTGATGTAGGCATGCGCCGCCTTCGGCAGCTTCACATAAGTGAAATTGGCCTCCGTCACGCCCAGCGCCTTGTAGAACTGCGCGGTAGCGTCGGCGACCGGGCGCTTCACCGTCACGTCGTTGTCGCCGTTGAACAGGTAGATCTTCGACTGCGCCATGTTGGACAGCGGATCGATGTCCTTGGCCTTCTCGCGCGCCTTGGCGTTGGCGACCAGATCGCCGACGTTGGGGGCGCCCATCGCCACGTCCATGCAGCGCTTCAGCGCCACCACCGCCGGGGCGATGCCGCCCTCCGACACCTCGGCGCAATCATAGGGACCGCCGGCGACGAGGCCCGCCGCCTTGACCAGCCCCGAATAGGCGACCTGGAACTGCCCGGCCATATAGGCGCCGGAGGAGATACCCGACACCGTGGTCTGCGCCGGGTCGATCTTCAGCTTCAGATCCGACAGCTTGACTTGAGCCGCCGCGGGAAGCGGTGCCAGGACGACGAGCGCCGCCAGCGCGGATTTCAAAATGACTTGCTTGGAAATGCTCATGGGAGGGTCACCTTTGCCCTGCTAAGGGTGTCAACGTCGCATGGACAGCGGCGATCTGCGCCCCGCCCCTTCGTCGCGTCATCCGTCCCCGCCGTGCCGATCCTGTCCCGGCAAGCCGGGCGGCGCACGATCAGATTGTTACCGGCCGCCCTGGGGGCAGAAGCCGTGGCCGAAGCCTGCGCCGAAGGTAGCAATGCAATGATGATTGTCTAATAAAAAGAATATCCGTCGCCGTTATACACGCATTCTTACGCAACGTCGCGCTCGGCCGCCGCCGGTGCCGCAAGCACGGAGCGGTCATGGAAAAGGCCGGCGGAGCCTTCGCCCCGCCGGCCTTTCATCATGCACCCTGTGGACCGTCCCGCTCGGCGGCACCCGGTCGGCGCCGAATCGGGCGTCTCAGCTCCGCAGATAGGCCAGGACGGTCTCCGGCGAGGATTCGCCATAGGGATCGCCGTTCTCGCCCTCGTCGTTGATCCCCGGCTCCTCGAACCACTTCTCGACGACGCCGTTCTTCACGACCATGGCATAGCGCCAGGACCGGAAGCCGAAGCCGACATGGTCCTTGTCGATCAGCATGCCCATGCGGCGGGTGAAATGGCCCGACCCGTCGGGGATCAGCTTCACCTTATTCAGGTTCAGGCTCTTGCCCCACTGGTACATGACGAAGGCATCGTTGACGCTGAGGCAATAGACCTCGTCGATGCCGAGATCCTTGAAATCGTCATAGAGCCGCTCGAAAGCCGGGCACTGCTCGTTGGAGCAGGTCGGCGTGAAGGCGCCGGGCAGCGAGAACACCACCACCCGCTTGCCCTGGAACAGCTCGTCGCTCCGCACATCCTGCCAACGGAACGGGTTGGGTCCGCCGACGCTCTCGTCGCGCACGCGGGTCTTGAACACCACCGAGGGGACCTTGCGCCCTTCCATCATCTTCTCCGGCTGTGGTTGGGGTGGACCGGCGGAATCGCCGCTGCGGGCAACGATACCGGCAATGCCCGGCCCCTCCAACCGGCCATAGGTCATGCGTCATTGCCGGCAAGCGGGGCAGACCGCCCCGAATGAACAAACAATAACGGAGCAAGTCTGCGCAAAAGTGGTGGCATCCGGTGGCAATCCTGTGACGTCCCCGAATGTTAAGGTCCCATTTACCAAGATGGCGTTCTCTGACCTCGCCTGCATCCAGTGGGCACTGCGACGACCGGTGACAATTGGAGGGCGTTCATGCCTGTTTCTACCAAGTCCAACTCTTTGCGACAGCCCGGCAACAATAAGCCGGAAGCCGCTTTCAATCGCGGTTATTTCACCAGGATACTCGTTAGTACATTTATCTTCAGCGCCACCATCAACGCCCTGATGTTGGCCATGCCGCTTTATTCGCTGCAGGTGTTCAGCCGCGCCATTCCGTCGGGCAATTACGACACCCTGATCATGCTGACGCTCATCGCCGTGCTTGCGCTGACGTTGAGCGGCTTGCTGGAGATGGTGCGGTCGCGCCTGCTGGCCCGTGCCGGCAACGCGCTGGAGGTGCGGTGGCGCCGCCGGCTGACCGCCGATGCGCTGGACGCCGCCGGCCGCGGCCGTCCGGACAATGGTCCGCTCGCCGACCTGATGGAGCTGAAGGGCGCCTTCTCGCGCCCGTCGCTGCCGGCGCTGATGGATCTGCCCTGGGCTCCGCTCTACGTCATCGGCATCTATGTCATCCACCCGATGCTGGCGCTGGTGCTGGTGGTGTCGATGGCGATCATGGCGGTGATGGGCTGGATCGGCTACATGGCCGTCAAGGAGATCAACGACGAGAGCAAGCTGCCGGCCGGCCGCGCCCAGAAGCTGTTCGAGGCGCTGGCCTCCCGCTCCGACACCGTGCGCGGCCTGCGCATGGGCAACGCCTCGCTGGACGCCGTCAACCGCGACTTCCTGACCGCCAGCGCCATGCAGGGCCAGGGCTATGAGCGCAGCGCCGCCATCGGCGCCGCCACCAAGTGGGTCCGCATGGTCCTGCAGATCGCCGTGACGGGCATCGGCGCCTGGCTGGTGATCGAGCAGCACCTGTCCTTCGGCGGCATGATCGCCACCTCGATGCTGGTCGGCCGCGGCCTCGCCCCGATCGAGCAGACCGCCGGCGCCTGGGGCGGGCTGGTCCGCTCCGCCCAGGCCGTCCGCCGCCTGCTGCCGCTGCTGAAGCGCCTGACGCGTGAGCCGGAGCGTCCCTCCGTGCCCGTCGAGAGCGAGCGCCTGACCGTCGAGAACCTGCTGTTCGTCTCCCCCCGCGACCAGAAGCCGATCCTGCGCAGCGTCACCCTGTCGGTCGAGCCGGGCGAGACCGTCTGCATCGCCGGCCCCAACCGCTCGGGCAAGTCGGTTCTGGCCCGCCTGCTGGCCGGTGTCGCCCTGCCGTCGGCCGGTACGGTGCGGCTGGGCGGCCTGTCCGTCGCCACCCTGACCCCCGACAGCCCCGACCAGGGCATCGGCTACCTGCCGCAGCAGGTCGACCTCCTGCCCGGCAGCATCGCCGACAACATCGCCCGCTTCACCACCGCCACCCGCGAACAGGTGGAGGAGGCCGCCAAGGCCGTCGGCATCCACGAGTGGATCGAAAGCCTGCCCATGGGCTACGAGACCGAGGTCACCGATCCGCTGTCCCCGATCACCGGCGCCAGCGCCCGCCTGATCGGCATCGCCCGCGCCGCCTTCGGTCAGCCGCCGCTGCTGGTGCTGGACGAGCCGACCGCCGGCCTGGACGAGCTGGGCATCAAGGCGGTCCGCGCCTTCGTCGCGGCCTGCAAGGAGCGCGGGGCGACCACCATCGTCATGACCCACGCCCCGATCTTCGTCGACATGTCCGACCACACCTATGTCCTGAAGAACGGCATGGCGATGGAGCTGCCGCGTCCGGACCAGCAGCAGGCCCAGCCCGGCGCCGTCAACCTCGCCCGCCTTCGCAATCTCGGCCCTCAGGGTCCGTCCGCCGCCACGGCGGGGGCCGCCGGCTGACCGCCGGCACCGCCTCCAAGACCGCCCATCCGGCTGAAGACGCCCGACCCGACAGAGCCAAGGAAGCCCCATGACCACGATGACCACGACCTTTCCCACCCCGCTGTCCGGTGACAACGGCTCCGAAACCCCCGCCGGCAAGCCGTCGCGCAAGACGGCGACCATCACCTCGATCCACGCTCTGCGGGCGGCGATGCCGGAAACCAGCGTGCACGGCCTGCTGCTGGGCGGATTCCTGGTCCTGGCGGTCGGCTTCGGCGGCATGACCGGCTGGGCGGCGGTCGCCCCGCTGCACAGCGCGATCAGCGCCGCGGGCTCGCTGGCGCCGGAAACCGGCCGCAAGGTGGTGAAGAACACCGAGGGCGGCGTCATCAGCGCCATTCTGGTCCATGAGGGCGACCGGGTCGAAGCCGGTCAGGTCCTGATGCAGCTGGACAACACCGAGGCGCAAACCCGCCTGGACATGCTGAACGCCGCGCTGTTCGACACGCTGGCTTCCGAAGCGCGCCTGTCGGCCGAGCTGTTCGAGAAGCCCGCCATCGAATGGCCGGCCGAGCTGGCCGCCCGCCGCGGCAAGGAGCCGGCGGTCGACAACGCCATGCAGAACCAGGAGAAGCTGTTCCAGGTCCGCCGCAACCAGCTGGAGACCGAGGCGAAGCTGACCCAGGACCGCATCGCCACGCTGGGCGACGAGGTGCGGAGCCTGGAGCAGCAGCGCGCCTTCCTGAACCGCGAGATCAAGCTGTCGGACGAGGACATCCAGATCACCCAGGGCCTGCTGGACCGCGGCAACTCCACCCGCACCAAGCTGGTGGCGGCGCAGAAGGAGAACGCGCAGCTCCACGCCCAGGACCACGAGCTGGAAGCCCGCATGTCGCAGTCGCGCCAGCAGGCGGTCGACGCCCAGGGCGATCTGGTCCGCCGCCGCAGCGACTTCCGCGAGAAGGTGCTGGTCGAGCTGGACAAGGCGCGCGGCGACGCCCAGAAGCTGGCCGAGCAGATCCGTGATGCCAAGAACCGTCTGGACAACCGCACCATCAAGGCGCCGGACGCCGGCAACGTCGTGATGTACGGCCACCCGGCCGTCGGCGGCACCATCACCGCCAACGAGCCGGTGCTGGACATCGTCCCCGACGACAAGGCCCTGCTGGCCGAGGTCCGCATCCAGCCGAAGGACATCAAGTCGATGGCCGTCGACCTGCCGGTGAAGGTGCAGCTGACCGCCTATGACAGCCGCGTCGTCGGCACCATCGACGGCACCGTCTCCTACGTCTCGGCCGACCGCCTGACCGACAACGCCACCCGCCAGGAATATTATCTGGCCCGCATCCGCCTGAAGGACGCCGACTCCCACGAGGTCCGCAACCTGAAGATCAAGGCCGGCATGCCGGTGGAAGCCCGCATCGTGCTCTCCGCCCGCACCCCGCTGGACTATCTGATCCAGCCGCTGCGCCAGTCCTACGTGAAGGCGTTCATCCAGGAGTGACGGGTGGATGGGGGGAGTTTGTCCCCCCACCCAATCCCCTCCGCACGGATCCCGCACAAGGCGGACGCTTGTGCGGGAAGCGAGCGCGAGAGGGGCTGCCGCCATTGAACCAGCACTTGGAGCAGCCAAAACCACGGGGTTTTGGCTGCTTTCTGGTGCTCTTGGGCAGGCCCCTCAGCGCGATACCGGGTGGCATTTACGAGTGCTAACCGAACAGGAGGCCGGTGCCGGTCGGCGCCATATTCGGGTGATACTGGCTCGGCGGCACGATGGTGATGTTGTCTGTGATTTGATAGCTGAAGTCGATCACGCCGTCGGGCGGGCCATAGCCCGTATCCGTCAAGCTGTAGTCGATGCTTCCGCCAAACACGATGGTGTGGGGTCCGGCGTTGGGATGATTAGGGTCGAGATTAGTGACGCCCAAGCCATTGATGACACCCCAATAGCCGGCAGCGAAGGCGGGCTGCTGTTCCACCCCCTCAGGCAGAAGTCCAAAGGGGAAGACCCCGATGTCGCCCTTCTCAACAGTTCCAAGAGAGAATGGCCCCGACTCCACATAGCTGTTTTCCAGCGAAATCGGCTTGCCATCCACGTAGAGAAATTTATCCTGAACGTAGCTGTTCTTCCAATCGTAGATATATTTCTCGATTTTTTCGATTGTAGAAACGCCATTTGATTTGAAATATGCTTCGTAGTCAGGCACGGTTTCCACCGTGTTCATAACAGGCACCAAGATCGAAGTGTTGCTGGGCACCTCAAAATCTCTGGTTACCTCTACGCGCCCATTGGTGGGTGCGACCGTACTCCCGGCGATCCCGGCAAGATAGAACATGTGACTGTTGGGCATATACCCAGCGGCGGCATAGTTTCCGTTTGGCGCTTCAAACGGATTGTTCCCATCGTTTCGATCGAGACTGACAGCCCATTGCCACCAGTTTTCTGTCACCTGGGGCATGGATTGCCCTCTGGGCTGGGACTTCACTGAACTCATGATGACCTCCATTCATAATCTGCCTTCCGTGGACGGCAGACAGATTGGCAAGGTCAAAACATTCCTGTCCCGCCTTATGAAATATTACCCCAAAACTCTTGAGAATCATTCATTCCCTAGCCGGAATTGGGGTATTTGTTTGTATGCCACCAATGGCGTCCTCTGCATTTCTGTTTGAGTCTTTTGGCAGAGCAAGAGAAAACCTATCAACACCTTAATGTAACGAGTCGAAGCCGACGACGAATCTTGGTTCCACCCGGATTTGATCTGCGCTCTTGGAGAGTGGACATTCGAAGCCGGCACTCCCCACACGGAAAAGCCCCCGGCCGGATGGCCGGGGGCTTTTTCTTTACCCAGGAACCTCAGCTCTTGCCCGGCTGCAGGTTGGGCTTGGGCGGAACCGCCATCGGAGTGGGCAGCGGCTCCGGCATCTGGATCGCTTCCGTCTGCGCCCGCGTGCGGCGCGATGCCGCACGGTCCTCGGCGAGGCGGTCCATCGCCTGCTGGCGTTGCGCCTCGGTGGTCAGATCGGTCGGACGCGGCGGGACCGTACCCAGATTGGGGTAGTCGGCGCGCTCCCCGGTCATGCTGCGGATGGGCGACGAATTGTCGCTGACCGGCGAGGGCTCGCCGGTGACCGCCCCCAGAAGGCCGGTGTCCAGCGCCCGGTCGCTGCAGGCCGACAGCCCGAAAACCATTGGTATTCCGACGATTAGGGCGCCGAATACCCGTCCGGCGGCCGCGATGCCCCGGCCGTCCCACTGATTGCCCGTCGCCATCATCCTTCCCCATCCCTGGCCGATACGCCACACTTGTGCGACGATCTATGAAATGAAATGTTCACACCAGCGGTGTATGAGAGGTTCCGGATTTCTCCCGCACCGCAACCGAAGGCCGGACCGCCGCACGCCACCATCAGCGACAAGGTGCAGACCGCCCCCAGAGAACGCCCGCAAGCCTGTATAGCCGCCCGTCCGCAAGGCCCAAAGCCCAATCTGGGGCATGCCCGGCCGACGCGGACCATGGTGGCCGAGACGATGTGACCGAGACGACGCGACACCCGCCCAAAGAAGAAGGACCGTGCACATGGCCGAGACCAAGGCCCCCCCCCAGGCTTCCAACCCGGCTTCCCCCCAGGTGCCCGACGTCAAGCTGCCCGACCCGGTCGAGATGTCGCGGGCGATGACCCGCATCGCCGAACAGAGCCAGCGGCTGGTCTCCGAATTCCTCGCGCGCCAGGCCTCCGACGGCGCCGGCCCGAAGAGCCCGGATCCGATGGGCGTCGGCCATGCCTTCCTCGAGATGACCACCCGCATGATGGCCGACCCGGCCAAGCTGATGCAGGCGCAGATGTCGCTGTGGCAGGATTACCTGACCCTGTGGCAGCGCACGACCCAGCGCTTCTTCGGGCAGGAGACGCAGCCGGTCATCGCGCCGGCCAAGGACGACCGCCGCTTCAAGGACGCCGCCTGGGACGAGAACACGCTGTTCGACTTCATCAAGCAGTCCTACCTGCTGAGCGCCCGGTGGATGCAGTCGACCGTCAATCAGGTCGACGGGCTGGACGACCACACCGCCAAGAAGGTCGATTTCTACACCCGCCAGTTCGTCGACGCGATGGCGCCCTCCAACTTCGTCATGACGAACCCGGAGGTGCTGCGCGCGACCATCGAGAGCGGCGGCGAGAATCTGGTCAAGGGGCTGGAGCACCTGCTGAAGGATCTGGAGCGCGGCAAGGGCGAGCTGCGCATCTCCATGACCGATTACGACGCCTTCCAGCTGGGCAAGAACATCGCGGTCACGCCGGGCAAGGTCGTCTTCCAGACCAGCCTGATGCAGCTGATCCAGTACACGCCGACCACGCCGGACGTGAACAAGCGTCCGCTGATGATCGTGCCGCCCTGGATCAACAAGTTCTACATCCTCGACCTGCGCGAGAAGAACAGCTTCATCAAGTGGGCGGTCGACCAGGGCCACACCGTCTTCGTCCTGTCCTGGGTCAACCCGGACGAGACGCTGGCGGCCAAGGGCTTCGAGGACTACATGGTCGAAGGCCCGCTGGCGGCGCTGGACGCCATCGAGAAGGCGACCGGCGAGAAGGACGTCAACGCCATCGGCTATTGCCTGGGCGGCACGCTTCTGTCCTCCACGCTGGCCTACATGGCGGCCAAGAAGGACGACCGCATCAAGTCTGCCACCTTCTTCACCACCATGCTGGACTTCACCGAGGCCGGCGAGCTGTCGGTCTTCATCGACGAGGAGCAGCTGACCTTCATCGAAGGGCAGATGGCCGAGCAGGGCTATCTCGACGGCTCCAAGATGGCGACCACCTTCAACATGCTGCGCGCCAACGACCTGATCTGGTCGTTCGTCGTCAACAACTACCTGCTGGGCAAGGACCCGTTCCCGTTCGACCTGCTGTACTGGAACGGCGACAGCACCCGCATGCCGGCGGCGATGCACAGCTTCTATTTGCGCAACATGTACCAGAAGAACATGCTGGCTCAGCCGGGGGCGGTGACGCTGAAGGGCGTGCCGATCGATCTCGGCAAGGTCAAGGTCCCGACGCTGTTCCTGTCGGCCCGCGAGGACCACATCGCCCCGTGGAAGAGCACCTACAGCGGCGCCCAGCTGTTCAGCGGCCCGGTGAAGTTCGTGCTCGGCGCCTCGGGCCACATCGCCGGCGTCGTCAACCCGCCGGCGGCCAACAAGTACTGCTACTGGACCAGCGACAAGCTGGCCAAGACCTCCGACGAATGGCTGGAGAAGGCGACCCAGACCCCCGGCTCCTGGTGGCCGGAATGGAACAAGTGGGTCGGCCAGTACTCCAACGGCAAGGTTCCCGCCCGCCAGCCCGGCGACGGCGCCCTGCCCGCCCTGGAAGACGCGCCGGGGTCCTACGTCAAGGTCAAGAACGGGTAAGGCAGAGTTCTGCCGCTTATCCGGCGCTTATCCGTACGGAAAACCCCCGCCCCTCCCGGCGGGGGTTTTCCTTTTCGGTCCAATCCGATAGTGTTACGCACGCGCACGTTAAGGGTTTGTTTGCCCTTTTCACGCCACCTAAGGCCTGCGCACATTCGCACGCCCCGGGGATCCGCCGTCCATGCCATCCGACGCTCAGACCGCCACGATGGGAGCCGCCACGGCGGGGATGACGAACGCCGAACCGGTCAAGCTCGCCGAACGCTACGAGATCCAGCCCGGCGCGCCGATCCCGCTGCTGAACGCCGTCGGCGGCAACGCCTTCACCGCCAAGGCGCTGCGCGAAAAGCGGATCGAGCCCTTCGCCATCATCTGCCACGCCTCGATCCTGCCGCGGATGGACATTTGCTCCACCGTCGGCAGTCTCGACAACGCCACGCACATGCGGCTGCTCGACTGGGGGCTGGTGGACTGGCCGCAGGACCGCGGGCGGCGCTATTGCCTGGTGTTCGAACGGCCGGGCGGCAAGCGGCTGATGGGGTCGCTGAACGACACGCTGGACCCGATGCCGGAAGACCAGCTGACCCGCCAGATCATCCACCCGCTGGTCTCGGCGCTGAAGGAGCTGTCGAGCCGCGGCGTCGTCCATGGCGCGATCCGCCCGACCAACCTGTTCTACCGCGATCTGGCGGGCGGCGGGCTGATGCTGGGCGACTGCGTGTCGGCGCAACCCGGCTATGGCCAGCCGGTCCTGCTGGAGACGATCGAGCGCGGGATGGCCAACCCGGCCGGGCGCGGCACCGGCACCATGGCCGACGACCTCTATTCGCTGGGCGTCACCCTGCTGATCCTGGCGCTCGGCCGCAACCCGCTGTCCGGCCTGGACGACGAAGCGGTGCTGCAGGCCAAGCTGGAGCGCGGATCCTATCCGGCGCTGGTCCAGCAGCATCGGCTGCCGCTGGCGATCAACGAGGTGGTGCGCGGCCTGCTGGTGGACGATCCCAAGCAGCGCTGGACGCTGAACGACCTCGACCTTTGGGTGGCCGGCCGCCGGCTCAGCCCGAAACAGCCGCAGATTTCCCGCCGCGCCGCCCGGCCGCTGGAATTCCAGGGGTCGGAATACTGGCATTGCCGCACGCTGGCCCGCGCCTTCGCCCGCCATGCCCCCGCCGCCGCCTCCGTCATCGAAAGCGGCGAGCTGGACAAGTGGCTGCGCCGATCGATGGGCGACGACGTGCGGGCGGAGGCGGTCAACCACGCCATCCAGACCGCCTCCAGCGGCAAGGGCGGCAGCCAGGGCGACCGGCTGGTCGCCCGCGTCTGCATCGCGCTCGACCCCGCCGCCCCCATCCGCTACCGCGGCCGGGCGATGATGCCGGACGGCATCGCCACCATGCTGGCCGACTCCTTCATGCGCGGCGAATCCCCCCAGGCGGTGGCGGAGGTGCTGGCCAACCAGCTGCCGATGTTCTGGGTCAACGTCCAGACCGACTTCAAACCGGAATTCGTGCCGCTGGTGCAGACCTTCGACCAGTTGCGCGGCTTCCTCGACCGCTCCAGCCATGGGCTGGGGGTGGAGCGCGTTCTGTACGAGATGAACCCGACCATGCCCTGCATGAGCGGTCTGGTCGCCAAGCAGCTGCCGACGACCCTGGCCGAGCTGCTGCGCGCGCTGGACTGGATCGCGGCGGGCGGCGAGCGGCACAAGGACCCCATCGACCGCCAGATCGCCGCCTTCCTGGGCGCCCGCCACAAGCGCGGCGACGAGCTGCTGTTCACCCAGCTCGGCAGCGGGGTGGAGCCGATGCGGCGCGTCATCGCCATGCTGACCATCCTGTCCGACATCCAGGCCCGCTCCGGGGTGGACGGGCTGACGCACCTCGCCTCCTGGGTGGTGGCGCTGCTCGACCCCGCTTTCCGCCGCTTCCACAACCGGCCGCAGCAGCAGGAGGTGCGCAAGATGGCGGACGCCGCCGCGCACAACGGCCGGCTGACCGAGCTGCTGAAGGTGGTCGACGATCCCGAATCGCTGCGCCGCGACCGACTGGAATTCGAGGCGGCGCAGATCGCCTACCGCGAGGCGGACGCGGAGATGGACAAGATCCGCCACACCATCGCCGATCGCAACACCATCATCGAGACGTCGGGCCGGCAGGTCGCCGCCATCGCGTCCAGCCTGCTGTCGACCGTGCTGGTCGCCGGCATCATCCTGTTCTTCGCCTTCTGACCGGAAAACGGGGGGACCGCCATGGCGCGCAAGAAGAAGAAAAAGGGCGGCGGCCTCACGCTGATCCTGCTGATCATTCCGGCGGCGTTGATCGTGCTGCCGACGACCATCCTGTTCGGCATCGGCATGATCCCGACCATCGTCGCCTATGTCGTCGACCGCGACCCCGACAAATCGGCGCCGATCACCGTCGGCGGGCTGAATTTCTGCGGCTGCATGCCCTTCGCCATCGAACTGTGGAAGCACCAGCACACCATCGGCGCCGCCGCGAAGGTGTTCGCCGACCCGCTGGCGTGGCTGGTGATGTACAGCGCCGCCGCCGTCGGCTGGGGCATCTATTACGGCATCCCGCCGCTGGTCGCCGGCATGGAGGTCACCCGCGCCGAAAAGCGGGTGGAGGTGCTGAAGCAGAAGAAGGTGGCGCTGGTCCAGGAATGGGGGCCGGACGTCGCCGGCGATTATTTCGACGAGTCCGGCGGCATGGAGCCCGACGCCGGCATGGAAGGCGCCTGAGCCTCAACCGGTGGACGCGGCTGCGGGATGATTGGCGGGATAATCGGTGTAGCCCGCCGCCGCGCCGCCGAACAGGCTGTCGGCCCGGAACTCCGTCAGCGGCAGGCCATGGCGCAGGCGCTCCGGCAGGTCCGGGTTGGCGACGAAGGGCCGGCCGAAGGCGACCAGATCGACCAGCCCGGCCTCCAGCAGCGCTTCCGCCCGCTCCACCGTATAGCGGCCGGCGACGATGATGGTGCCGCGGAACCGCTCCCGCCAGGCCTTGCGCCACTCCATCGGCAGGGGTGTGCCGTTGTCCCAGTCATCCTCGGCGAAATGCAGCCGCGCGACGCCCAGCGCATCCAGCCGTTCGATCACACGGGTGAACAGGCCGTAGGGATCGCCGTCGCTCATCCCCTTCAGCGTGATCAACGGTGACAGGCGCACGCCGGTGCGCTCGGCCCCGATGGCGGCGGTCACCGCCTCCACCACCTCGGTCAGGAAACGCAGGCGGTTGTCCACCGACCCGCCATAGCGGTCGGTCCGCCGGTTGCTGCCGTCGCGCAGGAACTGTTCGATCAGATAGCCGTTGGCGGCATGCAGCTCGACCCCGTCGAATCCGGCGGCAACCGCATTCGCGGCGGCGGCTGCGAACCGGCCGACGGTGGCGGCGATCTCCGCTCCGTCCATCTCCCGCGGCTCGACGCAGGGAACCATGCCGCCGGTGCCGTCCGGCCCCACCGCCCAGATCGCGGTGTCGGCCGGAAGGATGGCCGAGGGAGCCGGCGGCTTCGCCCCGCCATGGAACATCGGATGCGACACCCGCCCGGTGTGCCACAGCTGCGCCACGATGCGCCCGCCGCGCCGGTGGACGGCATCGGTCACCGCTGTCCAGGCGGCGATCTGCGCCGGCGTGTAAAGCCCCGGCGTCCGCGAGTAGCCCTTGGCGCCGGGGCCGATCTGGGTCGCCTCCGTCACGATCAGCCCGGCGCCGGCGCGCTGCGCGTAATAGGCCGGGGCGAGATCCGACGGCACCTCGTCCTCGCCGGCGCGGGCACGGGTCATCGGCGCCATCACGATGCGGTTGGACAGCTCCAGACCGCCCAGCCGGTAGGGGGAGAACAGGGATCCGCTCACAGCAGGCCTCCACCATCGACGTCGATCACCGATCCGGTGACGAAACCCGTGGTCATCGCGAACAGGAAGGCCGCGGCCACCTCCTCCGCGCGGCCGACGCGGCCGACCGGCAGCCCGGCCCCGACCTTCGCAAAGAAGGCGTCGCGCCCGTCCGGCGGAATCGCCCGCCAGTTCTCCGTCACCGTCACGCCCGGCGACACCACGTTGACCCGAAGCGGCGCCAATTCTTTCGCCAGCGACTTGCCCAGCGCTTCGACGGCGGCGTTCATCACCGTCTTGGCCAGCGACCCGACGCTCGCCTTGCGCGACAGCAGGCCGGAGGTCAGCGTCACCGCCCCGTCCGGCGCCAGATGGGGCAGCGCCGCCTGGACGGCCTCCGCCGCACCCCACAGCTTCACCTCGAAAGCCCGCCGGGCGGCGGCGAGGTCGAGTAGCGCGAAGGCGGGGGAGCCGATCTGCGGCCCGGCGGTCACCACCAGATGGTCGAGGCTGCCGACGCTGCGGAACAGGGCGTCCAGGCTGCCGCGGTCACCCAGGTCGGCGACCAGCCCCTCGACCCCCAAAGCCTCGGCGGCGATGCGGGTCCTCACCGCGTCATGGCCGGCGATGACCACCCGTGCCCCCTGCCCGCGCGCCGCCGCGGCCACCGCCCGGCCGATGCCGGAGCCGCCGCCGATGACGACCACGCTGCGCTCCGCCAGCGATGCGGCACCCGCCGCGATTTCGTTTCTGTTCATGAAAATCTCCGGAGGCCGGGCGGCGGCGCCGTCCCTCTTGCCTTGGACCTCATTGTGTCCCCCGGCGCCCTGGCAGATAATCCCAGGAGTTTTTGAGATATTGCCAAACGGGATTTGACAATGATCGCGCTCGACGACCTCCGCCTGCTGCTTGCCGTCGCGGAGCATGGCAACCTGTCGGCGGCGGCGCGGCAGCTCGGCCTGCTGCCGGCGACGGCGAGCGCCGCGCTGAAACGGATCGAGCAGACGCTGGGCGCCCGCCTGTTCGAGCGCTCGACGCGCAGCGTCCGCCCGACCGATGCCGGGGCCACCTATCTCGCCAGTTGCCGGCAGGCGCTGGAACAGCTGGATGCGGCGGCCGAACGGCTGGCCGGCGACCGCAGCCGCTTTGCCGGGCCGGTGCGGCTGGCAGCGCCGTCGGATTTCGGCCGGACGGTGCTGCGCCCGTGGCTCGACGAGTTCCACGACCGCCATCCGGCCATCCGCATCACCCTGCTGCTGGGCGATCATCTGGCCGACCTGCTGCGCGACGACGTCGACTGCGCGCTGCGCTATGGCGCCCTGCCGGATTCCGCCTTCGTCCAGCGGCGGATGGCGCCGTCGCGCCGGGTGCCGGTGGCCTCGCCCGCCTATCTGGAGGCGCACGGCACCCCCACCGTGCCGGAGGATCTGCGCGGCCACCGCTGCCTCGTCCTGCTGCGCGGCCGGGAGCCGTTGAACCGCTGGCGCTTCGCCGGGCCGGCGGGCGGGCGCAGCATCGTCGTGGAGGCCGACCGCGCCACCGACGACGGCGCCGTGCTGCGCGACTGGGCGCTGGCCGGCTGCGGCATCGCCCACAAATCCTGGCTGGATGTCGCCGCCGACGTCACCGCCGGACGCCTGCGCCCGCTGCTGACGGACTGGAGCGACGAGGATTCCCCGCTCCAGCTCCTGTTCGCCTCCGGCCGCCGCCGCCCCTTGCGGGTCGACGCGCTGGCCGACCATCTGGCCGCCCGGATCGCCGCCTATGCCGCCGCCCATCCATTTTCGGCCAACTGACAGCGATCAACCGTCGGTGACCTTGCAACCGACATCCTCGCCGGTGCATGATCGGCGGCGAAGGTCGCAAGGTCGGCCATGAGG
Source organism: uncultured Azospirillum sp. (assembly GCA_966212305.1). GTDB lineage: Bacteria > Pseudomonadota > Alphaproteobacteria > Azospirillales > Azospirillaceae > Azospirillum. The sequence goes on from CBIHQY010000037.1 coordinate 55,106, forward strand.
TTCGGATGTTCAGCGTCAGCCAGGATGAAGCCGCCGCAATCCAGAAGGCGTTTCACGAGAGCGGCGAGTGGGCGGCGGTCGCCGAGTTGCGGCGGCATTTTCACATTCAGGACAATGTGAACGCCCTGAACGCCGTGCGGTCCATCGTGCGATGGGCCCAGCAGCCGCAGCCGGCACCCGCTTCTCCCGCCTGACCCGACTCGCTTGGAATGCCTCAGCCGATCAGGCCGGCCACCGCCCGCGCCACCTCGGCATGGATGGAGTCCTGCTGCTTGAAGCCCTCCGCCGTCTGGGTCAGATAGCTGGCGACCAGCAGCGGCGGACGGCCCTCCGGCCAGACGATGGCGATGTCGTTGGCACTGCCGTAGCTGCCGGTCCCCGTCTTGTCCCCCACCCGCCAGCCGGCCGGCAGCCCGGCGCGCAGGCGCTTGTCGCCGGTCTTGTTGGCAACCATCCAGTCGATCAGCTGCCGGCGGGAGTCCGGCCGCAGCACGTCGCCGACCAGGATCCGCTCCATGCTGCGCACCATGGCGGCCGGCGTGGTGGTGTCGCGCGGATCGCCGGGAATGGCGGTATTCAGCGTCGGCTCGTTGCGGTCCAGCCGGGTGGTCTTGTCGCCGATGCCCCGCATGAAGGCGGTCAGGCCGGCCGGATTGCCGATCCCCGGCAGCAGCAGGTTGGCCGCGACATTGTCGCTGAGCGTCAGCGCTGCCTCGCACAGTTCGGCCACCGTCGGCGGCGTGCCGTTCAGCCGGGTTTCGGCGAAGGGCGCGTAGGGCACCAGATCGGCCTTGGTCACCGGGATCCGACGGTCCAGCCGGTCCCGGCCCTGGTCCACCGTATTCAGGACGGCAGCAGCCAATAGAAATTTGAAGGTGCTGCACATCGGGAACCGCTCGTCCCCGCGCCAGCCCTGCAGCTTGCCATTTGCGGTATCGAGAACCGCCACGCCGAGCCGTCCACCGCTGCGCGCCTCCAGCTCCGTCATCTTTCCGGCCAGCGCATCGCTGCCGGATGCGTTGCCGGCCTTGGCTTTTCTGCTTTCCGCCGCCTGCACCCCGGCCGCCGACAGCAGCAGAACCCCGCCCGTCGCCGCCAGGAATCCCCGTCTTCCGATCATCTCCAACCCCGTTTTCCGCTGTTGCGATGGCCGGACGATAAAAAGCCGGGGGTGCGCGAACAAACGAGCTTTCCTCGCGGAAGACCCAAATTAAACTTATGCCTTGCTTCGGCGGCCCCGTGGCAGGCTATGGGCCGCTGCGGATGTGGGAGGGAACAGGCCGATGCCTTTGCGTCAGGAGATGGAAACGGATCGCTTCGAGGCGACGGCCGAGGACGGCAGCATCCATTCCGTGGTCGAGACGACCAGCTTCATCCAGATGGTGACCTTCCGCGGCCCCGCAGGCTGGGTACCGGAGAGCAAGAGCTATCGCCTTGACGGCGGCGAAGCGGTGGAGCCGACGCCGGACGGCGGCTTCCGCATCGCCACGTCGGGGCTGTCGCTGCGGCGGATCGGCTGAGCCGCCATGCGGTCGATAAATCCCTTGAACCGGTGGGGACAGCAGGTATTTTAGATTAAGCTAATTTTGCGATTTCCGGTTTCAGGATGGTCCAGGCGATGACCTCAACGGTGGGCGACACGGCACTCAACACTGCCGACTTCGAAGCGCGCGCCGCGGAGGCGGAAGGCTTCCTGCGTTCCATCGCCAGCCGCCACCGGCTGATGATCCTGTGCAGCCTTCTGGAGGGCGAGATGCAGGTGGGCGAGCTGGTGCGCCGCCTCGGCCTGTCGCAATCCAACCTGTCCCAGCATCTCGCCAAGCTGCGCGAGGAGGGGCTGGTCGCCACCCGCCGTCAGGGCACCGCGATCCATTACCGCATCGGCTCCGACCGGGTGCGCCCGATACTGGGCGACCTCTACCACCTGTTCTGCGCGTCCGGCGATTCCGGTGAAATCCCCCTCTCCCCCCCGGGGAGAGGGTCGGGGTGAGGGGGTCGCACGGCGAGGATTCTCGAAAATCCACCCCTGTGCACCCCCCTCACCCTAACCCTCTCCCGGGGGGGAGAGGGGATTCTCTCACGTCCCGACCAGTTCCCCCGCCGCCACGGCCTTTTCCTGCGGCGTCTCCGCCGTCTCCCCCCGCTGCGGCGGCAGGGTGGGCGCGTCGCCGCGCAGCACGACGTAGATGGCCGGGATCACCAGCACGGTCAGCAGCGTGGAGCTGAGCAGCCCGAACAGCAGCGAGATCGCCAGCCCCTGGAAGATCGGATCGGTCAGGATGAAGGCGGCGCCGATCATCGCGGCCACCGCGGTCAGCAGGATCGGCTTGAAACGGATCGCCCCGGCCTCCAGCACCGCCTCGCGCACGCTCATCCCGCGCTCGCGCAGATGGCGGATGAAGTCCACCAGCAGGATGGAGTTGCGGACGATGATGCCGGCCAGCGCGATGAAGCCGATCATCGAGGTCGCGGTGAAGGCCGCGCCGAACAGCCAATGGCCGATCACGATGCCGATCAACGTCAGCGGCACCGGCACCAGGATCACCAGCGGAAGCTTGAAGCTGCCGAACTGGCCGACCACCAGCAGATAGATGCCGAGGATCGCCACGCCGAAGGCCGCCCCCATGTCGCGGAAGGTGACATAGGTGATCTCCCACTCGCCCTCCCACAGCAGCGCCGGCTTGCTCTGGTCCTCGGGCTGGCCGTGCAGCAGGATCTCCGGCTCCGCGCCCAGACCGGCGGCCTTCCAATCGACCTCCTTCAAGCGGTCCTGCACCGCCAGCATGCCGTAGATGGGCGCCTCGAACCGGCCTGCGAGGTCGGCCATCACCATCTCGGCATAGCGGCCGTTGCGGCGGAACAGCGGGTAGGAGGCCGGCTCCCGCGTCATGGTGACGAGGTCGCCCAGCTCCACCGTTCCGCGCGCACCGGGCACCGGCGTGGCAAGGATGCGTTCGGACAGGAACAGGCCGGATTTCGGCAGCTGCACCGCGATCTCGATCGGATTGCGCCCGGCGCCGCGGTGGGAATAGCCGACCGGCACGCCGCCGACCAGCGCCTGCAACGTGTCGTAGACCGCCTGTTCCTCGACGCCACGGAACTCCAGGCTTTCATGGTCGAGCGCGAAGCGCAGCCGCTCGCCGGGCGGACGGACGGTGTTGTCGACGTCGACGATGAAGTCGACGCTGCGGAAGGCGTCCTCGACGATGTGCGCCGCCTTCTGCCGTGTCGCCGCATCGGGACCATAGACCTCGACCAGCAGGGTGGAGAGCACCGGCGGGCCGGGCGGCACCTCGACCACCTTGACCGTCGTGCCCTCCGGCACCGCCACGGATTCCAGCCGGGCGCGGACGTCGAGCGCGATCTCGTGGCTGCTGCGGCTGCGCTCGCCCTTCGGCGCGAGGTTCACCTGCAAATCGCCCTGCTCCGGCTGGTCGCGCAGGTAGTAATGCCGGACCAGACCGTTGAAGTTGAAGGGAGAGGCGGTGCCGCTGTAGGCCTGGACGCTCTCCAGCTCCGGCAGGTCGCCAATCGCCCGCGCCGCGTTCAGCAGCACGCGCTCGGTCTCCTCCGGCGCGGCGCCGTGCGGCAGATCGACGACCACCTGCAGTTCCGACTTGTTGTCGAAGGGCAGCAGCTTCACCGCCACGTCCTTGGTGTAGAACAGCGTGGTCGAGGCCAGGGTCGCGACGCCGACCACCAGCAGGAAGGTCCATGCCCGTCGCTTGCTGCGGATCAGCGGCCGCGCCACCGCCAGATACATCCGTCCCAGCGCCCCGCCGCCCTCATGACCGCCGCCATGCCCCGCCACCGGCGTCTCGCCGGGCCGCAGCTTCACCATCAGCCAAGGCGTCAGCACCATGGCGACGAAGAAGCTGAACACCATCGCCGCGGAGGCATTGGCGGGGATCGGGCTCATGTACGGCCCCATCAGGCCGGACACGAACATCATCGGCAGCAGCGCGGCGATGACGGTCAGGGTGGCGACGATGGTGGGGTTGCCGACCTCGGCCACCGCCTCGATGGCGGCCTGCACCTTGGACCGGCCGTCCTTCATCGCCCAATGGCGGTCGATGTTCTCGACCACGACGATGGCGTCGTCCACCAGGATGCCGATGGAGAAGATCAGGGCGAACAGGCTGACCCGGTTGATGGTGTAGCCCATCAGCCAGGACGCGAACATGGTCAGCAGGATGGTCGTCGGGATGACGATCAGCGTCACGATGCCCTCGCGCCAGCCGATGGCCAGCACGATCAGCGCGACGATGGTGACGGTGGCGAGCGCCAGATGGAACAGCAGCTCGTTCACCTTCTCGTTGGCGGTCTCGCCGTAATTGCGGGTGACGGTCAGCGTCAGCCCCTTCGGCAGCGATTCCGTCTCGATGGCGTGGACGCGCTCCAGCACGCGCTCGGCGATGGTAACGGCGTTGGCGCCGGCCCGCTTGGCGATGGCCAGGGTGACGGCCGGGGTGCGGACCAGCCCGCCCTTGCCGTCCGGCTTCATCGTCCAGGCCATGCTGTCGTCGGGCCGCGAGCCGACGACGATGTCGGCCACGTCCTTGACATACACCGGGCGTCCGTCGCGGGCGGTCACCAGCAGCAGGCCGATGTCGGCGGTGCCCTGCAAGGTCTGGCCCGCCACCACCGGCAGGCTGCCGCCCTGCGCCCGCACCGAGCCGACGACGAAGGACCGGTTGGCGTTCTTCACCTTGTCGACCAGCTGGTTCAGCGTCACACCGAACAGCGCCAGCTTTTCCGGATCGGGCTCCACCCGGATCTGGTCGGGCCGGCCGCCGACGATGTAGCTCTTGCCGACATCCTCAACCTGGACCAGCTGGGCCAGCAGCTCGTCGGCGACGCCGTGCAGCGCGGTGTCGGTCCAGCGCCCCGCCTCGTCCGGCTTGGGCGCCAGGGTCAGGGTCAGGATCGCCACGTCGTTGATGCCGCGCCCGACGATCAGCGGCTCGGGAATGCCGAGCGGGATGCGGTTCATGTTGGCGCGCACCTTCTCGTGCACGCGCAGGATGGCGTCGTCGGACGAGGTGCCGACCAGGAAGCGGGCGGTCACCACCACCCGGTCGTCCATGGTCTGGCTATAGGTGTGCTCGACCCCGTCGATACCCTTGACGATCTCCTCCAGCGGCTTGGTCACCAGCTCGACCGCGTCGTCCGCCTTCAGCCCGTCTGCGCGGACCAGGATGTCCACCATCGGTACGCTGATCTGCGGTTCCTCCTCGCGCGGCAGCGACATCAGGGCGACGGCGCCGACCACCAGTGAGGCCAGCAGCAGCAGGGGGGTCAGGGGCGAGCGGATGAAGGTCCGCGTCAACACCCCGGAAATGCCGAGCTTCATCACACGCCCTCCGGCCGGACGATCACGTCGCCCGGCTTCAATCCCGACAGCACCTCGATCCCGCCGGGCTGGCCGTCCAGCGCGGGGATCGGCCCGCCGACCTGAACCGGCGTTTCGGTGCCGTCGGCCAGCCGCAGGAAATCGGTGCCGAAACGGCGGACGATCCAGTCCGGCGGCACCACGATGGCTTGCCGCGTGCCGGTCGCCACGTAGACGCGCACCCGTTCGCCGACGAAGAAATCGCCCAGCCCGGTAACGGTGGCGTCGGCGACCACCTGCCCGCCCGACAGTTCCGGATAGACCTGCCGCACGGTGCCGCGCTTCAGCGCCGCATCAGCGGCGGGGGCCGCAGAACCGACTGAGGCCTGTGGCGAGGCCGGCGCCAGCCCGCGGTTGCCGACCAGCACCGGGTCGCCCTCGTGCATGAAGCGGGCATGGCGCTCCGGCAGGTGCAGGCGCAGTACGTAGGTTTCCGTGGCGATGCTCGCCACCGTCTCGCCGGGGACCACCACCGCGCCGTCGATCACCTTCACCTGCAGGACGCGGCCGTTGGCCGGGGCCAGCACCTCCCCCTCGCGCAGCTGTTGCTCGACCACCGCCCGCTCCGCCTTCATGGCGGCGATCTGGGCGCGGGCGACGTCCACCGCCGACTGCGCGTCGTCCAGCCGCTGCTGCGTGCCCGTTCCGCTGGCGCGCAGGCGCTGCGCCCGGTCCAGCTCCAGTTCGGCCTGATGCTGCTGCGCCTGCAAAGCCTGGATGCGCGCGTCCAGCGAGACGATCTGCAAGGGCAGCTTCGGGTCGCGGACGGTGGCGAGCAGCTGGCCGGTGGTGACCTTGTCCCCCTCCTTCACCTTCAGCTCGGCGACGGTGCCGCCGATGCGGGTGCGGGCCAGCGTCTCGTGAACGCTTTCCACCGTGGCGAAGACGGCCTTCAGATCCTCCACCGGGCGGGGCTGGATGGTGATGCTGGCCGGCACCTCCGCCTGCTGGGCGCGCGACGCGGGGGGGAAGCCGGCGGCGGACAGCAGGGCCAGGGCGAGGGGGGCTGCCAGAAAGGCTGGAGAGGATCGACGGAACATTGGGCCACCTCGGACGGCAGGAACGGACGGATAGGTGCGGCGGACGCCTGTTGACCTTTAATTTAGAATACTCTAATTTAGTGTCAATGAATGATTCGGATGGCCGCCATATCCGCTCCGCGGCGCGCCTGCTGAAGGCGATCGCCAACGAACGGCGCCTTTCCATCCTCTGCCATCTGGCGCACGGGGAGATGTGCGTCGGCGCGCTCGTGGCCGCCATCGGTCTCAGCCAATCGGCCCTGTCGCAGCATCTGGCCCGGCTGCGCGCCGACGGCCTCGTCCGCACCCGGCGCAACGGACATTCGATCGTCTACGCGCTGGCCAGCGCCGAGGCCGCCGCGGTGATCGGGGTGCTGCAGGGCCTCTACTGCGACGGACCGCCGCCGGACCATTCGTCGGCACTCCCTCCTTCCCCACCGGAGACACGGACATGAGCATCGATCGTATCGTGATGGCCTTCGCCGGGACCATGATCCTGGTCAGTCTGGCGCTGTCGCAACTGCACAGCCCGCAGTGGCTCTGGCTGACCGCCTTCGTCGGCGCCAACCTGCTGCAGGCCTCCTTCACCGGCTTCTGCCCGCTGGCGATGATCCTGAAGCGGCTGGGCGCGCGCTCCGGCGTCGCCTTCTCCTGAGGGAGCGGCGGCGCACATCTTCCACAAACGCAAGGCCCGCCGGTCAATCCGTCGAGATGACCGAGAAGAAGGCCTGCCTTAGGAGAGGAAACAGCAATGGCGCATATCGTCGTCCTCGGCGCGGGCATCGGCGGCATCCCGATGGCCTACGAAATGAAGGAACTGGCACGGCCGGAGGACCGGATCACCGTCGTGTCGAACAGCGGCAGCTTCCAGTTCGTGCCGTCCAACCCCTGGGTGGCCGTGGGCTGGCGCAAGCGGGAGGACATCACCGTCCCGCTTGCCGAGCCCTTCGCCCGCAAGGGCATCGCCTTCACCCCCGTCGGCTGCCGCCATGTGCGGCCGGAGGAGAACCGGCTGGAGCTGAACGACGGCACCAGCCTCGACTACGACCAGCTGGTGATCGCCACCGGCCCCGAACTGGCCTTCGACGAGATCGAGGGCTTCGGTCCGCAGGCCAACACCATCTCCATCTGCCATATCGACCACGCGGTGGAGGCGGCCGAGCGCTGGGAGGCCTTCTGCCGCGACCCCGGCCCGCTGGTGATCGGCGCGGTGCAAGGCGCCTCCTGCTTCGGCCCGGCCTACGAGTTCGCGATGATCGCCGATGCCGACCTGCGTCGGCGCAAGATCCGCCACAAGGTTCCCATCACCTTCATTTCGTCGGAACCCTATGTCGGCCATCTCGGCCTGGGCGGCGTCGGCGACACCAAGGGGCTGCTGGAATCGGCGTTGCGCGAGCGTCACATCAAGTGGATCGTCAACGCCCGCACCGACCGCTTCACCCCCGACGCCGTGCATGTCACGGAGATGGACGAGGTCGGCCGGGAGAAGACGGCGCATGTGGTCGAAAGCCGCCTGACCATGATGCTGCCGGCCTTCCGCGGCATCGCCGCCCTGCGCGGTGCGGAAGGGCTGGTCAACCCGCGCGGCTTCGTCCTGGCCGACAAGCACCAGCGCAATCCAACCCACCGCAACGTCTTCGGCGTCGGCGTCTGCATTGCCATCCCGCCGGTGGAAAAGACGCCGGTGCCGGTCGGCGTGCCGAAGACCGGCTATATGATCGAAACGATGGTCACCGCCGCCGCCCGCAACATCCGCTCGCTGCTCGACGGCAAGGAGCCGGCGGAGGAAGCGACCTGGAACGCGCTGTGCCTCGCCGATTTCGGCGACAGCGGCGTCGCCTTCGTCGCCATGCCGCAGATCCCGCCGCGCAACGTCAACTGGTCGTCGCACGGGCGCTGGGTCCATTTCGCCAAGATCGGGTTCGAGCGCTATTTCCTGCGCAAGGTCCGCAAGGGCATCAGCGAACCGGTGTACGAGCGCTTTATGCTGAAGCTGCTGGGCGTGAAGCGGGTGCAGGAGCCGGCGACCAGCGACATGTGATGCGGAGAGGAGGTGGGCGCGGTTTCCGCTGGCGCGGCCAGGGCGGTTGAGGCCATGCTCCCAGAAATGCCGGACACCGGTCGATTTGGTGTCCGAACTTCAGGGAGACAGAGCATCTTGACCGCGCCCTTCATCCTCTACGGCAACGTGAATTCCCAGCCCGCGACCCGCATTGCGATGTTCTTCCGGCTGGGCGGCATTCCCTTCCAGTACCGCCACGTCGACCTGCGCAACGGCCAGCAGAAGTCGCCCGAATATCAGGCGATCAACCGCTTCGGCCGGGTGCCGACGCTGGTGCATGGCGACCGGTCGATTTCCGAATCCAGCGTGATCCTGCAATATCTGGCCGAACAGACCGGCCAGTTCGGCGGCCGTGACGATCTCGAAAAGATCCGCCTCGCCGAATGGCTGAGCTGGCTGGCCGACGTGCTGCTGCCGGTCCAGCGTGCCCGCGCGGTGCGCAAGTTCAACGGCGACGCCAACGCCCTGCCCTGGATCGACACCTCGGCGGCCAGCGGCATGAAGCTGTTCGACCAGCATCTGGCCGGCCGCAGCTTCATTGAGGGCGACCGGCTGACCATCGCCGACATCTTCGCCTTCCCCTGGATCGACCTGCTGAATGAATCCGGGATCGACGCCAAGGACTACCCCAACGTCCAGGCCTGGGCCGACCGCTTCCGCGCCGAGCCGGGCTACAAGCCGCAGTACGAGCTGATGCCGTCGGCCGACGCGGAGTGCTGAGGTAAAGGCGGTCGCGGGGGGGCGCCCCCGCCCCCCCTCAACCCCCCCAGTAGGCGGTCAACCTGCCGCCCGTGGCCCGGCGGCCCGGCGCCCCCCAAACCACCCCCCCCCGCCCC
>CBIHQY010000038.1:0-64166 GCA_966212305.1 uncultured Azospirillum sp.
TCGGTCTCCGTCACCTCGATGGTGCGCTCGCGGAAGGCGTCGGCCGGAACCTCGGTGCTGCCCTCCACCATGCCGCCGGGGCGACGCTCCACGGTGACCGTCTCGTCACGCAGGCGCACCTGCTCCTCGACCGGCGTCTCGACGACATAGCTGCGGACGCGGACGCCGCCGCGCTCGACGGTGCGCTTGCCGATATTGACCTGTTCCTCGACGACCGGGATCTGCTCCTCGCGTTCGGACGTGCCGGTGCGGGTGCTTTCGGTGTTCACGTCGCGCATGGCGGCGGCGGCGCCGGTCAGGCCGGCCCCTTCGGTGGTGGCGCGGCCCGGCGAGTAGCGCAGGCGCTCCTCTTCCGCCGAACGGTCGTCATAATAATTGGCGGTCTCGTCGTAGCCGGTCCAGCCGGACTCGCGATAGGCGCTGCCGCGTGCCTCGACATCCACCACATTGCCGCGCTCCAGAACCTCCATGGCGCGGTCGACATCGTCCTCGTCCAGCCGGACCTTCAGCAGCGAGCCGCCGCGTCGGACGCCTTCGGCATAGACCTCCGCATCCCGGTTCGGCACGCCCCAGCCGGCGAGGCGGGTCAGCATGCCGCCCGAACGGGTGCCGGTTGTGGAGCCGGTGTAGCCCGTGGTTCCCGTTGCCGTCGTGCCGGTCCCGATGCCGCTGCCCGGCACCGTGTTGGGCGAGGCGACATAGCCGGTGGACAGGTCGGTGCGGGCCATGCCGCCTGCCGCACCCAGCGAGGCGTCGCCGGTGGTGGTATCGGTCATGCCGCTGCCACTGCCCCAGCCGGCGCCGGACAGATCGCCGTGCGACAGGATTTCAATGGCGCTGGAGTCGAAACCGGAGGCTTGCAGGTCGCGCGAGGCGGTTTCGGCGTCGGATCGGTGATCGTAGAGGGCGACGATGGTCTTGGTCATCGGCTTTACTCCTCAGACATGTTCTGATTGGGGGACCGGACGGCTGCGGTCGGGGCTGTGACCCGCTCCACCACCGCGTCTTCGGAACGCAGGGTGACGGGCTGCTCGACCTCGACGGTGCGCCGGGATTTGCGGATGTGCAGTTCTTCGCGGAGGATCAGGCGGCGCTCCACCACCAGCACTTCCTCGACCAGCGGGATCACCGTCACGTCGCCGTCCTGGCGGATGCCGGGATGGGCGTCGATCTCGCGATCGATGGGCACGCGGGTGACCGTGGCCTCTTCATGCTCCAACGCTTCGCGGACCATGGTCTCGCGTTCGGATACGCGCGTGGTGACGCGGACGCGGCTTCGTTCCACCCGCTGCTTGCCGACGGTCACCGACTCGTCGTGCAGGGGAATGACCGCATCACCGTCTTCAAGGGGCGGTCCATTGTCGGCCGTCATGGCGGCGGGTACTGCCGGGTCAGCGGAACAGGAGATAGAGGACGATCGCGACCACGATCAGGCCGATGATGATCCACATCCAGTTCATGCCCGAACTTCCGGCCCCGCCGTCGGAGCCGTCATACACACCAACTTTCCTGGGCTTCTGTTCGTCTGCCATGGGAGCCTCCTTCGGGTGTCGACCGGCGGGTTGTGCCCCCATCCGGCGTGCTCCCATCAAACAGGAGGTCCCCTGGATCGTTCCGCTATCGTTTCGAGGAATCAACGATCCTGTGTATTCGAACGGTTCGGCGGAAGGCGGAATGACTGCCGGCCTCAGCCGGCCATCTTCTGGTGTTCCAGGAAGGCGGTCTTCAGCAGAGCCTTCAGGTCGTCGCCATACTGGTGGAAGCGGACGGACAGTTGGCCGCGCTCCTCGTCGCGATGCAGGACGACCAGATTGGCGACGGCGGCCACCTCCTGCCGGTCGGCCAGGACGACGCGGGCCTGGAAGGTCTGGCCGCGCTGGTAGGGCTGGTTGACCGCCAGCAGGCACAAGCCCCCCACCGACCAGTTGCGGGCGGGGAAGCTGCCATGGTCGGTGTGGACGACCATGCCGGGCCGGACGAAGCGCTTCTGCCGCCGCCGTTCTTCCGGCGGGGGAGGGGGGAAGGGGTTGGAGGCGCCGGCGATGTCGATGCCGGACCGGTCGGTCAACGCTTTGGTGAACACCGCACCGCGCACCACCGCCGGCCCCATGGTGGAGTCGCGCAGGTCGGAGTCCGAGAAGTCGGCGCCTTCGAAATTGGCCGGCCAGTCGCGGCCGCCGGCCAGCGGCACCGGGCGCGCGTCCACCCCGTTCATCAGCGTGTGCGCCAGATAGGCGCGGCGCAGGGTGGCTCCGCGCAGCACGGCGTCGCGCAGGTCGGCCTCGTCCAGGTCGATGTAGGACAGCTCCGCCATTTCCAGGCTGGCCTTGGTCAGGCGGGCGCCGGGCAAGCGGCAGCGGCGCAGCCGGGCCGCCGCCAGCGTCCGCCCATGCAGGTCGGCTCCCGCCACCGACACGAGGTCGAGGTCGAGCCGAGACCCCTCCGCACCGCCGCTGTCGACCCAGCGCTCGTGCCGCTCCACCAGTTCCAGGAACTCGGCCACCGGCATGGCGGTGTAGCTGGGCCGGACGATGGCGTCGGGGGGCAGGGCGAAGGGGATGAAGGTGCGGGTCAGGGTGGCGTGGTCCATCACCGTGTTGCCGAACACCGCCCCGTCCAGGTTGGCGCCGCAGAAATCGGTGCCCATCAGCACGGCCGAGGTCAGCTCCGCCCCGGTCAGGTCGGCGTCGTTCAGGTCGGCGCCGGTCAGGTCGCAGCCGGAGAAGTTGGCGCCGGCCAGGATCGACCGCTCCATCTTCGCTTCGGTCAGCCGGGTGGTGCCGGTGCCGCGGGCCGTCGGGCTGCCGTCCGTTCCGCCGCTGTCCACCAATTCGCCGGCGCGGAAATCGGCGCCGCGCAGGTTGGCGTCGGTCAGCAGCGCGCGGTGCAGGTTGGCGCCACGCAGATCGGCACCGGTCAGGATGGCGCCGTTCAGGTTCACCGCCTCCATGTCGGCGCCGAACAGGTCGGCCTGCGACAGGTCGGCCTTCACCATGCGGGTGTTGCCGAGATTGGCCCCGGCCAGCTTGGCGCCGGCCAGCGACACGCGCTCAAGGTTCAGACGCGACAGGTCGCGGAAGCTGAGATCGGCACGCCGGCCGCTGGACGGACGCTTCAGCCACGCCTGATGCGCCTGGATGATCGTCCGGAGTTCGTCGATCTCTTTCGGATCGCGTTCGGCCATGGCGTCGGGTTCCCGGATCCACCGTATGACGAAAGACAGCAGCGTCGGCGCAACGATAGCCCGTTCGGACAGGCGCGTCACGGATTCTGAACGGCCGGCCAACGCCGGCACCGGCAATTCGGACAAGAAAAAGGCCGCCTCCCGTCGGGAGAGCGGCCTTTTCGGATTGTTGTCTGCTTTGCCGCCTGGCTGTCAGCCGGCGCGGCCGACCTTCTGGCGCAGCGCCTGGATCAAGCCATCGACGCGACCGCCATTCTGTTCGATGACGGAGGCGAATTCCTGCCGCTGGGTTACGCCCATGCTGACATTCTCCACCACCACGTCGATGATCTTGAAATCGCCGCCGACCTTGCGGACGCGCCAGCTGACATTCACCGGCGGACCGCTGGGGCGGACGATCTGCGTCGTCACCATGCTGTCCGATTCACCGGCGGGGGTGACGCCGGCGATCTTGAAGGTCTCGCCCGAATATTCGACGAAACGTTCGGCATAGGTGTTGACGATCAGCTGTTCGAACAGCTTCTGGTATTCAGACCGTTGCGCCTCGTTGGCGCTGTTCCAGTAGCGGCCCAGCACCCAGCGCCCGATGTACGGCACGTCGAAGCCGGCGTACAGCAGCTTGCGGAAGCGCTGGATCGCCTGATCGCGCGACAGGCTCTTGTCCGAGAAGGTTGCGATGGCGTCGTTCCCCAATTTCTGGATGAACGAGGCTGCCCCCTGGTCCGCGCTCTGCGCAGCGGCGGGGGAGATGAGAGAGTGCCCGGCCCAACCGCTCACCGCGAGCAGGGCAACGGACGCGACAAACTGGCGGCGTGTCAGCATGATAGGGCGAAAAGTGGCTGTTGCGGCGACTTTGTCAACGGTCATCTGGCCTTTGGGCGGCATCCAAACGCTTTTGGGGCGGTCTGAACCGGGTCGCGACCCACGCCCGCCGGAGCCGGCCGCGGCCGGATCGCCGTTCCCGGCCTGACGGACGGGGCACGGCGGTTCCGGCGCGACCGAAGCCTCAGGGCTTCGGCTGCTGGGTGGAGAAGTCCGGGAATTCCGGCGTGGCCGGCGCCTTGTTGTTGTTGATCGCCGCGCGGCGCTGCTGCTGGTACAGGCTGCGCACGGTGGCGTAGAAGTCCAGCGAGTTGCGGCGCAGGTCGTCGACCTCCTTCAGCACCTCCGACCGGCGGTCGACGGCGCTGACGATGCCGCGGGTCATGTAGGCGCCCTTGTGGTCGGTGCCGTAGGCCCAGATGCGGACCGGGTCGCCGACGGTGTCGACGGCATAGCCGGCGGTGTCGCGCAGGTTGGACGGGCCGAGCAGCGGCAGGACCAGATACGGGCCCTCGCCGACGCCCCAAACCGCCAGCGTCTGGCCGAAATCCTCCGGCGCGTGCGGGATGCCCGCCTCGCTGGCGACGTCGGCGAGACCGCCCACGCCCAGGATGGTGTTGGTCATGAAGCGGCCGGTGGCGTTCGTCGCCCCTTCGACATTGCCCTGCAGCAGGTTGTTGGCGATGTAGATCGGCGCCATCAGGTTGTCGATGAAGTTGTGGATCGCGTCGCGGATCGGGTCGGGCACGATGCCCACATAGACCTCCGCCGCCGGGCGGATCACCAGGACGTCGGCCGCCTCGTTGGCGGCGAAGACGAAGCGGTTGGGGATTTCCAGCGGATCGCTGACCCGATAGGCCGCATCCGAAGCACCCGAGTCGCCCGGATTGGTCGCGCAGGCGGTGGCCGTCAGGGCGAAGGCCAGGACGGTGGCCGAACGGAGGAGGGAGCGGGAAAGGCTGGCCAGCTTCATGTGCGACGGCTCTTTATCTGTGGGCTCGACTCAGGTGCGGGGCGTCGCATGTCCTGTCCACAACCGAAGACTCCGATGGCCGAAGTCCTCAACCCTGGCAAGGTGGCTACGCGGTCGGGGGGAAGATTGGGCGAGATATCGCAGAATTTCCACCGTTTCCTGACCTAACACAGGCCCGGCCTTTTGACCAGCATGCGCGGGGCTGTCCTCCGGAACGGTGCGACGATTGTGGCGGCGTTGCCGCAGAACCCCGGGAAAGCTTGCGCAGGGCCGGCCTGGACCGCCGAACCGCACGGTGAAAGCAACCTCGCGAAGCCTGTTTTCAGCCATTGCCGCCACCGTCAGCGAAAAGCGGTTTACGACGCATAAAGATATCTTTATATCTGTATCCGGATCGACCGGGCATGGTGCATCGGCCGGCCAACTCTCTCCCTGGCCCGAATCGGACGTGAGGCGATGGACGATCTGCTGGCGACGCTGAAGGCGGCGGCCGAAACGACCCGGCTCAGGCTGCTCGCGCTTTGCGCGCATGGCGAGCTGACGGTGACGGAGCTGACCCAGATCCTGGGCCAGAGCCAGCCGCGCGTCTCCCGCCATCTGAAGCTTCTGTGCGACGCCGGCCTGCTCGACCGCTTCCGCGAGGGCACCTTCGCCTTTTACCGCCTCGCCGAGAAGGGGCAGTCGGCCGAGTTGGCGCGGGTGCTGGTCGCCGCCATTCCCGCGGACGACGCCACCCTGGTCCTGGATCTGGAGCGGCTTGACGCCATCAAGCGCACCCGGTCGGAGAGCGCCGCCGCCTATTTCCGTGAAAATGCTGCGCGCTGGCACGAAATCCGCTCCCTTCACGTTGCGGAAGGCGAGGTCGAGGCCGCTCTGCTGCGCCTGTTCCCGAAAGAGGGGGTGGAGGAACTGCTGGATATCGGCACCGGCACCGGAAGAATGCTGGAGGTGCTGGCCGGGCGCGTCCACCGCGCGATCGGGGTAGACCAGTCGCGCGAGATGCTGGCCGTCGCCCGCAACCGGCTGGAGGAGGCGGGCCTGCGCCACTGCCACGTCCGGCAGGCCGACATGTACCAGTTGCCGTTCCCGTCGGGCTCCTTCGATGCGGCGGTGATCCATCAGGTGCTGCATTACACCGAATCGCCGGCCGGCGTTCTGGCCGAAGCGGCGCGGGTGCTGCGCCCCGGCGGCCTGCTGCTGGTCGTCGATTTTGCCCCCCACCATCTGGAAGCCCTGCGCGAGGAGCATGCGCACCGCCGCCTGGGCTTCTCGGACGCCGAGGTCGCCGGCTGGTGCCGCCAGTCTGGCCTGGACTGCGGCCCGGTTGTGCATCTGCCGGGCGATCCGCTCACCGTTTCCCTTTGGCCGGCCACCCGTATTGCGGCCGGCGCGCAAATTCCTTCCTCTAAGCTTGTCCACTCGCTCAGCGGAGTCCCGTCATGACCGCGCCCATTTCTTCGCTGCCCTCCATCAGCTTCGAATTCTTCCCGCCCAAGTCGGAGAAGATGGAGCAGAGCCTGTGGCAGTCGATCCGGCGGCTGGCCCCGCTGTCGCCCAGCTTCGTGTCGGTGACCTACGGCGCCGGCGGCTCGACCCGCGAACGCACCCATGCCACCGTCTGCCGCATCCAGGACGAGACCGGCATCCCGGCCGCCGCCCACTTCACCTGCGTCGGCGCCACCCGCGACGAGATCGACGCCATCGCCCGCACCTATTGGGACGCCGGCATCCGCCATCTGGTGGCTCTGCGCGGCGATCCGCCGGAGACGGCGGGCGGCGTCGGCGGGCGGTACGAGCCGTTCCCCGGCGGCTACGCCTATGCCGCCGATCTGGTCGCAGGCATGAAGCGCATCGCCGATTTCGAGATCTCGGTCGCCGCCTATCCGGAATCCCATCCGGAGGCGCCGAGCGCCCAGTTCGACCTCGACAACCTGAAGCGCAAGGTCGATGCCGGCGCCACCCGTGCCATCACCCAGTTCTTTTTCGACAACGACGCCTATTTCCGCTTCCTCGACCGTTGCGCCGCGGCCGGCATCCATGTGCCGATCGTCCCCGGCATCCTGCCGATCACCAACTTCGCCCGCGCGGTGGAGTTCGCCGGCAAGTGCGGCGCCTCGATGCCGAAGAAGCTGGCCGAGACCTTCGAGGGACTGGACGACGACCCGGAAACCCGCCAGCTCGTCGCCGCGACGGTGGCGGCCGAGCAGTGCCAGGCGTTGCAGACCCAGGGCGTGAACGACTTCCATTTCTACACCCTGAACCGCTCCGACCTTACCATCGCCATCTGCCGCATGCTGGGCGTGAAGGCGAAGGCCGCACCCGCCGCCGCCGCGGTGGCGGGGTAGGGCGCCGGACGCCGCCCCGTGCTATGCTGGGGCGGCGGACTATTTCGGGAGGGCGATGCCATGGACAGCCGGATCGGATACGACACTGACTTCCTCGCCTGGACCGAGGAACAGGCCCGCCTGCTGCGCAAGGCATCGCGTGAGCGCATCAACACGCCCATCGATTGGGAGAATGTCGCGGAGGAGATCGAGAGCATGGGCCGGTCGGAATTGCGCGCGGTCGAAAGCGCGCTGGTCCGTGTGATCGAGCATCTGCTGAAACTGGAATACTCTCCCGCCGCCGATCCGCGTGGCAACTGGCGCCGCACCGTCCGCGAGCAGCGCGATCAAATGAATGACGGCCTGGAGGACAGCCCCAGTCTCCGCGGCAAGATCGACCTCGCCAAGGCATACAGGCGTGGCCGCGACTATGCGACGGAGGGGTTGGAGCAGGACTGGCTGCCCTCTGACCTGCTTCCGGCCGATTGCCCCTACTCAATGGAACAGCTTCTCGACCCCGGCTGGTGGCCCGCCAACCGCCACGGCCTCACCTGACCACACTGCTTCTGCCCCGACCCCGCCAAATAACGGACAAGACGCATTCCCATGCCCCACATCCTCGACACCCTGCGTGACCGCGTTCTTCTTTGCGACGGCGGGTTCGGCAGCCGCATCCAGGCGCTCGACCTCGACGTCGAGAAGGATTACTGGGGGCACGAGAACTGCACCGACATCCTGCCCCTGTCCCGCCCCGACATCGTCCGCGACATCCATCGCGGCTATTTCGAAGCCGGCGCCGACATGGTGGAGACCGACACCTTCGGCGCCTCGCCGGTGACGCTGGGCGAGTTCGGCATTTCCGAGAAGGCCTTCGAAATCAACCAGCGCGCGGTCGAGTTGGCGCGCGAGGCGGCCGAGAGCTTCAAGGACGGACAGCCGCGCTTCGTCATCGGTTCGATCGGGCCGGGCACCAAGCTGCCCAGCCTGGGTCACATCGCCTATCAGCCGGCGGAGGACAGCTTCTATGTCCAGGCCGCCGGACTGATCGCCGGCGGGGCCGACGCCATCCTGGTGGAGACCTGCCAGGACCCCCTGCAGATCAAGGCCGCCGTCAACGGCATCAAGCGCGCGCGGGCAGAGGCCAACAGCGACACCCCCGTCTTCGTCCAGGTGACGGTGGAGACCACCGGCACGCTGCTGGTCGGCACCGACATCGCCGCGGCGGCCACCGTCATCCAGGCGCTGGACGTGCCGCTGATGGGCCTGAACTGCGCCACCGGCCCGCTGGAGATGAGCGAGCATGTGCGCTGGCTGTCGCAGAACTGGTCGGGCCTGATCTCGGTCCAGCCCAATGCCGGCCTGCCGGAACTGGTCGACGGCAAGACGCACTACCCGTTGCGCGCCGACGATTTCGCCCATTGGCTGGAGCGCTTCGTGTCCGAGGACGGGGTGAACCTCGTCGGCGGCTGCTGCGGCACCAACGTCCCGCACATCGCGGCGGCGAACCAGATGCTGCGCAAGCTGGCGCCGGCCGGCTCGCACCGCCCGGCGCCGAAGGGCCGCACCGTCCATTGGGTTCCGGCTGTGGCCTCGCTCTACTCCCAGGTCACGCTGCGCCAGGAGAACGCCTTCTTCGCCATCGGCGAACGCTGCAACGCCAACGGCTCCAAGAAGTGGCGCGAGTTGCAGGAGAAGAACGACTGGGACGGCTGCGTCGAGATGGCGCGCGATCAGGTGAAGGAAGGCAGCCACGCGCTGGACGTCTGCACCGCCTTCGTCGGCCGCGACGAGGTGGCGGAGATGAACGCGGTGATGTCGCGCTTCGTCGGCTCGGTCACGGCGCCGCTGGTGGTCGATTCCACCGAATACGGCGTGCTGGAGCAGGCGCTGGCGCTGTATGGCGGCAAGGCGATCCTGAACTCGATCAACTTCGAGGATGGCGAGGAGCCGGCGCGCAAGCGTCTGGCGCTGGCCAAGAAGTTCGGCGCCGCCGTCATCGCGCTGACCATCGACGAAGAGGGCATGGCGAAGACGCCGGATCGCAAGCTGGCCATCGCCAAGCGTCTCTATGATCTGGCGGTGAACGAGTACGGCCTCGCCCCGTCCGACCTGCTGTTCGATCCGCTGACCTTCACCATCGCCACCGGCAACGAGGACGACCGCAAGCTCGCCATCTGGACGTTGGAGGGCATTGAGGCGATCGCCCGCGAGATGCCCGGCTGCCAGATCATCCTGGGCCTGTCCAACGTCTCCTTTGGCCTGAACGCGGCGGCGCGCCATGTGCTGAACTCGGTCTTCCTCGACCATGCGGTCAAGAAGGGCATGACCGGCGCCATCGTCCATGTCTCCAAGATCCTGCCGCTGCACCAGATCCCGGAGAACGAGGTCAAGACCGCCGAGGATCTGATCTTCGACCGCCGCGCCGAGGGCTACGATCCGCTGCACGCCTTCATCGCTCTGTTCGAGGGCCGCAAGGCTGCCGACGCCAAGAAGAAGGCCCGCGCCGAGACGGTCGAGGAACGGCTGAAGGAGCGCATCGTCGACGGCGACCGCACCGGCCTTGAGGACGACCTCGCCGAGGCGATGAAGACCCATCCGCCGCTGGAGATCATCAACACCTATCTGCTCGACGGCATGAAGGTGGTGGGCGAGCTGTTCGGCGCCGGCAAGATGCAGTTGCCCTTCGTCCTGCAATCGGCCGAGACGATGAAGGCCGCCGTGGCGTGGCTGGAGCCGCACATGGAGAAGGTCGAGGGCCAGCAGAAGGGCACGCTGGTGCTCGCCACCGTGAAGGGCGACGTCCACGACATCGGCAAGAACCTCGTCGACATCATCCTGACCAACAACGGCTACAAGGTCGTCAACCTCGGCATCAAGCAGCCGGTCACCGCCATCATCCAGGCCGCCAAGGAGCACAAGGCGACCGCCATCGGCATGTCCGGCCTGCTGGTGAAGTCCACCGTGGTGATGCGCGAGAACCTCGAGGAAATGACCCGCGAAGGGCTGGAGGTGCCGGTCCTGCTCGGTGGCGCCGCGCTGACCCGCGCCTATGTCGAGGGCGACTGCGTGGCCTCCTACGGCTCCGGCCGCGTGGCTTACGCCGGCGACGCCTTCGACGGGCTGACCCTGATGGACAAGGTGGTGGAGGGAAGCTTCGACCAGCAGCTCGCCATCCAGCAGGCCAAGCGCGCCGGCAAGGCGACCAACCGCCGCCGCGTGCTGGGGCAGGCGACCAGCGCCGCCACCGGCCCGGTGGACAAGGACGCCGTCCGCGCCCGCCGCCACCGTCTGGCCGAGGGCGTGCCGGTGCCGACCCCGCCCTTCTGGGGGCCGAAGCTGATCGACCATGTGCCGCTGAAGACGCTGGTCACCTACCTGAACGAGCGCATGCTCTATCAGCTGCAATGGGGCTACCGGAAGGACGGCAAGTCCTTCGAGGAGTTCAAGGAATGGTCGAAGAAGGAGCTGCGGCCGGTGCTCGACCGCATCCTCCAGATCGCGGCGAAGGAGGAAATCCTGCGCCCGACCGCCGTCTACGGCTATTGGAAGGCGGCGGCCGATGGCAACGACGTGATCCTGTTCGAGGAGGACGGCACCACCGAGGCCGCCCGCTTCTCGCTGCCCCGTCAGGGCAAGGAGGACGGCGAGTGCATCGCCGACTTCCTGCGCGACGTGACCGATCCGGAGCGTGACGTGCTGGGCCTCCAGGTCGTCACCATGGGCCAGCATTGCGCTGAGGTGGCGCGGTCGTGGTTCGCCGAGAACCGCTATCAAGATTATCTCTACCTGCACGGCCTGTCGGTGGAGATGACCGAGGCGATGGCGGAATATGTCCATGCCCGCATCCGTGCGGAGCTGGGCTATGGCGCCGAGGACAGCCGCGACAAGGAGAAGCTGTTGCAGCAGTCCTACCGCGGCAGCCGCTACAGCTTCGGCTATCCGGCCTGCCCGAACCTGAAGGACCAGGAACAGCTGTTGAAGCTGCTGGACGCCGGTCGCATCGGCATCGAGATGTCGGACGAGGACCAACTGCATCCGGAGCAGAGCACGTCCGCCATCGTCCTGCACCACCCGCGGGCCAAGTACTTCTCGGTCTGATGCCCGCCGTTTGAGCGATGATCCTCCGCCGCCCGTTCCGTGTTAGCATGGACGGCGGAGGATTCCATGGGCATGGTCGACGCGCGGAACGACGAAAAGCTGCAACGCCTGCTGGACCGCATCGTGCCGGCCCTGCAGCCGGAAGCCGTCTACCTGTTCGGCAGCCGTGCCCGCGGCGACTTCGATGAGGACAGCGATTACGACCTGCTGGTGATCGTTCCGGACGATGCACCGAAGGAACGGCGGTCGATGGCCACCGCCTTCGAAGCCAGCCGGCAATCCCGGGTTCCGGCCGACATCATTCCCTGCTCCCGCACCGGATTCGAGCGCTACAAGGACTCGGTGGGAACGCTCTATTACGAGGCGAACCACCACGGGGTGCAGGTCTATGGTCGATAGGGTGGTCGCGGCTTGGCTGGCGGTGGTGGACGAGGACATCCGCGCGATCCGCGCCTGCCTGGTCGGCTCGGCAGTCAAATCGGCGGCTTACCACTGCCAACAGGCGGCGGAGAAGCTGGTAAAGGCGGTGCTGGTCTCGCTCGGCCGCCATCCGCGCAAGCAACACAACATCGTCGCGTTGTTGGACGATGTGCCGCCGGACCACCCCCTGCGTGCGACCTTGCTGCCGTTGGAGCGTTTCACCATCTTCGCCGCGGCCTTCCGTTATCCGAGCATGGATGTTTTCGACAGCCCGCCGGATGAGCCCGATCCCGACGATGTATCCCGCTGGCTTGCTGAAATCGAACAGGTCCGGGTAACGGTTTCCGCTTTTCTGGAGACGAGGACGTAGACGATGGCGTCCATCGATGCAGAACATGACGAAAAGCTGCAAATCCTGCTGGACTGGATCGTGCCGGCCCTGGAGCCGGAAGCCGTCTACCTGTTCGGCAGCCGTGCCAGCGGCGATTTCGATGAGGACAGCGACTACGACCTGCTGGTGATCGTGCAGGACGACACGCCGAAGGAGCGGCGGTCGATCCGCTACGCCTATGCGTCGAAGATCGGTACCGGCATTCCGGCCGACATCATTCCCTGCACGCGCACCAATTACGAGGCGTCCAAGGACGTCGTCGGCACGTTGAGCTACAAGGCCAAGCATGAAGGAGTACGGGTCTATGGGGTCTAGAGTTGGACCGGACGCATGACTGGAAACGGTCTGTGTCTGCCTGTGCACCAACCTGACATCTCGGTTCGTTCCCGAACCCATCCTCACGTCCGTAACGGATCTCTTCAATGACCCCCACCACCCCCTTGACCCTGCACCGCGAGACCGTCCGCCCGGAGTGGATCGACTACAACGGGCACATGAACGTCGCCTATTACCTGCTGGCCTTCGACCATGCGACGGACGCCGTGCTCGACCGGTTCGGCATCGGCAAGACCTATGTCGCGGCGGAGAACCGGTCGGTCTTCGTCGTCGATGCCCACCTGACTTACGCCCGCGAGGTGACGGAGGGAACGCCGCTGCGCTTCGAGTCGCTGCTGCTCGGCGCCGATGCCAAGCGGCTGCACCTGTTCCACGAGATGCGGCATGCGGAGGAAGGGTGGCTGGCGGCGACGGCGGAATTCATGCTGCTGCATGTCGACCTCGGCACCCGCAAGACCGGCCCGTTCCCGCCCGCCGTCGCCGCGGCGCTGACCGTACAGGCGACGGCCCATGCCGCCCACCCCCGGCCGCCGCAGGCAGGGCGGGCGGTGGCCCGGTTGGATGGGCCTTCGACCGGCCGGTAGCGTCCGGGTGGTTGAGTTGACGGTTGCTGCCCCCATCTATCGAAGAATGAAGACCGCATCCGTCCAGCCGATCCGCTCGCCCATCCGTACCGGCATCCTCTTCGCCGCCGCTGCCGTCCTGGCCGTCCTTTCCACCGGGCCGGCGCTGGCCGATTGCACGGAGGCGGCGCAGCCGAAGGTCAATTGGCGCCGCTGCTCGCTGGAGGGGCAGACGCTGACCGGTGTCGATCTCAGCGGCGCCATGCTGCGCGATGCGACTTTTCAGCGGGCCACGCTGGGGGAGGCGAAGCTGACCGGCGCCGACGGCTATCGCGCCAAGTTCATCAGCGCCACCGCCCCCGGCGCGGTGTTCGACAAGGCTCGGCTGATCGAGGCGGACTTCACCCGAGCCGACCTGACCGGCGCCAGCTTCCGCGAGGCCGACCTGCGCAACGCCAAGATGGTGGGCGCATCGCTGGCGCGGGCCGATCTGACCGGCGCCAGATTGTCCGGCACCGACCTGCGCCATGCCGACCTGTCGGGTGCGCGCTGGACCGATGGCACGCATATTTGTGCGGAAAGCTCGGTCGGTCAGTGCAACTAATCGGACAATGTGCAACCAAACCGTTTGCAGCATCTCGTCACGCTTCAAAAAACCTTCTTGCCGTAAGGGCTTGCGCCGCGTACCGTTCGAAACCGAATGATTTTTGAACGGACGGCAGTCTTGGCAACCGCGGAGGATTTCGAGCGTTCCAGCGGCCTCGCCGCAAAGGCCATGGAGCGGATGCTGTCCGACGGGCTGGCGCCTACCCCGGAAAATTTCACGCTCTGGTACGTCTATTTCAGCGGGAACAACCCCGATCTGACCCGCGCCGTCGATGTGTCGCGACGGGATGGGCTGGGCGTTTCGCAAACCCTGTGCGACGAGCTGTATAAGCGATTCTTCACCACCGACGCGGAAGCGCAGGCGATCCGCGAGACCTCCGACAAGGCGCGCTTCGCGCTGGGCCGCATCCTTGAACAGCTGGGCAATGTCGGGTCGGAGACCGAGCGCTACGGCAACGCCCTGTCCGGTTTCCGGGAAGAGCTGGACCAGCCGATCAGCCTGCCGGAACTGCGTGCCATGATTGCCGCCATCGCCGCGGAAACCAAGGAGATCGTCGACCGCCAGGCCGCCCTGCAATCCCAGCTTCAGGAATCGAGCCAGCAGCTGGCGGAGATGCGGGTCAGCCTGGACAGCGCCCGGCGCGAGGCGCTGACCGACGGGCTGACCGGCATCGGCAACCGCAAGGCCTTCGACCAGATGCTGCAGGAGGCGATGGAGGCCTCCGTGCGCGACGAGCAGCCGCTGTCGCTGCTGATGGTCGACATCGACCATTTCAAGGCCTTCAACGACACCCACGGCCATCTGGTCGGCGACCATGTGCTGAAGCTGGTCGCCCGCATGCTGACCGAATGCATCAAGGGCCGCGACACCGCCACCCGCTATGGCGGCGAGGAGTTCGCGATCATCCTGCCGCGCACCAGCCTGGAAAACGCCATCAAGCTGGCGGAGCAGGTGCGGACCTTCGTCGGCGGCCGGCAGATCGTGAACAAGGCGCGCAACGCCAATTACGGCACCGTCGCCCTGTCGGTCGGCGTCGCCCAGTTCCGCCCCGGCGAACAGGCGATGGCGCTGGTCCGCCGCGCCGATCAGGCGCTCTACGCCGCCAAGCGCGGCGGCCGCAACCGCGTGTCGGTCGAAGCCGTCTGAGCCGCCACGCTCGACAGGAGCGGTCAGCCGGCCAGCCTCCGCCGCACCTCCTCGGTCCCGCGCAGCAGGTCGGCGACCAATTCCCCGGCCGGCCGCCGCTGCGCCAGCCCCAGCCCCTGACCGGCCCACAGCGACAGGAACTCCGCACGGCCGGCCTTGCCGGCGGCGGTGCGCAGCGGCCGGGTCAACGTGTTCTGCAAGGGGAACGGCAGCACCGCGTCGGGCGCGTTCGGCTCCTCCACCGCCTCCATGAAGCGGTTGACGATGCCGCGCGCCGGCCGGCCGGAGAAGGCGCGGGTGATGCGGGTCTGGTCCTCCCGCGCCGCCAGGATGGCGGCCTTGTGGGCCTCCGGAATGCCGGCTTCCCCGGTGGTCAGGAAGACGGTGCCCATCTGCACCGCCGTCGCTCCCAACGCCAGCGCCGCGGCGATGCCGCGCCCGTCCATGATGCCGCCCGACGCGATCACCGGCACGTCAACCGCATCCGCCACCTGCGGCACCAGCGCCATCGTGCCGACCAGATTGGCACCCCGGTCCTTCCAGGCATCGCCGATGAAGCTGCCGCGATGCCCGCCGGCCTCGCCGCCCTGGGCGATCACCGCATCGACGCCGGCCTGTTCCAGAGCCACCGCCTCCGCCACCGTGGTCGCGGTGCCCAGCACCCTGATGCCGCGCGCCTTGGCAGCGGCAACGCTGTCGGCCGGCGGCAGCCCGAAGGTGACGCTGTAGAAGGCCGCTCCGCTGTCCAGCACGGCCGCCATCTGCCGGTCGAACGCATCGCCGGAGTAAGCGGGTTCCTCCGCCTCCGGCAACCCAAGCTCGGCATGGAAACCTGCCACGCGGGCCATCGCCTCGGCCATCATCGGCGCCGGTCCGGGCGCCGGCGTCGGCGCGAACAGGTTGATGCCGAAGGGCAGGGCGGTGCGGTCGCGGATATCGCGTGCCCGCTTGGCGATCTGCGCCCCGGTCAGGTAGGCGGCGCCGACGAAGCCCAGCCCGCCTGCCTCGTTGACCGCCGCCACCAGCGCCGCCGTGTCGCCGCCCCCGGCCATCGGCGCCTGGATCACCGGCGACCGCAGCCCCAGCCGTTCAAGGGAATCCATGTGAGAGGGCATGTCCGCCTCCGTCGCTTCGACAAGTGAGGCGATGCTACGCCCCGTCGTTCTTCACGACCAATGACTTGTTCTGAAGGCGGCGTTCACTTGGAGTGATGGGAAGGGGCTGAGATCAGCTGCGCAGCCCCGGCGCCTCCTGCCCGGTGCGCTCCACATATTCGGTGTAGCCGCCGCCATACTGGTGGATCCCCTCCGGCGTCAGTTCCAGCACGCGGTTGGACAATGCTGCCAGGAAATGGCGGTCGTGCGACACGAACAGCATCGTGCCCTCATACGCCGCCAGCGCGGCGATCAGCATCTGCTTGGTGTCGAGGTCCAGATGGTTGGTCGGTTCGTCCAGCACCAGGAAGTTGGGCGGGTTGAACAGCATGATCGCCATCACCAGACGGGCCTTCTCGCCGCCCGACAGAACGCGGCACTTCTTCTCCACATCGTCGCCGGAAAAGCCGAAGCAGCCGGCCAGTGCCCGCAGCGATCCCTGGCTGGCCTGCGGGAAATGCGCTTCCAGCGCTTCGAAGATGGTCTGGTCGCCGTCCAGCAGCTCCATCGCGTGCTGCGAGAAATAGCCCATCTTGACGCTGCCGCCGACGGTGACGGTACCGCTGTCAGGCTCGGCCGCGCCGGCGATCAGCTTCAGCAGGGTCGATTTGCCGGCGCCGTTGACGCCCATCACGCACCAGCGCTCCTTGCGGCGGATGGTCAGGTCCAGCCCCTCGTAGATGGCGCGGCTGCCATAGCCCTTGTGGACGTTCTTCAGAACCGCCACGTCGTCGCCGGAGCGCGGGGCCGGCGGGAAGTCGAAGGTCACCACCTGGCGGCGCTTGGGCGGCTCGAAGCGTTCGATCTTGTCCAGCTTCTTCACCCGGCTCTGCACCTGCGAGGCGTGCGAGGCGCGGGCCTTGAAGCGCTCGATGAACTTCAGTTCCTTGGCCAGCATCGCCTGCTGGCGTTCGAACTGCGCCTCCTGCTGCTTCTCCTTCAGCGCCCGCTGCTTCTCGTAGAAGCCATAGTCGCCGGAATAGCTGGTCAGCGTTCCGCCGTCGATCTCGATGATCTTGGTGACGATGCGGTTCATGAACTCGCGGTCGTGCGAGGTCATCAGCAGGGCGCCCTCATAGCCCTTCAGGAAGCCTTCCAGCCAGATCAGGCTTTCGATGTCCAGATGGTTGCTCGGCTCGTCGAGCAGCATGGCGTCGGGGCGCATCAGCAGGATGCGGGCCAGCGCCACGCGCATCTTCCAACCGCCCGACAGACCGCCGACATCGCCGTCCATCATCTCCTGGCTGAAGCTCAAGCCCGCCAGCACCTCGCGCGCCTTGCCCTCCAGCTCATAGCCGCCCAGCTCGTCGAAGCGGGCCTGCACCTCGCCATAGCGTTCGATGATGGCGTCCATCTCGTCGGCGCGGTCGGGGTCGGCCATGGCGGCTTCCAGCTCCGCCAGTTCGGCGGCGACGACGCTGACCGGGCCGGCGCCGTCCATCACCTCCGCCACGGCGGAGCGGCCGGACATCTCGCCGACATCCTGGTTGAAATAGCCGATGCTGACCTGCTTCTCGATCGCCACCTGCCCGCCGTCCGGCTGTTCCTCGCCGGTGATCATGCGGAACAGGGTCGTCTTGCCGGCACCGTTCGGACCGACCAGCCCGATCTTCTCACCCCGGTTGAGCGCCGCGGAGGCCTCCAGGAACAGGATGCGGTGGCCGTTCTGCTTGCTGACGTTATCGAAGCGGATCATGGGCGACAGGGGTCCTTAGAGCGTGATGCTTGCGGCGTGATGGCGGCCCCTTATGCCACAGGATGTGCGCCGCGACAGAGTCCTGATCGCCACGGCGGTCCCGCTACCGTCCGCTCTCCCGCGCCAGCGCCAGGAAGCCGGCGAGATAGTCCACCTCCTCCTCGCCGCGACGGATGCCGAGATGGATGCTCTTGCCGATGCCGTCGGCGCCCAGCCGCAGGGCACGCACGGGCAGGCCGGCGCCTTCCTCCCGCGCCAGCCAGTCCGGCAGGACGGTGACGCCGCGCCCGGCGGCGACCAGTTGCAGCATCAGCTCGGCTGTTTCCGCCGTCCGGTGACGGCGCGGCCGGCAATGGGCGGGCACCAGGAAGCGGGTGTAGATGTCCAGCCGCTCCAGGCTGACCGGCACGGTGATCAGTTCCTCGTCCAACAGGTCCTGCGGCTGCACCCCGCCACGCTCGGCCAGCGGATGCGCCTCGTGCACGACCAACACGAGTTCGTAATCGAAGACCGGGGTGAAGGTGACATCCGGCTGCTCCACCGGATCGGGGGTGATCAGCAGGTCGATCTCGTTGTCCAGCAGCGCAGCGACTCCGTCATAGCGGAATGCCGTGCGCAGATCGAAATCCACATCCGGCCAACGCGCCAGATAGATGCCGGTCATCCGCATCAGCCAGCGTTCGCAGGGGTGGCATTCCATCCCCACGCGCAGAGTGCCGCGCCTGCCCGATGCGAAGTCGGCCAACACCCGTTCCGCATGGTCGAACTGCGGCAACACCCGCTGCGCCAGCGCCAAAAGATGGCTCCCGGCCTGGGTGAAGCGCAGGCCGCGGCCCTTCTTCATCCAGATTTCGACACCATGGCGTTCTTCGAACTTGCGGATGGTGTGGCTCAGCGCAGACTGGCTAAGGTTCAGCCGGCCTGCGGCGGCGGTGACGCTGCCCAGCCGGTCCACCTCACGCAGGATCGCAAGGATCTGGCGATCAAGCATCCATGACTCCCAGTCATCAATCCATGAGGAGAAACCATTTCCGTTCATACTGCCGGGTCGCTACTCCTGCATCAATCCTTCCATGGCCGCCATCCGCCGCCCTATCGCTAAGGGATCCCATGTCGCAAGCCGAAGCCACCACCCGAACCGAGCCGGCGTCCGCGGTCCCCCAGGCGCATGAGCTTGGCAACATCGCCCGGTTGGTGATCGCCCAGGCGCTCGCCGGGGCCAATGCGATCGTCGTCTATGCGACCGGCGCCATCGTCGGCAACACGCTGGCCCCCAACCCGGCGCTGGCAACCCTGCCGATCTCCATCTTCGTGGTCGGCATGGCGATCTGCACCCTGCCGGCAGGGGCCATCGCCCGCCGCTTCGGCCGGCGCGCCGCCTTCCTGGCGGGGACCGGCTGCGGCGTGCTGGTCGGGCTGCTGTCGGCGCTGGCCATCCTGTTCGGATCGTTCTCGCTATTCTGCGCGGCGATGATTCCCGGCGGCGCCTATGCCGCCGTGGTGCTGTCCTTCCGCTTCGCCGCCGCCGACTGCACCTCGGTGGAGCGCCGGCCTCGCGCCATGTCGGCGGTGATGGCGGGCGGCGTGGTCGCCGGGGTGGTCGGGCCGCAACTGGTCACCCACACCATGAACCTGTGGCCGCCCCACCTGTTCGTCGCGACCTATGTCGCGCAGGCCGCCGTCGCGGCGCTGTCGGCCCTTGTGCTGCTCGGTGTCCGACTGCCGAAGCCGACCGCGGCGGAGGTTGCCGGCGGGCGGCCGTTGGGCGCCATCCTGCGCCAGCCCCGCTTCATCACCGCGGTGATCTGCGGCGTGGTGTCCTACCTGCTGATGAACTTCCTGATGACCGCCGCCCCGCTGGCGATGCGGCTGTGCGGCCTGCCGCAGGAGTCTGCCAACCTCGGCCTGCAATGGCACGTCATCGCCATGTACGCCCCCAGCTTCTTCACCGGCCGGCTGATCAGCCGCTTCGGCTCTCCGCCGATGGTCGCCGTCGGGCTGACGCTGATCGCCGCCGCCTCGGCCGTCGGGCTGGCCGGACAGGATGTCGCCCATTTCTGGATCAGCCTGATCCTGCTGGGGGTGGGGTGGAACTTCGGCTTCCTCGGCGCCTCGGCGCTGGTGCTGGATTGCCATCGGCCGGAGGAGGAGACGCGGGTGCAATCGCTGAACGACTTCCTCGTCTTCGGCACCATGGCCTTCGGCTCCTTCGCCTCGGGTAGCCTGCTGACGAGCTACGGCTGGGACACCGTCCTGCGCATTTCCTTCGTGCCGCTGGCGCTGGCGGTCGCGGCGCTGATCGTGACGGCGATGTATCGACCGGAGCGGAAGGCGGCCTGAAAGCACTTCGGGCGCGGTCTTTCCCCCGCGCCCGAAGCCTCACCCTTTAAAGCCGACCCTCAGATCACGCCCATCAAATGACGTAGGTCAGCTCTTTCTCCGACTTCAGGCTGTTCTTGCCCAAGGTCTCATCCACATAGTCGAGCAGCTGGGCCAGCGCCTCGCTGCGGCTCAGCCTGTCGGTGTCGATCACCAGTTCGGGCTGGTCCGGCGCCTCGTAGGGAGCCGAGATGCCGGTGAACTCGGCGATCTCGCCGGCGCGCGCCTTCTTGTAGAGGCCCTTCGGGTCACGTTCCTCGCAGGTGGCGAGGTCGGCGGCGACATAGACCTCGTGGAAGCGTTCGCCACCGATCACCCGCGCCCGCGCCCGGTCCGACTTCAGTGGCGAGATCAGCGAGGCGATCACCACCATGCCGGCATCGGCGAACAACTTGGCCGTCTCGGCCACCCGGCGGATGTTCTCCGCCCGGTCGTCGGCGGAGAAGCCCAGCCCGGCGTTCAGCCCATTGCGAACATTGTCGCCGTCCAGCACGAAGGTCTGCCAGCCGCGGTCGAACAGCGCGCGTTCCAGCGCCATCGCCAGCGTCGACTTGCCGGCACCCGACAGGCCGGTCAGCCAGACGATGCCGCCCTTGTGGCCGTTGGCCTGGGACCGCTCCTCCAGCGAGACGGTGTGCGACACCTCGGTGATGTTGGCCGCCGCGGCGTCCTCGATCTCCACCACCAGGCAGCCGCCGACCACGTCGTTGCCGTCGATGAGCGCGCCGCGCCCCGTGCGCGGCAGGTCCGACGCCAGATCCAGCGCGATGGGCGAGCGGGAGCGCAGGACGACCTCCGCCACCTCGTTGCGGCGAACCGCCTTGCCTGGGGTGCTGGACAGGTCCTCCACATTGATGACCGCCGTCACCTGCTCCACCGTCACCCGGTGCTCGGCGGTGGCGATCTTCAGCGTGTAGGTCTTGCCGACCACCAGCGGGTCCGACACCAGCCAGAACAGTCGCACGCTCAGCCGGTGCGCCAGAGTCGGAGCGTCGGCCTGATGGTGGGCGATGTGGCCGCGCTCGGCGAAGATGCGCTTGTCCAGCGTGATGCCGATGCTCTGCCCGGCCTGGGCCGACAGCACGGTCTCCGGGTGGTTCCACGCCTCGATGCTGACCACCTTGGCGCTGGCGCCGGTGGGCGAGAAGTGCAGGGTGTCGCCGACGCGCAGCCGCCCGCTTTCAATGCGGCCGGCCAGGATGCGGCGGTCGTCCGGCTTGTAGACGTCCTGCAGCGGGAACCGCAGCGGCTGGTCCGGCGAGGTCTGCTGCGGACGGAAGGCGTCGAGCTGCTCGATCACCGTCGGCCCCAGATACCAGTCCGACTGCTCGCTGCGCGTGACGATGTTGTCGCCGTTGCGGGCGGAAACCGGGATCACCGCCTTCGGCTGCAGGCCCAGTTCGGCCAGATAGTCCTTGATCTCCTGCGCCACCACCTCATAGCGGCGGCTGGAGAACTCGACCTTGTCCATCTTGTTGACGACGACCGCGACCTGACGCACGCCCAGCAGATGCAGCAGGAAGGCATGGCGGCGCGACTGTTCCAGCGCGCCCTCGTCGGCGTCGATCACCAGCAGCGCGGCGTCGGCCTGGGAGGCGCCGGTCACCATGTTCTTCAGGAACTCGGTGTGGCCCGGCGCGTCGATGATGACGTAGGGGCGCTGCGCCGTCTTGAAGTGGATCTGCGTGGTGTCGATGGTGATGCCCTGGTCACGCTCGGCCTGGAGCGCGTCCATGACGAAGGCCCATTCGAACGGCATGCCGCGCTTGCGGCTCATCTCGCGGACCTGCTCCACCTTGCCGTCGGGCAGGCTGCCGGTGTCGTTCAGCAGGCGGCCGATCAGCGTGGACTTGCCATGGTCGACATGGCCGACGATGACGATACGAAGTTGAGAATGCGGCATCTTACATGTACCCCACGCTGCGCAGGCGCTCGAAGCTGTCTTCGGATTCGTTGTCCATCGCGCGGCCGGCGCGTTCCGGCACGCGGGTCACCTGAAGCTCGGCGATGATCTCGTCGATGGTCGAGGCAGTGCTGTCGACCGGGAAGGTGATGTTCTTCTCGCCCAGCGAGCGATAGCGCTTGCCGTCCCTGGCGAAGTACAGCGGGACGATGGGAATCCCCTCGCGCTGCGAATAGCGCCAGATGTCCAGCTCGGTCCAGGCCAGCAGCGGATGGATGCGGACATGAACGCCTTCGGGGAAGCGGGTCTTGTAATGGTCCCAGAATTCCGCCGGCTGGTCCTTTACGTCCCAATCGCCTTCCAGCGAGCGCGGGGAGAAGACGCGCTCCTTGGCGCGGGTCGCCTGCTCGTCGCGGCGGATGCCGACCATCACACCCTGATAGGCGTGGTCGCGTAGCAGGTTCTTCAGCCCTTCCGTCTTGCGCGCGGCGGCGCGGGTCAGCGGCGGCAGGGTCTGGTCCATCTCCTCCTCGGGCGGGCATTGCTCAACCTTCAGGTCGAGGTCCCATTCCTTGGTGATGCGGTCGCGGAACTCGTAGACCTCCGGCAGCTCCATGGCGGTGTCGAGCTGCACGACGGGGAAGGGGATGCGGCCGAAGAACGCCTTGCGGCAGAGCCAAAGCAGCGCGTTGCTGTCCTTGCCGATCGACCAGAGCATCGCCAGCTTGTCGATGCGGTTGTAGGCCTCGCGCAGAATATAGATGCTCTGGTTTTCGAGCTGGTCGAGATCGGCGCTCATCGGGCGATTCCAATCATGGTGGTGTGTATGCCGCATTCGGTCTTGGCACTGCCGGCCCAACGGCCGGAACGCGGGTCGGCACCGGGCGCCACTCGCTCGGTGCAGGTGTAACAGCCGATCGACAGGAACCCGTCGGCCTCCAGCGGGTGGCGCGGCAGGTCGCGCCGGGTGAACTCTTCCTCCAACCGGTCCTTGTCCCAGTTGGCCAGCGGGTTGACCTTCACGCGGCCACCCTCCGCCTCGAACAGGGGCAGGGCGGCGCGGGTCGCCGACTGGAACCGCTTGCGGCCCGTCACCCAGGCCTCCAGCCCGGCGGTGGCCAGCGCGCGGTCCAGCGGCACCGTCTTGCGCAGATTGCAGCAGGCGTCATAGTCGCGGTTGAACAGCAGGCCGTCCTTGTCGCCGGCGGCGAGGTCGTCGGCGGTCGGCCCGATCTCCCGCACATCCGTCAGGCCAAGCCGCTTCACCAGCTGGTCGCGGTAGCGCAGCGTCTCGCCGAACAGCTTGCCGGTATTCACAAACAGAACCGGGAAATCCGGCGTCGCCTCGGCGGCCAGAGCCAGCAGCACCGCGGATTCGGTGCCGAAGGACGACAGCAGCGCGATCCGCCCGCCGAACACCTCATGCATGGCGGCCAACAGGGGCGCGCCTTCCAGCGTGCCGTAGCTGTCGGTCAGATGCTTCACCCGTGTTTCCGCGTCCATCATCGGCTGCCTTTCGCGGTGGCCTATAAATCTACTTATTCAGTAGGTAATGCGTTTGTGTTTGCACATTATCACCGGCGGAAAACCCGTGCAACGTAAATACATTCTCTACTTGTTTAATAGGCTTGTGCTTTGCTGCAAGCGCTTGTGTGAAATATGTTGATT
Organism: uncultured Azospirillum sp.; assembly: GCA_966212305.1. Taxonomy (GTDB): domain Bacteria; phylum Pseudomonadota; class Alphaproteobacteria; order Azospirillales; family Azospirillaceae; genus Azospirillum. Next base: position 23,665 of record CBIHQY010000038.1, read on the forward strand.
GTCGTGCGGCGGCTGGGCTAAATACCGCCATGCACAGCATCACCCTTATAAGCGCCGCGATCCGCCGCTCCGTTCCGCCAGATCCGGCATCGGCATTGGGGATGTGGCGATGATTCCGCTGGCTCTCGACCCGGCACGGGTGGTGATCGCGCTGGCCGGCAACGGTCCGCTCGCGGTGCGCCGCCTGACCCAGCTGCGCGAGGGCGGGGCGGACCCGCAGGTCTTTTCACCGGAACCGGATGGGGAATTGGCCGCTCTGGCCGGCGACCGTCTGCTACGGGCTCTGCCCGTTGCCGCGGACTTGGACAAGATCGGCGTGCTGTATGTCATGGGGCTGGGGACGGAAGCCGAGACGGCGCTGGCCGAACTGGCGCGGCAGCGCCGCGTGCTGGTGAATGTCGAGGACGTCATCCCCTTGTGTGATTTCCACTCGCCCTCCGTGGTGCGGCGTGGCGATCTGGTGATGACCATCTCCACCGGCGGCCGCAGCCCGACTCTCGCCAGCCTGCTGCGCCAGCGGCTGGAGGCTCTGTTTCCGGAGGAGTGGGCGGAGCGTCTGCGCACCATCGCCGACTTCCGCAACCGCCGGCGGGCGGAGGGGGCGTCGATGTCCGATGTCGCCCGTGAATCCCGCGAGCTGATCGACCGGGAGGGGTGGCTGCCATGACGGCCACCGTCCCGCCGAATTCACTGCCGGACCATCGTCGGTTCGGGTAAGACACCACCGCTTTAGAGAACGACCAGCCAGGAGAGCCAGATGTCGGCCAAGGATCGATCGAAGGAAGGGTCGATGAAAGCCATCACCGCCAACCGCCTGCGCGACGGGGAAGTCGTGTTCCTGGGCGAGGGCGGCCGGTGGGTCGAATCCTTCGCCGAGGCCGCGCTGTTCCCGCGCGCCGAGGCCGACGCCGTGCTGGCCCCCGCCAAGGAGAAAGCGGAGCGCGAGCAGTTCGCCGTCGACATCTACACCTTCGAGGTGGAGGAGCAGGACGGCGTTCCGGTCCCGGCGACGATGCGCGAGCGCATCCGCACCGCCGGCCCGACCGTCCGCCTCGATCTCGGCAAGCAGGCCGCCTGAGTTAACGCCAGATTTAATAAACGCTGGCCGTTCCGGCGGCCCTGAGGGCTTATCGACATGAACCACATCGCGCCCGGCGCCCGTGCCGGCATCTATCATTACGACGAGATCGACCGGCAGTTCGTCGCCGAGCGCGTCGAGCAGTTCCGCAAACAGGTCGATCGCCGCCTGTCGGGCGAGCTGACGGAGGAGGAGTTCAAGCCGATCCGGCTGATGAACGGCCTCTACCTCCAGCTTCACGCCTACATGCTGCGCATCGCCGTGCCCTATGGCGTGATGTCCGCCACCCAGCTGCGCAAGCTGTCGGCCATCGGGCGCAAGTACGATCGCGGCTACGGCCATTTCACCACGCGCCAGAACCTGCAATACAACTGGATCAAGCTGGAGGACACCCCGGCGATCCTGCATGAGCTGGCCGAGGTCGACATGCACGCGCTGCAGACCAGCGGCAACTGCGTGCGCAACGTCACCACCGACCCCTTCGTCGGCGCCGCCAGGGACGAGGTGGTGGACGGCCGCGTCTACGCCGAGATCCTGCGGCAGTGGACGACGATGCACCCCGAGTTCACCTATCTGCCGCGCAAGTTCAAGATCGCCATCTCCGGCGCCGAGAGCGACCGCGCCGCGGTGCGCATCCACGACGTCGGCCTGCTGGCGCGCCGCAACGACAAGGGCGAGCCCGGCTTCTCCTTCTATGTCGGCGGCGGTCTCGGCCGCTCGCCCTTCGTCGGCAAGCTGGTGCGCGAGTGGGTGGCGCAGGAGGATTTCGTCGCCTACCTGGAAGCCATCCTGCGCGTCTACAACCAGTATGGCCGCCGCGACAACATCTATAAGGCGCGCATCAAGATCCTGGTCCACGAGTTGGGGCTGGAGAAGTTCACCCAGGAGGTGGAGGAGGAGTTCGTGCGGCTGCGCGGCCCCAAATACCGCCTGGACCCGGAGATCGTCGAGTCGATCCGCAAGCACTTCGCCCCGCCGCCCTTCGAGGAACTGCCCGACCATTCCGAAGCCCTGGAGCGCGCCCGTGCGTCCGACCCGGCCTTCGCCAACTGGCTGGCGGTCAATGTCGCGGAGCACAAGGCGCCGGGCTATGCCATCGCCACCATCTCGCTGAAGCCGGCCGGCGGCATCCCCGGCGACGCCACCTGCGACCAGATGGACCTCGTCGCCGATCTGGCCGAGCGTCACAGCTTCGGTGAGCTGCGCGTCACCCATGTCCAGAACCTCGTCCTCGCCCATGTGAAGAAGGACGAGCTGTACGACCTGTGGAAGCAATTGGACGCCGCCGGTCTGGGCAGCGCCAATGCCGGGCTGATCGGCGACATCATCGCTTGCCCGGGGCTGGATTACTGCGCGCTGGCCAATGCCCGGTCGATCCCGCTGGCCCAGGCGATCTCGGCCCGCTTCGCCGACCCGCTCCGCCAGCGCACCATCGGCGAGCTGGGCATCAAGATCAGCGGCTGCATCAACGCCTGCGGCCATCACCATGTCGGCGCCATCGGCATCCTCGGCGTCGACAAGAAGGGCACCGAGTATTACCAGATCACCGTGGGCGGCGACCCGACGCTGACCACGGCCATCGGCGACATCCTCGGCCCGGCGGTGACCGAGACCGAAGCGGTGGACGCCATCGAGGCGATCGTCGACGTCTATCTCGCCAATCGGTCGGACGAGAGCGAGCGCTTCATCGACACGCTCAAGCGCGTCGGCCATGCCCCGTTCAAGGAGAGAATCTATGCCGCTGATTGAGAATGGGCGCATCGGCGAGGATGCCTGGAGCTTCATCCCCGACGGGGAGCCGGTCCCCAACGACCGCCCGGTCATCATCAGCTTCGAGCGCTGGCAGGCGGAGCGTGACAGCTTCGAGGGCCGCAACGCCCGGCTGGGCGTGCGTCTGAAGAGCGGCACGCTGGCGGGCGCCATCGCCGCCGACCTCGACCGCTTCTCGCTTGTGGCGGTGGAGTTCCCCAAGTTCCGCGACGGTCGCGGCTTCTCCACCGCGCGCGAGCTGCGGGAGCGCTATGGCTACACCGGCGAGATCCGCGCGGTCGGCCATGTCATCCCCGACCAGTATCTCTATCTGGTCCGCACCGGCTTCACCTCGGTCGAGGCGCCGGAAGGCACCAACCCGGACAGCTGGGCCAACGCGCTGACCGAGGTCACCGTCGCCTTCCAGCCCAGCCTGGACGACACCGCGCCGCTGTCTCTGCTGCGCCGCAAGCTGAAGGTGGGGTAGGGCGGCTTTCGCCGGCCCTGGCCGGCAGCTGGTCACGATGATGAGGGAGGGGGCGCCGGATCCTGACGGGTTCGGCGCCCCTTCTTCTTTTTCGGCATGAAGGGCTGGACGGGCTGCGTTCCACGCTGTCGGGGCGAACAATTACAAAGAGAAAACGCTTTGACTCATATCGTCAAATAACCTCCATTGCATTCCAATGCAATCGGAAGGAGTTTTTCTCCCGACACAACCTGCGCGGCGAGGCGCTACCCGCCGCATCAATGTGACGGGGGACATTCCAATGGGTGCAGGAACCGAGGCCGCCGACAAGACCATCTACCTCGGCCTAGCCATGTCCGGGGCGATCTCCGCCGGCGCCTATTCCGCCGGCGTGCTGGATTTTCTGGTGGAAGCGCTGGAGGAATGGGAGGCGGCGAAGCGGAGGGACATCGCCAACGGCTCCCGAACGGTGCCCCATCACAAGGTGGTCATCGCGACGATGACCGGTGCGTCGGCAGGGGCGATCACCAGTTCAATCGGCTCGCTGTGCGCCGGCATGGGCGCGCGGCCGCCGAAGGCCAACCGGCCGAACGACCCCGCCTACGTCGCCCGTGACGAGGCCGGCTCCGCCGGCAGGGTTCCCTGGCATGTCCTGCCCGAACTCTATCAAGCCTGGGTGGACGGCCCGGCCTTCGTGAAGAGCGATGGCGACAAGGCCGCGGCGAAGCAGGCGGAAGGCGGGACGCCGACGATCCCCGGCCTGCTGGACAATGCGGATCTGCCTGCCGGCACCAAGCTGGGCGACGTATACTCGCTTCTCAACGCCCAGCCGCTGATGAACATCGGCCGCAAGGCGCTGGCCGATCTGGAGGTGGCTGCGAGCGATCCCAAGCGGCTGCCTCCACGCCCCTACATCGCCGAGAATCTGCATGTGCTCCTGACCCAGACCAACACTCGCGGCATTCCCTACAAGATCGAGGTGCGGGGCGGCATGGGCGGGTCGGCCTACGGCATGATGAATCATCTCGACCACGCCCATTTCGTCCTGAAGGGCCTGGGATGCGCGTCGTTCGTCAGCCCCTGGGCGCAGTCGGACGCGGCCTACAGCTACACCGTCGATTCGAACGCCGGAGGCGCCGCGGCGCGGAACGCGGGCTCGCTGTGGTTCGAGAAAACGGACGGGGAGAATCCGAAGGACTATACGCAGACCAACAGCAAGCAGTTGGTCAAGAACACGCTCGCCTCCGGGGCCTTTCCGATCGGTCTCTCGGCCCTGGACCTGGTCACTCCGCTGTCACACTACGACCAGCGCGCCTGGCCGATGAACATCCCTCCCAATCGGTTCAAGGACATCAAGCCCCAGTGGCCGTGGGGGAACGGCTCCTCCAGCAGCGGAACGGTCCTGCAGCCGCCGGTGAATTACCGGTTCGCGGCGGTGGACGGCGGTGCCATCAACAACGACCCCTTCGACCTCGCCCGTTACGCGCTTATGGAGAACCCGCCGAAATCGTCGCCGAGCGACGTGGCGGAGGTCAACCGGATCGTCGTGATGATCAGCCCCTTCCCCGAGGCGCCGACCATCGACGGCCTGAACCCGGATGGGAGCGCGAACATTCGCCTGACCAAGATCGTCTCGAAGATGATGGGCATGTTCGTCGAGCAGAGCCGCTTCCGCCCCGACGTGCTGATGCGCGCCCTGGACAACACCGGGGCCGACCTGTGGCGAATCTCCCCGTCGCGCTTCATCGGCACCCAGTCGCAGTCCGCGGCCATCGCCTGCGGCCTGTGGGGCGGCTTCGGCGGCTTTCTCGACATCGAGTTCCGCCGTCACGATTACGAACTGGGCCGCCGCAACTGCCAGCGGTTCCTGCAATCCTGGTTCGGTCTCCCCGACAATAATCCGCACATCGACGCGGTGGGCGAGCCGATCAGCCGGGTGATGATGACCGACGAGGTCGGCGAGGAGGTCCGTTACCCCATCATCCCGCTCTGCGGCACGGCGCGCACCGAGGTGAAGCCTCGCGACTGGCCGACGGTCACGCCGCAGAACTACCAAGCCTTCGTGGACGCGGCCATGGCGCGCTACGACCGGCTGGTCGATCTCGGATGGAAGCAGCTTCTGGAGTCCCTCAGCACGGGCGAAGCCTTCGTCACCCGGTACAATGTCCTCACCTGGGCCGTGTTCAAAAAGGCGCGATCGAGCACGCTGAAGGCCATTCGGAAATTCACCTTTCCCGATCTGGTCCACCGCGACCAGATCCTGCAGGAAGACCTGCGCCGGGTGCTGGAATGCTGCATGGGCGACAAGCCGTCGCCCTACATCCTGACCATGCGCCTGCTGAAGAGCTTCCCCGACCTGAAAAGCAGCAAGAAGATCGTCTTCGACGTCATGCGCGGCACGGCCTCGCTGCCGACCGACGTCATCGCCGAAAACATCTGCCTGCTGCTGACGAACGCGATCGACAAATGCCCGGTCAAGGTGGAGCACGTCGTTGCGCTGTTCGCCAAGGATGCTCCGGTCTACCGCTCGGCGGACAGCGTCCTGGACGAACTGCGGCTGGCCTACGCCGATATCTCGCCGGATACCAAGGCCGACGACGTGGCGAAACTCATAGAGAAGTTGCAGGTGTACGGCTACATCGCCATCGAACAATGGACCGGCGTCGGCACCGGCAATCCCAGGAAGGCGGACTGGATCGGGTGGAGCAAGACCACTCCCGCCTACCGCTACGCCTACCGTGACGACGGCGACACGATCGACATCTGATACCGGTATCGGAAAGTTCCGGCTCTCCGACCCAGGTACCTCCCGCGACCGCAGTCCGGCGAAGGCCCGCTCACCAATGGCGCAGCGGGCCGACGTCGACATGGACGAAGTTGCTGTCGGGGTAATAGCCGACGCCGCCGCCGCGCAGGCTCAGCGCCGCACGCTGCAGATGGCGGGTCGACATGTTCGGCACCCGCAGGTCGATGGCCATGCCGCGCATGTGGAAGCTGTTCTGGGCGACGCCGCTGTGGTCGGCCTCGCGCAGCATCGCGTTGGTCTCCGGCGAGCGGTAGCCGGACACGATCTCGATCGGGCCGCGGCGGCCGAGCTTGCGGCTCAGCGCATGGACCAGATCCAGCAGCTTCGGATCGATGGCGTGCACCGAGTTGTTGCGGTGGTCGCGCAGCAGATGGTTGACCGCCCGCATCGCGTCGCGCACGTAGCGGCCCCTCGACCAGTATTCGGCGTGCAGCTTCTCGCCGGTGTGCAGGTTCACCAGGGTCAGCACCCGCGGCGGGGCGCGCAGGGAGGCGGCCTCCGCCTCTTCGCCGGTGAACAGGGTTCCCCCGGCCGAGGCCGCCGCCGCCAGCCCCAGGCCGGCGCGCAGAAGATGGCGGCGATCCAGATGACGGCGTTCGGTGGCGTGGCTCTCGCCAGCGCTCGGGCGTGCGGCCTTGATCGACCGGGCGTCCGCATCCTTCATCATTCTTCCTTCATATCCCGTTTTTCCGCTCCGGCACCCCGGGATCCGTCCTCTGGAGCCCATCGTTCCGGTTACGGCCAAAGTCACACCCCGGCCAAGGTCAAGGCGTGCTGCGGTGCGTTATTCCGAAAGGTGGGACACTTTTAGGATGCCCGTGGCCTTTTCTGTCAAGAAACCATTGCTTAACCGATGCTGGTTTTTCGGTGACTCCAGGGTTTCCGCCGACCCGGTCGCCCAAGGTTCCATCAGCCGAGTCGAAGCTGTTCGCGACTCGTTCGCAGCTGGTTCGATTACAGAACGGTAACCTGCGCGACTCGGGGCCATTGTCGTATCATCACCGGCGAAAGCGGGGACGGGCCTATGGCCGCGCCTATGGCCAAGCGTCTGTTTTCCATATTCATCCCGCCGGACCCTGCCGGCGCATTGGCGGGGAGCCATAGTGGCGGGCGGCCGAAACGCATCCCCCGAAAGCGGGTGCGCAAAAGGGGGGTTCATTCAGCCTTCGGTAAGGAATGAATCGCATGATTGTCGCGATGTAACCATTTTCACGGCGACAACTTGTCCGTGCCAACCACCATACCGACCGCCTCCACCGTATCCTTCTTCCGGCCCGACCAACTGGCCGAAGTGCTGGACCGGCACGCCCGCTGGATCAAGGGCCAGCCGGGCGGTGCCCGTGCCAACCTCGCCATGGCCGATCTGGAGGGTGCGGACCTGTCGCAGCGCGACCTGCGCGGCGCACGTCTGGTCGGTGCGCGGCTGGCGCGTGGGCGGCTGAACGGCACCAATCTGGCCGGCGCCGACCTGTTCGGCGTCGATCTGCGCGATGCGGACATCAGCCGCGCCAACCTGATGCAGACCGATCTGCGCGGCGCGCGCCTGCGCTCGGCCGACTTCTCCAACGCCAACCTGAAGGGCGCCGACCTGCGCGCCGGCACGCTGGAGCCGGGCGGCACCGCGCGGCGCGGCGCCGGACCCGATGCGCAGGACGCCGAAAGCGCCCGCCAGATCCACAAGGCGGCCCTGGCCCGCCTGCAGAACGGCCTGACGGCGGAAGGCGGCATTCCCACCGACCTGACCGGCGCGGTGCTGCGCGGCGCCAACCTGGCGGACGCCGACCTCAGCGGCGCGGTGCTGCAGAACGCCGACCTGTCGGGGGCGGTGCTGAACGGGGCGGACCTGACGGGGGCGCGGCTGAACGGCGCCAACCTGTCGGGCGCGGCGCTGGACGGCACCCGCTTCGACAAGGCCGACATGGTCGGCACGCGGATGGCCGACTGCGACCTGTCCTCCACCCGGATCGCCACCGCGCAGATGACCCGCCCCATCGACAGCATGGGGTCGGAGATCCAGCGCGCCATCTTCGACCATGAACGCTGGATCGACAGCTTCGGCCAGCGCGGCCAGAGGGCCGACCTCGACGGCACCGACCTCAGCCGCGCCGACCTGCGCAACGTCAACCTCAGCGCCGCCAGCTTGCGCGGGGCGAACCTGTCGGCGGCGGCGCTGACCGGCGCCCGGCTGATGATGACCGACCTGTCCGGCGCCAATCTGGAGGGCGCCAACCTGATGGGCGCCGACCTGTCGGGCGCCAACCTCAGCTATGCCGTGCTGACCGGGGCCGACCTGACGCGGGTGCGGCTGGGTCCGGCGGCGATCAAGGATCCCTCGGGCCGTCCCACCGGCCGTTCCTGGGCCGCCAATTTGATGGGGGCCGACCTGCGCGGCGCCCTGATGGTCGGCACCTGTCTGGTGCAGGCCAACCTGTCCGACGCGAACCTCGACAGCGCCGACATGGACGGCGCCGACCTTGCCGGCGCCAAGCTTCAGCGCGCGATGCTTCCCGGACGCCCGCCCCGCCGGGGGTGAGGCGCTCCGTTCACGGCAGCCTGCCCCTACGGCAACCTGATCGTCACCGCGGTGCCGACGCCGGAGGTGCTGTCCAGGGTCAGGCTGCCGCCATGGGCCTCGACGAAGCGCCGGGCCAGCGGCAGGCCCAGGCCGGTTCCGGCCTCCGCCTTGGTCAGGTAATTGTGGACCTGACGAAACGGCTCCATCGCGATCAGCAATTCGTCCGCGGTCATGCCGACGCCGGTGTCGGCGATCACGATGACCGCGCCGGTGCCGCCGGGGCCGGGGGCTGCCTCCACGCGCACGGCGCCGCCCGGCGGGGTGAACTTGATGGCGTTGGACAGGACGTTCAGCACCGCCTGACGCATGCGCACGCCGTCCACCGTGACCCGAATGTTCTTCGCGATGGCGCCGCCGGTCAGGGTCACGCCCTTGCGCAGGGCCAGCGCCTCGACCAGCCCCAGGCAGTCGTCCAGCAGCTCGTCCAGCGCGACGTTGGCCGGGAACAGCTCCAGCCGGCCGGCTTCGATCTTGGCCATGTCCAGCAGTTCGTTGACGAGGTCCAGCAGGTGGCGGCCGGACTGGTGGATCGCCGACAGATATTCGACATGCTTGGGCGGGGCGGCGCCGAAGATGCCGGACATCAGCGCCTCGGCGAAGCCGATGATGGCGTTCAGCGGCGTGCGCAGCTCGTGGCTCATGTTGGCCAGGAAATCGCTCTTGGCCCGGTTGGCCGCCTCGGCATGCTCCTTTTCCGATTCCAGCCGGCGGCGCTGTTCGATCAGCACCGCCTCGCGGGCTCGGCGCACCTCCTCCTCGGCACTGTGGCGACGGCGGTAGGCGCGCGACACCAGCAGGGCGAGCATCAGCGTCGCCGCACAGGCCAGGGCACCGCCGCCGACCACCGTCATCCGGGTGGCGTTCAGCTTTCGCTGCACGATGTCCGAGGGCACGCCCAGCACCACCGACCAGCCGGTTTCCGGGGAGCGGTGGATGACGGAATGGACGTCGACCCCGTCTCTGGTCCGGCCGAGGAACATGTTGTTGCTGCCGGTCCGGATCCGCGCCTCAAGCGCCGCATAGACCTTCTGGCCCAGATAGGCGGCGGCATCGTGGGAGCGGGCGGCGATCAGCATGGTCGGGTCGATGACCGTGACCGTCCATTCCGGCGGGGTGTCGCGGGTCCGCAGCGCGCTGCTCAGCCCCTCCAGCCCGAGCGCCAGCGACAGGACGTAGCGCACCCGGTCGCCTTGGCGCAGCGGGTCGAACTGCATGATCGGCGCGCGCAGGATCAGCGACGGACGGCCCGGCGGTCCTCCGGGCGGCAGCACGCCGCCGATCACCGCCCGGCGGCTTTCGATCACATGGCGGGTGACCTCGTCCAGCCGCGGCGGCGGCAGCGGCTGGACCCCCAGCGGGTAATGGGTGTGGAAGGCGAAGCGGTCCGTGTCGGCGTCGATCAGCCCCATCGCCAGCCAGCCCGGCTGGCTGTGGGAGGCGGTGGTCGTCTCATGGTACAGGTTGGTCAGGTCGTTGACATTGGGCTGCAGCAGCGATGCCAGCAGTTCCAGCGGCCGCAACTGGCTCGCCAGTTCGCGGTCGACCGCCAGCGACAGCGACTGCGCCACCGATTGCAGCGCGTCCTCCGTCTCCGCCCGCTCGCGCATGTCCAACTGCCAGACCAGAACGGCGCCGAACAGCAACAGGGGCGCGACCACGGCCAGACCAATGGCGAGCAGGGAACTGGGCAACCGAAAGCGCAACCGCCGATACTCCAAACCACTGCGTAAAACCACCGTAGTGGCAGGGCAGAGTAGTACGTGATCCGCACCTACTCCAGTGACGACCACCGTCCTGCCGGGTTTCGCCGAACGGTCTCCACCCATCAGGAGGCGGCGATCAGGACGCGCCGGTCAGCAGCCGGGTCAGTTCGACCGCCGTCTTCACCCGCATCTTCTCGAACACATGGCTGCGGTGGACCTCCACCGTGCGCATGCTGATGCCCAGTTCGTCGGCGATGACCTTGTTCAGGCGGCCGGCGACGACCAGCTCCATCACCTGCCGCTCGCGCTGGGTAAGGGTGGCCAGCCGGGCCGCCAGCCCCGCCTGACCCGCCTCGCGCTCGCGCTGTTCGGCGTCGAAGGTCAGCGCGTCGATCACCCGGTCGACCAGTTCGTTGTCGTTGAAGGGCTTTTCCACGAAATCGCGGGCTCCCTTCTTCAGGGCGCCGACGGCGATGGGCACGTCGCCGTGGCCGGTCAGGAAGATCACCGGCATGCGGCAACCCTTGGCGAGCAGACGGTCGAACAGCTCCAACCCGCTCATGCCATCCATGCGGATGTCCAGCAGCAGACAGCCGGCGGTGTCCGGCCGCCACGCCTCCAGGAAGGCTTCGGCGGACGGCCAGCCGGCCACTGGGACATTGCGCGACTGGAACAGCCAGCCGAGCGCGTCGCGGATGGCCTCGTCGTCGTCGACGATGTGGAGCGTGGTCATTCGGCGGCCTCGGCGGTGTGGTCGGGGGCGGTGTGATCGGGGGCAGTGTGGTCGGAAGCGTTGTCGGGAATACGGTCCGGGGCCTGGGCATGAACGGGCAGGGTGAACAGGAAGCGCGCCCCGGCGGGGGCCGTCTCCGGGCCGTCCCCGTCCGCTACCGCCTCGAACCACAGCCGGCCGCGGTGGTGCTCGACGATGGAGCGGCAGATGTTCAGGCCCATGCCCATACCTTCGCGCTTGGTGGTGAAGAAAGGGGAAAAGAGCCGGTCGGCGACATCCGGCGCGATTCCGCAGCCATGGTCGCGGATCTCCGTCAGCAGCACGCGGCCTTCGCCGTCACCCGCCTGTCCGCCGTCATCGCCGCCGGCCAGACGGACGGTAACGGACAGGCGGCGGTCGGCGCGCGGGGTGCGGGCCATCGCCTCGATCCCGTTGCGCATCAGGTTCAGCACCACCTGCTGCAGCAGGATGCGGTCGCCGGTGACCGCCGGCAGGTCGGTCGGGGCGTCCAGCTCCACCCGCACGCCCAGCCTTGCGGCATCGCTGCCGGCCAACCCGACGCAATCCTCCAGCACGCGGGCGAGCGAGCAGGGGGCGACCTTCGGATCGCGCTTGCGCACGAAATCGTGGATGCGGCGCACCACCAGCCCGGCACGCTTGGCCTGGGCCGCCAGCTTCTCCAGCGCCGCCGCCACTTCCTGGGTGTCGCAGCGGTCGGAGCGCAGGCGGTTGAGGCAGCCGGTGCAATAGCTGGCGATGGCCGACAGCGGCTGGTTCAGTTCATGCGCCAGGGTGGATGCCATCTCGCCCATGGTGATCAGGCGCGAGGTCTGCTGCAGCCGCTCCTGCTGCTGGCGGGCCATCTCCTCGGCGCGCTTGCGCTCGGTGATGTCGAGGACGGAGCCCATCCAGCCGGTCTGGCGCCCGTTGGCGTCGATCAGCGGCGCTTCGTAGATCAGGGCGTCGAAGCGTTCGCCGTTGGGGCGCTGGAACCGCATCTCCAGCCCGGTTTCCGGCGCGCGACCGGCCAGCACGTCCTGGAAGGCGGCCTCGGCCCGGTCGATCTCCTCCGGCAGCCAATAGGGGGCCGGCGGGCCGCGTCCGATCAGGTCCTCGGCCTCCAGCCCGACCATCTTGCAGAAGGCCGGATTGACGTAGGTGATCCGCCCCTCCAGGTCGCGGGCACGCATGCCCACGGTCAGGCTGTCCTCCATCGCCTTGCGGAAGGCATGCTCCTCGCGCAGCGCCTCCTCGGCGCGCAGGCGCCCGGCGATGTGGCGGCGCAGCGACCACAGGCTCCACAGCGCCGATCCGGTCAGCGCGAAGATCGCCGCCACCAGCACGGTGCGCATGACGTTCGAATCGCTGGGATAGGCGGTGGCGACCAGCGCCAGCCCATGGCCGGGCGGGTCGAACGGGATGACGTGGCTGCGCGCCGGGTCCGGTGCCGGGCCGGCCATCGACCCCGGCACCGACATGCGCGATTTCGACCCCAGCACCGTGCCCCGCGCGTCGATCACCTCCAGCTGGTAGCGCTGGGCGAACCACCAGGGGACATGGTGGGTCAGCATCGCCTCGAACGAGAAGACGCCGACCAGCGCGCCGGCGAATTTGCCGTCGCGGAACAGCGGGAAGGCGACGTCGAAGCCATGGTTGCCGGCATCGACCCGATAGGGCGCACTGTGGGCGCGCAGGCCGGAGGACCGGGCGATGCGCACGGCGTCGGTCCGGCTCAGCCCGCCGAGCCGGCCGTCCTCCCCGCCCGCGATTTCCCCATTCGCCGCGCCGTTGCCCGGCAGCGGCGGCTCGGCCAGCTGGGTGCGCCCCTGGGGGTCCAGCCACAGCACCCGTTCGATCGCCGGATTGGTGTTCACCACCAGCCGGGCCATCGCGGCGAACTGCCGCATATCCACCTCGGTGCGTCCCAGCGTTTCCGCCAGCCTTTCCAGCTTGTCCTCGTCGGAGGCGAGCTGGAAATGCAGGTTCTGCTCGACCCACAGCGCATCCTTGATCAGCGCCAGCGCCTCCTCGTCGCGCTCGTTGCGCTGAAGCAGCCAGAGGAAGGCGCCCAGCAGCACCACGACCAGCACCATCGCCACCACCGGCATGGCATGGGGCACCGCCCGCCCGAAATTGGTCAAGGAGGGGCGGGCGGGGGAGGGGGAGGCGCTGGTGCGGAGCGGATTCGACATTGGAATGGACACGAAAGTGTGGCGGCGGGGGATGGTGGAGCCGGACGAAAGTGGGATAGGCCGACTCTGCGGATATCCACAATAGCCGCAATTCGTCCGATCATGAACAATGCGCGACAAGTACGGGGCGGAACAATCCGCACTGTCGACAATCAACACCGGAAGGGGGACGCACCCATGAAACTCGTGAAGCTTCTGTGCGCGGCTGCGGTCGGCTGCATGATGGCGGCGCCGATGGCCATTTCGACGGCCTGGGCCCAGGACCAGATCGTCATCAAGTTCAGCCACGTCGTCGCTCCGGAGACGCCGAAGGGCAAGGGTGCCGAGAAGTTCAAGGAACTGGCCGAGAAGCTGACGGCCGGCAAGGTCAAGGTCGAGGTCTATCCGAACAGCCAGCTCTACAAGGACAAGGAAGAGCTCGAGGCGCTGCAACTGGGCGCCGTGCAGATGTTGGCCCCGTCGCTGGCCAAGTTCGGCCCGCTCGGCGCCAAGGAATTCGAGGTGTTCGACCTGCCCTACATCTTCCCGAACAAGGAAGTCCTGCAGCGCGTCACCAAGGGCGAGATTGGCAAGAAGCTTTTCAAGAAGCTTGAGTCCAAGGGCATCATCGGTCTCGCCTATTGGGACAACGGCTTCAAGATCATGAGCGCCAACAAGCCGCTGATCATGCCGGAGGACGTGAAGGGCCTGAAGATGCGCATCCAGTCGTCCAAGGTTCTGGACGCCCAGATGCGCGCGCTCGGCGCCTTGCCGCAGGTGATGGCCTTCTCCGAAGTGTATCAGGCGCTGCAGACCGGCGTCGTCGACGGCACCGAGAACCCGCCGTCGAACATGTACACCCAGAAGATGCACGAAGTGCAGAAGAACGCCACCCTGACCGAGCACGGCTATCTCGGCTATGCGGTCATCGTGAACAAGAAGTTCTGGGAAGGCCTGCCGGCCGACGTCCGCACCCAGCTTGAAGAAGCGATGAAGGAGTCGACCGAATACGCCAACGACATCGCGCAGCATGAGAACGACGTGGCGCTGGCCGAGATGAAGGCGTCGGGCAAGACCGATTTCCACACCCAGACCAAGGCCGAGCGCGAGGCCTGGATGAAGGCGCTGAAGCCGGTCCACAAGGAAGCCGAATCCCGCGTCGGCAAGGACCTGATCGAATCGATCTACAAGGAAGCCGAAGCCGCCGGCTTCAAGATGTAAGGACCTGCGGGCGGGCGGCGCTTTCCAGTTGGATGGAGCTGTCCGCCCCACCCTGACATCCGCCTTGTTCGGCCGTCATTCCCGCGAAGGCGAGAATCCAGATTTCCCTAAGCATTCGCCATGGCCGACGTCTGGATCCCCGCCTTCGCGGGGATGACGGCCGAATGGCGCGCAGCGGGTCGTGCCGCAACTCTCCAGCGCATCAGACTACCTCCGCCGACCGGGAGTCCCCCCGACATGCTCATGAAACTGCTCGACCGCCTCGAGGAGACGCTGATCGCCTCGCTGATGGCGGTGGCGACGCTCGTCATCTTCGCGGCCGTCCTTCACCGTTATCTTTCCGGCGTGCCCTACATCCAGGACTACGTCATCCACTGGAATCTGGCCTGGGCCCAGGAACTGTGCATCTACCTGTTCGTGTGGATGGCCAAGTTCGGCGCCGCCTATGGCGTCCGCACCGGCATCCATGTGGGGGTGGACGTGGTGATCAACCGGCTGCGGCCGGACATCCGCGGCCACTTCGTCATCTTCGGCCTGATGGCCGGCGCCCTGTTCACCGGCGTCGTCGGCTCGCTGGGCGCCACCTTCGTCTACCACATGTCGGAGACGGAGCAGGTGTCGGCCGATCTGGAATGGCCGATGTGGATCATCTATCTGGCGATCCCGCTCGGCTCCTACCTGATGTGCTTCCGCTTCCTTCAGGTCGCCTGGACCTTCATCCGGACCGGCGAGCTGCCCCACCACGATCATGCCCAGGTCGACGGGATCGACCCGGTCGAAGCCGCCAATGAAGGAGGCCCGGCATGAACGCCGCCATCATCTTCGGGCTGCTGCTGACGCTGATGCTCACCGGCATGCCGATCTCCATCTCGCTCGGCCTGACGGTTCTGACCTTCCTGTTCACCATGACCGACGTGCCGATCGCGGCGGTTGCGCTGAAGCTGTTCACGGGCATCGAGAAGTTCGAGATCATGGCGATCCCGTTCTTCATCCTGGCCGGCAACTTCCTGACCCACGGCGGCGTCGCCCGGCGCATGATCAACTTCGCCACCTCGATGGTCGGGCACTGGCACGGCGGCCTCGGTCTGGCCGGCGTTCTCGCCTGCGCCCTGTTCGCGGCGGTGTCGGGCTCCAGCCCGGCGACGGTGGTGGCCATCGGCTCCATCATCCTGCCGGCGATGGTCAATCAGGGCTTCCCGAAGAATTTCGGCGCGGGCATCGTCACCACCTCCGGCGCTCTCGGCATCCTGATCCCGCCGTCGATCGTGATGGTGATGTATTGCGTCGCCACCACCGGCCATCCGCAGGCGCCCTCCATCGGCCAGATGTTCCTGGCCGGCGTGGTGCCGGGCCTGATGCTCGCCGCCTTCCTCGGCTTCACCACCTGGTTCCGCGCCCGCAAGTTCGGCTATCCCCGCCTGCCCAAGGCGTCGGCCGGCCAGCGCTGGCACGCCTTCCGCGAGAGCTTCTGGGGCCTGCTGCTGATCGTCGTCGTGATGGGCGGCATCTACACCGGCGTGTTCACCCCGACGGAAGCGGCGGCGATGGCCGCGGTCTATGCCTTCGTCGTGGCGGTGTTCGTCTACCGCGACATGCCGCTCAGCCGGGTGCCGAAGGTGCTGCTGGACAGCGCCAGCATGTCGGCGATGCTGCTCTACATCATCACCAACGCCGTCCTCTTCTCCTTCGTTATGACGTCGGAGCAGATCCCGCAGGCGATGGCCGCCTGGATCCAGAGCCAGCATCTGGGCGTGTGGGTCTTCCTGCTGGTGGTGAACATCGTGCTGCTGGCCGCCGGCAACTTCATGGAGCCGTCGTCCATCGTCCTCATCATGGCGCCGATCCTGTTCCCGGTGGCGATGTCGCTGGGCATCGACCCGGTCCATTTCGGCATCCTGATCATCGTCAACATGGAGGTCGGCATGTGCCACCCCCCGGTGGGCCTGAACCTCTACGTCGCATCGGGCATCACCAAGATGGGCATTACCGAACTGACGGTGGCGGTGTGGCCGTGGCTGCTGACGATGCTGATCTTCCTCGGCCTCGTCACCTATGTGCCGGCGATCTCGCTGTGGTTCCCGCGTTTCATCGGGGCGATGTGAGGCGACAGGCGTAAAGCCACAAGTCGTCAGGGGATTTTCTCGTTGAAGCGGCAGGGGCCGCGAAGTCCGGAACGGGGCTTCGCGGCCCCTTCGCATGTCGGCCCCGGCATTCTTGTTCGTTGAACCGGCAATGGGGCAGGGCCTACACTTGCTCCTCCCGCCGCCAGCCAGACCAGAGGTTAGCCTTGCCGGCCCAGTTCCTCCCCACCGCCTGTCCGCACGATTGCCCCAGCACCTGCGCCCTGGAGGTGGAACGCCTCGCCCCCGACCGCATCGGCAAGGTGCGCGGCGCGGCGGAGAACAGCTACACCGCCGGCGTCATCTGCGCGAAGGTCAGCCGTTATGCCGAGCGGGTGCATTCGCCCGACCGGCTGAAGACTCCCCTGCTGCGCAGCGGCCCCAAGGGATCCGGCCAGTGGACGGAGATCGGCTGGGACGAGGCGCTGGACCGCATCGCCGACTCCTTCCTGGCCGCCGAACGCACTTACGGCCCGGAAGCGGTGTGGCCCTATTTCTACGCCGGCACCATGGGTCTGGTGCAGCGCGGCGCCATCCAGCGCCTGCGCCATGCCAAGGGCTATTCGCGCCAGACCAGCACGGTGTGCGACACGCCGGCCAACATGGGCTGGCTCGCCGGCTATGGCGACATCCGCGGCGCCGACCCGCGCGAGATGGCGGAAAGCGACCTGATCGTCAACTGGGGCGGCAACCCGGTGGCGACCCAGGTCAACGTCATGACCCATGTCAGCCGCGCCCGCAAAGGCCGCGGCGCCAAGCTGGTCACCATCGACCCCTACCGCACCGGCACCGCCGAGGTCTCCGACCTGCACCTGATGCTGCGGCCGGGCACCGACGGGGCGCTGGCCTGCGCGGTGATGCATGTGCTGTTCCGCGACGGTTACGCCGACCGCGCCTATCTGGCCCGCCTCGCCGCCGGCACCGACCGGGTGGAGGCGCATCTCGCCACCCGCACGCCTGAATGGGCGGCCGGGATCACCGGCCTGTCGGTGGCCGAGATTGAGGAGTTCGCCCGCCTCTACGGCACCACCAAGCGCAGTTACCTGCGCATCGGCTACGGCCTGTCGCGCGCCCACAACGGCGCCGCCCAGGTCCATGCCGTATCCTGCCTGCCGGTGGTCACCGGCGCGTGGCAGCACAAGGGCGGCGGCGCGCTCTACTGCTCCTCCGGCATCTACAAGCTGGACAAGACCCTGTCGGAGGGGCTGGACCGCCTCGATACCGGGGTCCGCAGCTTCGACCAGTCGCGCATCGGCGCGGTGCTGACCGGCGACCCGCGCGACCTGACCAGCGGCCCGCCGGTGACGGCGATGCTGATCCAGAACACCAACCCGGTGACGATCTGCCCGGATTCCAACCGCGTCCGCCAAGGCTTCCTGCGTGAGGATCTGTTCGTCGCGGTGCATGAGCAGTTCATGACCGACACGGCCAAGCTGGCCGATCTGGTGATCCCCGCCACCACCTTCCTGGAGCATGACGACATCTATCGCGGCGGCGGCCAGATGCACATCCTGATCGGCCGCAAGGTGATCGAGCCGCAGTTCGAGGCGCGCGAGAACCACTGGGTCATCTCCGAAGTCGCCCGCCGCGTCGGCGCCGAGCATCAGGGATTCGGCATGACCGCGCTGGAGATCATCGACGCCATGCTGAAGGCGTCCGACCTTGGCGACGCCGCGACGCTGAGCGAGAACCGCTGGATCGACGCCCAGCCCGATTTCGAGACCTCGCACTTCCTCAACGGTTTCGCCCACCCCGACGACAAGTTCCGCTTCGCCCCCGACTGGGCGGCGCTCGGCCCCTATGGCGGCATGCCGGAACTGCCCGACCACATGCCCCCCGGCCGCGATGCCGATGCCGAACATCCGTTCCGCCTCGTCACCGCCCCGGCCCGCCAGTTCCTCAACACCTCCTTCACCGAGACGCTGACCGCCCAGAAGCGCGAAGGCCGTCCCACCGCGCTGATCCACCCCGACGACGCGACGGGGCTCGGTCTGGCCGACGGCGACGCGGTGCGGCTGGGCAACCCGCAGGGCAGCGTGGTGGTCCATGCCAAGTCCTTCGCCGGCGTGCCGCGCGGTGTGGTGATCGTCGAAGGCATCTGGCCCAACGGCGCCTTCGTCGAGGGCATCGGCATTAACAGCCTGACCTCGCCGGAGCCGGTCCCGCCGGCGGGTGGCGCGGCCTTCCACGACACGGCGGTGTGGATGAGGGCGGCGTAGGTTCTGCCGCGGGTGCGTTAGACCCCCACCCCAACCCTCCCCCGCCCAGCGGCGGAGGCTAGGTGGGGGCATTCGAAGCCGACACCCCCCACCCCCACATCCCACCCCTGTCCACACCCACCCGTGCAGTGCAAGCTTATGTCTGCTATGGCTGTGCCCCCATCCCAGCGACCGTGCAGCACCGCCATGACCGAAGCCGCCGCCTTCCTCAACGTCGCCAACTCCCTGTCCGGCAAGCGCTGGCAGGCGCGGCCCTGCGACGAGCGGCAGGCGCAGGCGTTGTCCCAGGGGCGTGGGCTGCCGGAGATCGTCGGCCGGGTGCTGGCCGCCCGCGGTGTCACCGACGACACCTGCGACACCTTCCTCAACCCGACGCTCAAGGCGCTGCTCCCCGACCCCTCGCGCTTCCGCGACATGGACCCGGCGGCCGAGCGCATCGCGCGGGCTATCCGCGACGGCGAACCGGTGGCGGTCTTCGGCGACTACGACGTCGACGGAGCCACCTCCGCCGCGCTGCTGCGCCGTTTCTTCCGCTCGCTCGGCGCCGATATCCGCGTCTATGTCCCCGACCGCATCACCGAAGGCTATGGCCCGAACGCCGGGGCGCTGCTGCGGCTGAAAGGGGAGGGGGTGCGGCTGGTGGTGACGGTCGATTGCGGCATCTCCGCCTTCGCCGCCCTGGAGGCGGCCGCCGACGCCGGGTTGGAGGTCGTCGTTCTCGACCACCATGCCGCCGAGCCGCGCCTGCCGCCCGCCGTCGCCCTGGTCAACCCCAACCGGCTGGACGAGGACGGCGCCTACCGCACGCTGTGCGCCGCCGGCGTCACCTTCATCACCATCGTCGCCATCAACCGCGCGCTGCGCCAGTCCGGCTTCTATCGTGACCGGGCCGAGCCCAACCTGATGGAGTGGCTCGACCTCGTGGCGCTCGGCACGGTGTGCGACGTGGTGCCGCTGACCGGCCTCAACCGCGCCCTGGTGGCGCAAGGGCTGAAGGTGATGGCGCGCCGCGCCAACCCCGGTCTCGCCGCCTTGTCCGACGTGGCCGGGGTGAAGGAAAAGCCCGACGCCTACCATGCCGGCTATGTCCTCGGCCCCCGCGTGAATGCCGGCGGCCGGGTGGGCGCGTCCGACCTCGGCGCCCGCCTGCTCTCCACCGACGACCCCATCGAGGCGATGGAGCTGGCCCAGCGTCTGGAAGGCCACAACGCCGAACGCCGCACCATCGAGCAGGCGGTGCTGGACGAGGCGCTGGAGCGCGTCGCCGCCGGGGCCGGCCGCGAGACCGATCTGGTTTTCGTCACCGGGGTCGGCTGGCATCCCGGCGTCATCGGCATCGTCGCCGCTCGCCTGAAGGAGCGTTACAGCCGCCCCGCCTGCGTGGTTGCCCTGGAGGAAACCGCCGACGGCACAGTCATCGGCAAGGCGTCCGGCCGCTCGGTTCGCGGTGTCGATCTGGGTTCCGCGGTGATCGCCGCCCGGCAGGAGGGGCTGCTGCTGGCCGGCGGTGGCCATCGCATGGCGGCCGGCTTCACCGTGGCCGGCGACAAGATCGACGCGCTGCGCGACTTCCTGCACAGCCGCATCTCCGAACAGGTGGCCTCCGCCCCGCTGGTGCCGACGCTGGAACTGGACGGCGCCCTGTCGGTCGGCGGCGCCAGCGTCGGTCTGGTGACTATGCTCGACAAGCTCGGCCCCTACGGCACCGGCAATTCCGAACCCCGTTTCGCCATCGCCGACGCCCGCGTCGTCCGTGCCGACGTGGTGGGGGCCAACCATGTCCGCTGCATGCTGCAGGGCAATGACGGTGCCCGGCTGAAATCCATCGCCTTCCGCGCGCTGGACAGCGACATGGGCCAGGCCCTGCTGACCGGCCGCGGCACGCCCTTCCATCTTGCCGGGGTGCTGCGCATCGACCGTTGGAACGGGTCCGAGGGCGTGCAGTTGTTGATCGACGACGCGGCACCTGCGCGCTCCGCCTGAGCCTCCGCAAGACGGCGGGCGAACAGGACGCAAAAAAGTATCGGAGGATGCAAAAAAGCGCTTGCGCTCCCCGCCTCCGATCTTTAGAAAGCGCGTCACCGCGAACGACGTCCCCGTCGTCTAGAGGCCTAGGACACCGCCCTTTCACGGCGGCGACACGGGTTCGACTCCCGTCGGGGACGCCACCTTCTCCAAGGTGCGCGACAAGCTTAGAAGGCCCGGCTGCATAGCCGGGCCTTTTGCGTTTGGCGATTTTTGTGCCGGGCGGTTGCCCGCCGATCCGGTCTCGCCCATCCTGATCTTTCCGGCCGCAGCAGAGCTGACCGCTATGACCGCCCCGAACCTCGTTACCCCCGCCATCCCCCTCAGCGTCGCTCCGATGATGGACTGGACCGACCGGCATTGCCGTTACTTCCACCGTCTGCTGTCGCGCTCGACCCTGCTCTATACCGAGATGGTGACCACCGGCGCCGTGCTGCATGGTGACCGCGAGCGGCTGCTGGGCTTCGACGCGGCGGAACATCCGGTGGCGCTCCAGCTCGGCGGTTCCGACCCGGCGGACCTCGCCGCCTGCGCCCGCATCGCGGAGGAGTGGGGCTATGACGAGGTGAACTTGAACGTCGGCTGCCCCAGCGACCGCGTGCAGTCCGGCCGCTTCGGCGCCTGCCTGATGGCGGAGCCCGATCTGGTGGCCCGGCTGGTCGGCGCCATGCGCGATGCCGTGTCGATCCCCGTCACCGTCAAGTCGCGCATCGCCATCGACGAGATGGAGGAGTGGCCGACGCTCGACCATTTCATCCGCACCGTCTCCGCCGCCGGCTGCACCCACTTCATTGTCCATGCCCGCAAGGCTTGGCTGAAGGGGCTCAGCCCCAAGGAGAACCGCGACATCCCGCCGCTGCGCTACGACCTCGTCCACCGGCTGAAGGCGGAAAACCCGCACCTCACCATCGCCATCAACGGCGGCATCAGGACACTGGACGAGGCAGAGGAGCATCTGGGCAAGGTCGACAGCGTGATGATCGGCCGCGCCGCCTACGAGACCCCCTATCTGCTGGCCGACGCCGACCGCCGCCTGATGTGCGGAGAACCCGGTCCCGACCGCCATGCGGTGATCGAGGCGATGCTGCCCTACATCGAGGCGCGCATGGCGCGCGGGACGCCGCTGTCTAGCATCACCCGCCACATGCTGGGCCTGTTCCAGGGCTTGCCCGGCGCCCGCGCCTACCGCCGCCACATCGCAGAGAACGCCCACCGCCCCGGCGCCGGCCCGGAGGTGCTGGAACGCGCCGCTTCCCTGGTGCGCAGGCGCGCGGCCGACGAGGGGGTGGATGAGGCGGTGGGGGAGGCCGCTTGAGTGGCTCCGCCCCGGATGGAACACTGAACACCACCCGGAAAACTGTTTCACGGCGTTCCAAACGTTCCATCCCCGGCCGCCGGACGGCTTCGACCCAACGGCCCCAACCGGACGGAATATGCGCCGTGCGTCCCGCACCGCTTGCGTGCGGGCGGGGTCCTCGCTAACTATGCCCACTTCATCGGACGGAGTGTAAGCGGTGCGGTACGTCAGCACGCGGGGCGCGGCCCCGGTCTTGGGTTTCGAAGACGTCCTTCTTGCCGGGCTGGCGCGCGACGGCGGCCTCTATGTGCCTGAGACCTGGCCGCAATTCACGGCCGACGACATCCGCGCCATGCGCGGGCTGCCCTACAGCGAGATCGCCGTCCGCGTGATGCTGCCCTTCCTCGGCGGCTCCATCGCCGAGGACGAGTTCCGCGCCATCGCCCGCGACGCCTATGCCAGCTTCGATCATGCCGCGGTGACCCCGCTGGTGCAGGTCGACCCGACCACCTGGGTGCTGGAGCTGTTCCACGGCCCGACGCTGGCCTTCAAGGACGTGGCGCTGCAACTGCTCGGCCGCCTGTTCGACCATGTGCTGGCCAAGCGCGGGCAGCGGGTGACCATCGTCGGCGCCACCTCCGGCGACACCGGCTCCGCCGCCATCGAGGCCTGCCGCGATCGTCAGAACGTCGATATCTTCATCCTGCACCCCAAGGGCCGCACGTCCGAGGTGCAGCGCCGGCAGATGACCAGCGTGCTGTCGTCCAACGTCCACAACATCGCGCTGGACGGCACCTTCGACGATTGCCAGGACCTCGTGAAGGCGATGTTCAACGACGGCGCCTTCCGTGACCGGATGGGGCTGTCGGCGGTGAATTCGATCAACTGGGCCCGCATCATGGCCCAGATCGTCTATTACTTCACCGCCGCGGTGGCGCTGGGCGCCCCCGAACGCAAGCTGGCCTTCACCGTGCCGACCGGCAATTTCGGCAATGTCTATGCCGCCTACGGCGCCCGCGCCATGGGGCTGCCGGTGGAAACGCTGGTGGTCGGCTCCAACAGCAACGACATCCTGGCGCGCTTTTTCGCCAGTGGGAGCATGGTCGCGGCGCCCGTCGTGCCTACCTTGTCTCCCAGCATGGACATCCAGATCTCTTCCAACTTCGAACGGCTGCTGTTCGACCTGCTCGACCGCGACGGCTCCGCGGTGACGGACGCGCTGAACCGCTTCCGCACCGAGGGCAAGTTCGCGGTCACCGACGCGCAGCTCGCCCGCGCGCTGGCCATCTTCTCCGGCCACCGGGTGGATGAGGCCGCCACCATGGCGACCATTGCCGACGTCTGGAAGAGCAGCCTCTATCTGCTCGACCCGCACACCGCGGTCGGCATCGGGGCGGCCAAGGCCGCGGTCGCGGCCGGCCGGGTCGATCCGTCCGTTCCCATGGTGGTTCTCGCCACCGCCCATCCCGCCAAGTTCCCCGACGCGGTGGAAAAGGCGACCGGCCGCCGGCCGGACCTTCCGCCGCGCCTGTCCGATCTTTATGTGCGCGAGGAGCGCCTGTCCGAACTGCCGAACGATCTGGCGGCGGTTCAGGACTTCGTCACCGCGCGCGCCCGCGCCGCCCAGGAGGCCGCATGAGTTCCATTCGTGTGACGACGTTGCCCAACGGGCTTCGCGTCGCGACCGACACCATGCCCGACGTGCAGTCCGTTTCGCTCGGCTGCTGGGTCGGGGTGGGCACCCGCAACGAGGCGGCGAGCGTCAACGGCGTCGCCCACCTCGTCGAGCATATGCTGTTCAAGGGCACCCGCAGCCGCTCCGCCTTCCGCATCTCCGAGGAGATCGAGAATGTCGGTGGGCAGCTGAACGCCTACACCACCCGCGAGCAGACGGCCTATTACGCCAAGGTCCTGCACGAGGATGCGCCGCTGGCGCTCGACATCCTGTCCGACATGATCCAGCACTCCACGCTGGACGCCGAGGAACTGGTGCGCGAGCGCACGGTGGTTCTTCAGGAGATCGGGCAGAGCGCCGACACGCCCGACGACATCATCTTCGACCATTTCCAGTCCACCGCCTATCCGGGGCAGGCCATCGGCCGTCCGGTGCTGGGCTCCGCCGAGATCGTCGGCGCCCTGCCGCGCGAGGCGCTGGTCGACTACATCGCCGGCCATTACGGCGCCCCCGGCATGGTGCTGAGCGCCGCCGGCCGGATCGAGCATGACCGCATGGTCGATCTCGCATTCAAGGCCTTCGGCGACCTGCCGAGCGGCGCCCCGCCCAAGCCGGAATCCGCCAGCTACACCGGTGGCGACTTCCGCGAGGACCGCGACCTGGAGCAGATGCACCTTGTGCTCGGCTTCGACGGGGTGGGGGTCCATGATCCGGACTTCTACGCCCACTCGGTGCTCTCCACCCTGCTGGGCGGCGGCATGTCGTCCCGCCTGTTCCAGGAGGTGCGCGAGAAGCGCGGGCTGGTCTATTCCATCTACACCTTCACCGGCGGCTATCATGACGGCGGCCTGTTCGGCGTCTATGCCGGCACCGGCGAGGACGAGGTGGCGGAACTGGTCCCCGTGGTTTGCGACGAGATCGCCAAGGTCGGCGCCGACGTGACGGAGGACGAGGTCGCCCGCGCCCGCGCCCAGTTGAAGGCCGGGACGCTGATGGCGTTGGAAAGCACCATGTCGCGCTGCGAACAGCTGGGCCAGCAGATCCTGATCTACGACCGTCCGGTCCCGGTGGACGAGATCGTGGCGAAGATCGACGGCGTCGACCGCGACGCCGTGGTCAAGGCCGCCAGCCGCCTGCGCGCCAGCCGCCCGACCGTCGCCGCCCTCGGCCCCATCGCCAAGCTGGAAAGCTACGACCGCATCGCGGAGCGTCTCGCCTGACGATGAAGACGGTGGCAGCCCCTCCTCTTCCCCCGCAAGTTTCCCCCTCTCCCCCCCGGGGGGAGGGTCGGGGTGAGGGGGATGCATGGCGCGGATCGTTCGGCCGGCGGAGCCCCCTCTTCCAAGGAGTGGTGGGGAGGGTGGTCGCTCAATGATCCGCCTCCTCGGCAGCGGCCTCATCAGCCCGCCCGCGGTCCGTCTCGACGGTCCGCACTGCTACATCCGGCCGCCGCTGCCGCGCGACTGGCGGGAATGGGCTGACCTCCGCGCCGCCTCCCGCGCCTTCCTCACGCCGTGGGAACCCACCTGGCCGGCCGACGCCCTGACGCGGGCGGCTTTCGCCCGACGGCTGCGGCGGCAGGCGCAGGAATGGCGGGACGATCTCGGCTACAGCTTCCTGATCTTCGACCGGGCGACCGACGCGCTGGTCGGCGGGCTGGGCCTGACCAACATCCGCCGCGGTGTGGCACAGATGGGGACGCTGGGCTACTGGGCCGGCCAGCCCTATGCCCGCAACGGCTATGTGTCGGGCGGCACCCGGCTGGCCCTGGAGTTCGCCTTCAATCAGCTTGGCCTGCACCGGGTCGAAGCCGCCTGCCTGCCGACCAACCTGCCGAGCCGCGGCTTGCTGGAAAAAGTCGGCTTCACCCACGAGGGCTATGCCCGAGGCTATCTGCGCATCGACGGCGCATGGCGCGATCACGTCCTCTACGCCATCCTGCGCGAGGAGTGGAAGGGCTGATCGAGGCGCCCCGCCGCTCCATCCCGTTCGACCGCGCTTACTTCGACGGCTGTTTGTTGCCGTGGGCATCCTGCTGTTGGTCGGCCTGCTTCTTGGCCTCATCCTTTTTCTTGGCTTCGTGGTGGCCGACCGCGCATCCGGCGGCGGCACCCGCAACCCCGTGGCCCGAGCCGACCATATGGCCGGCGACGCCGCCAACGGCCGCACCCTTCACGCACCCCTTGGCTTCGGCCGGGTGGGGCAGGGCGGCGATGCCGCCGGCCAGGACGGCGACCGACAAAGCGGCAATGACTGTCTTCATCATGGCTGATCCTTCGTTTCGACAAGAGCGTCGATGGAAGGAAAACAGCCGTCCGCGTGCGGCGGTTCCGGTCAGCGCTGGTCCAGCTTGATCTCGATCCGGCGATTCTTCGCCAGCGCTTCGTCCGACGTGCCGGGGTCGAGGGGCTGAAATTCGCCGAAGGCGGCGGCGGCCAGCCGTTCGGCCGGGATGCCCTGGTCGATCAGGAACTTTACCACCGAGATGGCACGCGCTGCCGACAGTTCCCAGTTGGAGGCGAACTGGAAGCGCACCGGCTTGATGTCGGTGTGGCCGTCCACCCGCAGCACCCAGTTGATGTCGGGCGGGATCGCCTTGCCGATCTCGATCAGGGTGTGGGCAAGGTCGGCCAGCCGTTGCTTGCCAGCCTCCTCCAGTGTCGCCGAGCCCGACGGGAACAGCAGTTCCGACTGGAAGACGAAGCGGTCGCCGACGATCTTCACGTCCGGCCGGTTGCCCAGCGCCTCGCGGACGCGGCCGAAGAACTCCGACTTGTAGCGCGCGAGGTCCTGGACCTTGGCGGCGAGCGCCTGATTGAGCCGGGCGCCCAGTTCCGCGATCTGCACCTTCTGCTCGGCCGAGGACTTTTCCGACGCCTCCAGCGCCGCGCCGATGCGGGCGAGCTGGTCACGCAGGGCTAGAAGCTGCTGGTTCAGCAGGTCGATCTGCTGCTTGCTCTTGGTCCCCTCCGCCTTCTCGCCGGTGAGGGAGGCCATCAGGTCGCGGATGCGGATATCGCGCTGCTCCAGATCCTTCTGTGCCTGGGTCTGGCTGTCGGCCAGCTGCGATTCCAGCGCCTTCAGCCGGATATCGCGCTGGTCGATCTCCTTCTGCGCCAGCATCGTCTTCTCGTTGGCGGAGGCCAGTTCCGATTCCAACGCCTTGGCGCGGTCGCGGGTGGTGCCGAGTTCGGCCAACAGGGCCTGACGTTGCTGTTCGGTCAGCTTGGTGGCGGCGACGGCGGCGGCAAACTCGCCTTCCAGCTTCTGCCGGGCCTCGCGCAGGGTCTTGATGTCGTTCTGAAGGCTGATGATCTCCTTCAGCTTCAGGTCGAGCGTCTCGCGGTCGACGCGGACATTGCGCTGCAACTCCTCCAACGTGCGGGCAGTGCGGTCGCGGTCCTCCTGGAGCTGGCTCAGCGACAGGGTCATGTCGTCGCGGGCGGCGACGGAGGTCTGCAACTCGGTCGACAGCTGGGTGATGTTGACGCGCAGGTCGGCGTTGGCATCCCGCTCCATCGCCAGCAGGTCGTTCATTTCCGCGATCTTGTGATTGAGCGCGGTCAGTTGCTCGTCCCGGCCTGTCAGGGCGGTGGCGAGGTAGAATTGCGCCACGACGAAGACCATCAGCAGGAAGATGACGACCATCACCAGCGACGACAGGGCGTCGACCCAGCCGGGCCATGCGCTGGCGTCGCGGTGGCCGTTGCGGCGGCTGATGCTGGCCATGGGTACTCCCGGCGTTGGCCTACGGTGTCAGAGTGTCAGCGCTGCTGCTGGTCGGCTTCTTCGGCCAGCGCGGCGATCGTGCGGGCCAGCAGCTTGATCTCGCTGCGGATCTCCTGCACCGCCTGGACGCGGCCGTTGGAGGACTCCTCGACGATGCGGGCGAGATAGATGTCCATGTTGCGCAGATGCTGGCGCGAGGCGTCGTCGAAGCCGCCACCCGCGTTCTCCGCCAGCCGGTCGAGCAGCCCCTTCACCTCCAGCTGATTCTCCCCCAGACGCAGGAGAAGCTGCTGTTCGGCGCGCATGTGGTCGGTCAGGCTCGACAGCCGCTCGGTCAGCGCCATCAGGTTGGCGTTGGCGGCGCGCCGGCCCTCCTCGGCGGTGGCGACGGTGCGCTGCAGGGAGTCCAGGTTCTCGGCGGTCTGTTCCAGCAGGGCGGTCAGATAGGCGGAGGCGGAGTGGTCGCCCGATTCGAGCCCGCCGGCGGCGCCGCTCGACAGCCGGGTGGCGCTGGACAGCCAGTCCTCGAGGTCCTGGAAGAAGCGGTTGTGGGCCTGGCTGGCCTGGAGTTCCAGGAAGCCCAGAACCAGGGAGCCGGCAAGGCCGAACAGCGAGGAGGAGAAGGCGGTTCCCATGCCGACCAGCGGCGCTTCCAGCCCCTGCTGCAGGTGGGAGAACATCGTGCCGACGTCGCCACCTTGGACCGACAGGCTGCCGATGACGCCGCCGACCGATTGAACCGTGTGGAGCAGGCCCCAGAAGGTGCCGAGCAGACCGAGGAAGATCAGCAGGCCGATCAGGTAGCGCGACAGCTCCCTCGATTCGTCCAGGCGTGAGGCGATGCCGTCGAGCAGGGAACGCATCGACAGCGCCGACAGCGTCAGCCGGCCGCGCCGTTCGCCCAGCATGCGCGCCATCGGCGCCAGCAGCACCGGTTCCTGCAGCGAGGCGGGGGCGACCCCGCTCTGGTACTGCTCCAGCCACGCTACTTCGGGGCGGAGCATCAGGACTTGCCGGAAGATGAAGGCGATACCGGCGAGCAGAGTCGCCAGGATGACGCCGTTGAGCGGCGCGTTGTTGAGGAAGGCCGAGCGCAGGGCGGGGAACAGCAGGCCAGTCACAGCGCCGACCACCACCAGGAACAGGATCATCCGGGTCAGGAACCGTTCCGGGCGTGTCATGAGGGCGGATACCTCCAGCGGTCGGGTCGTCGGGGTTGTGGCGGTCATGATGCTCCGAAGGGGTGTTCCGATCAGACCTCGCGCACGGGTTGGGCGCTATTCATTCAGAAAGACTGCATCGATCCGGTCGGGTGGCCCGCCGTTGTCGTCGACACCAAGCGCGCGGACATCGACGCGGGTGCTGCGGATCCCGAAGGCCGTCAGCCGCTCGCGCAGCGCCAACGCCCGGGCCAGTGCCAGCTGCCGCGCCTCGCGCGCCGTATCGGCGGTGCCGCTGGCGTAGGAGCGCAGCTGGAGCCTCGCGGTGTCGCTGGCGCGCAACCGTTCGACGATCCGGTCGACCACGGCGTTCGCCGCATCCGGCAGATTGGTGGCGTCGGCCGGGAACACAAGGCTCAAAACGCTCGAAGGTGGCAGGTTAGCCGCAGGGGGTGCCGCATCCGGGGGAGGCGGAAGTGCGGCGGTGTCGGTTCGCGGAGCGCTCGGCGGCTGACCGGGGGCCGGGGCAGCGGGTGTCTGGGCGACAGGTGCCTGGACAGCGGGTTGCTGCGGCTGCGCCGTCTTCGGGGCCGGCTCCGTACGGGCCGTGGCGCGGGATGTCGGCTGGGCCGGACCTTCGGTCAGGACGGGCGGAGGCGGGGCCTCCAGCGGCTGCGGCAGGACGAGTCGCGGCGGTGCCTTCACCGGCGGGGGGGTGCGCAGGTTGGGGCGCGGCGGCACGGACAGCGGAACCGCGTTTTCCAGCGTCAATCCGGCGGGAGTCGGCGCCGGGCCGTTGGCCGGTGCCGCCGCCGACAGGGCAGCCGGAGAGAGCGTCCAGACCGCGCACAGCGCGGCGGCGGCAAGGTGCTTGCGGTCGGCGTGTCCCCAGCGGCCCAAAACGATGTGTCCCGTTAAACCTTTGTCCTGCAAACCATAGCCTATCGATCGCTCCAGCCACAACCACCCATCCGCCTGTCCGGTACGGGATGGCGGAGGATGGGCAGGGCCGAGGGTCAGCCCTTGGCGGACTTCAACAGGCGGGCGACCGGTACCTGGAGATGGCTGTTGGCGGCGAGCACGTTGCCGGTGAAGACCGGGTTGCGGCCGCCCTCGATCTCGCCGACGAAGCCGCCGGCTTCGGTGACCATCAGCACGCCGGCGGCGCAGTCCCACGGCGCCAGGCCGCGTTCCCAATAGGCGTCGAATCGGCCGGCGGCGGTGTAGGCGAGGTCGAGCGAGGCGGCGCCGAAGCGGCGGATGCCCGCGACCTCCTTCATCACCGCTTCCTGTTCCTTCAGGAAGGTGGCGTGGTCGCCGCGGCCCTTGAAGGGGATGCCGGTGGCGATCACGCAATCCTCCAGCCGGCGGCGTTCGGACACGCGCAGGCGGGTGTGGTTGACGTAGGCGCCGGCACCCTTTTCGGCCCAGAACAGCTGGTCGCCGATGGGGGCATAGATCACGCCGGCGACGATCTCGCCGTTGCGCTCGGCGCCTATGGAGATCGCCCAGTGCGGCAGGCCGTGCAGGAAATTGGTGGTGCCGTCGAGCGGATCGACGATCCAGCGCGCCTCGGCATCGCTGCCCTTGGACGCACCGCTCTCCTCCATCAGGAAACCGAATTCGGGCCGCGCCTTCTGCAGTTCCTCGCGCAGGGTGCGTTCGGCCTTCAGATCGGCGGCGGACACGAAGTCCGCGGGCCCCTTGCGCGACACCTGGAGGTGTTCGACCTCGCCGAAGTCGCGGACGAGACCGCGGGCAGCCTTTTCGGCGGCGCGGACCATGACGTTGATGAGAGCGGAGCGGGTGGACATGGGTGTTGGTGTACCGTTTCGTGCAGGAACCAGAAAACAATACACCGGCCTCCGCGCATGGCGAAGACCGGTGATGGCAGAACCGACCTGGGAAGGATCAGTCCTTCGCGCGCTCGACGTATTCGCCGGTGCCGGTATCGACGACGACGCGGGTCCCGGCCTCGATATGCGGCGGAACCAGGATCGACACGCCGTTCTCCAGCTTGGCCGGCTTGTAGGAGGAAGAGGCCGTCTGGCCCTTCACCACCGGGTCGGATTCGGTGATCAGCAGCGTGACCTTGCCGGGGATCTCGACGCCCAGCGGCGAGCCTTCATGGCTCTGCACGGTGACTTCCATGCCGTCCTGCAGGAAGACGGCCGGCTCGCCGATGATGTCGCGGGGGATGGCGACCTGTTCGAAGCTTTCCTTATCCATGAAGGTGAAGCTGTCACCTTCCGCGAAGAGGAAGGTCATCTCATGCTCGTCCAGGCGAGCGCGCTCAACGGTCTCCTGGGTGCGGAACCGCTCGATCGACTTGTTGCCGGTGCGAACGTCCTTCATTTCCAGCTGGATGAAGGCGCCGCCCTTGCCAGGCTGCACGATGGCGGTTTTGGTGATGACCCAGAGCTTACCGTTGTGCTCCAGCACATGGCCGGGGCGCATCGTGTTGGCATTGACCTTCATGGCTTACTCGTGACTTCCAGAAATACGGGCGGCGCGGACCCTACCAGCTTGACCGCCCATAGGCAACGGCGCGGAGCGGTAACGGCGGGCGTTCCGGGCGATTGGCGGACGATTCTTCGCCGGTTTGCGGCGCGGCACATTAGAATCTCTCCAGGGACGGGACGTTTGGAACGTTTTTGCCGACACTGTTCAGTGTTCCAGTGTTCCATCCGCCCGTCCCATCAGCACGGTTCGGCGGCGATGGGGC
The DNA here is from genome assembly GCA_966212305.1 of uncultured Azospirillum sp. Taxonomy (GTDB): domain Bacteria; phylum Pseudomonadota; class Alphaproteobacteria; order Azospirillales; family Azospirillaceae; genus Azospirillum. The sequence continues at coordinate 55,117 of CBIHQY010000038.1, forward strand.
GAGTTTACCACGGGAGGCCGCTGTGACCAATGCCATGCCGGCTTGAGTACGCCGCCCGTGGGTGCTCTGATGCGCCGGCACCCCTTTCGACCGTCCATCAAGAGCGCGCCCTTCATGTCCGCCCCGATCCGTTCCGCCAAACTTCCCCCCTGGCATCCCGAGGCGCTGGCCCGCCGCCGGCCTTATCTGGCGGCGCGCGGCCGGGTGCTGAACGCCGTCCGCCGCGTGTTCGAGGAGCTGGCCTTCGTCGAGGTCGACACGCCGGCCCTGCAGGTCTCGCCGGGGATGGAGCCGCATCTCCAGGCCTTCGCCACCGAACTGCAGGGGCCTCATCCGGACGACCGCCGGCCGCTCTACCTGCACACCAGCCCGGAATTCGCCATGAAGAAGCTGCTGGTCGCGGGCGTGCAGCGGCTGTGGCAGCTGGCGCATGTCTACCGCAACGGCGAGCGGTCGGGGACCCATGCGCCGGAATTCTCGATGCTGGAATGGTATCGCGCCGGGGATGGCTATCGCACGCTGATCGACGATTGCCGCGAGCTGCTGTGCGCCGGCGCCGAGGCTGGCGGTCGGCGGACGTTCAGTTTCCGCGGCATGACCTGCGATCCCTTCGCGCCATGGCGGATAGTGACGGTGCCGGAGGCTTTCCGGGACTATGCCGGCATCGACCTGATGGCGACCTATGACGGCAGCCACGATCCCGACCCGGCGGCGCTGGCGGAGGAGGCGGCGCGCATCGGCATCGTCCCCCATCACGGCGACCGTTGGGAGGACATCGTCTTCCGCATCATGTTCGACCGCATCGAACCGCATCTGGGCGAGGGCGTGCCCTGCGTGCTGACCGATTATCCGCTCTGCATGGCGGCGCTGTCGCGGCCGAAGCCGGAAGACCCGCGGCTGGCCGAACGGTTCGAGCTGTATGCCTGCGGGCTGGAACTGGCGAACGCATTCGGCGAACTGACCGACCCGGCGGTGCAGCGCGCCCGCTTCGAGGCGGACATGGCGTTGAAGGAGCGGCTCTATGGCGAGCGCTTCCCGGTGGACGAGGATTTCCTCGCCGCGCTGGAGCACGGCATGCCGCAGAGCAGCGGCATCGCCATGGGCTTCGACCGGCTGGCGATGCTGTGCAGCGGGGCCGAGAGCATCGAACAGGTGCTGTGGCTTCCGGTGGCCGGGGTTTAGGGGGGGTCCCCTTCTCCTCCGGGGGAGAAGGGGATTGGTGCTTGGGTGAACTGACTTAGAACGTGAACTTCGCCTGCAGGCCGATCAGGTCGATGCTGCTCTTGTAGTCCACATTCAGGTTGCCGCGGCCGGCTTCGGCGCCGGTCAGGTCGTCGGTGAGGGCGACCGAGGTCTTCGGGATGAAGACGTGCGAATAGGCGGCATCGACGCGCAGGTTGTCGGTGACCTGATAGCCGGCGCCGACCGACAGCCAGTAGCGGTTCTGCTCCGGAATGCGGGGCGTGCGGTAATCGATGTCGACCGAGCCCTTGTCGAAGGCGACTCCGCCGCGCAGCGTCAGCTTGTCGGTCACCTTGTAGGAGGTGCCGAGCGCGTAATACCAGGTGTCCTTCCAGTGCTCTTCCGTCACGGAATTGAGCGCCGGGTTGGCGATGTTGACGCGCAGTTCCTTGAAGCGCGACCAGTTGGTCCACTGCACGTCGGCCATCACCGCCCAGCGGTCGGTGACCTCGTGGTACAGGCCGATGGAGGCGATGTCCGGCGTGGTCAGGTCGGCGCTGGCACTCTGGGCGGGCAGGGCGCCGGCGAGCGGAGCCGGCAGGCCGGTGAAGGAGATATTGCCGGTCAGCGTGTGCTTGACCGCCGAGCGGTAGGCGAGGCCGACGCGGGTGCCCTTCACCGGTTCGATCAGGGCGCCGAGCGTGAAGCCCAGGCCCCAATCGTCGCCGGTCACGTCGCTCTTGACGTCGAGCGAGCCGGGACGGCCGAGGCGGCTGGCGCCGAAGTCGGACGCCTGCGACAGCTTGGCCTTGGCATACTGGATCTGCACGCCGCCGCCGATGATGATCATCGGGTTGATGCGGTAGGACACCGACGGCGCGAAATTATAGGTGCGCAGGTCGGAGCGAATGCCGTGATAGCGGCCGATCCAATTGTCGCCATAGTCGGTGACCAGACCCCAGGGGCCGTTGGCCGACAGGCCGACCTTCAGGTCGTCGCTGATCGAATAGACGAAGTAACCGGCGGGAACCAGCGCGTCCTGGGCAATGTCGCCGGGCGAGGCGTTGCCGCTGATCGCGGTGCCGCCCAGGCGCCGGGCGCGGGTGGCGCTGGCGCCGTCGACCTTTGACTTCACGATGACGCCGGTGGCGGTCTGCACCGCCTCGATGCCGGTCACCAGACCCATGGTCGCGGGATTGTAGAACATGGAGCTGGCGTCGCCGTTGCCGCCGGCGGTCACACCGGCATAGGCGGTGCCCTGGCCCGATACGCTCTGCTCCTTCAACGCGAAACCGGCGCCGAACGCGGTCGAGGCGGTCACGATCGGCGCGGTCACCGCGATGGCGGCAGCGGCGGTCATCAGGCGTGTCTTGAGCGTCGTCGGAGACATTCGTTCCTTCCCCCAATTGTGTTGTTGACGCAATGATACACAAACTGACGCATACGTAAAGAGCCGCCCACCACTTTTTGTTGGCTACGCAAGCAGTGTTGCGGGCCTGCATCGGTTTCGAAAGTCGGAAAAGGGAGAAAGGGGTGCGGCGCGACCACCGGAGGCAGCCGCGCCTACGCCCGCGCCACCGTCACGGGGGCGAGATTATCCAGAGAATTCAGTGGAGAACTGACGCGATGGCCGCCGACGCGGCCCGGTGCCGTCAGGCGATCCAGGCGACGGCGGTGGCGAAAAGCTCGCGCAGGATGTTGTGCTCGTCGGTCCACACCAGCTTGGCGGTGATGACGATGGAGGCGACGACCAGCATCGGACGCACGACTCGGGCGCCGTTGCGGATCACCATGTGGGCGCCGACCTGGGCGCCGATATACTGCCCGACCCCCATCAGCAGCCCGACCGTCCACAGCACATGGCCGCCGGCGATGAAGAACAGCAGCGAGGCGACATTGCTGGTCAGGTTCAGCACCTTGGTGTGGGCGGTCGCCTTGCGCAGGTTGTAACCAAGCAGCGAGACGAAGGCGATGGCGAAGAAGGTGCCGGTGCCCGGCCCGAAGAAGCCGTCATAGAAGCCGATGCCTGTGCCGATGCCGAGCGCGAAAGCATGTTCGCCGATGCGCTGGTGCGCGTCGACGTCGCCGGCCTTGGGCGACAGCAGCAGATAGAGCGCGATGCCGATCAGCAGGATCGGGATGACGTCACGCAGGAAACTGGGATCCAGCATCTGCACCAGTGTGGCCCCGGCGCCCGCGCCTATGAAGGTGCAGAGGATCATCGTGCGCATGGCGCCGGGATGGACCTCGCCGCGGCGGACGAACTTGATGGTGGCGGACAGCGAGCCGAAACTGGATTGCAGTTTGCCGGTTGCCAACGCCTCGGCCGGGGACATGCCGGCGGCCAACAGGGCCGGAATGGTCAGCAGACCGCCGCCGCCGGCGATCGAATCGACGAAGCCGGCCAGCAGGCCGACGGCGAACAGGATGCCCAGCGACTCGGGCGTCAGAAGGTCCATGATTTTGGGGAAGTCCAGGTAATCGGCCGGTTGGCCGGTCTGTCAGCCAGCCGGTTCGGCCAGCCGGTTCAGCCGGCGAGTGCGGCCTCGATGGCGGCGTTCAGCGCCCGGACCCCGGCGCCCGGCCCCTGCGGATGACCCCAGACGGCGTTGACCACGGCCAGGAAATCGGCGCCCGCGGTGACCAGCGGCGCGCAATTCTCGGCGGTGATGCCGCCGATGGCGACGCAGGGGACCTCCATCAGCTCCGACCACCAGTTCAGCAGCTCCGGCTCGGCCTTGTATTCGGCCGTCTTGGTGCTGGTGGGGAAGAAGGCGCCGAAGGCGACGTAATCCGCCCCTTCCTCGCCGGCGATCATGGCGAGATGGCGGCTGTCGTGGCAGGTGACGCCGACGATGGCGTCGTTGCCCAGGATCTTGCGGGCATCGCGATAGGGCGTGTCGCTTTGTCCGACATGGACGCCGTCGCAGCCGGCCTCCCGCGCCAGGCGCGGATGGTCGTTGAGGATGAAGGCGACCTCACGCTCCTGCGCGATCGGGCGCAGGACGTCGCAGGCGCGGCGGATGTCGTCCTCGGAGCAGTCCTTGAGGCGGAGCTGCACGCAGGCGACGTCGCCGGCATCCAGCGCTTCCCGAAGAAGCGGCGCGAACGCCGCCGGCTCCAGGGCCGGCGGCGTCACGAGGTACAGTCGGCAGGCGGCAGGTTCCGCCTGCGTCGGCTTTCCCTTGGCCAAGTGTTACTCCCGGCCCTGGTAGATCTTCATGATCCGGTCGAGCAGCTTGAGGGCATCCTCGCGCGGGCGCTGGAAGGCGTTGCGGCCGATGATCGAGCCGTTGCCGCCGCCGTCGCGGATGGCGCGGGCGTCCTCGAACACCGCGTCCTCGCCCTTGGTGGCGCCGCCGGAGAAGACCACGATGCGGCGGCCGTTGAAGGCGCACTGCATGATGTGCTTCACCCGCTCCGCCTGGGTGGCGATCGGGATGTTCTTCGACTCGTAGACCTTCTTGGCTTCCGCCTGCTCCAGATGGGCCGAAGGCAGCTTCACCTTGATGATGTGGGCGCCCAGCAAAGCCGCCATGTGGGCGGCGTAGCCGATCACGTCGATGGCCAGCTCGCCGTCCTTGGTGACGGCGCCGCCGCGCGGGTAGGACCACAGCACGGTGGCGAGGCCATAGGACTTGGCCTCCTTCGACAGCTCACGGAACTCCTCGTACTGGGAGTACATGCAGTCGGAGCCCGGATAGATGGTGAAGCCGATGGCCGATGCGCCGATGCGCAGCGCGTCCTGGACCGAGGCGGTGACGGCCTGGTCGGCGGCTTCCTTCTGGGTGGACAGCGAGTTGGCGCTGTTCATCTTCAGGATCAGCGGGATCGACCCGGCGAAGGTGCCGGCGCCGGCTTCCAGCGAGCCCAGGGGAGCGGCGTAGGCGTTGCAGCCCGCGTCGATGGCCAGCTGGTAGTGGTAGTGCGGATCATAGCCGGCATCGTTCGGGCCGAAGCTGCGGGCGGGCCCGTGCTCGAAGCCCTGGTCGACCGGCAGGATCACCAGCTTGCCGGTGCCGCCGAGCTTGCCTTCCATCAGGATGCGGGCGAGGTTCGCCTTGGTGCCGGGATTGTCGCTCTCGTAGTTGGCGAGAATGTCTTTGACGCGGCGCGTGAGCTTCATTGTGGCTCTTCCCCTGGGGCATTCTTGGAAATGGCGCCGTCTTAGCCCGTATTCGGCCACTTTGCAACGGCGGGAGGGGCATAAAGCGGCCATTTGCCACGCCTGAACGGCCTAGGGCCTGCGGCGGGGGGACGCGCGTCCGGGCGGAAAGGCTTGGCCGGAGGAGTTAGGGCAGAAGAGAACTGACCATGCTGTAGAGGCCGTATCCGGCCCCGCCCAGCACCGCCCAGGAGCCGACGGTCAGCCCGACCCAGACGGCGACCAGCCGCAGGCCGCGCATCTTCTCCGGCCGGGGGGCCGGACTGTTTCCCATCCGGTCGGATGTCCGGCCGTTTGCGGCATGCCCCGGATGGTGCGGTTGCGCGATGGTCTGATCCGGCGTGGTCAGGGAGGTGATGCTCATGGGTGGCTCTTCCGGCATCGGAGGGAGAGTGCTGTGTCACAAAAATATCCTTATGTGACGTTACACCACCTTTGCGCGGCGAAGCTGTGCGAAAAAGCGGTAGTCCGGACCTAACCTTCGGCGCGACCTTTGGCCCAACTTTTGGCCTGTGTCAGCCAGTCGCCGCATAGCGCCTCCAGCAGGACCGGCCGGGTGGAGCCATGACCTTCGGCGGCGAGATCGAGCAGGGGCGGGCAGGCGGTCAGCAGCACGGCGCCTCGGGTCGCGGCGATGGCCGCCAGACGGTCCGCCGCCTCCCTGCCGCCGGTGAACAGCAGGGCCGGCACGCCGGCGGCCAGCGCCCCCTGCGCCTCGCCGGCGCGGTCGCTGCAGTCGAGCAGGCCGGTCACCTCGAGCGTGGGGTGGGCTTGGCGCACCCGCCCGATCAGGCCGAGCAGCCACAGCGCCCCGCCCGCCGGCGGCGCCATCAGGGTGAGGGCGACCCCGGCCGATTCGGCTCCGGCTGCGGCGGCCTGCGCGTCGGCGAGGCCGCGCACCAGGATGGGGCGGAGGAGGGCCGGGGCGATTTGTGGGTGGGCGGTCATGGGCGGCGGCGGGGCGGGGTGGCGGCGGGGCGGACATTCTAGCGGTGGGCGACAAGAGGCTCCAGTCCTCAGCCGGTTGAGAGAATTGAGGCAGGTCAAACCCAGTGATCGCGGTCCCGGAGTATGGTCAGTCACAGCGGACAGCAGGCCGGGGCACCGGCGTCCGTTTCATTGGAATACCTCCCCCGGGAATGCCGCGATGATGGAATACAAGGGTTACAAGGCCCAGATCGACTTTGACAACGACGCAGGCGTCTTTGTCGGCGAGGTCATCAACACCCACGACGGCATCACCTTTTCCGGCCGCTCTGTGGACGAATTGCGGGACTCCTTCCGGCGGGCGGTCGATGATTACCTCGATCTGTCCTGCGACATGGGGGGCGAGGGCGAACAGCCCTTCTCCGGACGGCTGTCCATCCGCATCAACCCGATCCTGCACCGCGCCGTCGCCGACTGCGCCGCGCGGGAAGGCAAGAGCGTGTCGGCCTGGATCGCCGAGTGCCTGGCCCGCGCCGCCGGCGTGACCGACGTCAAGGCCGGATAGTTTCGCAAAATGCGAAGCAGCTTGCGTGCGAGGGGACGTGAGTTTGGCGAAACGCTTGAATAGTACGTTCGCCCAGCGATAGCAGAGCAACGGCTCCATCCCTTTTTACGATTGGCATCGTCCTTGCTCTGAGCTCCCCAATCTAAAGGGGGGACTTCCTCATGAGCGGACTGAAACTCACTCTGCGAACGAAGCTGTGGACACTGGTCGCGCTGGCCGGGGCCGTCAGTGTCGCGCTTGCCGCCGCCGCGCTCTGGTTGAACCAGCGCAGCACGCTGGAGGATCGGAAGGAAACCCTGCGCTCTGTCGTGCAGGCAGCCCATGGTCTGGCGACCGGCTATGAGGCCGAGGTCAAGGCCGGCCGGCTGACCCACGATCAGGCGTTCGAGCGGTTCAAGGCCAACATCAACACGATGTTCTACAACGGCAAGGACTACATCTTCGTCCTTGATACCGGCTACCACAGCGTCATCCATCCCGTCCGTCCCGACGTGATCGGCAAGGATCAGCACGACCAGAAGGATGCCAACGGCGTCTTCTTCACACGCGAGATGGTCGACACCGCCAAGGCCAAGGGCGAGGGCTTCGTCGCCTACAGCTATCCCAAGGCCGGTGGTGAACAGCCTTTCCCCAAGCTCAGCTACGTAAAGATGTTCGAGCCGTGGCAGCTGGCCATCGGCACCGGCGTCTACATCGACGATCTGGACGCCCGCTTCGCCCGCAGCCTGTGGACCATGGTGGCCATCGTCGGCGGGCTCGCGCTGCCGGTGGTGGCGCTGATCGCGCTGGTCGGCAACTCGATCAGCCGGCGCATCCGCCGCCTGTCCGATGCCATGCGCTCGCTCGCCGACGGCAACCTGTCGGTCACCATTCCGGAAACCGGAAGCGGCGACGAACTGGGCGACATGGGCCGGGCGGTTCAGGTGTTCAGGGTCAATGCCGAGGCTGCCCGCCGGCTGGAGGCCGAGCAGGCCGAAGTCGCGCGCCGCGCGGTGGAGGACAAGCGGCAGGCGATGGATCGGCTGGCCGCGCGATTCGAGGGGACGGTGGGCGGCATGATCCGCTCCGTCTCCACCACCACCGAGGCGCTGGGGCAGAAGGTCCGGGCGATGTCGCACGCCGCGGAGCAGACGAGCCAGCTGGCCGGGATCGTGGCGAGCGCCAGCGACGGCACCGCCGCCAACGTGCAGACCGTCGCCGCGGCGTCGGAACAGCTGTCCTGCTCCATCGTCGAGATCGGCCGGCAGGTGTCGGAAGCCAGCCGCGTCGCCGGCGAGGCGGTCGGCATGGCGCAGGAGGCCACCGGCCGCATCGGCAGCCTCGCCGAGGCGGTCGATCGGATCGGCACGGTCGTCGGGCTGATCAACTCCATTGCCGGGCAGACCAACCTGCTGGCGCTCAACGCCACCATCGAGGCGGCGCGGGCGGGCGAGGCCGGCAAGGGCTTCGCCGTGGTAGCGAGCGAGGTGAAGGCGCTGGCCAACCAGACGGCCAAGGCCACCGACGAGATCGGCGGCCAGATGAGCGGCATCCAGGCGGTGACCGGTCAGGCGGTGACGGAAATCCAGAAGGTGTCGGCGGTGATCGAGCGGCTGAGCACCATCGCCACGACGATCTCCGCCGCGGTCGACCAGCAGAACGCCGCCACGGCTGAGATCTCCCGCTCGGTCCAGCAGGCGGCGTCGGGCACCGGCGAGGTGTCGTCCAGCATCTCCGGCGTCACCGCCGCCTCGGACGAGAGCGGCCGCACCGCCCGCGAACTGGTCGAGGCGCTGGGCAAGCTGACCAGCGAGGCGGCCGGACTGAACGCGCAGGTCGGCGACTTCCTGGCGACGGTGCGGGCGGCTTGAAGGCCTGCCGGCAGTGAAAAGAAAAAAGGCGCCTTCCCGTGGGAAGGCGCCTTTTTCTTGGGTCGGCGAGGCTTACTTGGCGTTCGCCATGGCGACCGCGGTGTCGCTCATGCGGTTGGAGAAGCCCCACTCGTTGTCGTACCAGGTCATGATGCGGACGAAGTTGCCGTCGATGACCTTGGTCTCGTTCAGCGCGAAGATCGAGCTGTGCGGGTCGTGGTTGAAGTCGGTCGACACCAGATCCTCGGTGTAGGCCTCCAGCACGCCCTTCAACGGGCCGTTGGCGGCGTCGGAGATCGCCTTGGTGATCTCCTCGACCGAGGTGGCGCGCTTGGACGTGAACTTGAAGTCGACGACCGAC
>CBIHQY010000039.1:0-63830 GCA_966212305.1 uncultured Azospirillum sp.
TCAGGATCGGTTCCAGAAGCTCCGCAAGGAGACGGGGGGTCATGGTGCTAATCCTTGGTGACATTCTAAGGCCGTCCCCTTCGACGTCGGTGCTGTGTGGTCTCCAGTACAACAGCCGAAACGAAGGAAAGGTCCGCCCGGCCGAGCTGCCCGAAAGCCGGTTTCCCGAAACATGAAAAGGGCGGCCGGACACCTGAAGCCAGATGGGAACCGCGCGTGCGACCGGCAAGCGGAACCGGATGTCAACTGGACGGATGGGGGAAGAGGGGGAGGGTGGAGCCGTCGCCAGAACCGGCTAGTCGATGAAATCCTCCCGGCTCAGCCCATAGCGCTTCAGCTTGTCGTAGAAGGTCTTGCGCGGGATGTTCAGCGCCTCGATGGCGGCCTTCACGCTGCCGCGGTGACGCGCCAGTTCGGACTGGATCAGCCCCTTTTCGAACAGATCCACCTGCTCGGCCAGCGACAGCGCCGACGGTGCCGATACCGGCGCCGGTGCCGCGTCCTCCAGCCCCAGCACGAAGCGGTCGGCGGCGTTGCGCAGTTCACGGACATTGCCGGGCCAGTCCTGGCTCATCAGCCGCTGCATCTGCTCGCGACTCGGGACGCGCGGTTCGCGGTTGTAGCGGGCGGCGGCCTGGGCGACGAAATGCTGGAACAGCAACGGGATGTCGTCCCGGCGTTCACGCAGCGGCGGGATGGTCAGCACCACCACATTCAGGCGGTAATAGAGGTCGGCGCGGAATTTCCCCTCATCGGCCGCCTGCCGCAGATCCGCCTTGGTGGCGGCAACCACCCGCAGGTCGACCGGCACCTGCTCGTTCGACCCCAGCGGTTCGACCATCCGCTCCTGGATCACCCGCAGCAGCTTGACCTGCAGCGCCAGCGGCATGCTCTCGATCTCGTCCAGGAACAGGGTGCCGCCGCCGGCATGCTCGATCCGGCCGATGCGGCGCTTGGCGGCACCGGTGAAGGCGCCGGCCTCGTGCCCGAACAGCTCGCTCTCGAAGATCGTCTCCGGCATGGCGCCGCAGTTCAGCGCGACAAAGGGGTTCTTGCGCCGGCCGCTGGCGACGTGCAGCGCGCGGGCGACCATCTCCTTGCCGGTGCCGGTCTCGCCGAACACCAGAACGTCGGCGTCGGTGTCGGCGACCGCGGCGATGGTGGCGCGCAGCCGCTCGATGCCCAGCGTGCGGCCGACGATGGTCCCCGCCGGATCGGTTCCACCGGCGATCTGCGCCCGCAGCCTGCGGTTCTCCAGCACCAGCCGCCGCTTTTCCACTGCGCGCCGGGCGATCTCGGTCAGCCGGTCGGACGGGAAGGGCTTTTCCAGAAAGTCGTAGGCGCCGTTGCGCATCGCCTCCACCGCCATCGGCACGTCGCCATGGCCGGTGATCAGGATGACCGGCAGGTCGGGGTCGATTTCACGCACCCGCGCCAGCAGGGTCAGCCCGTCCATCTGCGGCATGCGCACATCGGTGACGAGACAGCCCGGCCAATCGCGGCCAAGATGGCGCAAGGCCCGCTCCGCTCCGTCGCAGGCCGTCACATCGAACCCCGCCAGTTCCAGCGCCTGCTGCCCGGCCAGACGCACCGCGCGCTCGTCATCCACGAACAGCACGGCGCCGGCGGCCTCGGGAATGGACTGGCTCATGTGGTCTGCTCCGTGGTGGTGAGCCGCAGGGTGAAGACGGCGCCTTGCCCCAGCTTCCCGTTGCGGTTGGCGGCGGTCAGGCTGCCGCCGAAATCCTCGACGATGCCGTGGCTGATCGACAGCCCCAACCCCAAACCCTCGCCGGCTTCCTTGGTGGTGAAGAAGGGGACGAACAGCCGGGGCAGGTCGACCTCGGCGATGCCGCCGCCGGTGTCGGTGACGCTCAGCAACGCCTCTCCCTCCGCCGCGACCAGTCCGATGCGCAGGCGGCGCACCGGACAGCCGCGCATGGCGTCGGCGGCGTTGCCGATCAGATTGACCAGCACCTGCTGCAGCCGCACATCCTCCGCCACCACCCGAACCGGCTGGTCGGGCAGATCGACCTCCACCGTGATGTCCTCGCGCCGCAGCTTGGATTCCAGCAGGGCCAGAGCCTGGGTCACCGCGCCCTGGACCGACACAGGCCCCAGCGTGCCGGAGGCGCGGCGGGCAAAGCCTTTCAACTGGCGCGTGATCGCGGCCATGCGGTCGGTCAGCTCGGCAATTTCCGCCAGATTGCCGCGCACCGCGTCCATCCGCCCGCGCTCCAGAAGCACCACGGCATTGTCGGCGAAGCTGCGCATGGCGGCCAGCGGCTGGTTGATCTCATGCGCGATGCCAGCCGACATCTGGCCCAGCGCCGCCAGCTTGGCCGCCTGGGTCAGCTCGTTCTCCGCGGCGCGCAGATCGGCGGTGGCTGCGGCGACCCGGCGCTCCAGCTCCGCCCGCGATTCCTCCTGCAAGGCGATCCGCTCGACCAGCGCCACCCGCCGCAGCGCCACCGCATAGGCGGTGAGCGCGGCCATCGCCACCGCCGCCGCGGCCAGCAGCCCGGCGACCCAGGCGCGGGCGGTCACCGGATCGAGGCTGGTCAGGCTGTGCAGGGTCCAATCGCCGCCGGGCATGGCGACGGAAGTCAGCAGATAGCGCCGCTGCTCGTCCTTCTCCTCCAGCGCGATGCGGTCGGAGGCGCCGCCGAAGGCCCAGGGCAATACGTCCAGCCCCTCGCTGGTGCCCTCCGGCACGATGGGCAGGCTGATCGGCAGACGGCGGGGCAGGGCATGATAGCGCCAGGACGGCATGTTGGTGATGAACACCACCCCGTCGCGGTCGGTCACCAGCAGCTTTTCCTGCCCCGGCGTCCAGCCCCGCTCAAGCCGGTCGAACCCCAGCTTCAGCACCACCGCACCCACTGTGCGGTTTTCCGCCACCACCCGGTTCGCCGTGTAATAGCCCGGCACCAGCGAGGTGGTGCCCAGCGCGAAATGGTGACCCTCCCCCTGGTCCATCGCCATGCGGAAATAGGGACGGTACGAGAAATTCTCGCCGACGAAGCTGGCGGCGCCGTTCCAGTTGCTGGCCGCCAGCGTCGTCCCCTTCGCGTCCATCACGTAAAGCGCCAGCGCATCCAACGCCTGGGCAATGCCTTGCAGCTTGCGGTTCAGCCGGTCGACAGCGGCCGGCGTCGGGTTGACCAGCAGGGCGCGCACCTCGTCATCCTGCGCCAGCGCCAGGGGAACGGCGGCATGACGCTCCAGCTCCGCCCGCAGGTTGGCGTTGTAGAGCGCCAACTGCGCCCGCGCGCTGTCCTTCAGATCGTCCAGCGCCAGGGACGAGGCCCAGCCGGCCGCCAGCGCCGCCGCCGCCGGGACCCCCAGCAGCAGCGCCACCATCAGCAGCCGGCGCGGCCGTTCCAGTGCACGGGCGACCAGCTGCGCCGCCGGCGAGAGTGTCACGGCGGGAGAAGGAAGGGCGGTCGAATCTGTCGCCGGGTCGGTCGGATTGCTCAGCAACGTCTTCCCTGATCGTGCTGCGCCGCAACATTGATGCCGCAGCGCTGTGAAGTGTGCGGATTTTCGCACATCACCGGACCCCATGTCGTGCGGATTCTCGCCCTCGGCCATTCGGCAAATGCTTGATGTTGCTGGATTCAGCAATTGGCCCACCGCTTGCTTTCAGGAGCAATCAGTTGGGGGCCGCCCGCCCAGCCGGTGCAAATGCCGGACGAAAGAACGGGCACCCCGCCAGGAACGCCGTTCTGAGGAACGCCACGAGGAGAGCAACATGAGCGCAGAAGCGACCGCCGGCCGGCCGGGCACGGTGAAGAAGCCCTTCTACACCAACCTGACCTTCCAGGTTCTGACCGCCATCAGCATCGGCATCCTGCTGGGGCACTTCTATCCGGCCATCGCCGTGCAGATGAAGCCGCTGGGCGACCTGTTCATCAAGATGGTCAAGATGGTGATCGGCCCGATCGTCTTCCTGACGGTGGTGACCGGCATCTCCTCGATCGGCAACCTGAAGAAAGTCGGCAAGGTCGGCGGCAAGGCCCTGCTGTATTTCGAGGTGGTGACGACCTTCGCGCTCGGTATCGGGCTGCTGATCGTCAATCTCGTCCGCCCCGGCGCCGGCATGAACATCCAGCCGGGTCAGCTGAAGGCCGACGCGGTGCAGAAATACGCCACCTCGGCCCACGAGCACGGCTTCATCGACTTCGTCGTCGGCATCGTGCCCGACAATGTCGTCGGCGCCTTCGTCCAGGGCGACATGCTGCAGATCCTGTTCTTTGCGGTGGTGTTCGGCGTCGCCCTGTCCGCCATGGGCCAGAAGGGCAAGCTGGTCGAGGACATCTTCGACAAGATCGGCCACGCCCTGTTCGGCGTGATCGGCATCCTGATGCGCGTCGCCCCGGTCGGTGCCTTCGGCGCCATGTCCTTCACCATCGGCAAGTACGGCATCTCGTCGCTGACCGCGCTGGGCCAGCTGATGGCGTCGGTCTATCTCACCATGGCGATCTTCATCTTCGTCGTGCTGGGCAGCATCGCCAAGATCTACGGCTTCAGCATCTGGAACTTCATCCGCTACATCCGCCAGGAACTGCTGATCGTGCTCGGCACCTCCTCCTCGGAGTCGGTGCTGCCGCGCATGATGGAGAAGATGCAGAAGTTCGGCTGCTCCAAGCATGTCGTCGGTCTGGTGATCCCGACCGGTTATTCCTTCAACCTGGACGGCACCTCGATCTACCTGTCGATGGCGGCGATCTTCATCGCCCAGGCCTTCAACGTCGACCTGACGATCTGGCAGCAGCTCTACATCCTGGTCATCCTGATGCTGACCTCCAAGGGTGCGGCGGCGGTCACCGGCGGCGGCTTCGTGACGCTGGCCGCCACCCTGTCGGCCACCGGCGTCCTGCCGATCGAAGGTCTGGCCCTGCTGCTGGGCGTCGACCGCTTCATGTCGGAAGCCCGCGCGCTGACCAACCTGATCGGCAACGGCGTCGCCACCGTCGTCGTCGCCAAGATGGAAGGCGAGTTCGACGAGAGCAAGGCGGTCGCCGAATACCAGCAACACTTCAAGGAGCCGGCTCTGGCTCGGATCTGACGATCTGCCGCAAACGCGCGGCACACATGCGGGCGCCGGTTTTGGAAATTCCAAAGATGATCCATCCGGCTCCCATGAGGATCCTGTAAGGTAAGGGGGACGCTTCGATTAGGTTCGAATCGTCCCCCGTCCGTTTCGCGGGGCGGTTGGCGCAAGAGTCCGAATGGGCTATAACCGCCAATCAGGTGAAGTGAACGCAAAGAATTAACTGAAATCTTGTTAACCGGAGGAAGAGACCCGATGTCCGGCGATTTTGAGGCGATGGCGCTTGAGTATCACCGCAACCCGCGGCCCGGTAAGCTGGCAGTAGTCGCGACCAAGCCCATGGCCAACCAGCGCGATCTGGCGCTGGCTTATTCGCCGGGCGTAGCCCATGCCTGCACCGCCATCGCCGAGGATCCGTCGAAGGCGGCGGAGCTGACGGCGCGGGCGAATCTGGTGGCCGTCGTCACCAACGGCACCGCCGTGCTGGGCTTGGGCAACATCGGGCCGATGGCCGCCAAGCCGGTGATGGAAGGCAAGGCCGTCCTGTTCAAGAAGTTCGCCGGCATCGACTGCTTCGACATCGAGCTGAACGAGCTGGATGTCGATGGTCTGGTCGATACCATCGTCCGGCTGGAGCCGACCTTCGGCGCCATCAACCTGGAAGACATCGCCGCCCCCGCCTGTTTCGAGATCGAGCGCCGCTGCCGCGAGCGCATGAAGATCCCGGTGTTCCACGACGACCAGCACGGCACCGCCATCGTGGTGGGTGCGGCCGTGCTGAACGGTCTGGCGCTGGTCGGCAAGGACATCTCGAAGGTCAAGGTCGTCTCCACCGGCGGCGGCGCCGCGGGCATCGCCTGCCTCGACCTGATGCTGTCGCTGGGCGTGCGGCGCGAGAATGTCTGGCTGGTCGACCGCATCGGCGTGGTCCACAAGGGCCGCAACGAGGAGATGAACGAGTACAAGGAGGCCTACGCGCACGATACCGAGGCGCGCATGCTGTCCGACGTCATCGACGGCGCCGACATCTTCCTCGGCCTCTCGGGCGCCAAGGTGCTGAAGCCGGAGCTGCTGGCCCGCATGGCCGACAAGCCGCTGATCCTGGCGCTCGCCAACCCGGAGCCGGAGATCATGCCGGATCTGGCCCGCGAAGCCCGTCCGGACGCGATCATCGCCACCGGCCGTTCCGACTTCCCCAATCAGGTCAACAACGTCCTGTGCTTCCCCTTCATCTTCCGCGGTGCGCTGGACGTCGGCGCCACCACGGTGAACGAGGAGATGAAGATCGCGGCGACCCATGCCATGGCCAACCTCGCCCGCGCCGAACCGTCGGACGTGGTGGCAGCGGCCTATGTCGGTGAATCGCTGCGCTTCGGTCCGGACTACATCCTGCCCAAGCCCTTCGATCCGCGCCTGATCGTCGAGGTGTCGTCGGCGGTCGCCAAGGCCGCCATGGACAGCGGCGTCGCCACCCGGCCGATCGCCGATTTCCGCGCCTATCAGGACCAGTTGAACCAGTACGTCATCCGCTCCGGCCTGTTCATGAAGCCGGTCATCACCAAGGCCAAGACCGCGCCCAAGCGCGTCGTCTATGCCGAGGGCGAGGACCCGCGCGTCATCCGCTGCGCCCAGGTGGTGGTCGACGACGGCATCGCGCATCCGGTGCTGATCGGCCGCCGCGAGGTGATCGAGCGGGTGATCGGCGAGATGGGCCTGCGCCTGAAGATCGGCCGGGACGTGGAGGTCATCGAGATTATCCGCGACCCGCGCTATCACAACTTCACCGAACATTACCGCAAGCTGATGGGCCGCCGCGGCGTGTCGCCCAGCCATGCCGCCAACGTGGTGCGCACCCAGCCGACGGTGTTCGGCGCCCTGATGGTCCGCCGGGGCGAGGCCGACGCGCTGGTCTGCGGCACCACCGGCCGCTTCAACGAGCATTGGGCGCACATCTGCGGCCTGATCGGCCTGCGTGAGGGCGTGAAGGTCGCCGCGACGATGAATGCGCTGATCTCGCAGAAGGGCGTCCACTTCATCACCGATACCTACGTCAACCCCGACCCGACCGCCGAGCAGGTGGCCGAGATCGCTCGGCTGGCGGCGGACGAGGTGAAGCGCTTCGGCATCGAACCGAAGGTGGCCCTGCTGTCCCATTCCAACTTCGGCAGCGCCGACACCCCGTCGGCCCGCAAGATGCGCGCCGCGGTGGAGCTGGCGTCCGAGCAGATGCCGGATGTCGAGATCGACGGCGAGATGCATGCCGACGCCGCCCTGGCTCCGGCCATCCGCAAGGA
This sequence comes from uncultured Azospirillum sp., assembly GCA_966212305.1. Lineage (GTDB taxonomy): Bacteria > Pseudomonadota > Alphaproteobacteria > Azospirillales > Azospirillaceae > Azospirillum. The sequence goes on from CBIHQY010000039.1 coordinate 7,351, forward strand.
AGTGCTGCCCGACAGCCGCCTGAAGGGCGAGGCGAACCTGCTGGTCATGCCGACCCTGGACGCCGCCAACATCGCCTTCAACATGATGAAGATCCTGGGTGAAGCGCAGAATGTCGGCCCGATCCTGCTGGGCGTCCAGCGGCCGGTCCACATCGTCACGCCGTCGGTCACCACCCGCGGCCTGGTCAACATGACCGCCGTCGCCGTCGTCGATGCCCAGCTGGCCGAACCGGTCAACGCCGCCCCGACCCCGCCGGCGGGCGTGGGAGCGTAAATCAGGGATGACAGGGGGCGCGGTGGTCGCCGCGCCCCATTTCCCTGCACCCAATTCGTGCTATCCCTTACCCGTAGCCAACAGGAACGGCACGGGGCATGAGCAACCAGCGCAAATCCGGCACCTCCGCTGCCGCCACCGCCGCGGCGCTCGTCGGGCAGGCCGTGCCGCTGCACCAGTCCGGACGCCTGACCGAGGCCGAAGCTCTCTATCGCCAAGCAATCGCCGCCCAGCCGCGCCAGCCGGACGCCCTTCACCTGCTCGGCATGATTGCCTGCCAGACCGGCCGTTTCAAAGAAGCCGCCGACCTGATCGGGCAGGCGGTGGCGGCCAAGCGCGACGTTCCCGATTACCACGCCAACCTCGCCTACGCCCTCCAAGCGCTCGGCCGTTCAGCGGAGGCCGAGCGCGCGGCCCGCAATGCCCTGCGTCTGCGCCGTCCCTTCCCGGAGGCCGCAAACACGTTGGGCAACGCGTTGAATGCGCAAGGCAAGGCTGCCGACGCCGCTGACGCCTACCGTGCCGCCCTGCGCGCCCGTCCCGACTACGCGGAGGCGGAGGGCAACCTGGGCGCGGTGCTTCGCAGCCTCGGCCGCTCGGCAGAGGCGCAACCGCTGCTGCGTCACGCGCTCGCCGCCAACCCGTCCCTGACGGAGGCGCGTGCCGCCTTGGGCCTCGCCCTGCTCGACCTTGGACAAGCCGACGAGGGGGAGGCGGCGTTGCGTGCCGTGCTGGCCCGCCGGCCGGACCATGCCGGGGCGGCCCTGGCACTGGCCGGATCGCGGCAACGCCGCGGCGGGGACGCGGAACCGACCTACCGCCGTTACCTGATGCTGGAACCGGCGGATGCCGAGGGCTGGAACGCCTACGGCCTCGCCCTGCAAGGCGCCGACCGCATCGGCCCCGCCGCCGACGCCTTCGCTCGCGCCTTGCGGCTCGACCCGCAAATGGCGGAGGCGATGACCAACCTCGGTACCATCCGCCGCCTGCAGGGACAGGCCCCGGTATCCGCCGAGTTGCAACGCCGCACGCTCGACCTGCGCCCTGGCTATGCCGCTGCCCATACGAACCTGGCGCTCGCCCTTCAGGATCTGGGCGACGATGCCGGCGCGGAGCGGGAGTTCACCAACGCCCTGGACGCCGATCCGGCGCAGGCGCTCGCCCGCTTCAACCGCGCCATCCTGCGCCTACGCCACGGCCGGTTGGCCGAGGGATGGGAAGATTACGCCGTCCGCTTCGAGTCCGGCCGCCTGCGCCCGAGGCGTCCCTTCAGCATCCCGGAATGGGAGGGGGACGAGCTTGCCGGACGACGCCTGCTGCTGTGGGCCGAACAGGGTTTGGGCGACGAGTTCATGTTCGGTGCCCTTCTGCCGGAAGCGCTGTCGCGTTTCCCGGACGCCATCGTCGAATGCGAGCCCCGATTGGTCCCGCTGTTCCAGCGCTCCTTTCCCGGCACGACGGTGCGCGCACCGACGAGGCGGCCGGCCGATGCCGACTGCCATCTGCCCTTCGGTTCACTCCCGCACCTGTTGTGGAGAACCGCTCCGGTCTCGCCTCCGCCCGCCGGCTGGCTCAAGCCGGATCCGGAACGGGTGGCGGCATGGCGGTCGCGGCTGGACGCACTCGGCCCCGGCCTCACGGTCGGCGTTGCCTGGACCAGCCGGCGCATCACCACCGAACGGCGCCAGTCCTATACGGACCTGGAGGAGTGGACATCCCTGCTGCGCCTGCCCGGCATCCATGCCGTCAGTCTGCAATATGACGGACGCGAGGACGAGATTGCTGCCGTCGAAGAGCGCTTTGGCCTGCGCATCCACCGCTGGCCCGACCTTGACCAGATCGCCGATCTGGAGGGCACCGCCGCCCTGATGGCGAACCTGGATCTGGCGATCACCGTCGCGTCCTCCGCCGGGGAAATGGCGGCAGCGCTGGGCGTGCCGGTCTGGCGGCTCGGCCGGCGCGACTGGACGCAGCTTGGCACCGCGGTACGTCCCTGGTTCCCCACCATGCGCTGCATCCAACCCGATGGGGAGGTGGGTATCGGTGGCGCCATTCCCAAGGCAGCGCAAATGCTTACCAGCCTTTCCGCAGGTGATCTATGAGCATCGCCGATTGGTTCGCCGCGGCGCTTCACCATCATCAGGCCGGCGCTTTGGACGCTGCCGAACCCCTATATCAACGTGTATTGGATGCCGAACCGCGCCACGCCGATGCCCTGCATCTGCTGGGCGTGCTGAACCACCAACGCAACAACAATCGTCAAGCCATTGATCTGATTAACAGAGCCGTCGAGCTTGCGCCGGGGGTTGCGGACTACCGCGCCAACCAGGGCATCGTTCTGCAGCGGCTTGGCCGCCTTGAGGAAGCCGAAGCGGCGCAGCGCCGCGCGCTGGAGTGCGATCCAACCCATGTCGGCGCCCATTTCAATCTAGGGCTGGTGCTAGCCGCACTCGACCGCTGGGCGGAGGCCGCCGCCCACTATGCGGACGCCGCCCGGCTGTCTCCCAATTTAGCCGACGCCCATCTCAATCTCGGCGCCGCCCTCCAGGAAATCGGCCGGGCGGAAGAGGCCTTGGCGGCCCACGCCCGCGCGGCGGAACTGCTTCCCGGCGATCCGCGGCCCTGGACCAACCGGGCCGTCAGCCTTCAGCAACTCGGTCGCAACAGGGAGGCCGCCGACGCCTTGAACATGGCCGCGTCGCTGGGCGGCGGCACCTCCGACCCCACGGCGTTGTCGGCTCTCGCCGCCGCGCTCCACGCCGCCGGGCGCATGGAGGATGCGGCGGAGCGCTATGCGGACGCCTTGCGCCTCGATCCAAGAGATACTTTTTCCCTCAATGGCTTGGGACTTTGTCTTAAGGTACTTGGTCAACTTGATGATGCCGCCGTCTGCTTCGATGCGGCCACCGCCATCCAACCAGACCATGCCGATGCGCTGGACAATCTCGGCAGCATCCGCAACGCCCAGGGCCGCCATGCCGAGGCCGACTCCCTGCACAGGGAGGCGATCCACCACCGGCCTGACTTCGCCGGCGCCTGGAACAATCTCGGCAATGCCCGCCACGCCGCCGGCCGCACGTCCGACGCCTGGAGCGCGTGGCATGTGGCCCTGACGCTCAATCCCGCCCTGCCGGAAACCCACACCAACCTGGGCAATGCCCTGCGCGGCGCCGAGTGTTTCACCGAGGCCGAGCGGTCGCAACGTCGCGCCATCCGGCTGGCACCGCTGGAGGCGCCCGCCCGCAACAATCTGGGCCACCTGCGCCAGGGCCGACACGACCATGGCGGCGCCGCCGACTGCTATCGCAGTGCACTGGCGCTGGACCCCGCCTATGGCGAAGCCTGGAGCAACCTGGGGCTCGCCCGCCAGCGGCTGGGCGACGACATGGGCGCGGAGCGCTCCTATGACCGGGCGCTGACGCTGCGGCCCGACCTGTCGCTGTCGCACTTCAACAAAGGCCTGCTTCGGCTGGAGGCCGGCGATCTCGACCGAGGCTGGCCCGGTTACGCCTGGCGCTTCGGCTCGGGGCAGGTCGGGCAGGGGCGCCAACCGCGCGCCCAGCCATGGCGCGGGGAGGACCTGACCGGCCGCCGCCTGATGATCTGGGGCGAGCAGGGCGTAGGCGACACCATACTGTTCTCCGCCCTCTGCCCGGAACTGGCCGGACGCGCCGTCTCCACCATCCTGGAGGTCGACCGCCGGCTGGTGCCGCTGTTCGCCCGCTCCTTCCCGGCCCTGCGGGTGCGGGCGGAGGCGCTGGATGGGCAAGGGCGGGAGGCGATGGCGATCCCCGACTACGACCGTCATGTGCCGATGGGCTCCTTGCCCCGTGTCCTTCGTCGCCGGCTGGCCGATTTTCCGCCACACTCCTCCTGGCTGGTCCCCGACGCCGGCTTGGCGGAGCGCTGGCGTGAACGGCTGGCGGCGCTCGGCTCCGGATTGCGCATCGGCATCGGCTGGCGCAGCCAGATGATGACGGCGGAGCGCAGCGTCGCCTATCTGCCGCTGGACGCCTGGGCGCCGCTGTTCGCACTGCCCGGCATCCAATGGGTGGTGCTGCAATATGGCGAGGTGGAAGAGGAGATCCGGCAGGCCGAACAGCGCTTCGGCATCCAGTTGCACCGCTGGGACGACCTCGACCGCAAGGACGATTTCGACGGCGTCGCTGCCCTGATCGCCGGGCTGGACCTCGTCATTTCGCCGGCCATGTCGGTGGGCGAGCTGGCCGGCGCGCTCGGCACCCCGGTCTGGCGCTTCGGCACCCGCGACTGGACGCAGCTGGGGGCCGAGGTCCGCCCCTGGTATCCGTCGATGCGCCTCTTCCAGCCCCGACCCGGCGAGCCGCTGTCGGCGACGATGGCCGATATGTCTGGCGCATTGCGTTCCCTCTCCCGATTATCGGCCACGTCACGCCACGCGCGCCTCTCACCCAGCCCTCTCCCTGGGGGGGAGAGGGTATCCGCGGCAGGAGAGGCGTTGGCGGCGCAGGCGGTCGCTCTGCACAGGCAGGGCCAATATTCGAAAGCCGAAGCCCTCCACCGCAAGGCCGTGGCTGCGGCTCCGACCCACCCGGCGTCCTGGACCAATGGGGGGCTCACCCTGCTCCGGCTTGGCCGCGTCGAGGCCGCAATCCTCTGGCACCGGCGCGCGGTGGTGCTGAACCCGGCCATCCCCGAAGGCTTGGGCAACCTCGGCGTGGCGCTCCAGGCCGGTGGGGCGGCGGCAGAGGCCACGACACTGCACCGCCGCGCCGTCCGGCTGCGCCCGTTGCAGGCGGAAAGCTGGGGCAACCTCGCCGCCGCCCTGCTCGCCGCCCGGCGCTTCACCGAGGCGGAGACCGCCTGCATCCGTGCCGCAGCCCTTGCGCCGGCCCTCGCCGGGGTGTTGACCACGGCCGGCGCGGCGTCGAAGGGGCAGGGGAATTTCACGCAAGCCGCCCGGCAGTGCCGCCGTGCATTGCTCATCGCGCCCACTTCGGCCAAGGGCTGGTCGAACCTGGGCATGGCCCTGGCCGGGCTGGGTCGCTGGAACGATGCCCTCAACGCCCACCAAAACGCGACGGCGCTCGCTCCAGACCTGCCGGAGGTGCTGGTCAATCATGGCCATGGGCTGCTGATGCAGGGAGAGCGTCTTCCCGCCCGCGACTGGACAGAACGAAGCCTGCGGCTGACGCCGGGCCGGGCCGACGCCCGAATGAACCGCGCCCTGCTGCGCTTGGCCGAGGGAGACCTGACCGGCGGCTGGGACGACTACGCCCACCGCTTCGCCACCGGCGATGCCGCCTCCCGCCGCTTCACCATAGCGGAATGGCAGGGCGAGCCGCTGGCCGGCCGTCGCATGCTGGTATGGGGCGAACAGGGGCTGGGCGACGAGATCATGTTCGGCACGGCGCTGCCCGACCTGCTCCGCCAATCCGGCGGATTGATCGTCGAGTGCGACCCGCGCCTGACCGGCCTGTTCGCCCGCGCCTTGTCGGGGGCGGAGGTTCGGGCACCCACGGCCGACCCGCGCGACGCCGACTGCCATGCGGCGATGGGCGGCATCGCCGCGCGGCTGCGGTCGACCCTGCGGCATTTCCACTCAACCGCTCCGCTCTTCACCGCCGATCCACGGCTGGCGGGGGAATGGGGCGGCCGGCTGGCGGCCCTCGGCCCCGGCTTGCGGGTCGGCATCTGCTGGCGAAGCAGCCGCATGACGGCCGACCGCGCCGGCGCTTACAGCCGGATCGACCAATGGGGACCGGTCCTCGCCATCCCCGGCGTGACCTTCGTCAGCCTGCAATATGACGGGCACGAGGCGGAGCGGGAAGACGCCCGGCACCGCTTCGGCACGGTGCTGCACCACTGGCCCGATCTGGATCAGCGCCGGGATCTGGAGGGGGTGGCGGCGCTCATCTCCGGCCTTGACCTCGTGATCTCCGCCCCGACCGCGGTGGGAGAACTGGCCGCAGCCCTGGGGATCCCGGTCTGGCGGATTGCGGGGGTCGGCGACTGGTCGGCCCTGGGGACGGCGGTGCGGCCCTGGTTCCCATCCATGGCGCTGACCGGCCATGCCGGCGACCATGACGTGACCCTGGCCGCGGTCGCGCAACGCCTGCGGCGTCTCGCCGAAGGGGGCCCATGACCATCGGATGAGGGAGGCCCACGCAATTCCGCATTGCGATTCCTGAGCGCCCCCTTTATCGACTAAGGCCGCCGGGCGCAGCGCAGTGTGGATGACCCGGCGCCCGCGCCGTCGTAAGCTGATTCCCGCCGGACGGCGACAGATGGGTTCAGGACGGGGTTTCGGGGCGGGATTTGAGGGAAAGGACGGTCGGTGCGGTCTGAGGACGCTCTTGCCAACATAGACGTCGCGGTGCTTGCCGGTGGGCTGGGCACGCGCATCCGGGGCGTCCTGGGTGACACGCCGAAGGTCCTGGCCCCGATCGCGGGCCGCGCCTTCCTCGGCCACCTCCTGGATTACCTGTCGACCTACGGATCGCGCCGGGTGGTGCTGTGCCTGGGCCATCTGGCCGACCGGGTGACCGCATGGCTCGCCCGCGGCGATTCCGCAGGCACCATCGACGTGGTCTGCCAGATCGAACCGCGTCCGCTCGGCACCGCGGGGGCGCTCGGCTATGTCCGCAAGGAACTGCGCAGCAGCACCATCCTGGTGGTGAACGGCGACACCTTCCTCGACGCCGATCTGCGCGCCTTCATCGCCTCGCACCGGCTGTCGGGGGCGGAGGCTTCGGTCCTGTGCGTGACGGTGGAGGACGCCTCCCGTTTCGTGCGGGTGGAGATCGGACCGGACAGCCGTGTTCGCCGTTTCATGGACAAGGTGCCGGGGGCGGGCACCATCAACGCCGGCGTCTACCTGTTCTCCGCCGCCTTCCTCGACCGCTTCATCGCGGCGGGTGCGGTATCGCTGGAACGCGACGTGCTGGAAAAGCTGCCGTCGGGCACGCTGAACGCCCATGTCGCCAAGGCCCGCTTCCTCGACATCGGAACGCCGGAAAGCCTGGCCACCGCCGCCAGCGTCATCGCCGGCCGCGAGTCCTGACGGGGAGTCCGGGCTGGAGTCCCGGCGGCCGCAATTTACCTCCGCGCACGCGACCGTCTGCCACTGGACTCGCGCGAAGTGCCGGGCCAAGATGCGCACCGACTCGACACCGTGCGCTGTGGGTGCTTGCGCCGGGGCCGGGCCGCCACGCCGATTTCTCCGGACCAGTGCCATGGCCGTCATCCTCATCCGCGCCGACGCGTCGCCGACCATCGGCACCGGCCATGTCATGCGCTGCCTCGCCGTGGCGGAAGCCTTGCGCGACCAGGGGCACGAGGCGCTGTTCGCCGCAGTCGAATCCACCCCCGCCATCGACCGCCGGCTGTCCGCGGACGGCTTCCGCCATGTCTCCATCGCCGGGCCGGTGGGACAGGCGGCGGATCTGGCCGCCACCCGCTCGCTCCTGCGGCGGGAGCATGGCACGGCGGTGATGCTCGACGGCTATCGGTTTGGCGAAGCCTACCGCGTCGGCCTGCAGGCTGCCGGTGCGCGGGTGCTGGCCTGGGACGATCTGGGCGACGGCACGCCGCTGCACGCCGACCTCGTCGTCAATGCCGCACCGCAGGCGGCGGCCCTTCCCTATGACGCGATGGCGCCCGGCGCCGTCCTGCTGCTCGGTCCCGGATACGCCCCGTTGCGGCGGGAGGTTCGGCTGGCGGCTCAGGCGCCGCGGCGGACCATCGCCGACCGGCCGGTGCTGCTGGTGACCTTCGGCGGCTCCGACCCGCTTCGCCTGACCGGACCGGTTCTGCAGGCACTGGCGAAGGAGCGGCCCGACGGCTGCCGGATCGTCGCCGTCGTCGGCGGCAGCAACCCGCAAGCAAGCGAAGTGACGGCGCTCGCCGCGGATGGCGTTTCCGTGGAGATCGATTGCCCGCGCATGGGAGCGCTGATGGCCGACTGCGGTCTGGCGGTCTCGGCCGGCGGCGGCACCATGGGCGAACTGGCCGCGCTTGCGGTGCCGACTCTTCTGGTGGTCACCGCCGACAATCAGGCGATGGCGAGTGGCGATGCAGCCGAACTCGGATGGTGCACGGCCGTGGACGCCCGCGGCTGCGATCCCGCCAAGGCGGCGGCGGTCATCGCCGGGCGGGCGCTCGCCCTATGGGCCGACGCCGGGCAACGGCAGCGGATGCAGGATGCCGCCGTGGCGCTGCCGCTGGACGGCGACGGGGCGGTGCGCATCGCCGACGCCCTCACCGGCCCGCCGTCCAAATCCGGCAGCGCCGCCCGGCGACGGACAGCGCTGGCCTGAGGCTTTACCGCCGCTCCCGTCAGCTGACCACCCGCCAGGTGCCGTCCGCCTGCTGGCAGGCGGTGCCGAAGCCCTGCTGGGTGCGGCCCTGGACCACGATGGTGGTCTGGTATTCACGGCAGAGCTGGCCCTGCGGCCCGGTGCCTTCGCGCACGGGGGTGTAGCTGCCGTAATTCCCGGTGTCCGGGTTGTTCCAGCGCACGGTGCTGCCGGTCGGCGCGCTGTAGGCGTTGACGGCCGCCTGCTGGGCATAATTCTGGTCGGCACGGTCAAGCGAGGCGCCGGCCGCATTGCCCAGCGCCGCACCCAGCAGCGTGCCGACGCCCACCGCCACCAGCTTGCCGCTGCCGCCGCCGAAGCGGGAGCCGGCCAAGCCACCGACCACGCCGCCCAGAACGGTGCCGGCCGTCTGCTTGTTGGCGCTGACACCGCCATAGGAATCGCCGTAGCCGGGCTGGGCGCAGCCGGCAAGCGGGGCCGCGAGCAGGCTGGCGGACAGCGCGGCGGCGAGGAAGGGGCTGGCTTTCATTGTGGCTCTCGTCCTGTTGGGTCCTGTTTGGATCGGCACGAAACTGTTCGTTCCTGACGCCATCAACATGGCTGACCCGCATCTTATTCCCGATGCGTGACGCGGTGCCTCCCTTGCCCCTATGATCGTGCCAACGGTTCCACAAAGGAATCGACGACAAGCCCTTGGGAGGGAACGAACATGTTGCCCAACGCGGACAGCTATGAAGGGGTGTCCCACGCCTTCGCCTGGCGCGTGCCCGACCGCTACAACATCGGCGTCGACGTCTGCGACCGCTGGGCGGAAACGGATCCCGGCCGCATCGCCCTGCTTCACAAGCGGCGCGACGGCGGGGTCGAGGAATACCGTTTCGCCGACATCCGCGCCCTGTCCAACCGCTTCGCCAATGCGCTGACGGCGCAAGGCGTGGCACGCGGCGACCGGGTCGGCATCCTGCTGCCCCAGGCGCCGGAAACCGCGATCAGCCATGTCGCGGTCTACAAGCTGGGCGGCATCGCCGTGCCGCTGTTCTCGCTGTTCGGAGTGGAGGCGCTGGAATACCGGCTGGCCAACTGCGGCGCCCGCGCCGTGGTCACCGACGCCGCCGGGGCCGCCAAGATCGCCCAGATCCGCGACCGGTTGCCGGAGCTGCGCGCCGTCTTCCGCGTCGACGGGTCCGGTCCCGGCTGCCTAGACTGGCATGGGCTGTGCGACGCGGCATCGGACGCCTTCACCCCGGCCGACACCGGGCCGGACGATCCGGCGCTGATCATCTACACCTCCGGCACCACCGGCCAGCCGAAGGGCGCACTGCATGCGCACCGGGTGCTGCTGGGCCATCTGCCGGGCGTGGAGATGTCGCACGACCTGTTCCCGCAGCCGGGCGACCGCATCTGGACGCCGGCCGACTGGGCGTGGATCGGTGGCTTGCTCGACGTGCTGCTGCCGGCTTGGCACCATGGGGTGACGGTGGTCTCCCACCGCTTCGAAAAGTTCGACGCGGAGGCCGCCTTCGCCTTGCTGGCCGAATTCCAGGTGCGCAACGCCTTCCTGCCGCCGACGGCGCTGAAGATGATGCGGGCGGTGAAGAACCCGCGGGCGCGCCATGCCGTCGCCATGCGTTCCGTCGCCAGCGGCGGCGAGACGTTGGGCGCCGGACTGCTAGACTGGGGGCGTGAGACCTTCGGCGTGACGATCAACGAGTTCTACGGCCAGACCGAATGCAACATGATCGTCTCGTCGGCCGCGACGCTGATGACACCGAAGCCCGGCATCATGGGACGTCCGGTCCCCGGCCATGACCTGGCGGTGATCGACGGGCAGGGCAACCGGCTGCCGCCGGGCAAGCTCGGCCTGATCGCGGTGCGCCGGCCGGACCCGGTGATGTTCCTCGGCTATTGGAACAACCCCGACGCCACCGCGGCGAAGTTCGTCGGCGACTGGCTGGTCACCGGCGACCAGGGGGAGCTGGACGAGGACGGCTATATCCGCTTCGTCGGGCGGGACGACGACGTCATCACGTCTGCCGGTTACCGGATCGGCCCCGGCGAGATCGAGGATTGCCTGATCGGCCATCCCGCCGTCCGCATGGCGGCCGTGGTCGGCATGCCCGACCCGTTGCGCACGGAGATCGTCAAGGCCTTCGTCGTGTTGCAGGAGGGGGTGACGCCGGATGACGCCCTCGTCGCCTCGATCCAGGAACATGTAAAAACCCGGCTGGCCGCCCACGAGTATCCGCGCGCCATCGAATTTCTTGAAAGCCTGCCCATGACCACCACCGGCAAGATCATTCGCCGGGAGTTGAGGAACCGCTCGTAATATCATGATCGAATTGATTTTATTGGCTGCGGCCTTTGTGGCCGGAGCAATGAATGCCGTTGCCGGCGGGGGCAGCTTCCTGACCCTGCCGGCCCTGATCTATGCCGGGGTGCCGCCGGTCGCCGCCAACGCCACCGGCACGGTCGCCCTGCTGCCCGGATATGCCAGCGGCGTCTATGGCTATCGCCAGGACCTGACGCCGGTCGGCACGCTCAGCCTGCCGCTGCTGTCGGCTGTCAGCCTGGTCGGCGGATTGGCCGGCGCCGGGCTGCTGCTGGTGACGCCGGATTCGGTGTTCCGCGGCATCGTGCCCTGGCTCCTGCTGCTGGCGACCGGGCTGTTCGCCTTCGGCAACATGCTGGCGCAACGGTTGCGCAGCCTGGGTCTGCACGGCAATGGGGCGATGCTGGGCACGCTGTTCGTCGTCTCGGTCTATGGCGGCTATTTCAACGGCGGGCTCGGCATCCTCCTGCTGGCGCAGTTGAGCCTGTTCGGCATGACCGACCTCAACGCCATGAACGGGCTGAAGAACCTGTTCTCCGCCGTGCTGACCGCCATCGCCGTGGTGGCCTATGCCGCGGGCGGGGCGGTGGAATGGCCGAAGGCGCTGCTGATGGTGGTGGCCGCGGTCGCCGGCGGCTATGTCGGCGCCCGTCTGGGGCGGAAGATCCCCAAGCCGATCCTGCGCACCGGCATCATCGCCGTCGGGCTGGTGATGAGTGCGGTGTTCTTCCTGAAATGATCGCGCTATAGAGGGCGCTCCCCGCTTTTTGGACCCGCCGCCATGCTGACCGTATCCGATCTCGACCTGTATTACGGCGACGCCCAGGCGCTCGACGGCGTCACGCTGCAGGTGGCGGCGGGGCAGACCACCGCCATCGTCGGCGCCAACGGGGCTGGCAAGACCTCGCTGATCCGCGCCATCTCCGGCATCTTGAAACCGGCGCGCGGCAGCATCCGCTTCAAGGACCGCGAGATCGCCGGGCTGCCCAGCCATGTCGTCTGCGACCTCGGCATCGGGCAGGTGGCGGAGGGGCGGCAGATCTTCCCGACGCTCAGCGTGCGGGAGAATCTGGAGATGGGCGCCGTCATCTCTCGCGCCCGGTCCAGCGCGCGCCAGACCTATGACCGGGTGCTGGACCTGTTCCCCCGCCTGCGTGAACGGCTGGACCAGGCGGCCGGCACCCTGTCCGGAGGCGAGCAGCAGATGCTGGCCATCGGCCGCTGCCTGATGGGCAAGCCGGACCTCATCATGTTCGACGAACCGTCGCTCGGCCTGTCTCCCGCCCTGGTGCAGGAACTGTTCCGCATTATTCGGGCCCTGGCGGCCGAGGGCATGACCATCATCCTGGTCGAACAGAACGTCGCCGCCTCGCTACGCATCGCTCAGACGGCCTATGTGCTGGAGAACGGCCGGGTGGTGCTGTCGGGTACGGGTCAGGCGCTGCTGGCCGACCCGGCGGTGAAGCAGGCCTATCTGGGGCTGTGAGCCCGCCTCTTCCCAACTGGCCGCCGTCCAGCCGGCGCTACCCCCCTTATCCTCCTATCGTTGAATATACGAACCATCTACAGTCCCCCTAAGCTGGCAGTCCAAGAATTACCGGACGGGGACCATGGCGGCAGGCTGCACCAGACGGACGACATTGCTGGCGGCCGGCGCGCTGCTGGCGTCGGCGACGCTCCGGCACGCGGCTGCTGCCGACCGGCCGGTGGTCCGCGCCGGTGTGCTGAAGTTCGGCACGGTCAGTTGGGAACTCGACACCGTCCGCGCCAACGGTTTCGACAAGCAGGCCGGGATCGATCTGCAACTGGTGGAACTGGCCGGCAATCCCGCCACCCAGGTGGCACTCCAGGCGGGTGGGGTCGAAGTCATCGTTTCCGACTGGCTGTGGGTGTCGCGGATGCGCAGCAAGGGGGAGGCGCTGTCCTTCATCCCCTACTCGACCGCCGTTGGCGCGCTGGTGGTTCCGGCCAAGTCCGCCATCGCCGGGATCGGTGACCTGCGGGGCAAGCGCATCGGGGTCGCCGGCAGCCCGCTCGACAAGAGTTGGCTCCTGCTGAAGGCGCTGGCCACCGACCGCCATGGGCTGTCGCTCGACCGCGATGCACAGCCCTTCTTCGCCGCACCGCCCCTGCTGAACAGCAAGATCGCCGACGGCGACCTGGACGCCGTGCTGACTTTCTGGCCCTTTGCCGCCCGGCTGGAGGCGAAGGGCATGCACGTGACGATGACGGTGTCCGACATGCTGGAGGCGCTGGGCCAGCCGGCGACGGTGCCCTCCATCGGCTATGTCTTCCGCGAGGAATGGGCGCGCGCCAACCCGGCCGCCATCGCCGGATTCCAGGCGGCGACGAATAAGGCGAAGACCCTGCTGGCGGAGTCCGACGCCGCGTGGGAGCGGCTCGCCCCGCTGATGCAGGCGGAGGATGACGCCACCTTCCGCACCCTGCGCGACCGCTACCGCGACGGCATCCCGCGCCGCTGGACGGAGGAGGAGCGGGCAGGGGCCGCGAAGCTCTACGCGCTGCTGGCGCGGCTGGGTGGGCGGGCGTTGGTCGGAGACGCGCCCGCCATCGCCCCCGGCACCTTCTGGACCGGTGGGGCCTGACCGGTGCGGCGCGCCCTGATGTCCGCCGTGATGCCTGTTGCGTCGATCCTGCTGCTGCTGGCCGTCTGGCAGGGGGCGGCGCTGACGGTCGGCGGGCGCCTGCTGCCGGGACCGGTCGTGGTGGCCGAGGCTCTGCTGCGCGAGGCGGAGAGCGGGGCGCTGTTCCATCACATGGGCGTCACGCTGCTGCGCGTGCTGGCGGCCTTCGCGCTCGCCATGTCCATCGGGGTCGGGCTTGGCCTGCCGATGGGGCGCTCGCCCTTCATCGACCGGCTGTTCGGCCCGTGGCTGGTCTTCTTCCTGAACCTGCCGGCGCTGGTGGTCATCGTGCTGGCTTATGTCTGGTTCGGATTGACCGAGGCGGCGGCCATCGGCGCCGTCGCCGTCAACAAGATTCCCAACACGGTGGTCCTGGTGCGGGCCGGCGCCCGCGCCATCGACGAGGGGCTGATCGACATGGCCCGCGTCTACCGCCTGTCGCCCGCGGAACGGCTTCGCCATGTGCTGCTGCCGCAACTCACCCCCACCATCGCCGCGGCTGCGCGGTCCGGCCTGGCGCTGATCTGGAAGATCGTGCTCGTGGTCGAACTGCTGGGCCGCAGCGATGGTGTCGGATTCCAGATCAACCTCCTATTTCAGACCTTCGATGTCGCAGGAATCCTGGCTTACACCATCGCGTTCGTGGCCGTGGTCCAGCTTCTGGAATACGGCGTCCTGCAACCGGTCGAGCGCCACTGCCAGCGCTGGCGGCGGATGCCCGCTGACGCTTGAGATCCGCTCCAAGCGCTTCGGCGCGGTGGAGGCGGTGCGCGGCCTGACCCTGTCCGCCGCGGCGGGGGAGGTCGTGGCGCTGGTCGGCCCCAGCGGCTGCGGCAAGACGACCGCGCTCGGCATCGTCGCCGGTCTGGACCGCGCCTTCGACGGCGTGGTGGAGGTCGGGGCGCGGCCGGACGGCGGGCCGGCCCGGCTCGGCTATGTCTTCCAGGAGCCGCGCCTGCTGCCCTGGCGAACCGTGCGGCAGAATCTGGCGCTGGTCCTGCCGCGTGCGCAGCGCCGCGGCCCGGCGGTCGACGCCATGCTCGATGCGCTGGAGCTTTCGCCCTTCGCCGACCGTTTCCCGACCCAGTTGTCGTTGGGCATGGCGCGGCGGGTGGCGCTGGCCCGCGCCTTCCTGGTGGAGCCGGACCTGCTGCTGATGGACGAACCCTTCGTCTCGCTGGACGAGCCGACAGCGCTTCGCCTGCGCACGCTGCTGTCGCAGTTGCTGGACCGGCGGCCGGCCACCGTCCTGCTGGTCACCCACAATCTGCGCGAGGCTCTGGCACTGGCCGACCGGCTGCTTCTGCTGGCGCCATCGCCCGGCCGGGTGGTGGCCGAGGTGCCGGTGACCGTCCCCCGCGCCGCCCGCGACGACGCCACCATCGAGGCCCTGCGCCGCGACCTGCTGTCCCGGCCGGAACCGGCCTTCCGCCTGCTGGCCTGACCCTTCGCGGCTTGTGGGTTCATTTGCCGCTCGTCCGTTTACAAATGCTGCGGTATCTTGCCTCGCTGCCGGGTATGTCCGGCGATTGCAGGAGTGGCGGAGCCGAATGACCTTCGGTCGATCGACAGTGCGGCGGGTGCGGAGGCTCGGCCTGATGGCCGGGATGGCCGCGCTGTTGCTGCAGGTCGTCGCCTGGAGCTGGATGCCGCTCGTCACCGGGACCGCAAGGGCCGGAGAGACCGCCTCGCTGCCGATCTGTTCCTCCGGCGGCCTGACCACCATCCATGTCGATGCCACCCTTTATGGGGTTGGCGAGCTCGGGATCGCGTCCGATGACGGCGACTCTGATAAATCGCCGGATCACGCGCCCTCCGGCACCGGCCATTGCCCGCTCTGCCCGCTGGTGGCCGGGCTGGCCTTGCCGCCGCCGCCACTGACGGTCGGCCCGGCCCCTGCCATGGCCCGCGACTCCCGCCTGCTGCCGGGGGAACGCATCGCCGCCGGCTGGTTCCTGTCGACCCTCCAGGCCCGCGCACCACCGTCGTTCGCCTGATTTTCGCGGCCGCTCAGTCATAGCCGTCGCGCGCATCGCCACGCCCGCACTCCGTCCGGATCGGTGCGGTTGGCGGGCTGTCCACGCATTCCAACCCGACCTTCCAATTCACGCCCCGCGGCACACTCGGCCGCGGCGGCTCCCCCTGCTGTTCACATTCGCATTCCAGGAGAAGAGTCCATGAAGCGCATTCTCGGCATCGCCGCCGCCCTCGCCCTGTTCGGTGCCGTCCCCGCCCTGGCCCACAGCTACAAGGCCGGCCCGATCGAGATCGGCCATCCCTGGGCGCGGGCCACCGCGCCGTCCGCCCCGAACGGCGGTGCCTATCTGTCGCTGACCAACACCGGCAGCACGGAAGACCGTCTGATCTCCGCCTCCACCCCCGCCGCCGACAAGGCGGAACTGCACACCCATCTGAACGAGAATGGCGTGATGAAGATGCGGGAGGTTCCGGCGGTTCCCGTTGCACCGGGCGAGCAGGTGAAGCTGGCGCCCGGCGGGTTTCACATCATGCTGCTCGGCCTCAAGAAGCCGCTGGAGAAGGGCGCCCGCATCCCCATGACCCTGCACTTCGAGAAGGCCGGCACCGTCGACGTCGAGATCGCCGTCGAGTCGGCCGGACAGAGCGCGCCGCAGGCCGAAGGGACTATGGGCGCCATGGGCGGCGCCGGCCACGGCCACAACGCCGAACCGGCCAAGAAGGAATGACGCAAAAGGCCGCCGGCGGGGGAACCGCCGGCGGCCTCTCTTCACAGCATCACGCTTGTCCCGGTCACTCGGCCGGGGCGACCCCCACCGGCTGGGAGAGCTTGGCGGCTTCGGCGGCCTGATAGCGGGGCGACAGCACGCCGAAACGACGCGCCCACCATGCCGTCAGCGGCGGCGTCAGCAGGGCGGTGACCACCACGCTGGTGGCGATCAGCGCCGTGGCGGACGGGGCGACCGGCGCGAAGGTCGGCTCGATGGAAGCGATGATCGGCGGCACCGTCACAGCCGCACCGGCGGTGGAGGCGGCACCGATGCCGGCCGTGCCGTTGCCCTTCGCCAGCAGGATGTCGGCCATCACCAGCATGAAACCGGTGACGACGATCACCGTCAGGCCCAGCACGATGCCCAGCAGCCCGGTGTTGACGATCGTCGAGAAGTTCAGGTTGTTGCCCAGCGCGAAGGCGAAGAACGGCACCATCACCGAGACGCCCTGGGTGAAGAAGGCCCGCAGGTCCTTGTCCAGATTGCCCAGCGCGAAGCCGATCAGGAAGGGCAGCAGGGCGCCGACCATCGTTTGCCAGGGGAAGGCCGCCAGCCCGGCGATGCCCAGCGTCACCATGGTCATGAAGGGCCCCGATTCCAGGCACATCAGGCAGAAGGCGCCGGCCTCCTCCTTGGTGCCGTACTGCTGCATCAGCGCCATGTACATGCCGCCGTTGGTGTCGTTCATCACCGCGATGATCGCCAACACCGACAGGCCGGAGAAGAAGCCCGAGGTGATGCCTTCCGCCGGGATGAACCACGAGGCGATGATGCCGGCCATGGCGGCGGTGAGGATCTTCACCGACACCAGCACGCCGCTCTTGCGCAGGACCAGCGGCGTTGCCTTCAGGCTGATGCTCGCGCCGATGCAGAAGAACCACACCGACAGGATCGGCAGCGTGCCGGTGATCAGGCCGTTGGTGAAGGACCCGAAGAATTTACCAGTGCCGGGGGCCAACGTATTCAGGCAGGCGCCGAGGAACAGGGGGACGATCATCATCCCGCCGGGGATGCGGTCGATCCGGGATTTGATGTTCATGGAAGACACTCCTTCGAATTTCATCCCGTCGCCGCCGCACCCCACAGGCGTCGGGCATGCTTCAGCGGCCGTCATTTTGTCAGGACGGCACGCCATGCGCCGTCAAGTGCATACTAGTATATAAGTTGCGCGGCCACTGTCAAATCGACTGATTGTCAGCCGCGACACGTTGTCGCGTTTGAAAGGAAGGGAGCGGGAGAGAGCGGCTTTCCGGACCACGAGAAGACGCACAAACGCAATCGGCTCCTTCGCAGGAGCCGATTGAAGAGGCGCTACGGTGGTCGGACTGGACCTGCGGCCCGTCAGCGCGGGCGGTGGCGGGCCAGTGCGTCGGTGATGTCGATGTCGCGGAACGGCTTTCCGATCACCGGCCGCTCACGGTGGGCATCGGGCAGCCCATCCGCACCATGGCCGGTGGTGAAGATGAAGGGAATGCCGGCGGCGGCCAGACGGTCGGCCACCGCGTCGACCCGCTCGCCACGCAGGTTGACGTCAAGCAGCGCGATGTCGAAGCCGCCCGCCTCGATTATTTCCAACGCCGCCGAAACCGAACCGGCCGGGCCGATACAGGTGACGCCCTGGTCGAGCAGGGCATCCTCCAGGCTCATGGCGATCAGCGGTTCGTCCTCGACGATCAGGACGGTCAGGTTCGACAGGTTCGCGTCGGTCACTGCGGGTTCACTCGCGACGACAAAGGGATTACAAGCCGGCATCGCACGCCGGCGGGGTCGAAGGCAAGGGCAACATCGCCTTCCAACTCATGCGCCAAGCCGCGCTCGATCAGGCGGGAGCCGAAACCGCGACGGGTCGGCGGTACCACCGGCGGGCCGCCGCTCTCGCGCCAGCGCAGCACCAGCGCGCCCGCGGTGGCGCGGGAGGCGGGATATCCGGAGCCGGCATGGCTCGCCGCCCCCTCCCGTGCAGCCGGCCCGGCCGGAGGCGTGATCTCCCAATCCAGATCGATACGCCCGCTCTCCGCCGACAGGGCGCCGTATTTCGCGGCGTTGGTGGCGAGTTCGTGGAAGGCGAGGTGCAGCGACACCGCCACGCCGGTGGTCAGGTTGACCGGCGGGCCGCCGACCCTGACGCGGCCGGCATCGACATGGGGCTCCAGCGTCAGGGCGGCGATCTCGCTCAGCGAGGCGCCCTGCCAATGGCGACGGGTCAGCAGGTCGTGAGCCTGGGCCAGGGCACGCAGCCGCGACTGGAAGGCATCGGGGAAGGCTTCCACCGACGGGGCGGCGCGCAGGGTCTGCTTGGCGATCGACTGCACCATCGCTAGCGTGTTCTTGACCCGGTGGTTCAGTTCCTCCAGCAGCAGAAGCTGTCGCTCCTCGGCCTTCTTGCGGTCGGTGATGTTGAGCGATACGCCGGCCAGACCGGTCGGCGTTCCGTCCTTGTCATAGACGGCGCGGCCACGCACCTGGACCCAATGGACGCTGCCGTCCGGCCAGATCGTCCGGTATTCCATGTCCAGCGGCAAACCGCTGGTCACCGCCTGCCGGACCATCGCCTGCTGATGTTCGCGGTCGTCTGGATGGACGCGCTCCAGCAGCCGGTCATAGGTCGGGATTTCCGCCGGATCGGCAATCCCCAGATTGGCGGCGCAGATCGACGAGACACGCAGCCGGTTGGTCGCCAAACTCAGTTCCCAGGACCCCAACCGCCCGGCCTCCAGCGCGAAGCGCAGACGCGCCTCGCTCTCGGCCAGGGCCGCCCGCTTGTCGGCCAGTTCGTTGCGGTCGCGCGCCTCCACCAGGGCGCGGCGGACCACGACCTGCAGGCGTTCCATGCGCAGCTTCACGACATAGTCGGTGGCCCCCTTCTTCAGCGCCTCGATGGCGTTCTCCTCGCCCAGCATGCCGGACACGAAGATGAAGGGGACGCGGGGCAGCCGGTCGCGCGCGATCGCCAGCGCCGACATGCCGTCGAAATCCGGCAGGTCGAAGTCCGACAGGATCAGGTCGTAGGAACCGCCGTCGGCGATGGCGTCGATGAAGGCCTGCCGCGTCTCGACCCGGTGAATGTCGAACGCATGGTCGTCGATCATCATCAGATGTTCGCGCACCAGATCGGCGTCCATGCCGCAGTCCTCCAGCAGCAGGACACGGCACGGGATCGGCCGGCCCGGATCGGCCGACCCGCCATCCGCGAAGGGAGAAGCGGCCAGGGGAGAGCCGGCGGACCGGCCGGCGGAAGGTTCCATCACCTGTGCCATCAGCTGCCGCGCGGCCTCCGGGGATGACAGCCGGGCGGCGGCTCGTTCAGGATCGCCCAGAAACTTCCGATGTCGCGGATCGCGTCGAAGAACTCCTTGAAGCCGACCGGCTTGACCACGAAGGCGTTCACCCCCAGCCGGTAGCTGCGGACGAGGTCCTGTTCCTCCTTGGACGAGGTCAGCATGACGACGGGAATGGCGCGTGTGCTGTCGTTGGCCTTGATCCGCTGCAGCACCTCGATCCCGTCCACCTTCGGCAGCTTGATGTCCAGAATGATGACGGCCGGGAATTTCGGGTCGGTCGGCTTCGACACCGCCTGCCCATCCTCATGGAACAGGTAGGACAAAGCCTCCGCCCCGTCGCGGGCGACGACGATGTCGTTGGCGAGCTGCGCCTCGGCGAAGGCCTCCAGCGTCAGCTCCAGGTCCTTCGGGTTGTCCTCGACCAGCAGGATCGGTTTCAGCGTGGCCATGGGGCTACCTCGATTCTGCGGTTGCGGACCGCGGCAGGGAGAAATGGAAGGTCGCACCGTGATCAAGCCTGCCTTCCGCCCAGACCCGCCCGCCGTGACGCTCCACGATGCGGCGGACATTGGCGAGACCGATGCCGATGCCCTCGAACTCCTCCTCGCGATGCAGGCGCTGGAATACGCCGAAGAGCTTACCGGCATAAGCCATATCGAATCCACGGCCATTATCGCGCACGTAGAACTCGTGCGCGTCGGCGGTGGTGCGGCAGCCCACCTCGATCTCCGCTGGCGCGGCGCGGTCGCGCGTGTATTTGATGGCGTTCGACAGCAGGTTCTGCACCACCAGCCGCAGCATGGTCGGGTCGCCATAGACGTTGGGGAGCGGATGCACGGTCCAGCGCACGTCGCGGCCCTGCAGGTCCGGCTCCAGCAGGCGGCGCACTTCCTCCACCAGCCGGCCGACATCGACCTCCACCCGTGCCAGCGCCGTGCGGCCCAACTGCGAGAAATGCAGAAGCCCGTCGACCAGCCGGCCGGCCGAACCCGCCGCCTCGATGATGCTGTCCAGGTAATGGCGTTCCCGCTCGTTCAACTTCTCGGCGGCGCGGGAGCGCAGAAGCCCGGCATAGCTGGTGACGTGACGGAAGGGCGCCCGCAGGTCGTGTGAGACCGAGTAGGAGAAGGCGGCAAGCTCGCCGTTGCTGCGGCGAAGCTCCTCGTTCAGGGCGGCCATCTCCTCGGCCTTGCGCAGCACGATGCTGACGATGGCGTTGCGGAAATCGCCGGCCGCCTCGATCTCGCCATGGCGCCAGGGCAGGGACTGGCCGCGCACCGTCTCCTTCCACGTTTCGAATGAGTTGCGGGGGGAAAGCCGGCCGCCGGCGTCGAGCGGCTTGTTGGGATCACCGGCCCAGTCGATGGACTGCACGATCTCCGGCCGGAACCACAGCAGATAGCTGGGATGGAGCTGCGAGATGGAAATCGCCAGCAGGCCGCTGGCGGTCCGCTCCATCCCGGCGGCGGCCGGACACTCGAGGGGAAGCTGGTGGCTGGCGAACAGATCCTTGATGCCCTGGCCGGCCAGTTCCACGGCGATGGCCTCGACCACCTCCTGCGGCGGGGTGCGGCCGATCAGCCGGCAATCGCCGTCGAACAGGATCGCGGCCCCGTCCGCATTGACAAGCGCCAGCAGGTCCTCGCGATCCTCGCTCAGCCCGTCGATGAAATTCTCCGCCGCCGCCATGTGGGCGAGCAGCCGTGCCTGGGTGCTCTTGGAGCGGATGCGGTGGTCGGCGTCGAGCGCCCGTTCCAGCGCGATCATCTGGCTGGACAAGACCTGCCCCAACAGATCGCAGGCCGTGCGCACCGCGAAGGAGACCTGCCGCGGCTCGGCATGGTGGCAGGAGATCAGGCCCCACAGCCGGTCGCCGTCCATGACGGAAATCGACATGGAGGCCGGCGTGCCCATGTTGCGCATATATTCCAGATGAACCGGCGACACGCTGCGCAGCACGGAAAAGCTGAGGTCAAGCGGCGGCGCATCCCGCCGGTCGGAGAGAATCGGAACCGGTTGATAGCGGGTATCGGCGATCAGCCGCAGGCGATTCAGCGCGTAGAGCCGCCGGGCCTGCTGCGGAATGTCGGAGGCCGGAAAGCGCAGCCCTCGGTAGGAGGGCAGGCGGCCGTTGCCGTCCTCCGCGATCACGGTGCCGTTCCATTGTTCGTCGAAGCGGTAGACCAGCACCCGGTCGAAGCCGGTCAGCGCCCGCACCTCTTTCGTGGTGATGGCCAGCAGGGCGTCGAAGTCGTGGGCCGCCTGCATGCGGCGGATGCCTTCGCGCATCTGCGGATACAGCGCCTCCAGCGTGCCGATGCCGGTGGCGGGCAGTTCCTCCAGTTCCAGGATCACCAGATCGCCGGAGCGATGGGCAATCGCCTGGAACTCGCCACCGCCGCGCAGGTGCAGGATGTCCAGCTGCACCGGTTCGGCGGGTGCGGTGCGCAGCCCGCGCAGCAGCGAAGCCAGGGAGCCGGCGTCGATCAACTCATCGACCGGCATGCCGAACGCATCGGCGGGCGGACGGTTCAACACCGTTCCCGCTTCCGCGCTGGCGCAGACGAGACGAAGACTGTCCGCGTCGATGGCCAGGAGATGGCCGTGCGGCTGGATGCTGCCGGGGATATGAATCGGTTCGCGCGCGCAGGCGTCGAGATCAAGCGTGCCCGCCATGGTCGGGGGCCACGGTTCAGGTCCGGTTGCAGGCGTCACGGTCGTCCTTTGCTCATCTCGGTCGCGAGTCCGACGGGATCTTCCCGAAACGGACCCGCTTCAATCGGGTTCCACTGACATATGCCGATGGCTTCCAGCGGTATTCAGCATAATCAGCGGTATAGAAACCCTGCGTCCGCCGCGCGCACCGCCTTGAGGTGAACGAAGCGGAAGCATGTCCCTTTAGACCCTATACTTTCATTATCATAGGTTAAGTTTTTCGCTTGTCCTCAGATTTTCAAGTTCCCTGCTCTTTTATCATACGCCGAAGATCATATTCCTCAATCAAGCGTGGATCCGCTTATAAGAAAGTATGCCGCAGGGTATCCGGGACTGTCAGCGGCCAACAAGACGGGTGGGGAAGGGGACGCCATGAAAACCGAGGTGACGCGCCTGCTTGGTATCGACTACCCGATCGTGCAGGGTGGGATGCAGTGGGTCGGGCTGGCCGAACTGGCAGCATCCGTGTCGAATGCCGGCGGCCTGGGAATCCTCACCGCGCTGACCCAGCCGACGCCGGAGGATCTGGCGCGCGAGATCGAGCGCTGCCGCGCGATGACGGACCGTCCCTTCGGCGTCAACCTGACCATGCTGCCGGCGGTGACCCCGCCGCCCTACGAACGCTATCTCGACGTCATCATCGACAGCGGCATCACCATCGTGGAGACCGCCGGCAACAGCCCGCGCGCCTTCGTCGAACGAATGAAGGCACACGACATCCGCATCCTGCACAAATGCACCAGCGTCCGCCACGCGCTGAGCGCCGAGCGGGCAGGCGTGGACATCATCAGCATCGACGGTTTCGAATGCGCCGGGCATCCGGGAGAGGACGACATTCCCGGCCTGATCCTGATCCCGGCCGCGGTGCGGGCCTTGCGCATTCCGGTGATCGCCTCGGGCGGGATCGCTGACGGGCGCGGCATGGCCGCCGCGCTGGCCCTCGGTGCCCAGGGCGTCAACATGGGCACGCGCTTTCTCTGCACGCGCGAGGCGCCGGTGCATGAAGGGATCAAGCAGGCATTGGTCGCCGCAGGTGAACGCGACACCAACCTGATCCTGCGAAGCATGCGCAACACCGCCCGCGTGCTCAAGAACGCCGTGTCGGACGAGGTCGTCGCGCTGGAAAAGCGTCCCGGCGGCGCACAGTTCGAAGAGGTGCGGACGCTCGTCGCCGGCCAGCGTGGCCGAACCGCGCTTCAGTCCGGCAATGTCCAGGATGGGGTGGTATCGGCCGGCATGGTGATCGGCCTGATCGACGACATCCCGACCTGCGACGAATTGATTCGCCGCATGGTCGCAGACTGCCGCGCCCACCTGCGCCGCGCCCTGGCAATGGCGGTGGAATGAGCGGGCAGGGCAGGAGATGCTTGCAGGGAAAGCGGTTGGCCGGTCAGAAGATCAGCTTCAGGATTCCGGTGACGACCAGCAGGCCGATGATGAAGATGATCAGAATGGCCCAGCCGAGAATCTTGAGCATGGTGTCGGTCCTTCAATCGCTTCGTTCATGATGCCGCCGGTCACCCGGTGACGCCACGGTCATGCTTGGATCAACCGATCCGCGGCGAAGCGGTTCCCGCAGGACGGGCAAAGATGTCCGGCGGGAACCGTGCGGATGGAGTGCTCTCCTCAGCGGAGCTGAAAAACACATAAGCATTCTTATGGAAATAAAATAGCGAGAAGGGCCGCGCATCGGGGAAATCCCTGATCGGAAAATCGCCGCGCTCCGCGCAGGACTTCCACCTCCGGGCGCGTATAAATCGCTGACAGAAACCGGGAGCGGGCGGAATACGGCGTGGAGCCTACCGAGGAAACGGTGACCGACGAGGCGTTGATGGCGGACGCCGCGGCCGGTGACCGGAAAGCGTTTGGAACACTCACGCGCCGGCATCTGCGCCGCAGCATCGCCTTGGCCCAACGGGTTGTCGGGAACGCCGCCGACGCCGAAGAGGTCGCGCAGGACGCCTTCCTGCAGATCTGGGCCAATGCCGACCGCTGGCGTGGCGATGGAACCCGCTTCACCACCTGGCTGTACAGGATCGTGGTGAACCGCGCCATCGACTATAAGCGGCGGCGCAGCTTCGCCCCTTTGGACGATGCCGGCGAGATCGCCGATCCGGCCTGGAGCGCCGAGACGGTGATCGACGGCATGCGGATCGGTGCCGCGGTGGATGCCGCGATCGCCGCCTTGCCTGAACGGCAACGGGCGGCACTCAGTCTCTGCTACCATGAGGAGATGACGTGCGCTGAGGCTTCGGAAATATTGCAGGTGTCTGTTTCGGCTATGGAAAGTCTGCTGGTCCGGGCGCGCCGCGTCGTGCGGGCCCGGCTTCAACCCCTGATCCGTCAGAAGGACGGTGCACGGTCATGACGCTCAAAGAGTTCAAACGCTATGCCGCCGCCTACGGCGCCGATCTGGATCGCTGGCCGCGCTCCGCCAGGGTGGATGCGCTGGCCCTGCTGGACGGCAGCGCCGAAGCCCGCGACCTGCTGGCCGACGCCGCCATCACCGACGCGCTGCTGGACGCCACCGCGACCCCACTGGTCTCCGCACGGCGCGAGGCGGAGGTCTATGACCGCATCGCCGACTGTCTGGCACAGCGGATCGTGCCGGAATTCGTACCATGGTTCCTGTCGCGGTCGCCCTTCCGCCCTGCCCCGCTCGCCGGTTTCCTGGCCGGCATGGCGCTGGTCGGCTTCCTCAGCTACAGCCAGGGCCTGATTTCCTTCGAAAAGACGAGCACGCCCGCCCTGTCCGGCGTGATGATCGTCAGCTACCTGGGAGACGTGAGATGACGCCGGCCATTCGGCGCCGCTGGCCCTGGTTCCTTCTGGTCGGGTCCCTTGCGCTCAACATGCTGGCCGGTGGCTTCGTCGTCGCCCACGCCTTCCGTCCGCCGCCTCCCCCACCCGGTGGCCCCGAGCATCTGCTGGAGCGTTTCGTCGACGACGCGTCGCGGCACCTTTCGCCGGCCGACGCCACGATCCTGCGAAAGGCGATGGACGACGCCCGCCCTCTGTTCATCCGCATGCATGTCAGCCGCGAGGAATTCGCGCCGCGCCTGCGCATGGCCCTGATGGCCCAACCCTTCGATCCGGCTGGGCTCAAGGCCCTGTTCGACAGCATCCACGTCAACGACGCCGCATTGCGCAGCGAGTTCGAGACTCGTGTCGTCGACACCCTTTCCCGCCTTTCCCCCGAAGGCCGCCTGCGTCTGGCCGAAAGCCGCCTTCCCTGATCCTTTCGGTTTCGACCGGTGGCAGACACTTTTTGGGGTCCGGCCGGGACGGCATGTCCGTCCCGGCCCTTTTTCCTTGCTGAAAAAAGAAAGGGCGGCCTGACGGGATCACCGTCGGGCCGCCCTAAGTCGGTTCGGGAGGAAACGCAACCAAGTTGCACGCAGAGGTATAAGGCCGATATGGTTAACGGCCGGTGAATGGCGGAAAGAAAAGGACCCCTACCACTTTTTTGCGAAATTCCGCCGCGAATGGTTGCGCTTCCGCTTGGGCTGCCCGTCCCTCTGCCGAAAGGCCGGGGTGGCGTCCCCCCGCCCCGACGCGCTATGACAGACACCCTTTTGTTCGTCACAAGTCCGCAGGATCCCTGCCTCATGCTGTCCATCAGCCAGCGCATCGCCGACGAACTGTCGGTCCGCGAGTCCCAGGTCGCTTCCGCCATCGCCATGCTCGACGAGGGGTCGACCGTTCCCTTCATCGCCCGCTACCGCAAGGAGGCGACCGGCGGCCTGGACGACACACAGCTCCGCACCCTGGAGGAGCGGTTGGGCTACCTGCGGGAGCTGGAGGACCGTCGCGCCAGCATCCTGTCGACCATCCAGGAGCAGGGCAAGCTGACGCCCGAGCTGGAGCGCCAGATCAAACAGGCCGACACCAAGACTCGGCTCGAGGACCTGTACCTCCCCTACAAGCAGAAGCGCCGCACCAAGGCTCAGATCGCCCGCGAAGCCGGGCTGGAGCCGCTGGCCGACGCGCTGCTGGCCGATCCGAAGAAGCAGCCCGACGTCGAGGCCGCCGCCTTCGTCAGCGCCGACAAGGGTGTTGCCGACGTCAAGGCCGCGCTGGACGGCGCCCGCCATATCCTGGTGGAACGCTTCGGCGAGGAGGCCGAGCTGGTCGGCCGCCTGCGCACCGCCATGGCGGACAAGGGCGTCGTCACTTCCAAGGTGATCGAGGAGAAGAAGGCGGAAGGCGCCAAATTCTCCGACTATTTCGACTTCTCGGAGAACTGGGCGAAACTGCCGTCGCACCGGGCGTTGGCGCTGTTCCGCGGCCGGGCGCAGGGCGTGCTCGACATCCGCCTGGATCTGCCGGTCGACGAGGGCCAGCCCCACCCGGCGGAGGGCACCATCGCCGTCCACACCGGCATCCGCGACCAGGGCCGCCCGGCCGACAAGTGGCTGTCCGACGTGGTGCGCTGGACCTGGAAGCTGAAGATCGGCCCGCATATCGAGACCGACCTGATGGGGAGCTTGCGTGAGCGGGCGGAGGATGAGGCGATCCGCGTTTTCGCCCGCAACCTGCACGATTTGCTGCTGGCAGCCCCAGCCGGCCAGCGCGCCACCATCGGGCTCGATCCCGGCATCCGCACCGGCGTCAAGGTCGCCGTCGTCGATTCCACCGGCAAGCTGGTGGAGACGACCACCATCTATCCGCACCCGCCGCGCAACGACTGGGACGGCTCCATCGCCGTGCTGGCGGCGCTGGCGGCGCGGCACAAGGCGGAGCTGATCTCCATCGGCAACGGCACCGCCTCGCGCGAGACCGACAAGCTCGCCGCCGACCTGATGAAGCGTCATCCGGACCTGTCCCTGACCAAGCTGGTGGTCAGCGAGGCCGGCGCCTCGGTCTATTCCGCCTCGGAAACCGCGGCGCACGAATTCCCCGGCCTGGACGTTAGCCTGCGCGGCGCCGTTTCCATCGCCCGCCGTCTGCAGGACCCGCTGGCCGAGTTGGTGAAGATCGAGCCGAAGTCGATCGGCGTCGGCCAGTACCAGCACGACGTCGCCGGCGGCAAGCTGGCGCGCTCGCTGGACGCCGTGGTCGAGGATTGCGTGAACGCGGTCGGCGTCGACCTCAACACCGCGTCGATCCCGCTGCTGACCCGCGTGTCCGGCCTGAACGAGACCATCGCCCGCAACATCGTCGAGCATCGCGACCGCAACGGCGCCTTCCGCTCGCGCAAACAGCTGCTCGACGTGGCGCGGCTGGGGCCGAAGACCTTCGAGCAGGCCGCCGGCTTCCTGCGCATCCGCGACGGCGAAAATCCGCTCGACGGCTCCGCCGTCCATCCGGAAGCCTATCCTGTGGTCCAGCGCATCGTGAAGACGACCGGCCGCGACCTCGGCAGCGTGATCGGCGACGCCCGCTTCCTGCGTGGCCTGAATGCGGAGGAGTTCACCGACGAGCGCTTCGGCCTGCCCACCATCGAGGACATCATCAAGGAGCTGGAGAAGCCCGGCCGCGACCCTCGTCCGGAGTTCAAGACCGCCACCTTCAAGGAGGGCGTGGAGGAGCTGAAGCACCTTCAGCCGGGGATGATGCTGGAGGGCGTCGTCACCAACGTCACCGCCTTCGGTGCCTTCGTCGACATCGGCGTCCACCAGGATGGGCTGGTGCATATTTCCCAGCTTGCCAACAGCTTCGTGAAGGATCCTCACACGGTGGTGAAGGCCGGCGACGTGGTGAAGGTGAAGGTGCTGGAGGTGGACATCCCCCGCAAGCGCATCGCCCTGACCATGCGCATGGGCGAGGAAGCCCCGCGCCCGGCCCGCCGGGAGGAGCGCCGCGATGACCGCGGGCCGGCGCGTCAGCCGCAGCAGCAGGATCGCCGTCCGACGGCGCCCGCGTCCAAGGCTGCACCGAAGCCGGCCAAGGCGCCGGAGCCGGTCAACAACGCCTTCGCCGAGGCGTTCGCCAGGGCGCAGTCGGGCAAGAAGAAGTAAGGGTCAGGTAGGGGGCAGAGCGTCCGCTATCAGGCGGACGCCCAGTCCGCCGATGGCGGCGGCGGCAACCCGGTCGACCCATCGCTTGGACCTGAGATATGCGGCGCGCGGCCGGCCGGCGGAAAATGCCGCGGCGACAACGGCATACCAGCCCGCTTCGATCAGGAAGATTGCCGGCGGCAGGAAAACGAACAGCCAGAGCGGCGGTTCGGCCGGCATCAGCGCGGCAAAGATGCTGCCATAGACGAGTGCCGTCTTCGGGTTGCTCAATTGCGTCAGCAGCCCGAACAGCAGCGGCCGCATCAGCCCGGCGGGTGCCGTCTGCCCGTCCTCCGCCACCACGAGAGGCTCCGCGGCTCCGCGCCAGATGCGGACCGCGAGGTAGAACAGATAGGCGCCGCCCACCAGCTTCAGCACCGCGTAGAGCCAGCCGACCTGCGACAGCAGGGCATGCATCCCCAACAGCGCCAGCGACGCGAAGAACACGCCGCCGATCCCCATGCCGAGCGCGGTTGCCAGACCGGCCCGGCGGGATACGGCGATGGAGGTGCGGGCGACCAGCACGAAGCTCGGTCCCGGACTGGCGGCGCCGACCGCGATGGCGCCGGCGATGCTGATGAAGGCAAGTACGGGATCCATAGTCGCTCCCCTTCCGCGTGAAGGCGAAAAGGATAGCACAACCTCGGCAGCCCACGAGGGGCAGGCAAAAAAAGTCCCCTCGTCCGCGGGGGGGACGAGGGGACACAGGCCGATGGTTTGGCCGTTACGGGGATGTCATTCGGCCGCCATCAGCACCGGCGCCTCATCACGCACCCGGTTCACCGCCACAAAGCGGTCCAGCGCGTCCAGGCATTCGCTGAGGGTTCCGGAACCGACCGCGCGGCAGTCCTCGAAGGCGTGCGGCTCGGGGCGGAACCAATGGGTGATGTAGCATTCCTCGCGCCCGTCCAGGCTGAGGGTGAGGGCGAAGCGGCCCTCACGCCCGATGCGGGCTTGAGCGGCGCGCAGACGCGCCTGGACCTCTTCTATCGTCATGAGATGATATCCTTCCCTTGATGCCGCCTGCGGTCAGGCGGCGTGGGCGAACTTCCCGTCTTCCGATTCCGAGTCTTCCAACCGTCGAGCCCAGTCGATGTCACGCGACAACGAATCGACCAGGACGCGGGCCGCGCTCCCGGTTTCCGCCGGCGTGTCCGGCCGCAGCAGTCCCGACAGCCGCATCGCCAATGTTTCCGCCTCCGCCTCCACCCAACGGGCGTAATGGCGGCGGCGCTGAGCACGGTTCCAGTACCAGCGCGGGAGTTGGGCGTTGGCACGCTCGAACTCGCCTTCCCAGGCGCTCATGCGGAAAAGACCGCTGGGCGACCGGTCGCCGGTGCTGTGAGTCGTCTGGGTGGTCGTCTGGATCATGGGGCGTCCGTCAGGCGGCTTCCCGCCCGTCCTCTTCCTCGCGCTTCAGAATCTCGGCCTTCTTCTGGGCGAACAGGCCGGTGATGCGGTGCTGGGCGGCGCGGTCCACGGCGCCGATCTCTCGCAGCCGGGTGCCGACGCCGGACCGCCAGACCTCTTCCAGGTCGTCCAGGTCCAGGCAGGCCCCCAGACGACGCTTCACCTCCGCCTCGAAGGCCTCGACGGCGGCGGGTTGCAGGTCCGGGTTGGACTTGGCGGCATAGAAGGCCTCCGACTCCTCGCGGTACTTGCTGTCGTCGAACTGGCCCATATAGACGTCGGCGGCCAGACCCAACTGCAGCAGGCATTTGCCGACCGCGTCGGTCATCGACATCTTGAAGCACTCGTCGTCCGGCATCTCCATGCCATTGCGGCGGCGGACCATCTCGGTCCCGCCCCACTGCGGGCCGGTGAAGCACTTCTCCTTGGTCTCCGGGTCGATGTACCAGACGCGGGCGCAGATGAAGATCATCCGTTCCGCGATGGTCCAATCCACTTGCTCGTAACCCCAGCCCTTGCCGATCGGACCGAACACCTCCGTCATCATCTGGAAGCGCCAGGTCGGGTCGATCTGCGTGCCGCGGAAGCCGCCGGCGCGGGTGAAGGGCTTGGTCGCCTTCGGGTCGGTGCGCTTCAGCCGGTTCCACAGGAACATGGTGTCGATGCGCTGGGGCTCCTCCGCCCGGCTGCCGCCGGCGGACCCCTTGGAACCGTGGGAGCCGCGGCTGCCGCCGGTCTTCGGCTCGGCCTGGGTGGTCTCCGTCACGTTGGACTCGGCTACGCTGGTTTCGGCGTTATCGGTATCGGCAACGACGTGGTCGGTCTTGCTCATGCGTCCCATGATTTGGGTCCTTCTTGTCCAAACGTTTCGGCTCTCCCCTCACCCCAGCCGGCGGCCAGCACTGTTTCCAGGCTAAGTTCCACCGCGTTCGGGTCAGCGGAGGGGCTCCAGTTTTGCGCGTCAGCCAGGGCACGGCGCGGCGGTGCGCCGTAGCGCAGGCTGAGCCGGCCTTCGCGGTCACGCGCGAGATACAGGCCGCCGGAGCGGCCATCGGCCTGGTCGACTGCGACGAAGGCAATCCGGGCGTCCTCGGGCATCAGCGCCTTCAGGGCGGCCTCGTCCTCCTTCACCGCCAGCGCCGCCGCCCGGTTGGCGACCAGCCGGTCGGCCAGCGCGCGGAAGCGGTTGTGCCGCCCCATGTCGAAGACCCGGCCGCTCTCATAGGACGGGGCATCCATCGGCAGCGGGTCCGCCGGCTCGACATCGTTGACGACGTGCCACCAGAAGGCCTCCAGCGTCTCGATCAGCCGCTCGACATCATCCGGACGCCGATCCACCGTCATCAGGCTGTGGCCGGTCGGGCGCAGGATCGACAGCAGCGCGCGGTCCAGTCCGACCACCGCCAGCTGATGCTGGACTTGCCAGTGATAGCGGCGGGCGAGGTCGGCATCGGTCTGGAAGCCGCTGTTGAACTTAGCCTCCACGATGGTGTCGAGCGCCCCGTCGGCCACGCTGCTGGTCAGGAAGTCGGGGTGGGCGACCATCCAGTCATGCTCGGCATGGCGAAAGGTGTCGGGCGCCTCCACGCAATCGCGGCCGGTGGCATGGGTGACGAAGCGCGGGTGCAGATGCTCGGTCGCGATGCCGATCTGCACGGCGGCGACGAGATCCAGATTCTCGGATTCAGCCCGGCCGGTCTTTTCGCGCCACAGCGACAGCCAGTCGCCGGCCATCACGCGCGTCGCGTCCGACGACCCGATCCGCCCCGCCCGCAAGTCCCGCTGTGCCTGAGTGATCGCCATGCTTTTCCCGACTTCCCGAACCCCGAAGCGCGACCGTCGCTGCGATTTCGCAGCATGTTTTTCGGACCGCCTTACCGGACCCTGAATATGGGATGCGAACACGCAGCGTTCAAGAACAAAACGTGAACCTATGGCTTGGCCGTAGACCAGCCCAAAGTCCTGAAAACACGCTATATTTGGTGTCTTCTGACGAGAGTCATCACAAGACAAAACGGACGGAGTAGAGACGTCCGTTTTTGCGAGTCGCGG
The DNA here is from genome assembly GCA_966212305.1 of uncultured Azospirillum sp. Classification (GTDB taxonomy): domain Bacteria; phylum Pseudomonadota; class Alphaproteobacteria; order Azospirillales; family Azospirillaceae; genus Azospirillum. The sequence continues at coordinate 39,100 of CBIHQY010000039.1, forward strand.
GGGATGGGAACGCGCGCCGCGACTCGTGCCGCAGCAGCCTTTTACATGCGAAGCGCTCGCACCACATGAACGGCGACTCCGGCCACGTGGGCGCTGTCAAAGGCGGTGGGGCGGCAGTCGGGATCGGTCGAAACCGGCATCAGGTGGGGCGGGAAGAAGCGGTATCCGCAGATCGTGCCCTCGCCCACCGTCACCACCACGTCCCCCGTCTGCGGGGTCAGCACGTCCAGCGGCTCCAGCACCACGCAGTCCCGCGGCAGCACGCCGGCGGCGTCCAGGCTCTTGGACAGGATTCGCAGTGCGAAGGCCCGGCGGGAGGTGCGGCCGTCCATCGCGACCGATGCGGCGCCGTCCTTCAGCGCTCCGGCCAGGAACGCCTCCCCCGCCCTGCGGCCGAGGTCGAGGAAGATGTGCGCCTGTTCCAGCGTCAACACCGGTACGCGGGAAACCGGCGCATAGGCATGGTCGTCGAGGAATCGCGGCTCCGACCCGGCGACGCGGGCCAGCCGGGCCAGCGTGTCGGCGCTGGGCACGCTGCCCATCACCGGATTGCGCAGGAAGCGGGTCAGGTTGGTGGCGGTGACGCCGGCCAGCCGCGCCCAGCCGCCGGCGCTCCAGCCCTTCGCCTCCATAACGCCGGTCATCCAGCGCAGGATGGCTCGCCGCGTGTCGTCCATCACTTCCCCCCTCGCCTGCCCCACCTTGTCCTACACGGTACGGACGGGGTGGGGGAAGGCGCGATGGACTAGAGCGCCCTGCGATTTCGCAGTGCCGCCTTGGACTCTGCCATGACGGCCCCATCTGTGCGGCAGCGAAACCACCTTGGGAGATGCGACCATGATCGTCACCACCACCGAGTCCGTCGAAGGCCGCCAGATCACCCACTATCTCGGCATCGTCGCCGGCGAGGCAATCATGGGCGTCAACATGTTCCGCGACCTGTTCTCTTCCGTGCGCGACATCGTCGGCGGCCGGGCCGGCGGCTATCAGGCGGCGCTGCGCGACGCACGCGAGGCGGCCTTCGCCGACCTGGAGGAGTCGGCCCGCGCGCTGGGCGCCGATGCCGTGGTCGGCGTCGATGTCGATTACGAGGTGCTGGGGAAGGAAAACGGCATGCTGATGGTGTCGGTGAACGGAACCGCCGTCCGGCTGCGCTGACCGTCCTACCGGGTCTGCCGACCGCCCCACCCGCCTGTCCGACTGCCCTAACCGTAAGCGTCACCGATGGCGGCTGGACAGCCGCAACCTTATGGGTAGACTGCGCCACCGGAATAGAGTGTCAGGCGAACAATTCTGGAGGGGGATGCTTATGCGTGGGGTTGTCCGCGGTTCCATCTGGTCCGGCTGCCTCGGCGGCCTCGCCATGGCGGCCTGTCTGTTCGGCGCCCTGCCGGCGCTGGCGTTGGACGGCATCGTCGAGAAGAAGGTCTTCGAGATGCCGTCCTACACCACCACCGGCGGCGGGACGATCAAGAACGTCCGCATCGGCTGGGAAAGCTACGGCAAGCTGAACGAGGCCAAGGACAACGTCATCCTCATCACCCATTTCTTCAGCGGCAGCAGCCATGCCGCCGGGAAATACAAGGCCGACGACGCCGCGCCCGGCTATTGGGACAGCATCGTCGGCCCCGGCAAGCCGCTGGACACCGACAAATACTTCATCATCAGCTCCGACACGCTGGTGAACCTGTCGCCGAAGGACCCCAACGTCGTCACCACCGGCCCGGCCAGCATCAATCCGGATACCGGCAAGCCCTATGGCATGAGCTTCCCGGTCGTCACCATCCAGGACTTCGTCAATGTCCAGAAGGCGCTGATCGACAGCCTGGGCATCAAAACGCTGCAGGCGGTGATGGGCGGCTCGATGGGGTCGCTCCAGGCTTTCGAATGGGGGGCCGACCATCCGGAGATGGTCAAGCGCGTCATTGCCGCCATCGGCGGGCCGGAGACCGATCCGTTCCTGATCGGCTGGCTGAACCTGTGGGCCGCGCCGATCAAGCTCGACCCCAACTGGAACAACGGCGATTATTACGGCAAGGCGGAGCCGAAGGCCGGCCTGACCGAGGCGCTGAAGCTGGTCACCCTGCAGGCGCGGCACTGGAAATGGGCCGACGCCGCCTTCGGCCGCAAATGGGCGGAGGACGGCAAGGATCCGAAGGCCGCGATGGGCAACCAGTACGCCATCGAAGCCTGGCTGGACAAGGCCGCCGCCGGCCGTGCCGCGGTCAGCGACGCCAACCACTTCCTCTATCTGGTAAAGGCCAACCAGACCTTCGTCACCGGCAACGGGGCGTCTCTGGAGGATGGCCTGGCGAAGATCAAGGCGCCGGTGCTGCTGATCCCGTCGGCCGACGACCTCGTCTTCCCACCCGACCGCAACATGCGCCCGCTGAAGGACCGGCTGGAAAAGCAGGGCAACACGGTGGAGTACACCGAGTCGATCACCTCCACCCTGGGGCATCTGGACGGTATCGCGAACATCGCCAAGGCGGGGGAGACGATCACGCAGTTTCTCGCGAAATGAGTGGCTGTTTGGAGAGAAGCCAAGATTTGATTTTCTCCACCCCGCCGCTCACCCGCTTCGGAAGATAACGTTCACATACATCGGTGGGCCGTCGGTGCAAAGCCGGCGGCCCATACGATATCGTCAAAATACTGGCAATCTGGCTGGAACGTGCCGGCCGTTGAACGGAAAGCCTCCCGTGACCTTCCTTGCATCAGGCATTCGCGGCGCTTGACGCCGTGTGCGGCACCGCTGGATCGCTACGGGCAGTTGACTGTATCGCAAACTGCGATCGCGCCCACCCAGTGGCGCCGTCATCAACCGCACTCCTTGTTTCATGAAAAAAGCCTGTCGCCTGATGCTCTCCAGATAACCAAGCCGGTTAATCGGAGGTCATTTTCCGTTTGCGTTCAGCTATTCTGCTGCCATGACGCACATGTAATTTCCCGTACAAGCGCCACAGGGTTTAAGCAAAGGATTTGCAGATGGAAATGATTGATCTATTGCGTTTGATCACGATTGTGGGACTGGCTTATGGTGCATGGCGCGGTTGGAGAGCGCTTCCACCCCCCGTTATTCTTGAAGGGAAACGTTATTATCGCCAACCCGACGGGACATACCGGACTCTCGGAGGGCGAAGAGTGAGGAACCCTGAACTTATAATCGCTCTTGCTGCAGCTGACAATGAGCGCTCCAAGTAAAATCACGTTATGACCTGTATATTTTCCGCATCAAGGAGAGATGATGAGGTTCCTGACATTAGCCGTACTGTCGGCGATCATGTTCAACAGTGCGCCTGTTTATGCAGATGACTGGAACGATCTTTATGGCGCACTCAACTCTGCGATGTGGCAACAGAATGACCAGAAACTGATCGCTCTCCTCGAGCAAGGCGTTGACATCAATACCCGGAACGGTGACGGCTGGACCCTGCTGCACATCGCATCCGACCAGGGGAAGCCCGCTTTCGTAAGCCTGCTGCTCAACCGTGGAGCCGACCCCACGATCAAGACCAACTACGGCAAGACAGCATTTGACGTTGCCGGTTCCGCTCAGATCAAGCGGATGCTGACCGACGCAATGGCTGCCCGCGGTGGCGGCGGATTGCCGACCTTTGATCCTGCGAAGGCCTGGACGGAAGCTCGCTGGGCCATCGAGTATAATCAACAGGATGAGTTGGCGCGACTTCTCGACACGGGGTTGGATGTAAACGCCCGCAACAGCGATGGATGGACGCTGCTGATGGTCGCTGCCTGGAAAGGCAGTCTGGGAAGCGTGGAATATCTGGTCGGACGTGGTGCGGATCAACGCGCGCGAAACAACAAGGGAGAAACAGCCGCTCAACTTACCTCTGACGCCAATGTGCAAGCGTTTCTAGGTGGTGAGAAGAAAGTCTCTCCGCCGCCAACACAAGACAACTATTGCACGCGTATGTATCACGAGGCGACGCGCTTGTGCGATACGGGCAGTTCTGGAAGCTTTTGCCGTATCCGAGCGGCAAACGACGCCCAGGAATGCAAGAAGACGGGACGTTGGCCCTAACCTCATATTTGACGATCGGATTCACGCTTCAAATCGACTCGGATTTTACACGATCCGACCCAATGGTGCTCCTGCCGGGTCGTGAACCTTTCCGCACTCCAACTTCGCGACGGGCGAACCGGGTCTGCTATCGGCGGACGAGATCAGTGGGGGGTGATGGCAGCTGCAGAGCCGCCTACTCCCCACTCACCGGCGCGCCGCGGAAGTTCAGCAGGCTCGGCGCCTTGTCGATGATCTCTTCCAGGATCAGCGAGGCGGTTTCCAGATCGCGGTCCAGGTCCGGCCCGAGCTTGCCGGCATAGTTGGGCCGCTTCAGCTTTTCCGCGGCGTCGTGCAGGCTGCGCAGCTCGGCCACGAAAATCTCGCGGGCGCCCATCGGCAGGATCGGATTCGCCGACAGCACGAAGAAGAAACGCATGCTGGCGCGCACCAGAAGCGCCAGCATCACCATGTCCAGCTTCTCGAACTGGTCGCGCAGGTCGTCGGAGCGGGCATCGACCAGATTGCGCAGGCGCTGCTCGATCAGGATGACCAGTGCCTGGAACTCGCCCACCTTGTCGCGGAAATCGCGGTAGGCGCCGAAGCTGTGCTTGCTGGCCTCGTGCTCGGCCAGTTGGGCCAGCTTCGATGCTTCACGGCACTGGCGCTCCAGCGCGCCCAGAAGTTCCTTGACCTCGGCTCGGGTGTATTGGCGCTTGCTCATGGGACTCGGCAGGGTTCGGACATGCGTTCGGACGATCGGTCAAGCTATAGCACAACCCACGGGCGGCAACCTATCCCGCTTAGTGATCCGCCTTCACCGGCGCGCCCGGCCGGCGCACCAGCGGCATGAACAGCAGCGCACCGAAGAACACCGCCGACATCAGCAGCATGGCGTCGTTGAAGGTCAGGATCAGCGCCTCGCGCTGGACCAGCCCGACCAGCCGGGCCATCGCGGCGGCGGTGGGGTCGGCCACCAGCCCGTCGAAGCGCTGGCTGAGGTTGTCGACCATCTGCTGCACCTCCGGCCGGGCGAGGTTCAAATTGTCGCCCAGTCGGTTCAGGTGCAGCGCATTGCGGTCGGTCAGCACCGTGTTGATCGCGGCAAGGCCGATGGCGCCGCCCAGGTTGCGCATCAGGTTGTAGAGGCCGGACGCGTTCTTCAGCTTGTCCGGCGGCAGGGTGCCGAGCGCCACGCTGTTGATCGGGATGAAGCACAGCATCAGCGACATGCCGCGCACCGCCTGCGGCAGGAACAGCTCCCAGAAGCCCGTCTCGGCGGTGAAATGGCTGTTCAGCCAGACACCGGTGCCGAACAGGATCAGCCCGAGCGCCAGCATGGCGCGCAGGTCCATCCGCTTCGACAGGGCGCCGGCGATGGGGGCCGACATGAACTGGAAGGCGCCGGTCACGAACATGATCTCGCCGATCTGCAGGCTGTTGAAGCCGCGCACGCGGGCCAGGAACAGCGGCTGCAGATAGACCGACCCGTAGAGGCCGATGCCGAGGATGAAGCTGTAAAGCGATCCGATGGCGAAGTTGCGGTCGGCGAAGGCGCGCAATTCCACGATCGGATTGCGGTAGGACAGCACCCGCCAAAAGAATCCGACGGCGGAAAAGGCCGCCACCACGGCCAGCCCGAATATCGCCTCGTCATCGAACCAGTCGTTCCGCGGCCCCTCCTCCACCACATATTCCAGGCAGCCCAGGAAGGCGGCCATCAGCGCCAGCCCAACGAAATCGAAGCCCTTGCGCAGCTCCGGATTCGGCCGGTCGACGTCGACCAGGAACCAGACCAGCGAGGTCACCAGGATGCCGGGGATGACATTGGCCAGGAACAGCCAGTGCCAGGACATGTGCTGGGTCAAATAGCCGCCCAGCGTCGGGCCGATGGTCGGCGCCATGGTGGCGACCAGCCCCATCATCACCGAAACGCCCGCCCGCTTCTCCGGCGGAAAGATCATGAAGCTGGTGGCGAACACCGTCGGGATCATCGCGCCGCCGATGAAGCCCTGCAGCGCGCGCCAGACGATCATCGATTCGATGCCGCCGGCGAAGGCGCAGGCGACGCTGGTCAGGGTGAAGCCGGCGGCGGCCACGGTGAACAGCACGCGGGTCGACAGGATGCGCGACAGGATGCCCGACAGCGGGATCATCACGACCTCCGCGATCAGGTAGGAGGTCTGCACCCAGGAAATCTCGTCGGCGCTGGCCGCCAGCCCCGCCTGGATTTCCGACAGCGAGCTGGAGACGATCTGGATGTCGAGGATCGCCATGAACATGCCGACGACCATCGCGAAGAAGCCGGCGATGTCGCGGGGGGTGAGCGGGCGCATGCCCTGGGCCGGTGTCGCCATGGAACCGCTGCCTTCCGTCGCGGCCGAACGACTGCCGCCCCCTGGTGAGGAGGCGCGGCTCCGGCCTGAATGTCACTCGGATCGATGGCGGGAACGCCGCCCCCGAAGGGGGGAGAAGGGGCGACGCCCCCGCCGGAGCGTGACCGCCTACTTGGCGGCCACCGCCTGCTTGTCGGTCAGCGCGCCGAACACGCCGCCGCTCGCCACATGCGGCTGGGCATCGGCGCCGCGGGTGTCGACCTCCGCCACCACCGACAGGCCGGGACGCAGCAGGCCGGCCAGCGCGTTGTCACGCGGCAAGGCGATCCGCACCGGCACCCGCTGCACGATCTTGGTGAAGTTGCCGGTCGCGTTTTCCGGCGGCAGCAGCGAGAACTTGGACCCCGATGCCGGCGCGAAGCTCTGCACCGTGCCTTCCAGAACGCGGTCGGGGAAGGCGTCGATGGAGATGCTGACATGCTGCCCGGGGCGCATGTGCGCCAGCTGGGTCTCCTTGAAGTTGGCGACCACATAGACGTCGGGCAGCGGCACCAGCGACAGCAGCTGCACGCCCGGCCGGGCATATTGGCCGACCTGGACGCCGCGGTTGCCGATCACGCCATCGACCGGCGCGCGTATCACGGTGTTGTCCAGGTCGTTGCGCGCGGTCTGGAGAGTCGCCTGGGCCTGGGCCAGATGGGCCTCCGTCTCGGTCCGGGTGGCGTGCAGGACGTTGACCTGCTCGTTCTCCGACGCCAGCGCCGCCCGCGCCTTCGCCACCTGGGCCACCGCCTTGCGCAGGTCGGCGTCGGCGGTCTCCAGCTTCTGCCGGCTGGTCCAGCTGTCGCTGGCCAGCGACCGGCTGCGCTCGAACTCCTGCTGGGCGCGGCGCTGTTCGGCCTCGGCGCTCGCCAGGGAGGCGGCGGCCTGATCGATCACCGTGCGCTGAAGCTCCAGCTTGCTGTCCAGCGTGCCGAGCGCCGCCTTCTGCGCGGTGACGGCGGCTTCGGCCTCCGCCACCTTGGCGCGGAAATCCTGGTCGTCCAGCACCGCCAGCACGTCGCCCGTCCGCACCAGCTGGTTTTCCGCGACCTTTACGTCGCGGACATAGGCGGAAATCTTCGGGCTGACGACGGTGATGTCGCTCTGCACATAGGCATTGTCGGTCGACTCGAGGAACCGGCCCGTGGTCCACCAATGTTCGCCGGCGACGGCGCCACCTGCCAGCACAGCCAGCGCAACGCCCGACAGCACGATCTTCCGTACGCCATTCGCCATCGTCTCTATCCCCAATCCACCGCGGTTCGATCCCTATCCCCGCCGATGCGCTCTTGCCGGCGCCGTCACGGGAAAGAAACTGAACCGTTCAGTTTAGTCTTGCCGGAAGATGGCGGACGGCCTATCTGTTGTCAAGACCGAACTGAACGGTTCAGTTTTTGGCAACTGGTGTCAGGGGGGCTTGTCGGGCGATGCGGAACGCGGTAGGGGCCAGGACTATGGACTCAGGCAGCATGGACTCCGGCGAGGCGCGCATGACCACCTTGGTTGCCCCCACTCCCGAAGCGGGATCGAAGCCGGCCCAGATCATGGAGGCCGCAGGCGCCCTGTTCCTGGAACATGGCTACAGCGCCGTCAGCATGGATGCTGTCGCCAAGAAGGCGAACGTGTCCAAGGCGACCCTGTACGCGCATTTCGGCAGCAAAGAGGAGCTGTTCCGGGCGATGGTCGCCTGCGAATGCGCGAACTCCGTCATGAGCAGCGTCTGGGACGAGGCGATGGACCTGCCGGCGGCTGACGGTCTGCGCCTGATCGGCCGCACCTTCGTCCGCTTCATCGCTTCGCCGAAGGCGCTGGGGGTCTACCGGATGGTGCTGGGCGAGGTGCTGCGCCAGCCCCAGCTCGCACAGGCCTTCTATGAAAGCGGCCCGGCCGAGACCTTCCAGCGCGCCCGCCAGTTCATGACCCATATGGCGGGCAAGGGCGAACTGGCGATCACCGACTGCGATCTCGCCACCCACCAGTTCTTCGGGCTGCTGAAGGCCAACATGCACATGAAGCTGCTGCTGTGCCTGAGCGAGCGGCCGAGCGACGACGAGTTGGAACGCTACGTCGACGCCGCCGTCGTCCTGTTCGCCAAGGGCTATGCCCCTGACAAGGGTTGACGGCAAGCGTTCACGAAGCGCGGTTGGCGCCAGCGGCAATCGACAGGCACTAACCGGAAAACCATCTGCAGAATTCGCCCCTTCGGCTTGTCACCGGCAAAGGCTTCCTATAGCTTGCCCATGGCATACCCGCGTAACGGTGCGTGACGGATTCGCCGATGGATTATGAGACCACCTTCATCGCGCAGGTCATCACCGTCATTGGTTTTGCCGTCGGCCTGTCGATCGTCGTGGCCTCCGGCCGCTATCCCCGTCACATACGCAATTCCCTTCGGTCCTACTCCTACGGAAAATTCCTGCTGGGGGCGGCCTTCCTCATTGCCGGGCTGCGCGACGGTCAGGCGCCGGAACTGCTGATTCCGCTCGCCAATGGGATTGGGCTGGCGGGATTAACGATGAACTACACCAGCGTCCGCCATTTGCAGAGCCGTCCGGCCCGGCCCTATCTGCCCGCGGTCGTCGGATTGGTGGTGGCATCGCTCTGCCTGCTGCTTCTGCTTGCCGGCGGCGGCATCGCATCGGTCCGGATCCTGACGAGCGCGGCAACCTCCGCGGTGCTGCTGGCCATCGCTTACGAGGTGCTTGTCCGCTACGAGGGGCGCGGAGTCCCCCATTACGTCACCGGCGTGATATGCGTGGCCATCACCATGGTCTATCTGCTCCGCATGGCCGCCGGCATGATGCAGGACGAGGCTCCGGCCGGTACCATGCTCGACGACGGGGTGGAGCGCGTCACCTTCCTGTTGACGATGCTGGCGACCGTGACCGGGGCGATCAATTATGTCCTGATGGCCAGCGACGAGTTCAACCGCGAACTGGCCAAGCTCGCCCATACCGACGGGCTGACCGGCGCCCTGAACCGCCGCCGCCTGTTCGAAATGGGCGAGGTCGAATTCCGCCGGGCCCGTCGATATGGGCGCGATCTGACCGTGCTGGTGCTCGACATCGACCGCTTCAAATCGATCAACGACCACGCCGGCCATCCCTTCGGCGACCGGGTGATCCAGGCGGTGGCCGACTGCTGCACCGGGCAGATTCGGCACGAGGATGCCCTGGGCAGGATCGGCGGGGAGGAATTCGCCATCCTGCTGCCCGAAACCGGGGCGGAGGCCGGCCGGATGTTGGCCGAGCGGTTGCGCGGCGCGATCGAACGGCAGTTGGCCCAACTCGGCGCGGAAGCCGGAGTGACGGTGACCTGCAGCATCGGCGGCGTCAGCCTGACCAGGGAGCACAGCGAGTTTTCCGATCTGATGGCCCAATCGGACACCGCCCTCTACGACGCCAAGCACGCCGGGCGCAATCAGGTGCGCTTCTTCCCCGAAGCGGCGCATCCGGTGCCCGTGCCAGCCTGACGCCAGCTGATCCGGCAAGCGGAGCCGGTTAGAAAAAACGGCCGGCGCACGGCCGCCTTTACCCGCGGGACCGCTTGCCGCATTATCCGCGCCGGTCCCCCTCCGGACGGTTTGCCCCGCCCGATCTTTCGGGGGCCGGTCCGCCGGGTCCGATCCGGCTCCGTCCCTTCCGGCAACATCGGCGTAAGGTCGTGGTTCTTTCAAATCTCGGCTCCGGCGGCCTGGAGCCGCAGCGGTCGCAGCTGACGCTCGGCACAAAAATCAGGCTCATCAACTGGGGGCTGGTCCTGCTGATCTGCACGATCACCGGGGTCGGCGTCGGGCTGCTCTATTCCGCGGCCGGCGGCCACTGGAAGCCCTGGGCCCAGCCGCAGCTGGTCCGCGCCATTCCCGGCCTGATCCTGATGCTGGGCATCGCGCTGATCGACATCCGCCACCTGATGAAATCGGCCTACGTCATCTTCTTCGTCGTGCTCTGCCTGCTGATCGCGGTGGAGCTGATGGGCCGCATCGGCATGGGCGCGCAGCGCTGGATCGACCTCGGATTCTTCCAGCTGCAACCGTCGGAGCTGATGAAGCCGGCGCTGACGCTGGCGCTCGCCCGCTATTTCCATGGGGTGACGCTGGACCAGATCGGCCGGCCGCTTCTGCTGATCCCGCCCCTGCTTCTGGTCTTCACGCCGGTTGCCTTCGTGCTGATGCAGCCGAACCTCGGCACCTCGCTGCTGCTCATCATGGGCAGCGGCGCCATCTTCTTCGCCGCCGGCGTCCGGGTGTGGAAGTTCCTGCTGGTGATCGGCGGCGGCCTCGGCGCCATCCCGGTCGCCTGGGAGTTCCTGCACGATTACCAGAAGCAGCGCGTCTACACCTTCCTCGATCCGGAGACCGATCCGCTCGGCGCCGGCTACAACATCCTGCAGTCGAAGATCGCGCTCGGTTCCGGCGGGCTGTTCGGCAAGGGATTCATGTCCGGCTCGCAAAGCCAGCTGATGTTCCTGCCGGAAAAGCACACCGACTTCATCTTCGTCGTCCTGGCCGAAGAGTTCGGCATGGTCGGCGCCGCCACGCTGCTGGCGCTCTATGTTCTGCTGTTCATCTATGGCTGGGTGATCGCGCTGAACAGCCGCAGCCAGTTCGGCCGGCTGGTCGCCGTCGGCATGACGGCGCAGTTCTTCCTCTACGTCTTCGTCAATGTGGCGATGGTGATGGGGCTGATCCCGGTCGTCGGCATCCCGCTGCCGCTGGTGTCCTATGGCGGCTCGGCGATGATGACGCTGATGATCGGCGTCGGCCTGCTGCTGAGCATGTCGGTCCACCGCGACGTGCGCATCCCCAAAAGCGGCGTCACCGACGTCTGACGATCCGATGCTTGTCCCCTGAGGTACGCCGGCTGGCGGGAGGGTGCACCCCGCCCGCGCGGTTGCCGCCCTGCCCCGCGCTTGCGATATCGGGGTGCAGGCAGACCGAAATTTCAGGTCGGCCCAGGCAGCAGCGGGAGGAACGGCCATGCGGAGAATCGCCAAAGGACGCGGCGGGCGGAGGACCACCCTGATCGGCGCGGGCCTCGCGGCCCTGCTGGCCGGCTCCCTCTCCGGCGCCGGGCCGGCGCTGGCGGACTCGCTGTTCAGCCACATCGGCGGCAGTTTCAGCGAGACGTCGGGCTCCTTCGATCCCTCGCGCTGGCAGCGGTCGAACGGCTGGAAGGCGGGCGGGCACATGAACTGCACCTGGAGCCGCGCCAACGTCACCTCCAGGAAGGGCCACCTCGCCCTGACGGTGGACGACCGCATCACCGGCTACGACCGCTATTCCTGCGGCGAATATTCGACGCATCGCTTCTACGGCTACGGCGCCTACACGGTGTCGCTGAAGGCGGTGAAGGCCGACGGGGTGATGACCTCGGTCTCCCACTACACCGGCCCGCCCTACGGCGATCCCTGGGACGAGATCACGCTGGGCATCGCCGGCAAGGACACCACCAAGCTGGAGATCAGCTACGTCGTCAACGGCGTCGGGCACCGCAACGAGGTGGTCGATCTGGGGTTCGACGCCGCGGAGGGCTTCCACAGCTACGGCTTCGACTGGAAGCCCGACGGCATCGTCTGGATCGTCGACGGCAAGCCGGTTCATCAGGTGTCCGGCCGGCCGGAGCAACTGCCGCGCATGCCGGGCCGGCTGATGCTTCGTTTCTGGAGCGCGTCCGGCGACACCCAGTGGCTGCGCCGCTTCACCTATCCCGGCCACGCCCTGACCGCCGAGGTCGCCTCCGTCACCTTCCGCGAGGACCCGGCGAACCTCAGCAACTGAGGGGCCGGTTCAATCCAGCGCTTCGGCGCCCAGGTAGGATTCGACCACGCGGGGGTCGGCGACGACCTCCGCGGGGACGCCGTCGGCGATCTTCTCGCCATGGTCCAGCACCACGACGCGGTCGGACAGCGCCATCACCGCGCGCATGACATGCTCGATCATCAGGATGGTCAGCCCTTCGCGCCGGTTCAGGTCGCGCAAGACCTCTACCATCCGGTCGACTTCGGTGGGACGCAGTCCCGCCAGCACCTCGTCCAGCAGAAGCAGGGTCGGACGGGTGGCCAGCGCGCGGGCGACCTCCAGCCGCTTGCGGTCGGGCAAGGTCAGGCTGCGGGCCGGGCGGTTGGCCTGATCGGCCAGTTCCAGCCGCTCCAGCACCGCGCGGGCCTGGATGCGCGCCGTCTCCACCGACCGTTCGCGGGCCAGCGCGCCGACCACGACATTCTCCTCCACCGTCAGCTGGCCGAACGGCTTGACGATCTGGAAGGTGCGGCCGATCCCGGCGGCGCAGACCTGATTGGGCTTCAGCCCCGTCAGATTGCGGCCCTTCAGCGTGACGCGGCCCTCGTCGGGCGGGAAGACGCCGGCGATCAGGTTGAAGGTGGTGGTCTTGCCGGCGCCGTTCGGGCCGATCAGGGCGAGGATGCGCTCCTCCGGCACGGTGAAGCTGACCTCCGACACCGCCTTCAGCCCGCGGAAGCGCTTCGACAGTCCCTCGACCTCTAGCAAAGCGGTCATCTCAGTCACCCTCCCCCGGCTGGCGGACAAGACGCAGGCGGCGGGCCAGCCAGGGCCAGACGCCCTCCGGCCGGAACACCACGATCGCCACCAGCGCAGCGCCATAGAACAGTTGCTTCAGGCCGGGCAAATCCAGCCCGCCGGCCTCGATCAGGAAGGTCAGCGCCTCGCCCAGCGGGGTCAGGATGAAGGCGCCCAGGATCGGGCCGACCAGCGTGCCGATGCCGCCGACGATGGCCGGCAGGATGATCTCGATGGAGCGGCCCATGGAGAACACCTGCTCCGGGAACAGGTTGTTGAAATAGAAGGCCTGGAACACCCCGCCCAGCGCCGTCAGGGCGGACGATACCGCCACCGCGGTCATGCGGGCGCGGAACAGGTCGACGCCCGACGCCTCCGCCGCGTCCGGCTCCTCGCGCACCGCCAGCCACTGGTAGCCCAGCCGGCTGTGTAGCAGCACCCTAGAAAGCAGCAGCGCGCCGACGACCAGCGCCAGCGCCACGTAATAGAACAGTATGGGGGAGCCGCGCAGGTTCAGCGGGTCGCTCGCCCCCGCCTCCACCGGCAGGAAGAACCCGCCGGAGCCGCCGACCCAGGTGATGTGGTCGAAGCCGATGCGCGCCACCTCGGCGAAGGCGATGGTCAGCAGGGCGAAATGCACGCCCTTCACCCCGAACCGGAAGCCCAGGAAGCCGATGATGCAGCCGGCCACCGCCGCCACCAGCATCGCCAGCACCATGCCGGCCCACGGGCCCACGCCGAAATGGACGAACAGCGCGGCGCTGACATAGGCGCCGAGGCCGACATACAGCGCATGGCCCAGCGACAGCAGGCCGGAAAAGCCCATCATCACGTTCCAGGCCTGCCCGACATAGGCGAACCACAGCACGGTCGTCAGCACCGATACCAGATAGCGGTCGGCGACGAAGGGCGCCACAGCCAGCCCCAGCGCCGCCAGCACCAGCAAGACCAACCCGCGCCCGGTAACCCTGGAAAAGCCGCTCATGACCGTTTCCCCAACAGCCCTTGCGGGCGCAGCAGCAGCACCACGATCAGCACCCCGTAGCTGAACAGGGATTTCAGGGACGGCGTCAGCAGGAAGCCGGCCAGCGCCTCCGACATGCCGATCAGCACGCCGCCCAGCAGCGCACCCGGCAGGCTGCCCAGCCCGCCGACGATGACGATGATGAAGCTGAGCAGCGTGTATTCCGGCGCCAGCTGCGGCCGGGCATCGACCAGCAGGGTCATCAGCGCGCCCGCCACCCCGACCACGGCGGCGCCGATGCCGAAGGTCAGCGCATAGAGGCCGTCGATGTTCAGCCCGACCACACGGGCGCCCAGCGGGTTGTCGGCGCAGGCGCGGATCGCCTTGCCGGTCCGGCTGAAGCGGAAGAAGGCGAACAGCGCCGCCGCCACCACGATGGCCGCCGCCCCGGCGCGCAGCCGCACGGCGTCCAGCAGCATCGACCCGATCTCCACCGTGTCGAAGCTGTAGGGCACCTGGACATTGCGGGCGTCGGGGCCGAAAAGCATCAGCATGGCATTGACCAGGATGGTGGCGACGCCCAGCAGCAGGATGAACTGCATGTGCTCCGGCCGCTCGACGAATTTGTTCACCAGCCCGCGCTGCAGCAGCCAGCCGCAGACGAACAGCAGCGCCGCCATGATCGGCGCCGAAAGCAGCGGGTCCAGCCCGAGCCAGCCGCCCAGCAGCACGGCGCCGTACATGCCCGCCACCATCATCTCGCCATGGGCGAAGTTGACGACGCGCACCACGCCGAAGATGACCGACAGGCCGAGCGCCGCCAGCCCATAGACCAGGCCGGTCAGCAGGCCGGAGGCCGCGATGTTCAAATAATAGTCGATCGGCATGGGCGGCGGATTGTCCGAACGGTTGGGTTCTGCGGGGTAGCAGTCCGCGGGGGTGCAGGCAAGCCAGAATGACTACGGACGGCTGCTAATTGTCCTTTCCCGCTACGGCTGTCCGGCCAGCCGCATCCCGCGCCGCAGGCCGGCGATCCGTTCCGCCACGTCGGCCAGCCGGCGGTCGAGAGCCGTGGTCAGGCAGGACCGCGCCGCCGCGGCCACCGCCGGGTCGCCCTCGGTCCCGGCGCGGATCCAGCACAGCGCGGCAACCCGCTCGTGGAAACGGCGCTCGTCCTGGATCAGGTCGTAGGACGCCGTGGCGCGGGCCGCCGGATCGGCGATGCCGGCCAGGAACCGCTCCTGCGCACCGCGGGCGCGGCCGTCGAGCAGGGCGAGTGCGGGGACGTCGCAGATCATGCGCCGCAATGGCGCCGTCACCGTAGCGCAGCGCGGATCGGCAACCGGCGCGGGTGGCGGCTCCGGCGCCGGCACAGCGGGCATGGTGGAAGCGGGCACGACGGCCACCGGCTGCGGGCGCGCCGCGGCCGGTGGCACCGGCTTGACCGCGGCCGGCAGCGTCCTCGCCGACGGGGGTGCCGGCCGCTCCGGCACGCTCCCGCCCAGCGAGTCCCGCACCACGCGCACCGGCGTGCCGACTTCCGTCGCCGCGAAGACCGCTTCTATGTCCGCGGGCAGCATGCGGAAACAGCCGCCGCTGGCCCGTCTGCCCACCGAGTCCGGCTCGTTTGTGCCGTGGATGGCGATGGCGGGCCAGCCGAGGTCGAGCGCGAACTTGCCCAGCGGGTTGTTCGGCCCCGGCGGCACCGCCCGCGGCAGCGACGGCCTGTCGCGCCGCTGGTGCGCGGTCGGCCGCCAAGTCGGATCGCGGCGCTTGCGCAGGATGGTGCTTTCACCGACCGGGATCGGCACGCCGGGACGGCCGATGGCGACCGGAAAGCTGCGGACTTCGCCATCGGAACCGGTCAGGTACAGCCGGCGGTCGGCAAGGCTGATCGCGATCGACGGGCCGCCGGAGGCGTCCTCGACCGTCCCCTCCATCGCCGGGGACGCACCGGCCCCCATGGCGCCCGATATGGCGCCCGCGATGGCGAGCAGGCCCCAGAAAAGACACCGTGCCAGGATGCCCGCAATGGCTGTTGTCGGTCGGGAGATGACGCCGCGGTCGCAGCCTCCCCGAATGGTCGTAGGTCTACGCATGCGGAAAGTTGATCGCGTGTCCCCTAAAACAGAGTAAACAGCATGGGACGACGGTCTCCGGGGGATGGGGGCCGCCCCGACAGCGAGGACGTGCATCATGGACCAGATCGAGCAGACGTTGGCCGTCGCGACGGAACACCACCGCGCCGGCCGCACCGCGGAAGCCGAGCGGCTGTATCGCGACGTGCTGGACGCTTCGCCCGGCCATCCGGACGCCCTCCATCTGCTTGGGGTCATCGCGCTGCAATCCGGCCGGGCGGAGGAGGCGGTCGACCGGATCGCCCAGGCGGTGGCCGGCGACGACAGCTCTCCCCTGTTCCACGCCAATCTGGGTCACGCCCTGCACGCCTCCGGCCGACAGCGCGAGGCGGCGCTCAGCTTCGCCCGCGCCCTGACCCTGCTGACCAACCAAGGCGAGGGCTGGGGCAACGTCGGCGCGCTTGCGAATCTGATCCGCCGCTATGACGACGACATCCGCGCCGCCGCCGCGGCGGAGGTCGACGCCCGCTATACGATGGGCGACGTGATGCGGCGCCAGTCCCTGCTGTTCCTGCTCAGCGGCGACATCGCCTATTACCGCAATCTGGTGAACACGGCGCTGGAAGATCCGCTGCGCTTCTCCGTGCCCTCCATGCATTACGCCTATTGGGGCATCGCTTTGCGGCTGTTCCAGGGCGATGCGCGCAAGGGCGACGTCGGCTCCTTCACAAATGGCGAGTTCCGCCGTTTCTACCGGCTTCTGGTAGAGGAAACCGCGCGCCGCTACGGCCTCGACGCCCGCCTGCGCCGGACATCTCCGCGCACGGCGGTGAAGCGGGTGGCGCTGATCACCAACCAGATGCTGGGCGAAGGCCACCAGCCCACGGCCGATGCCTTCGATTACGCCCGCCGGCTGCAGGACGACCATGGCTGCCAGGTGCTGATCGTCAACCCCAACGCCATGGCGGTGGAGGGGGAGAACGGCTTCGTTCCCGAATACAGCTACAACGTCACCGAGGATTATGACGGCGAGCAGACCATCTCCGCCCAGGGCGCGAACGTCCGCATGCTGTCCTTCCCGCAGCCGCGCTTCGACGAGGAGAAGCTGACCGCCATCGTCGACGCGGTGGAGCAGTTCGACCCCGACGTGATCGTCGCCTTCGGCGGGTCCAACACCGTGGCCGACCTGTTCGCGGGCACCCGCCCGGTGGTCTTCCTGCCGACCTCCAGCGGCCTGTCGCCCTCGCTCGCCACCCTTCTGCTGGGTTACGCGCCGGAGGACGATGCCGCCGGCTGGCCGGAGGAGGCGCGGGCACGCTTCCGTCCCTTCTCCTTCGGCTGGACGCTGCCCGCCTCCGGTCCCGCACGCAGCCGCGCAGAGTTCGGCCTGCCCGCAGACGGGCCGCTTTACGTCGTGGTCGGCAACCGCCTGGACCAGGAGGTCGGGCCGGAATTCCTGGAGACGCTCGACCGCCTTCTCGACCGCGTGCCGGATGGGCAGGTCGCCTTCGCCGGTGCGGTGTCGGATTTGCCCGGCCGGATCGCCGCCGCCCGCAACGCGGCGCGGATGCGGGCGCTGGGCCATGTCGAAGGTATTCGCGGGTTGTACGGCGTGGCGACGGTCTACCTCAACCCGCCGCGCCAGGGCGGCGGCGGCAGCGCCGCATTCGCATTGGCGGACGGCCTGCCGGTGGTGACCTATGCCCAGGGCGACGTCGCCGGCGTGGTCGGGCCGGCCATGACCGTCGCCGACGAGACGGCCTTCCTGGAACGCGCCGTGGCGCTCGGGCAGGATCAGGTCGCACGGGCACAGGCGGCAGAGGCCGCGCGGACGCGCTTTGCCGAGACGGCTGACCGCGCGCGGTCGGTGGAAAAGCTGCTGGACCACGCGCGCGAGGCGCAGGGGCTGTTCTGAGGCGACGCCCCGCCGGATCCCCAAAACAGTTCCGCCCGGTTTTCCCACGAAACAGCGATTCGTGGGAAAACCGGGCGGCCAAGTTTCAGAACAACAGGTCTCAGGGCATCGACCGGAGACGGCGCGTCATGCGCTCACTGACGGGTGCTCACTGGTCATAGGTACCCGCCCCGACGATGTAACCGCCGTCGCGGGTGATGTAGGAATGCTTGTGCTCGACCTTGTTGGTCTGGCGGTTCAGCCAGACATAGTCGATGACGGCGTTCGGCTTTTCCTTGGTTTCCGAGATCATCGCCTGGACGATGGGCTTGCCTTCGGCGTCCTTGAGATTGGCGGCGTCGGTCCCGGCCAGCTTCGGGTTGGCGCCGGAGGCCACGTAACGGCCGTCGGTGTCGAAGACAAAGACATACAGCTCACCGCGGCGGAAGCTGCCCTTGGGGTCCTGGAAGGCCTTGGTCGCCTCATCCGGCCCCTTGGCCTTCAGGTAGGCGACGGCGTCGGCGACCAGCGACTTCGCCTGTTCCGGCGTGGCGTGATCGGCCGCGAAGGCGGGAGCGGTCAGCAGGGCGGCCGCGACGGCGACCAGGGATGCGGTTCTGCGAATCATGGATGACCACCTTGGATGTGAAGCGTGGAAGGGAAGAGCCGATGATCCGGCAGGGGTCATTCCTCGTGCACGGTTTCCAACCAGGAGCGGATCGACCACAGAGCCTCCTGGCCCAGCGCCTCGCCGAACTTCGGCATATAGGTCACGCCGTTGCGGATCGAGCCGTTGGTGACACGCTCCTTGAACCACTCGTCGCCGCCGTCGCCCTTTTCCAGATAGCGCAGGTCGGGAGCGATGCCGCCGGACACCGCACCCAGGCCGTGGCAGCGCGCGCAGTTCTGGTTGAAGGCCGACGCGCCGATCTCGATGGCCCGCTCGTTGCCGCGATAGGGATTGCTGTCCCGCCAGGTCTCGCCCAGCTTCTCCAGCCCCGTGGTGTCGACCGGCTGCGGGGTGACATCGCCATGGGCATAGACCAGACCGGGGAGAGCGACGGCGCCGATCAGACCAACGGCGGCGGCAAGTCGAATAATCCGTGCATTCATGAGAAAGACGTTCCCTCTGTTTCTAGCCGCCCTGCGGCTTTTGCTTCGCATAGGCAGACGTTATCAGCAGTGGGACCTGCGAATAATTGGACTATGGTAGGACATCGTTGAAAATCTAACAAATCGGCCAAATAAGAGCAGGCACAGGAATGGGCGGACCGGATCTCTCCGGCCCGCCCCCATCCTGCTTGGCCGCTGTTGCGGTCAGGCCTTCGGCAGCTTGAAGACCCAGAGCGAACCGCCCTGCGTGATGTCCTTCACCAGCTTGGCGACATCACCGCCCCACAGCGGCACCGCACCGCCCCAGCCGGAGACGACGGCGACATACTGCTCGCCGTCCATCTTCCAGGTGACCGGGCTGCCGACCACGCCGGAACCGGTCTGGAACTTCCAGACTTCCTTGCCGGACTTGGCGTCGAAGGCCTTCAGATAGCCTTCGGGCGTGCCGGTGAAGACCAGATTGCCGGCCGTGGTCAGGACGCCGCCCCACAGCGGGGCCGGGTTCTTGTATTCCCAGACGATCTTGCCGGTCTTCGGATCGACGGCGCGCAGCGCGCCGATGTAATCGTCATACAGCGGCTTGATGGTGAAGCCGGCGCCGAGATAGGCGGCACCCTTCTTGTAGGTGATCGGCTCGTTCCAGATGTCCATGCCCCACTCGTTGGCCGGGACATAGAACAGCTCGGTCTGCGGGTTGTAGGCCATCGGCATCCAGTTCTTGGCACCCAGGAAGGCCGGGGCCGCGAAGACCGATTTGCCCTTGGCGTCATGCTCCTCGCCGGTGGCCGGCGCGCCGGGCCGGTTGTCGTCGTTGTAGATCGGGCGGCCGGTCTCGATGTCGATGCCCTTGGCCCAGGTGATCTTGGTGACGAAGGGCGAGGCGTTGATCAGCTTACCGTTGGTGCGGTCGATGACGTAGAAGAAGCCGTTGCGGTCGGCCTTGCCGCCGGCCTTGATGACCTTGCCGTCCTTCTTCAGGTCGAAGGACACGAACTCGTTCACGCCGTCGAAGTCCCAGCCGTCGTGCGGCGTGGTCTGGTAGTGCCACTTGATCTCGCCGTTGTCCGGATTGATGGCCAGCGTGGACGAGGTATAGAGGTTGTCGCCGGGACGCAGGTGCGAGTTCCAGGGCGCCGGGTTGCCGGTGCCGAAGAACAGCGTCTTGGTCTCCGGATCGTAGGTGCCGCCCAGCCAGGTGGCGCCGCCGCCGGTCTTGTACATGTCGCCGGGCCAGCTGGCGTTGGTCTTGCCGGTGACGGTCGAATCCTTGCCGTTCAGCTTGCCCATGTTGCCTTCGATGGTCGGGCGCTGCCACACCAGCTCGCCCGTTTCGGCATCGCGGGCCTCGACCATGCCGATCACGCCGAACTCGCCACCGGAATTGCCGGTGATGATCTTGCCGTCGACGATCAGCGGGGCGGCGGTGTTGGAATAGCCGTCCTTGTATTCCGCCAGCTTCTTGTTCCACACCACCTTGCCGGTCTCGCGGTTCAGCGCGACGAGGCGGGCGTCCAGCGTGGCGAAATAGATCTTGTCCTTGTAGATCGCCGCGCCACGGTTGACCACGTCGCAGCAGGGCATGATGCCGTCGGGCAGGCGGTGGTTGTATTCCCACTTCTTGTGGCCGGTGCGGGCATCGACCGCATAGAGGCGGGAGTAGGAACCGGTGACGTAGATGGTGCCGTCATAAATGATTGGCTGGGCTTCCTGCCCGCGCTGCTTTTCGCCGCCGAAAGAGAAGGACCAGACCGGGACCAGCTTCTTGACGGTGTCGGCGTTGAGATCGGTCAGCGGGCTGAAGCGCTGGGCCTGGGGCCCCATGCCATAGGTCAGGACCGCTTCGGTGTTGGTGGCGCTCTTCAGCAGATCGTCGCTGGACGGGCCGGCGGGGGCGTCGGCGGCCAGGACGCCGGTGGCGCTGAACGCGGTCAGCGAGGCTGCCAGGGCGAGACTTGTAACCAGGCGCTTCATATGCGGTTGCCTCCCAAAACTGATGATGACGGCACCGCCCGGGGCATGACCCGTCCGTTGCCGCCGGACGGGCGGGTCCGGCGGAGGAAGGCGGGATCGGGGCGGCTTTTTAAGCTTTTGGCGGCCGAAGGGACCGCGTCGCTTTACGATATCGGCAGTGTAGACGGATGATCGGTTGGGTAAATTGTCGGATAGTAGCAGGCGTAAGCGTCAGCCCGCCGCGCTTCACCCTCCCGCGCTTCAATTGACCCGCGGCAGAGCAGCCTGTTCGATCTTCGGCCAGAGATGGGCGACGGAGCGGCGATACTCTTCGCGCAGCACGTCCAGCACTTCGAATCGCTCAGGTATCGGCAATTCCAACGCTTCCGCCATGTCGAGGCCGGACTCCACCGCATCGCGCAGCGTGCCGTCCAGCCAGGTCAGCCAGTCGCGCGTCTGGGCGACGCAGGCCTTGTCGGATCGGATGTGGCCGTGGTTGGGAACCAGCAGCCGGATGTCCAGGCCATCGACCGCGTCCAGTTCCTTCAGCCAGTCGGCGACGGTGGCGTGCGGGGTCGTCGGCGTGCGGTCGCAGAAGACCACGCCGCCGGTGAACAGCACGCCGGTCGTCTCGTCCAGGATCATCAGGTCGGCGGCGGTGTGGCCGCTCAGCGGGATCAGCCGAAGGCGGTGGTCGCCGAACTTGACGGTCGAGCCATAGACCGGCTCCGTCGGCACCGTCACCTCGGTCCCGCGCATCCAGTCGCCGACCAGCCGGTACATGTTGTCGGCGATGCCGATCCCCTCCTCCTGGATGCCGGCGATGGTGCCGGGCAGGGCCGCGATGGGCACATCGGCGAAAGCCTGGGATCCCAGCCAATAGTCGGGGTGCAGGTTGCTGATGAAGACCTTGCGGATCGGCTTCTCGGTGACCTTGCGGATGGCCGCGCGCATTTCCTCGCCATAGCGGCGGGACGGGCCGGTCTGGATGACGATCACCCCGTCGGCCGTGACGATGAAGCCGGCATTCAGGATGTTGCCGCCGTTGGCGCGGGTGAAATGCTTGGTCGATCCCTCGAAGACATAGGTGTCGGGAGCGATGCGCGTCGGCTTTAGATCATAGGTCAGCGGCCCGGCGGCCCGCGCCGATCCCATCGCCGCACCGACCATCAGGGCGGCGGAAAAGGCGGTGGTCAGCGCCAGCCGGCGCAGAAGCGGCATGCTCATTGCCCGACACTCCAGGGCTGGTCGCCGGGCTTCAAAGACATCGCCGGCCTCATCGCGGGTCGGGCGCCGGGCGGCGGCATCGGGATCGTCGCGCGGATTTCGCCGCCCTGGTTGTCCCGGCCGCGCAGCAGCAGCGCCGTGGCATCCGGCGGCGGACGCACGTCCAGCGAATAGACCGGATTCTCCGACACCGGCTCCAGACTGTCGATCTTCGCCAGTTCCGCCGAACCGCCAGGGGTCTGCGCCTCGACCTGCAGTGTCTCGACGAAATACGCGGGAATACCGTCAACCAGACCGGTGTCGTTGGGATGGCGGATGCGCAGCCGCAGCCGCGCCACCCCATCGGTGTCGGCCGGCCACAGCCGGGCCTGCACCTCGCCGACATGGTCGGCCCAATCCTTCTGGGCATAGGACGTCGGCGGCGCGCTGCAGCCACCGCCCGCCGCGTCCACCATCACGCCGGAGACATGCCACACCCCGTCGGCGGTCCGTGCCGCACCGCGCACGGCGGTGGCCTGCTGGATCTTGATGCGGGTGGCGATGTAGGGCGCGGCTGTGCCGGGATGGTAGCGCAGCACCAGCGGGAAGGGATTGAGATCGGCGATCGCCACCATCTCCACCACTTGGTTCAGCGCCGTGGCGTCGACCGAAACCGGCACCGCGCGCGTATCCTCCGCCGCCGCCGGGGCGTTGACCCTGACGGCATCGTCGAACACCACCGGCGCGCCTGCGAAATACTGGTCGCGCAGCGCCTCCCACATCACCGAGTTCAGCGGGTCGGACGGAGAGCTTGCGGCGAACGCGGTGCCTGCGACGACGATCATCGCGCCGGCCAATCCTGATTGGTAAAAGGCGTGTCCCATCCATCTCCTCCCGACCGGCCGAGTTCCTTCCCTCCCGCTCACTCCACCAGCGGCGGCGTGTGGGTGGCGCCATAGGCGGCGAAGATCCTGCCCATGGTCCCGTCCTCGGTCAGCGCCGTCACCGCGTCGCCGATGCTGTAGGCGAGGTCGCGGGAGTTCTCTTTCGTCGCCATGCCGATGTTCCAGTTGGAGGTCATCATGCCCGGCAGGGACACGGTTGTGACCGGGAACTGCTCGGCCCGCGCACCCAGCGCCGCCTGCACCTGGCTCAGCGGCGCCAGCACCGCCGCCGCCTCGCCGGAGGTCAGCTTCTCGATGGCGGCCTCGGGCGTCGGGCAATGGATGATGCGGCTGCGCAGCCGGCCGCCCTGCAGCCCCAGAAGGAAGAAGTCGGGAACGCTGTCGATCTCCACCGCGATCGGCTCGTCCGGCAGGGTCGCCAGCACGGCGGAGCGCACCCGCTGCGGATCGCGGGCAAGAGCGAACACCTCGTGATGATAGGGGCCGAACAGCACCGCTTCCGGGTTCATCAGCCCGAATTGCTTGTCATAGGGGATGTGCATCATGATGTCGGCCAGCTCGCCGCCGAACAGGCTGCCGCGCCAGACCGCCACCCGCAGATCGTCCGAGACGGTTTCGCCGGCAATCTGTTCGTAGATGTCGGCCTTGACGCCCAGCTTCTCCGCAATCGCCTTGGCCAGATCGACGTCGATGCCCACCAGCTTGCCGTCGCGCTGGAAGGAGAAGGGCGGAAAATCGCGATAGACGGCCACGCGCAGACGGCCGCGCTCCATCACCTCGTCCAGCGGCCGGGCAGCGGCACTCCGCGGAACGCCGAGTGCGGACGCGATTCCGACAGACGCGCAGCTTGCGGCAAGTCCGGACAGGAATCGGCGGCGGGTTACATACGCCATGGCGGGTTCCGGCAGTGGTGGTTTCATCATGGAACGGGCGGTCAGGATAGCCATCGCTCCGTCACGTCAATAATTGGACTTTCGTACGAGATGGGGGCCTGCCCCTGCCGTCGCCTGTCCATCCTTCCATAGTCGCATTCCGCCATCCGGATTCGACCGATAGGCTGCACACCAAACTGTTGGCGTTCCGACGGATATGATGACCATGCCCCGCCTGCCCGGCCTTCTCCGCAGCGCATCGCTGGCCGCCCTCGCCGCCGTCCTGCTCGCCGGCGCGCCCAGCGGCAATGCCGCAGCCCAGGCCGTCGGTGTCGAATCCCATGGCGAGATCCGCATCGGCCTGCTGTCGCAGACGCCGGAGCCGCCGCCCTCGGTCTCCAACCCCGACGAGCCGGCGGCCGACGACGGGCTGGCCGGTGCGACGCTCGCCATCGCCGACAACAATACGACCGGCAAGTTCCTCAAACAGACCTTCCTGATCGACAGTGTGCAGGTGCCGCCGGACGGCGACGCCGCCGCGGCCTTGCGCGAGCTGGCCGGTCGCGGCGACCGCTTCGTCATCGTCGACGCCCCCGGCACGACGGTGGAAGCCCTGTCGAAGCTGCCGGAGGCCCGCAACCTGCTGCTGCTGAACGCCAATGCTCCCGATGACGCCCTGCGCGGCGGCGCCTGCGCCCCGAACCTCGTCCATGTGGCCCCCAGCCGGGCGATGCTGGCCGACGCGCTCGGCCAATATCTGGTGAAGAAGCGCTGGCCGCGCTGGTTCCTGGTCACCGGCCGCCGGCCGG
>CBIHQY010000040.1:0-59350 GCA_966212305.1 uncultured Azospirillum sp.
TCGTCAGGCTCATAACCTGAAGGCCGCAGGTTCAAATCCTGCCCCCGCAACCAACATCACAAAACGCCCCGGTTTGAAAGAGCCGGGGCGTTCTTGCGTCTGGGCCTTGTCCAATTGAGCGGCGCCCTCGCAGACCGCCATGATGCCGACCAGTTCGCCATGGAGGTCGGCGTCCAACCCCGCCCCGGCAGGTGAACCGCGCCGAGTTTCTCGGAGGCCATTCGGCTTGAGCGATGGCCGCGAGTTGGTCGGGGAAGTTTTATAGGCGCGCGGCCACGCGCCCGTCATCCTCCAAGCGAGCCTGCCGTCGCAACTCCACGACCCAGATGTCCTGCCGGATCGCTATTGCTGACAGCGCCGCTCCCCCGCTGAATGGTCGGGACAGCGAATCACACCACAGCCATCATCTCGATCCTCTTCCAGACATCGCGAGTCAGAAGCTTGCCTGTTCGACGGCGGCCTTGGTGGCGGCGAGGGCTTCGCGGACGCGCACCTGCTCGGTGACGTCCTCCGGCATGGTGGCGAAGATGTGATGGAAGGCCGCACTGGCGCCGACCAACCGCAGCGTCTCGTCCAGCACCAGCAGAGGTTCGCGCACCGTGTCGACGATGGCCTGGGCGAAATCGCGCTCCGCCCGCGTTGCGCGCAGCACCCCGGCCCGCTCGATGACCAGCCTCAGCACACCGGCGATGGCCTGGACGAACTCCAGGTCGGCGTCGCAGAATCGTCCGGCCGTGTGGCTGAGCACCGCGAGGACGGATGGTCCCCGTGTCTCGCCGCCGAAGGGAACGCCCAGACCGCTGAAAGCCGGGCTGCCGGGCAGCGCCAGGGGGGAGCGGACGCGCTGATCGATGGCGAAATCCTCGACGATCAACGGCTGCCGGGACCGGAACACCCGCCCCGACCAGTGTCGCCATGTCGCTGGGAATCTCGACCGCGGGGTCCTGGGGAACCGAAAAGTCGACGCTGCCGGGAAGAATCAGATCGTCGGCGTCCCCGGTGCGCCGGCCGGATGGAACCTTGCCTGGGCTGAGGATTGCGACGCCGTCCACACCCAGCCCTTCGGCGATGAGGTGGGCCGCCGCTTCCGCCAGGGTCTCCGGCCCATCGGCTCCGATGGGCTCCTTGCGTCCGAGATCGGCGAGCTGCTTGTACGGCGGGCGCGCAGGGCCATGGCCATGCTGGTGCGCTTCAGCGGCGTCACGTCGTTGAAGGTGATGACGACCCCGTCCACCCGGGCGTACTGCGTGCGGATGCGGGCGACAGGTGGTCCGCCATGGCCGGAACCGCCGGATGCGGTGAGCCGGCAACTGCCGGCGTAACTCCGCCGGCCACTCCGCCGAAATCGGCACAGCACCAGCGGACATGGCAGCGCTCCCCTGCCGCCGATTGTGCCAGCACGACGCTGGCGAAACCGAGCCGTTCCGCCGCCCGCGCTTCGCGAATGGCCTTGTCGAGCGCATCGGTCTGGTTGGCGCAGGGCGGATAGACGAACCCGTCCGCCCGGACGATCCAGCCGGCGCGGGTTTTCAAAATGAAGAAGGCAAGCCGTGTGCGGGCATCCATGGGGTGGTCTCCGATGTGGTCCGGTTGTGTCGGCGATGGCGGCGGCCATGCCGTCCGGATCGAGTCACGCCAGGAAGAGCCTTGGATTTGAGTCCAGAAAAAATGAGCAGGCCTGGAGTGGCTTCAGTAGATGCAAACTGGTGATCAGCAAAACAATTTGCAACAGACATCATACAAAAGTGCTGGCTATCGATGGCTTTTTACAAATCGATTTCATGTGAATATTCGTTAAGATTTTTTAAAAATGATGACGAAAATCTTTTCGATTATTCATCGCCTCGAGTGTCATACCGCCACAGCTCAAGTCTACTGCGGCGGGAGGCGGCGGAATCGCCGCCCCGTCATGGTATGCGCCGTTTGGGTCAGCGCTTGTTGTTGCCGGACTTGCCGCCGACGGGCTCCACCTTGACGTCGGTCCGGCGGGCGCTCGCCTCCACGGTCTTTTCCCGTTCGGCAGCGGTCTTAGAGAGCACGACCTCCTCGACGACGCGGGCTTCCTTGGTGATCTCAGGCGTTTCCGAGGTCGCCGTCAGTTCGACGGTCTTTTCGCCGAAGGCGGCCTTCTCCTCGTCGGGGCTCAGGGGGCGGTCAACCTTGCGGTGTTCCACATCCACCGTCTCATCACGCAACGTGACGGTGTCCCGAACCGGCGTCTCGGTGACCTCCGAGGTGAGCTTCATGCCGCCCTTGGAGACACGGCGCTTGCCGATCTCAACCTCTTCCTTCACCGATTGGAGGGTCTCCTGCTCGACGGTGCCGCCATTGCGCGCCTTTTGGGCCGGCTTCTGCGCTGCCGAAACCTCAGGCAGGTCGATGGCGCCATTCTCGTCGAGGATCGCCTCCGCGGCGTCGGCGTCCTGGTCGGCGATGTCGGCCGCGACCAGGGTGTGGCCCTGCCGGACGGCAGCGCCGTACTGCTCCGCCAGTTCCTTTTGGAAGCCGTGCCCCAGCAGGCCCTGGGCGGCCTTGTCGGCGCTGTCGGTGCCGTCGAAGGTTTCGATGTCCGTTTCCTGGCAGCCCGCCGCGATCAGGGCCTGAAAGGCCTTCTTGGCGGAACCGGTTTCCTTGTAAAGTCCAACGACGATCGTGCTCATGATGTTCTCCGGTAGGATTTCGAGTGCTTGAGAATTTTTGAAGCGGTGTGGGCCGGTCAGGCCGCAGGGTCGTCCGGCGCCGGATTCTGGTCGATCACCACATCCTGACGGCGCAGCGTGACGTGGTCGGTCATCCTGCGGCTTTCGGTGCGGCGGGTGATCCGGACCTCTTCCACCAGCCTCAGGCGGACCTCCACGACCGCCACCTCCTCGATCACCGAGATGACGGTGGTGTCGCCATCCTGGCGGTCGGGGATCGGACCATCGACGAAGCGTCCGACAGGCACCCGCTCGACCTCCAGCGTTTCCACCGACAGGTCGGCTTCGACCGGCTGTTCCCGCTCCTGGCTGAGGGTGCGGGCGCGGACGGTCCCGGTGACCTGACGGCGCTTGGCGACGCCCACCTGCTCTTCGACGGCGAGAAGCGTCTGCGGCCCGTTTTCCGAACTGGTCAACGGAGGTCCTCCTGCAGTTTCTGGGGTGCCGGCGGCGTCAGGCGTCAGGCATCCGGATGCGGCGGGTTGTGGTTGGCGTTCTGGGTCAGACGGGACGCGGCCTGGGCAACGCGGACATTGACCTCGAAGAAGGCCAGCCACCCGCCGAGCAGGTAGCGGTTCCCCGCCATCATGATTTCCTGCGGGCCGCGCGCCTGGCGCATGCTGCCCATCATCTCTTTCTGACGCTCGACGGCCTGGTTCATGAAGGAGACGGCTTCCGAAAAGGCCGTTCCATAGCCCGCCATCAGGGCGCCGCCGAGTGCCATCGTCCGACCGGCCCCATCATCGAGGCCCTGGTTGAGGGCGCGGTCGAACCTCTGGCCGGCGGTCCGGACGGTTTCCGGAAAGCCCTCGTTGCCCGAAGTGCCGGGCAGCTTCGGCGGCCAGGGCCTCGGCTGCTGACCGAAGCCACGGTTGACGTTCGGCGCATGCTCCTCGCTGGCGCTCCGGATGCTGGCGCCCTTCGGCGCGTCATCGCGCACCGGGGTTTCGTCGCTTGCGCTGCGAATGGTCGGGCGGGTGGTGGGGGTGGTGTGCGTGCCGTCGTCCATATCAATTCCATGTCTGTTTGGGTTGAGTGTCCGGGAGCGCTGTGCTCGACCTGAATGACTTAGCCCTATATTATACCGCAGTGCAAAAATGCAATGCACACTAAAATAAAAATTAGAAATTAGAGCGATAAATTGTAAGATAGAAAGGAGGTGTTCTTTTGATATTATTGGAGTGATAGGCTTTCACTATGCAGAAAGTGCAGGAAAAATCTGTAAGCAGGGGTTAATGTATTTTTCTATTCGATGTCGAATCCGACAACGAGGCTCTGCCGCTTATTCGCCACAGAACGCTGCGCTGTGCAGTTTTATCCTTTCAGCAGAAACGACTGGATCAGGGAGCGTTGCATGCCCGGTAATTCCCGCGACCAGAAGGACGCAGAGAGGATGGTCAGGGAGGAGGAGACGCGTGGCGGTCCCTTCGTGGTGGCCGCGGAATCGACCCTGATGCCGATGCTGATCGCCGATCCGACCCTGCCGGATGTGCCGGTCGTCTTCGTCAATGCCGCGTTCATCAGGCTCAGCGGCTACGCCCGGGAGGAGGTGCTGGGCAGGAGCTATCACCTCCTCTCCGGCTCCGACACCGACCCGGAGGTGGCACGCGCCATCGACTTGGCTCTGCGCGCCGGGGAGGCCATCGTGCGCCAGGTGCAGCTCTACCGGAAGGACGGGATGCGGCTGTGGGTGCTCCAGCATGCCGCTCCCGTCTTCGAGGAGGACCGCATCCGCTACCACTTCGTGTCCTTTGTCGACATCACCGCGCGCAAGGCGGCGGAAGATGAATTGCGGCAGCTCAACGAGGAGCTGGACCGCCGCGTCTCGTTGCGCACCGGCCGGCTGGACGAGCTAAACCGCCAACTCACCGTCGAGGTCGAGCGCCGCGTCGACGTGGAGCGGGTGCTGCGCAACACGCTCAATGACAAGGACATGCTGCTGCGCGAGAAGGACGACCTGATGCGGGAGGTGAACCACCGGGTCAAGAACACCTTGCAGATGGCGTCGTCCTTCCTGCGCATCCAGCTGGACGCCACGCGGAACCAGGAGCCGGCCGTGCAGGAGGCGCTGCGCAGCGCGGTGGAACGGCTGGACCGCATGGCCGAGATCCATGAAAAACTCTACCGGGCGCAGGGGCTGCAGGAGATCGAATTCGGCGGGTATCTGGGGATGCTGTGCCGTGATCTGCTGGCGTCCTTCGAGACCGAACAAGGTCTGCAGGTGGTCCTGGACATCGATGCCGACGAAGCGTTTCTGAAGCCGGACCATGCCATCCCGCTCGCCCTGATCGCCAACGAGGCGATGATCAATGCGTTGAAATACGCGTTCCCGGGCGGTCGATCCGGCCGCATCGCCGTCTCGTTTCACCATACCTCGCGCAGTCTTCTGCGCATGAGCATCGCCGACGACGGCATCGGCATGCCCGGGGACCGGCGCTCCGGTTCGCTCGGCCTGACCTTGATGGAGTTGCTGGCCGGGCAGATCGACGGCGGCGTGACCGTCCGGTCCGACAAAGGCACGACCGTTACGGTGTCGATTCCGGCATGACCGGCCCGGTGCCGGCCGCCGGAAAGACCAGGAGCGATGCGGCCATTTTACCCATTGCCGTTGTAATAAAATATCTTGTCACCACTTAAAATATTAAAGATTCGGAGGGAGGAGGCCATGGTACTCAGGCACATGACATTGTCGGAATGGACGGAGGCGGAGCGTGCAGCCTGGGCTTTGTCCGCGCCGAAATAGAAGAACATGGCTTATCTGACACTTGGCATGCCGATCGGCTTTCTTGCGGGATTGCTGTTCTCTGGTTCTGGTGGATAGCCACCGCTTCAAGCCGCATGCCCTGCAGAGCACAAAGCAATCCACCGGACACGCATGGGAGTACCCTTCGATGACCACGGCATTCACCCGCACGACCAGCAGGACTGTGACGTTCACGCATCCTTTTACCTTGAGCGGCGTCGATGGGGTGCAACCGGCGGGAAGCTACGTCGTGGAGACCGACGAGGAGCTGATCGACTCGCTCTCCTTCCCCGTGTACCGGCGTACGGCGACCTGGCTCCATCTGCCGGGTTCCGATGGTGGACCCAATGGAGGGACCAACAGGGGAATGGCCATGTCGCAGACTGCGCTCATCGATCCGGATGAACTGGATCGGATCCTGCAGTCGGCGGAAAAGGGAAGCCACTTACCAGGATGAACCCGCAGCAAGAAGAGCGCGGCTCCCAACTCCGCAATCGGGACGACGATGGTGGTGCGCAACCGCAAGAGGCTGCTAAAGAGTGAGTTGACCGTCGGCGTCAAAATTTGGCATCGACGGTAGGGAAGAACGCCGACTGGGACGCCGGGCTGCCGTACCGGGGGCGTCTCAGTTGAAATATCGAGAAATACGCTGTCAGCAAAAACACCATCAGCGGTATCCTCAAATGAATTCGGTTCGGTCCTTCGGGAGCCGCGGAAGGGCAGCAGCATGAGCGACAAGGCATCCTTCCCAATCGTCGGGATCGGCGCGTCCGCTGGCGGGGTGGAGGCCTTGGAGGGACTGTTCCGTGCCTTGCCCGCCGACAGCGGCATGGCCTTCGTGGTCGTCACCCATCTGGCGCCGCAGCACGAAAGCCTGATGGCGGACATCATCGGCCGGTGCACCCCCACACCGGCGCGCGAGGCCCATGATGGGGATACGGTCGAACCCGACCACATCTACACCCTGCAGCCCGGAACCCTGCTGACCATCGAGAGCGGCCGCTTGCGTGTCCGGCCGGACAACGCCGCCCATCGCGAGCGCAACCCGATCGACATCTTCCTCAGCTCTCTCGCCGGCGACTGTGGCGAAAGGGCTATCGGCATCATCCTGTCGGGCAGCGGCAGCGACGGCACCCTGGGCGTCAAGGCGATCAAGGAACGGGGCGGCTTCACCATCGCGCAGGGCCATGACGGCATCCACCGCCATGACGGAATGCCGAACAGCGCCATCGCCTCCGGCGTCGTCGACGTCGTCGCGCCGGTGGAGACCATGGCGGCGACGCTGGTGGACTATACGCGCACCGCCACGCCGCTGGGCGACCTGACGAACGAGAAGGATGTGCGCGAGGATGCGCGGTTGGAGGCGGCGCGCCTAAGCATCACCACGATCCTGCGCAACCAGATCGGACACGACTTCCGGGGCTATAAACACAACACCTTTCTGCGTCGTGTCCAACGCCGGATGCAGGCCCTGCGGCTGACGGACATCGACAACTATGTCGACCATCTGCGGGAGGACCGCACCGAAGCCGCGGCGTTGTTTCGCGATCTGTTGATCGGCGTCACCACCTTCTTCCGCGACGGCGAGACCTTCCAGGCGCTGGAGGAGCTTGTCATCCCGCAGCTGTTCGCCGGGAAAAGCGCCGGCGATGCGGTGCGCGTCTGGATTCCCGGCTGCGCCACCGGCGAGGAGGTGTACTCCATCGCCATGCTGCTGTCCGAGTATGCGGAAACCCTCCACTCCGTGCCGAAGATCCAGGTTTTCGCCACCGACATCGACGAACATGCCCTGGAGGTGGCCCGTACCGGGCGCTATCCCGCCAGTCTGGTGCGGGATGTCCGGGCGGACCGGCTCAAACGCCATTTCATCGAAGACGGCACCAGCTATCTCGTCCGCAAGGAGGTGCGCGACCTGTGCATCTTCTCGGCGCACAGCTTGGTCCGCGACCCGCCGTTCTCGCGCATCGACCTGATCTCCTGCCGCAACCTGCTCATCTACCTGGGGGTGGAGCTTCAGGATCAGGTCATCCCGATGTTCCACTATGCGCTGCGCCCCAGTGCCTATCTGTTCCTCGGCGTGGCCGAGACCATCGGGCAGCATCAGTCCCTGTTCGTGCCCATCGACAAGAAGCACCGCCTGTTCCGCCGGCAGGACACCGTCTCGGCAACCATTCCCTTCGCCTTGGCGGACCATGGTGGCCGTCCGCCTCGTGGAGCGACCGAAACGCCCCGCTCCATCCAGTCCAATGCCGCGAGCCTGCGCGGGCATGTGGAGGCGCGTGTTCTGGAGCGCTTCGCCCCGGCCCATGTCGTCGTCAACCAGAGCGGCGAGGTGGTCTATTATTCCGCCAACACCGGCAAGTATCTTCAGGCG
Source organism: uncultured Azospirillum sp. (assembly GCA_966212305.1). Taxonomy (GTDB): domain Bacteria; phylum Pseudomonadota; class Alphaproteobacteria; order Azospirillales; family Azospirillaceae; genus Azospirillum. Next base: position 7,817 of record CBIHQY010000040.1, read on the forward strand.
CCTCCGGGCGCCCCGAACCGCCAGCTTACGGCGATGGCCCGCAAGGGATTGCGGCTGGATCTGCGCGGCGCCCTGCACGAGGCGATGCAGACCCACAAGCCGGTAACCCGCAAGCACCTTGCGGTGGAGGTGGACGATCGCGTCCAGGTGCTGGATCTGACGATCGAACCGTTCGACCGTGAGGAGGAACCCTTCTTCCTGGTCCTGTTTTCCGATGTCGGCCGCCCGAGTCCGCCGGAGGACATTTACGGGAAGGAGAGCCAATGGGGTCAGGACCCCATTGCGGTGGAGCAGTTGGAGCGTGAACTTCGCGATACCAAGGAACGTCTCCAGAGCACGATCGAAGAATACGAGACCTCGCTGGAAGAACTGAAGTCCGCAAACGAGGAACTCATCTCGGTCAATGAGGAGCTGCAATCGACCAATGAAGAGCTGGAAACGGCCAAGGAGGAAACTCAGTCCGTCAACGAAGAACTCCACGCCGTCAACATCGAGCTCCACGGCAAGGTGGAGGAGCTGGACCAGTCCAACAACGACCTCCAGAATCTGTTCAACAGCACCCAGATCGGGATCGTCTTCCTGGACCGGTCCCTGCTGATCAGGAGGTTCACGCCGGCGGCCACCCGTATTTTCAATCTGATCTCGACCGACCGCGGCCGCCCGCTGACCCACATCGTCAGTCATCTCGATCAGCTGGATCTGGATCACGACCTCGGCCAAGCCCTTGCGGCGGCGGAGCCGGTGGAAAAGGCGGTCCGCTCGCGGGACGGCACCAGGCACTACATCATGCGCATCCTGCCGTACCGGAACGCCCGCAACGATCTGGAAGGCCTGTTGTTGACCTTTGTGGATGTCACGTCGCTCAAGGAGGCCGAGGAGCAGCAGCGCCAGCTGATCGGCGAGCTCGACCATCGGGTCAAGAACATGCTCGCCGTCGTGATCGCCCTGGCCCAGCAGACGCTCAAGACGATTGCCGAGACCCCGGAATGCACGGCGTTTCTCGGGCGCCTGCAAGCGGTTGCCAGCACCTACGATCTGCTGACCCGTGACCGCTGGGGGAATATTCCCCTGATCGACGTCGTGCTCAACGAGGTGAAGCCCTATGCCGGCAACGAAGGACGGTTCGTCGTTGAAGGGCCCGCCGTTCAGCTCCGGCCCAAGGCCGCGCTGGCGCTCGGCATGGTGATCCACGAGCTGGTGACCAACGCCGTCAAATACGGCGCATTGTCGGTGGCGGAGGGGCGCGTCGTCGTGACCTGGGAGATCGGGGAGAAGGATGCCGATGCGGCACTGCTTGTCCATTGGCGCGAGGCGGACGGTCCGGCGCTGTCGCCGCCTTCCCATCATGGCTTCGGCTCCAAACTGATCACCCAGCAGATCCGCTACGAACTGCGCGGCGACGCCACGGTCGATTACCGTCCGACCGGCCTTGAGGCGACCTTCACCGTACCGGTCGCCCAGTTGAGGAGCGACGACGAAGCTCCCGACTCCCGTGAAAGCGCCCGGTGACCGGAAAGCGTCTGGACGGCTGCCGGATCGTGATCGTCGAGGACGAATTGCCGAACGCCATGGCGTTGGCGGCAATTCTGCAGGATGCGGGAGCCACGATCGTCGGCATGGCCGGCTGCGTGGCGGATGCTCTGGTGCTGGTCGAGCGGGAAGACTTCGACGCCGCCGTGCTGGATGCCCGCCTTGATGATGAGCGGGTGACCGCCATCGCCGACGCCCTCGAAGCCGGCGTGAAGCCCTTCGTCTTCCACTCTGGATATGGACCGGAGCATCTGCCGTCACGGCACCGGCATCGGCCGTCGCTCCGCAAGCCGTCCGAACCCGCTGCCATCGTCCGCGCGCTGTGCGCTGCCATCGGCTGAACGGGGAGCGGAGAACCGGGCAAGGCGGGAAAATTCGAAAGCGGTGGAGCCGGATGGCCGCGTCCGCTGTTGATCCGATGGTGGTGATGGACAGAACCAAGCGATAAGAGACCGGCATGGATCGGCAGACTCGGGACATTGTCGTCGTTGCGGCGTCCGCCGGTGGCGTTCAGGCGCTCCAGCGACTGGTCAGCCAACTTCCTGCCGACCTGGCCGCGACCCTTTTCGTCGTCATCCACATCGGCGCCAACCGTCCCAGTCTTCTGCCCCATCTCCTGAGCCGAGCCGGCCCCATTCCTGCCTATCATCCCGTTCATGGCCAGCCCATCGAACGCGGCCGGATCTACGTTGCGCCGCCCGATCTCCACATGCGGCTGCAGCCGGGGGTCATTCACCTTGATCATGGCCCCAAGGTCCGTCACACCCGCCCGGCGGCGGACCCGCTTTTCGAGTCCGCGGCAGTGACATACGGGCCGAGAACGGTCGGGGTCGTGCTGACCGGCGGGGATTTCGACGCAACGGCAGGCGCCAGAGCCATCAAGGCGCAGGGCGGCCTTATGATCGTTCAGCAACCGCACGAGGCCGAAGCGCCCTCGATGCCGCTCAGCGCGCTGCGTGACGATCACCCGGACTACATCCTCTACATCGACGATATGCCTTCACTTATCGTGGATCTGGCCAAAGGGATGTAGGTCGTCGCGTCGGGCAAGGGTGACTGTCTGAGGAGCTCGACAGCTTTCACCGCATTGCAGACGATCATCCGGTTCCAATCATTTCATCGCCTCATGCAGTGCCTGCACGACATTGGATGAAAGCGATGGTTTGCGGAGCAGGGGGCGATGACGGTGGGAGCTTGGGAGATGCTCGGGGCCATATCCAGAATGAAAAACAAAGGGGATGCCCCGTGCATCCAGGGCCTCGGCGACGGCGGTGACCGGCTCATCGTCCAAACGGGCGTCCAGCAGTGCAACATCGAAGGATTCCGCTTCGATCAAAGCGAGAGCGTCCACGGTGGAAGCGGCGAGCCGAACAACACTGGCGCCTGCCGCCTGGACCGCCGTCTCCAACACGACGGTGACAAGGAATTCGTCCTCGACGATAAGAATGCGTCGCTCGTTCAGCAGCCTTGCAGACATCCACCGCTCTCCTGGCTCGGGACTTCTGTAGACGATAAGCCTGTGGTCACCAATGTGCAGTCGGACAAAAGCGATGGCCGCACACGCCAAAGAGGCGCTCACTTCTCAAATTGGCGGCACGAACCATATTGCAACTCTGAGGGACGTGCATCTTCAAATCCCGGTTGTTGCGCACCTCCGCAACTAAATCGCCGAAAAGCCCGCCTTAAATCCGGAGAGCGGGCTTTTTGCTTTCCGCATTTTCCAAACGGAAGGGCGTGATTTCCGGCTGTTCCGCTTGTCTAGGAACAAGGGTGCCATTGTCGGCCCCGTCCAAGACAAGGACCGTGATGCCGTCCATGCTCGATTGCCTGATCGTCGGCGGTGGCCCTGCCGGACTGACTGCCGCCATCTATCTCGCGCGCTATCGCCGCAAGGCTCTGGTGGTGGACGAGGCGAAGAGCCGCTGCGCCTGGATCCCTTCCTCCCACAATCTCGCCGGATTCACCGGCGGCATCCGCGGTACCGACCTGTTGGCCCGCATCCGCGCCCAGGCCGAAAGCTATGGTGCCTGCATCGAGACGGGGTCGGTTGCGGCACTAGAGCGGCTGCCGGGCGGCCGCGGCTTTCGTGCCGGCTTGGGAAATGGCCGGGAGATCGACGCCGCTTCCGTGCTGCTCGCCACCGGCGTGATCGACGGCCAGCCACGGATGCCCCATCTTTACGAGGCGATGCAGCGCGGCCTGATCCGCGTCTGTCCGATCTGCGACGGGTATGAGGTGATCGACCGGCGCATCGCCGTGGTGGGGCACGGCGCCCAGGCGGTCGGCGAAGCCCGTTTCATCCGCACCTACAGCCCCTATGTCACCCTGCTGACGCTGGGCGAGCCGATGGTCCTGCCGATGGAGGAGCGGAGCGAACTGGATGCCGCCGGCATCGCGGTGATCGAAGATCCGGTCGCCGCGGTTGCCGCCGGCGAGGATCTGAGCACCCGCCTGACCCTGGAGAGTGGCCGTATCCTCGACTTCGACACGCTCTATTCCGCCCTTGGCATCACTGCCCGTTCGGGCCTGGCGGAGCGGCTCGGTGCCGCCATGGATGAGGATGGCCGCCTGATCGTCGACCGGCACCAGCGCAGTTCCGTCCATGGCCTCTATGCCGCCGGCGACGTCGTTTCCACGCTGAACCAGATCGCCGTCGCCATGGGGGAGGCCGCAATGGCCGCCACCGCCATCCACAACGATCTGAAAAATCGGGACTGAACCTGACTCGGCGGTCAATGAACCTCCCGTTCGACGCGGGTCAGCAGATCGGTGAAGAAGGTCACCTCCTCCGGCGTCAGGCCCAGCTTGGCATGGCGGGGAAGGAACTGGGCAACCGGCCGGCCGCTTTCCCGTCCTTGCAGCACGCCGTCGCGGACCACCAGCGACTCCCGGACCAGATCGGCGGCGGACTCGTGGCAGCGGCCGCACCGCTCCTGGAAGCGCGGTGCCGTGCTGGCTTGGGCGAGCAGCATCTCGTACATCGGCTGAACGAGGTTTTCCGGCAGATGATGGTTGCGCAGGAAGACCAGCAGGTCCTCCTTGTGATGGACTCCCTGGAGCTTTCCATCGGTCACGGTCAGGGACCGTCGGGCGAAGGGGCCGGCATGGCGATGACAGTCCCCGCAGGTCTGCTCCCAGAACCGGTGGAGATCGGTCGCGTTGCCAAGCGATGCCGGCAGAAGGTCCGCGAGCAGGAGTGCCGCCGCGATTGCTCGTTTCATCTTGCGCCTCCCGGTGGAGTTGCAGGCTTGACGGAGGCGGTGTCCGGGCGGGCGCACCGGATCCACCGCCAACATCGGCCAAGGCTGACATCATTCCGGCCGGGTGGCGACCTGTGCCGACGGGACTGTGCCGTTTGTCACGACCAGCACCCCATGCCCCGCGGTCATTGCGGTTGCGCCATGGGGCCGGCATGTCGTACCCATTTCGCCAGTTGCATCCACACGGATGCCCCCGCTTCGCATGCTTTTTGGGTGTGCGGGCAAGTTGCGAGCAGATGGCGAGCCCATGGCCAAGCGCAAGGTTTTCGACGATTTCGATCCGGCTCCGGCCGGTCCCTCCGTGTCCGAGACTCTGCGCGCGACGCGCATGGCGCATGGTTACGACCTGCGCGACGTCGCGACGATGCTGCGCATCCGCTATCCTTACCTGCTGGCGATCGAGGAAGGTCGGTACCAGGAACTGCCGGGCAGCACCTATGCCATCGGCTTCCTGCGCTCCTACGCGGAATGCCTGGGGCTGGACCCGGACATGGTCGTCACCCGCTACAAGGAGGAGGCGGCCGGCACCGTCCGCCGGCAGGAGTTGTATCTGCCGACACCGGCGGCCGAAGGACGCGCCTCCGGCGGGACTCTGCTGCTCGGCACGCTGGTGCTGGCCAGCATCGTCTATGGCGGCTGGTACTATCTGTCGGCCACAGACCGGTCGGTCGCCGATCTCGTGCCGGTCCTGCCGGACCGCCTGGTCTCGCTGCTGGACGGCGTGCCGGCCAAGCCGGCGGAGCAGGCTGCGGACCAGTCCGCCGCACCGGGTCAGCCGGCAGCCGTTCCCGAAGCGTCCACGCCGGTGATCGCGTCCGCTCCGTCTTCGTCGACTCCGGCCCCGGCCCCTTCCGCTGCGGTTCCGCCGTCCGCTGTCCGCGTTCCGGCCGCGCCTGCCGCGCCGTCCCCGTCCACCGCTTCCCCCGCCGCCGGCAATCCGCAGTCCGTCGCGTCGGCTCCGTCCGCGGCACTGCCACCGGGACAGCCTGCGGCGCAATCCTCGGCAGCGTCCGCGCCCACCACGGCGACCGCGGGGCAGGGCATCGTCAATGTGCCGGCCCCGCCGCCGGAGGACGACGACGAGGCCTCGCCGCAGGACCCGACTCCGCTGAATGCCGCGACGGCCCCGCCGGCCGCGCCCGCCGCCCCGACGGCGACGGTGCCCGCCAACGGCAAGGTGTACGGCACGCTGAACACCAACGCGAAGCTGATCCTGAAGGCGACGCAGGACAGCTGGCTGCAGGTGCGCGACGGCGGCGACATCGTCTTCACCCGCGTACTGAAGCCGGGCGACACCTTCCGCGTTCCCGACAAGCCCAACGTGAAGATCCGCACCGGCAATGCCGGCGGGCTGGTGGTGATGGCCGACGGCGGCGAAAGCCCGCCGCTGGGGTCCGTCGGGCAGGTTCTGCGCGACGTCTCCATCGACGCCCACGGGGTGGTGCGGCGCTGACGCGCCGTTCGGGGCGCTCGTTTTCCGGCACCAGCCATGCGTCGGCGGCGCCCCACCACCGTTCTCCCTTGAATCCGGGGCCTTGAATCCCGGGCGCCGGAGCGCACTTCTGGCCTGACGCCGGCTGCGCTAGGATGCGGCATCCGGCATTGCTTTTCGCTGTCCAGAGGCTGACCTGAGATGACCGTCCGCGCCTACCGCCAGATCCTTCGCCGCAAATCGCGCCAGATTCGCGTCGGCAACGTGTTGGTCGGCGGCGATGCGCCGATCTCGGTCCAGACCATGACCAACACGCCGACCACCGACGTGAAGGCGACGGTGGAGCAGATCCAGGCGGCAGAGCGGGTGGGGGCGGACATCGTCCGCGTCTCCTGCCCTGACCGTGAGTCGGCGCTGGCGCTGAAGGACATCGTTCGGCAGGTGAAGGTGCCGATCGTCGCCGACATCCATTTCCACTACAAGCGCGCCATCGAGGCGGCGGAGAGCGGCGCCGCCTGCCTGCGCATCAATCCCGGCAACATCGGCTCGGCCGAGCGGGTGCGCGAGGTGGTGAAGGCGGCCAAGGACCATGGCTGTTCGATGCGCATCGGCGTCAATGCCGGCTCGCTGGAGCAGGATCTGCTGGAGAAATACGGCGAACCCTGCCCGGAGGCGATGGTCGAAAGCGCCCTGAACCACGCGAAGATCCTGGAAGACAACGATTTCCGCGAGTTCAAGATCTCGGTGAAGGCGTCGGACGCCTTCCTGGCCGTCGCCGCCTATCAGGGCTTGGCGGAGGCCTGCGACTACCCGCTGCACATCGGCATCACCGAGGCCGGCGGCCTGCGCGCCGGGACGGTGAAGTCGTCCATCGGGCTCGGCATGCTGCTGTGGTCGGGCATCGGCGACACGCTGCGCGTCTCGCTGTCGGCCGATCCGGCGGAAGAGGTGCTGGTCGGCTACGATATTTTGAAGTCGCTGGGCCTGCGCCGGCGCGGCGTCACCGTGATCTCCTGCCCCAGCTGCGCCCGGCAGAACTTCAACGTCATCAAGACGGTGGAGCTGCTGGAGCAGAAGCTGGCCCACATCACCACGCCGCTGACCCTGTCGGTGATCGGCTGCGTCGTGAACGGGCCGGGCGAGGCGCGGGAGACCGACATCGGCCTGACCGGCGGCGGCAACAACACCCATCAGGTCTATCTGTCCGGCGTCACCGACCATCGGCTGAAGGACCAGGACATCGTCCAGCATCTGGTCGGGCTGGTCGAGAAGAAGGCGGCTGAGATCGAGGCGGCGGAGGCTGCCGAAGCCGAAACCGCTGGAGAAACCAAGCGAGACGTGGCCCCCGCCGCGGAGTAAGCTGCCCGGAATTCGGGCAGGGACAGCGATCCGCGGCGTGACCACCACCTCCTACCTCGTCATCGGCGCCAGCCACCGGACCTGTTCCGGCGTCGTCCGCGACCGCCTGTCCACCGACGAGGCGGAAGTGGCGGGCATGCTGGACCGGCTGCGCGCCGCGGGGGTGGGGCAGGCGCTGTGGCTCAGCACCTGCGACCGGGTGGAGGTCCAGGCGGTCCACGAGCGCCCGAACGAGGCGGCGCTGGCGATCGCCGAGGCGATGGCCGACCGCGCCGGGCTGTCCACCGCCGATCTGGCACCGCAGCTCTACACCCGGACCGGCATCGACGCCGTGCGCCACCTGTTCGCGGTGGCCTGCTCGCTCGACAGCCAGATCGTCGGCGAACCGCATATCCTGGGCCAGCTCAAGGCCGCGCATCGCAGCGCCGCCGGCGCCGGGATGACCGGGCCGGAGCTGGAGGCGGTGCTGCAGGCCGCCTATGCCGCCGCCAAGCGGGTGCGCAGCGAGACTCCCATCGCGGAGGGGGCCACCTCGCTGGCCGCCGCCGCCATCCAGGTGGCGCGCGATCTGCACGGCGACATCAGGCGCTGCGGCGCCCTGCTGGTGGGTTTGGGCGACATGGGCGCCCTGGTGCTGGAGGGGCTGCGCGAGGCCGGGCTGCCGCGGCTGACGGTCGCAGCGCCGGTGGACCGGCGGGCGGAAGCCGCGGCGCGGCGGCTGGACGGACACTTCGCCCCCTGGGCCGATCTGGAGACGGCGATGACCAGCGCCGATATCCTGGTGACCGCGGCCGGTCTTGGGCGCTATATCCTGACCGCCCCGATGATGGAGGCGGTGCTGAAGCGCCGCCGGCGCCGCCCGGTCTTCGTGGTCGATGCCGCCATTCCGGCGGATGTCGATCCGGCGGTGGCGGGCATGGACGGCGCCTTCGTCTATGATCTGGCCGATCTGGAGCGGGTGGCGCTGCAGGGCCGCGTCGGGCGCGAGGCGGCGACCCAGGCGGCCTGGATGATCGTGGACGAGGCGGTGGCCGCCTTCGCCCGCGACCGTGCGGAACGCGCCGCGGTGCCTGCCGTGGCGGCGCTCCGCACCCATTTCGAGGCGGAGCGGCGGCGCCTGCTGGGCGGGCATGCCGATCTTGACGCGGCGTCGGCGACGCGGCTGCTGGTCAACCGGCTGCTGCACGCCCCGTCGGAGGCGCTGCGGGCGCTGGCCGCCGACGGCAGCGGCGAGGGGCTGGCCGAACGGGCCGCGGCCGAACGGCTGATGTTCCGGCTTTTTGGGCTGGACAGGGTGACGGGCGCGGCACTGAAAGAGAACGAACGGGATAAGGACGAGCGACGTGAGCCTGGACGAGAAGTTCGATAGGGTGATGGCCCGCTATGACGAGCTGCGCGACACGCTTGCGGCCGGCCTGACCGAGTCCGGCGACTTCGCCCGGCTGTCCAAGGAATATGCCGACCTCACCCCGATCGCCGAAGCCATCGCGGAGCTGAAGAAGGGCCGCTCAGAGGCTGCCGATCTGGCGGAAATGATCGCCGACGCGGGCGCCGATCCCGAGATGAAGGCGATGGCGGAGGAGGAATTCCACGTCCTGACCAAGCGCATCCCGGAGCTGGAGCGCAAGGTGCAGATCTCGCTGCTGCCCAAGGACGAGGCGGACGAGAAGAACGCCATCCTGGAGGTGCGCGCCGGCACCGGCGGCGATGAGGCCGCCCTGTTCGCCGCCGAGCTGTTCGAGATGTACCGCCGCTATGCCGGCCTGCGTGGCTGGCGGTTCGAGGCGATGGACGTCAGCGAGACCGGCATCGGCGGCTACAAGGAGGCCACCGCCAACATCACCGGCCGCGGCGTGTTCGCCCGGCTTAAGTTTGAGTCCGGCGTCCACCGCGTCCAGCGCGTGCCGGCGACCGAGGCGCAGGGTCGCATCCACACCTCCGCCGCCACCGTCGCCGTGCTGCCCGAGGCGGAGGAGGTGGACATCCACATCGACGAGAAGGATCTGCGGATCGACGTGTTCCGCTCCTCCGGCCCCGGCGGCCAGTCGGTCAACACCACCGACAGCGCCGTGCGCATCACCCACCTGCCGACCGGGCTGGTGGTGAGCCAGCAGGACGAGAAGTCGCAGCACAAGAACAAGGCCAAGGCGCTGAAGGTGCTGCGCGCTAGGCTCTACGACATGGAGCGCGCCGCCAAGGATGCCGTCCGCGCCGCCGACCGCAAGAACCAGGTCGGCAGCGGCGACCGCTCGGAACGCATCCGCACCTACAACTTCCCGCAAGGCCGGGTGACCGACCATCGCATCAACCTGACGCTCTACAAGATCGACAAGGTGATGGCCGGCGAAGCACTGGACGAACTGGTCGACGCGTTGATCGCCGAGGACGAAGCCGCCCGGCTGGCGGAGTTGGGGTGAACTCCTTCGCGCGCCGACACCTATTTCCCTCCCCCGCTGGGCGGGGGAGGGGACTACGTCTCACATTGGAGGGTTGCATGAACCTCCGCACCCTGCGCGCCCAAGCCGAGGCTAGGCTGCGGGAGGTCGGTGTCGATACGCCGGACCTCGACACCCGCTATCTGCTCGAACATGCGCTGAACCTCACCCGCACCGACTTCGTTACCAAGGCGGAACGGATCATCCCCGATGCCGATGCCGCCCGCGCCCTGGCGCTGGTCGAGCGTCGTGCGGCGCGGGAGCCGGTGGGGCGCATCCTCGGGCACCGGGAGTTCTGGACCATCGACCTCGCCCTCAACCCGGACACGCTGGAACCGCGGCCGGATACCGAGACGGTGGTGGAGGCGGTGCTGGCCGCCATCCCCGACCGGAAGGCCCCGCTGCGCCTGATCGATTTCGGAACCGGAACGGGTTGCATCCTGCTGGCACTGCTGTCGGAACTGCCGAACGCCACCGGTATCGGCGTCGATCTCAGCCCGTTGGCGGTGGAGGCGGCGGCCGGGAATGCCGAGCGCAACGGGCTGGCGGATCGCGCCCGCTTCCAGACCGGCGATTGGGCCAAGGGGATCAAGGATCGTTTCGACATCGTGGTGTCCAACCCGCCCTACATCCCCAGCGCCGACATCGCCGCGCTGGAGCCGGAGGTGCGGGAACATGATCCGCTGCGCGCGCTGGACGGCGGCCCCGACGGGCTGGAGCCTTACCGCATCCTCGCCGCCGAACTGCCGCGCCTGCTGGTCCCCGGAGGGCTGGCCGCCTTCGAAGTCGGGTTGGGTCAGGCGGAGGACGTGGCGGCGCTGGTCGAGGCGCAGGGCTTGGGCGAGACCGCGATCCTGTGTGACCTTGGTGGGGTAAAGCGTTGCGTCCGGGCACGAAAGGCGTTGTGAGGCGGTCGCTTATCCAAAAAAACGGTTGGATCGGCGGGCTTAGGCGGGTAGTGTGCGGTACACGACCGCGAACCTATGGCCTGCGGAGCAAGAATCTCGGATGGTTTTCTGCCGAGCGCTGACCGCCATGGCCTGCCGCACGCGATGCGGACGCGTCGTTTGAACCCCGTGAGCGACCCATGGAAATCGTCCATGGCGGGCTCGGTGGCCGGGCCGCAAGGCCGGATGGCCGCCGGAGCGTTCCGGGGACTGCACTTCTCTTGCATGGGGCCTTAAGAGCCGAATGAGACAGGGACCGAACTCCAGGCGTTCGCGTGGTCGTGGCAACAGCGGCGGCGGGGGCAGCGGCGGTGGCGGGGGCGGCGGTGCCGGCCGGCGCCAGAACGTTCCGCTGCGTCATCAGACCTTCGACAGCAACGGCCCCGACGTCCGCATCCGCGGCAATGCGTGGCAGGTGCAGGAAAAGTATCAGGCGTTGGCCCGCGACGCGATGTCGTCCGGCGACCGCGTGCAGGCGGAAAACTACCTGCAGCATGCGGAGCATTATCTCCGCATCATCAACCAGATCCAGGAATCCGAAAACCGCCAGCGCGGCGGTCAGCCCGGCAGCGGGCATGGTCATCAGTCGCAGAGCGCCTCGTATGCCGGCGATGACGACGACCAGGGCGCCGAGGACGAGACCGACGGCGAGGAACGGGCCGCCGTCAACGCCTGAGACCTGAGGTTTCTGAGACCTGAGGCTTAGTCGAGCGGCGTGACCGGGTCGCCCAGTGCGATCCGGCCGCCGCCGATCACGCGGGCGCGCAGCAGTATTTGGCTGTGGCCGAGCCCGCGCTCCAGGATGTTCGGCAGGCTGAGGTCGGCGACGCCGCTGTCCGGGTTCACGTCGTTGCCGGGCGTGCAGTCCAGCGCCTCCACCACCTCCAGCGTCGCGGCACCCACGGTCAGGGTCCGGCCGATCCAGCCGCGTTCCGCCCAGGGATCGATGCCGTCCACCAGCAGGTTGGCCCGCAGGCGCCGGGGATCGACCGGCTGCTTGGCGATCCGCTCTTCCAGATCGCGCAGGCTGGCTAGGTTCAGCAGCGTGACCGACGGTTCCTCAATGTTGCCGAAGGTGCCGTGCTGCGCCTCGATCAGCCGGGGCATGCCGGGGACGATCCCGGCCAGATAGGCGGCGAAGAACTGTTCCAGCAGTGTACGGCCCATCGGCTGGTCCAGCCGGCCGCGCGACACCTGCCGTCCGCCGCGGCGGATGATCAGCGCCCGCGTCGCCTCGTCGAACTCGGTCTGCAGCGCCGCCAGCTTTTCGGTGCGGTCCAGCGTGAAGAAGTCCGACGGCAGGCGCCAGCCCTCCGTCTCGGTATCCAAGGCGGCCGGGCCGTGCAGCAGGCCGTAACGGCGGTCGAGCGGGATCGCCTGGCCGGCGGTCAGGTCGGTGGCGGGAAGGTCCTGGCCGCTCATACCCTTGACGGGATAGCGGCGGATGGCGGTCAGTGTGGCGTTCATTGCACTGCACAATGAAAGGGCTGGAGCGTCCCTGTCAACCGATGCGGTGCCTGTTTCTCACCCCGTGGCTGGGATATCGGTGCCCGGGAGCAACCCGAACCGCCCGCTCCACCCCCTAATCTGGTGGCTTCACCAGCGTTCGGCGACCGGGCGGCGCCCGAGAAATTCCTCCAGCCGCCGTCCGGTGGCCGGCGACAGGCCGGCGGGCAGCCGGTCGAGTGGAAAGAACCGGGTCTCGACGATCTCAACCCCGTCCGCCTTGGGGCTGCCGCTCCAGCCGCGCACGACATAGACCGCCACATGGTCGCTCGCGCCGTTGCGGAAGCGGGCGTAGATGCCGAAAGGCTGAGCGGGGCGGTCGGCGATCAGCCCGACCTCTTCCCGCACCTCCCGCCGCATGGCGTCGACCAGCGTCTCCCCGCGTCCGACGCCGCCGCCCGGCAGGTGCCAGCCATCGACATAGCTGTGCCGGATCAGCAGAACACAGGGAGCGGCGGGGTCCGAGTCGTCGATGATGATCGCCCGCACCCCCATGGTCAGCGGCCGGACGATCTGGTGCCAGACCCCGCGCAGGGTCCAGGCGAGACGGAGCAGGCGGGCCGTCATGGTGCGGGGCATGGCGTGGTGGGCGGGAACCGGCGAAGGTTTCGTGGTGCGCGCTGGGGTGCGCGTGCTGGTGCTGGAGGCGGCCAAATCGGTCATGATGGAAATCCGGAAGGACCCGTGGACGGCGGGCGGGCGGAAGTCTAGCCGGGCCGGGCGCGTGCCGTGTAGGGGGGCAATCGGCGGGGCGGGTGCTACCCCTTTTTCACGGTCCTAGGCGGTCCGGCGGAGAGAGCAGTGGCAGCGTTTCTCCAGCGATAACCTTTCTGCGCCGATGGTCTTGCATGGCCCTTTGCCCTGCCTACATCTTCCGCAGCATCCTTGCGGATCGCACAGTTGCGTGGATCGAGTCGACCGGGCTGCCTCGCGGACGGTCGACAGGAGAAGGGGAGCATCATGGATTTCGAGCAATATACCGAGCGTAGCCGCGGGTTCATTCAGTCCGCGCAGACCCTGGCCGTGCGCCGTGGGCATCAGCGCCTGACCCCGGAACATCTGCTGAAGACCCTGCTGGACGACAAGGAAGGCCTTGCCGCCAATCTGATCCGTGCGGCGGGCGGCGATCCCAAGGCGGCCCTGTCGGCGGTCGATGCCGAACTGGACAAGCTGCCGAAGGTCGAGGGCAGCGGCGCTGGTCAGCTCTACCTGACGCCCGAGCTTTCCCGTGTCTTCGAACAGGCGGAGAAGGTCGCCGAGAAGGCCGGCGACAGCTTCGTCACCGCCGAACGCATCCTGCTGGCGCTGGCCATGGCCGACGGCACCCCGTCGGGCAAGGCGCTGAAGGCCGCCGGCGTGACGCCGCAGGCGCTGAACACCGCCATCAACGACATCCGCAAGGGCCGCACCGCCGACAGCGCCAGCGCCGAGCAGGGCTATGACGCCCTGAAGAAGTACGCGCGCGACCTGACCGCCGCGGCGCGCGACGGCAAGCTCGATCCTGTCATCGGCCGCGACGAGGAAATCCGCCGCACCATCCAGGTTCTGGCCCGCCGCACCAAGAACAATCCCGTCCTGATCGGCGAGCCCGGCGTCGGCAAGACCGCCATCGTCGAAGGGCTGGCCCAGCGCATCGTCAAGGGTGACGTGCCGGAAGGGCTGAAAAACAAGCAGCTGTTGTCGCTCGACCTCGGCGCGCTGGTGGCCGGCGCCAAGTACCGCGGCGAGTTCGAGGAGCGGCTGAAGGCCGTGCTGTCGGAAATCCAGGCGGCGGCCGGCGAGATCGTCGTCTTCATCGACGAACTGCACACGCTGGTCGGCGCCGGCAAGTCCGATGGGGCGATGGACGCCTCCAACATGCTGAAGCCCGCACTGGCGCGCGGCGAGCTGCATTGCGTCGGCGCCACCACGCTGGACGAGTTCCGCAAGTATATCGAGAAGGACGCGGCGCTGGCCCGGCGTTTCCAGCCGGTCTTCGTGTCGGAGCCGACGGTGGAGGATACCATCTCCATCCTGCGCGGCCTGAAGGAGCGCTATGAGGTGCACCATGGCGTGCGCATCACCGACAGCGCCATCGTGTCGGCGGCGACCCTGTCCAACCGCTACATCACCGACCGCTTTCTGCCCGACAAGGCCATCGACCTGATCGACGAGGCGGCGAGCCGCCTGCGCATGGCGGTGGACAGCAAGCCGGAGAGCATCGACGAACTCGACCGCCGCATCATCCAGCTGAAGATCGAGCGCGAGGCGCTGAAGCGCGAGCAGGATGCCGCGTCGCGCGACCGCCTGACCAACCTGGAGCGCGAGCTGTCCGACCTGGAGCAGGAATCCGCCGAGCTGACCGCCAAGTGGCAGGCCGAGAAGGACCAGCTCCAGGGCGCGCAGAAGATCAAGGAGGATCTGGAGAAGGCCCGCACCGAACTGGAGACGACGCAGCGCGACGGCAACTGGGGCCGCGCGGGCGAACTGGCCTACGGCGTCATTCCGGGCCTGGAAAAGGCCTTGAAGGATGCCGAGGAGCATGCCAGCAGCCGTATGCTGAACGAGGAGGTCCGCGACGGCGACATCGCCGCGGTGGTCAGCCGCTGGACCGGCGTGCCGGTCGACAAGATGCTGGCCGGCGAGCGCGAGAAGCTGCTGGCGATGGAGGAGAAGCTGCGCGGCCGGGTCATCGGCCAGGACGAGGCGATCGTCGCCGTGTCCAACGCCGTGCGCCGGGCGCGGGCCGGGTTGCAGGACCCGAACCGTCCCATCGGCTCCTTCCTGTTCCTCGGTCCGACCGGCGTCGGCAAGACCGAGCTGACCAAGGCGCTGGCCGAGTTCCTGTTCGACGACGAGACGGCGATGGTCCGCCTCGACATGTCGGAATATATGGAAAAGCACTCCGTCGCCCGCATGATCGGCGCGCCTCCGGGCTATGTCGGTTATGAGGAGGGCGGGGCGCTGACCGAGGCGGTGCGCCGCCGGCCCTATCAGGTCGTGCTGTTCGACGAGGTGGAGAAGGCCCACCCCGACGTCTTCAACGTGCTGCTGCAGGTGCTGGACGACGGACGGCTGACCGACGGGCAGGGCCGCACCGTCGATTTCCGCAACGTCGTCATCATCATGACCTCCAACCTCGGTTCGCAGGCGCTGGCCGAGCAGCCGGAGGGCGAGGACAGCGCCGCCGTGCGCGACGAGGTGATGGAGGCCGTCCGGGCCCATTTCCGGCCGGAGTTCCTGAACCGCCTGGACGAGATCCTGCTGTTCCACCGGCTCGACCGCCGGCATATGGGCGGCATCGTCAAGATCCAGCTCGGCCGCCTGACGAAGATGCTCGCCGACCGCGAGATCACGCTGACAGTGGACGAGGCCGCGACCGAATGGCTGGCCGAGGCCGGTTACGATCCGGTGTACGGCGCCCGTCCGCTGAAGCGGGTGATCCAGCGCGAGCTGCAGAACCCGATGGCGACCCTGATCCTGGAAGGCCGCATCAAGGACGGCCAGACGGTGGCGGTCGGGGCGGAAGGCGGCTCCCTGACCATCGACGGCCAGCCGGTGAGCGGGCTGGTTCGCAAGGGGTGACGTCTGTGCCGGCCGCATTGCACCGATGAGTGCGATGCGGCTTTGTCGGGTGGCTGAACTGTGCGTATGATCGGCGGAACTGTTTAACATATCGAACAGTTTCCGCCGATCCTTCGCGGACGGCGGGGCAACGCACCCGAACGCCCGAACAGGAAGCCCCGTTCCATGACCGCTCCCGTCAGCACCGCCGGCAATTCCGCCGCCAGCCGCGACAAGGCCTTCGTCCTCCATCCCTACACCAACCTGGATGCCCATGAGACGCAGGGGCCGATGATCATCGAGCGCGGCGAAGGCATCCGCGTCTTCGACGACGGCGGCCGGGATTACATCGAGGGGATGGCCAGCCTGTGGTGCGTCTCGCTCGGCTGGGGGGAGGAGCGGCTGGTCCAGGCGGCGACCAAGCAGATGCGGCAGCTGTCCACCTATCACATCTTCGGCCACAAGTCGCACGAGCCCGGCATCGATCTGGCGGAAAAGCTGATCGGGCTGGCGCCGGTGCCGATGTCGAAGGTCTTCTTTGCCAATTCAGGCTCGGAAGCCAACGACACCGCGATCAAGCTGATCTGGTACTACAACAACGCGCTCGGCCGGCCGGAGAAGAAGAAGATCCTCTCGCGCCAGCGTGCCTATCACGGCGTCACGGTGGCGACCGCCAGCCTGACCGGGCTGCCCAACAACCACCGCGATTTCGACCTGCCGATCGCCCGCATCCTGCACGGCGATTGCCCGCACCATTACCGCAACGCGCTTGAGGGCGAGAGCGAGGAGGCCTTCGCCACCCGCCTCGCCGAGCAGCTGGAGGCGCTGATCCTGGCCGAGGGGCCGGACACCATCGCCGCCATGTTCGCCGAGCCGGTCATGGGCGCCGGCGGCGTCGTGGTGCCGCCCGCGACCTACTTCGCCAAGATTCAGGCGGTGTTGAAGAAATACGACATCCTGCTGGTCGCCGACGAGGTGATCTGCGGCTTCGGCCGCACCGGCAATTTCTGGGGCAGCCAGACCATGGGCATGCAGCCGGACATCCTGACCTGCGCCAAGCAGCTGTCATCCGGCTATCTGCCGATCTCCGCCGTCATGGTCACCGACGCGATCTATCGCGCCTGCGTCGACGAGAGCCGGAAGATCGGCACCTTCGGCCATGGCTACACCTACTCCGCCCATCCGGTGGCGGCGGCGGTGGCGCTGGAAACGCTGAACATCTACGAGGAACGCGACATCGTCGGCCATGTCCGCTCTGTCGCCCCGGCCTTCCAGTCGCGGCTGAAGGCGCTGGCCGATCATCCGCTGGTCGGCGAGGCCCGCGGCATCGGCCTGATCGGCGCGCTGGAACTGGTGGCCGACAAGGCGACCAAGACCCCCTTCGACCCGCCCGGCCGCGCCGGCGCGCTGGTCAACGGTCTGGCCCAGGACAACGGCCTGATCGTCCGCGCCATGGGCGATTCCATCGCGCTCTGCCCGCCGCTGGTGATCTCGGAGGCGGAGATCCACGAGACCTTCGACCGCTTGACCAAGGCGCTCGACTCCGCGGTGCCGGTTTTGCGGGGGTAAGGGCGGGGGTAAGCATCTGCGGAGGGGGTGGGGCGTCGCGCCCTATCCCCGCCGCAGATGCATCTTGCCCAGGCCGCCCAGCGCGTCGAACAGCTGGCGGAACTGGGTGAGGAACTGCTCCCAGGTCACCTTCGTCGTCGGCTCGATGGCAGCGTGGAGAGCGCCCAGGCTGGTCCTGCCGTCGATCCGCGACAGGATCGGACCGGCCAGCCGGGGCAGGGGCAGAGCCACGACGCTGCCCATCAGGTCGAACTCCAGGCTGCCGCCGGGCGGCACCGCCTTCGCCACGGTCGGACCGTCGATGTCGCGCAGGACCGGGACCATTTCGGGCCCGTCCGGCAGGATGCGGGCGGCGTCGAGATCGGAGGGGCGCAGCAGATAGGCGATGTGCTTGGTGAAGGCGCCGGTGATCCGCTCGGTCCAGGCGGCGCGCTCCAGCATGCTCAGTCCCGCCAGCTGCTTCAGGATGCGGGCGTCCTTGACCCACAGCGACGGCTCGTAGCGCAGCGGGTCGATCAGCGTCGCGATGGCCAGCCCGGCGCTGTCGGCCAGTTCCGCCAGCTGCGGCACGCTGTAGGGGCGGTCGCAGCTGTGCAGCAGCAGGTCGTAGAGATTGGCGTCGGCCAGCCGGTGGTCGCTGATGTGCGGGTTGTTCAGCAGCCAGTTGGTCGGCGGCAGAGCCTGGATCAGCCGGCGGGCCAGCGCCACCTTCTCGGCCGGCGGCAGTCCCTCGGTCATGCCGCGCAGAGCCTCCTGCATCGGGTAGACGCCGGTGCGGCCATAGGGGGCGTAGACCATGATGCCGATGCCGCCGCCGGGCGCCAGAGCGCCGGCCAGCGAGCGCAGGCCGGCCGACGGGTCGTCCAGATGGTGCAGCACGCCGCAGCAGTCGATGTAGTCGAACGGCCCGCCTTCCGAAACGAGCCCTTCCAACTCAAGCAGCGAACCCCGGCGGAAGTCGATGTTGGTCAGGCCGCGCGCCTTGGCCCGCGCCTCGGCGACGGCGCGGCTGGCGTCGGACAGGTCGATGTAGGTGATCCGCCCCGGATTGCCGGCGTCGGCCATCTGCTGCGCCAGCATGATGGTGCCGTCGCCCGTGCCGCCGCCGGCCACCAGCACGCGCAGCGGCTTGGCATGGTCTATCCGGCCGCCGAAGACATGCTGCACCAACTCGTCCAGATGGCTGGGCGAGCCGGTGACCAGCCGCTTGGCCTCATCGGCCGGGTTGCGCGCCGGGTAGGGATAGGCTTCGTACTGGGCGCGCAGGTCGTCGATGCTCATGGGGGACTGCTCATAAGGAACGGGCGCGGCGACCATAGCACCGCGCCCGCTTTTGCGGCACCCGTCCGGTGGCGGTCCTTCAGGGGCTCAGCCCGGCCATCCCGCCGCCGGGCGCACCTCGCCCACCCGTGTGCCGGCGCGGTTCAGCAGCGGGGTGGTCAGCAGGTGAGGCACGCGCGCCCATTGGGCGTCGGTCAGCGCCTGGGTCGTGCGGATCAGCGCCGCCAGCGCCACCTCGCGGGCGCGGGCGGCGCCATCCTCGATCTTCAAGGCGATGCCGATGCCCTGCTCCGGGATCACCGCGCAGCCAACGCCCTCGGCTCCGCCCTTGACCAGGACGGCGCCGCCGGCCGCTTCCATCAGCGCGGTGTCGAAGGTGCCGGTGCCGCCGATCAGGAAGGGGTGTTTGCCCCAGGCGGCGGCGATGCGGGTGACGGCCTCCGCCCGCGCGTCGGGCAGGTCGACCGGGTCGGCGATGCGGGCCATGGCGTAGGCGATGGCGCCCAGCGGGATGCCGATGGTGGGGATGGAACAGCCGTCGACGCCCCAGGGCGCGCCGAACAGGTCCTGGCCGGTCATTTGCTCCATCACGCCCAGGATGCGCTGTTGCACCGGGTGTTCGTAGCGGACATAGCCCTTCAGCCGCTCGCCCTTGTGCTTGGCGGTGGTCAGGAAGCCGCTGTGCTTGCCCGAACAGTTGTTGTGGAAGGCGGTCGGCGCCTCGCCGCGGCGAATCAGATCCTCGGCGGTGGCGGGATCGTAGGGGGCCTGCGCGCCGCATTCGTAATCGTCGAGCCGCAGCCCGACCCGCTCGGCCCAGGATCGCGCCAGTTCGGTGTGGCGCGCCTCGCCATTGTGGGAGGCGCAGGCGAGCGCCAGCTCCTCATCCCCCAGCCCGAAGGCGTCGAGCGCGCCGCTTTCCACCAGCGGGATCGCCTGCAGAGACTTGATGGCGGAGCGCGGGTAGATGGGCGCGTCGATGTCGCCCCAGCGCGCCAGCACATGGCCGCCGGCATCGACGATGCAGGCACGGGCGCGGTGGACCGACTCCACCAGGCTGCCGCGCGTCACCTCGACGGTGATCGGGCTTTCCGCCGGGCCGGAGAGGTCGGCGCGGCCTGCGGCGCTCTCGCCATGATGGTGGGAATGGCCGTGGTGGTGATCCCCACCGCAGCAGGAGTGGTCGGGAGTATGATCGTGGCTCATGCCGGCAAGCTTGCCTCGGGCGGCCGGCGGCGGCAAGCTCCCGCCCGGTTATCCTTACCTCGGAATATGCGGGTTCTTCATGCGTGGTTATTTCGGAATAGGGGTGGAGCGGATCAGCAAGCCGGGGAATGTCGGCAACCTGATGCGCACCGCCCATGCCTTCGGCGCCTCCTTCTTCTTCGCCATCGATCCGGAACCGGATCTGCGGGAGACGAAGCTGGTCGACACCTCGGGCGCCACGCTGCACCTGCCGCTCTACATCCACGAGCGGGTCGCCGACTTCACCCTGCCCAAGGACTGCATGCTGGTCGGGGTGGAACTGACCGACGACGCGGTGGAACTGCCGAGCTTCCGCCATCCGTCGCGCGCCGCCTATGTGCTGGGGCCGGAGCGCGACAGCCTGTCGCCCGCCCTGCTGGCGCGCTGCGACCATGTGGTAAAGATCCCGATGTCCTTCTGCATCAATGTCGGCGTCGCCGGGGCGCTGGTGATGTATGACCGCATGATTTCGCTCGGCCGCTTCGCCGAGCGCCCGGTGCGCCCCGGCGGCCCGCTGGAGGCGCCGGCCCAGCACCGCCACGGCCGCCAGATCATGCGCAACGCCGACCGCCGCCGCCGCATCCGCGGAGAGCAGAAGCCGGCGGAGAGTGACGGCGACGAGTAAGGGCCAACCAGCAAGAGCCGGCGAGTAAGGATGGATCAGGTGATCGGCAGCGGATCGTCCCCGGCGACGGTGCAGATCCGCTGCACCACCGCCAGCTTCGGCGCTGATACCTCCCCCTGTTCGAAGGCCACCACCTGAAGCGTGCCGCGCACGGCCTCCAGCAACTCGCCCCGGCGCAGCAGGAAATCGGGGGAGGAGGGGCGGCCGAAGCGGGCGTTGCCGTCGGCGAAGGTTTCGTAGATCAGCACGCCGCCCGGCTCCAGCGCCGCCAGCAGGGTGGGGAGGAGCGGGCGGTGCAGGTAGTTGGTGACGACGATCCCGGCGAAGCGGGCGTCGGCGGGCAGGGGGCCGAGGCAGCCATCGGAGTCGCCGGTTTCCAGATCGGCCTGCACAAGGGTGACGCCGGCGCTGCCCTCCAGGTCGGCGACGCCGCCGAGGTCGCGGTCCAGCCCGACCACCGGATGGCCGCGCCGGTGGAACAGCCGCAGATGCCGCCCGCCGCCGCAGGCGAGGTCGAGCACCGGGCCGCCCGCGCGCACCAGCGGGGCGAATCGCTCCACCCAGGCCGACGGCGGCGATTGCGGATGTGGTGTCGGCATGGTGGATTTTCCCTATCCGGACGATTTTCGATGGCTGCGGGAACGATATCACAGGAGGTACGTCGGACAGGCCCGTCCGATGTTTGACGGCGCGGCCCGGCCGTGCTGAATTAGGGCGATTCCCCGAGTCGCGCCGCTACCCGGACCGGCGTACCGGGGCCTGTCCTTCCTGCTGCGGGTTAGTTTGGGGCTTGTGGGGATATGATCCTCTTCGCGTTGAGATGCTCGGCAGACCACCAGTTCGAGGCGTGGTTCCGCAACGGCGCCGCCTATGACGAACAGGCGGCGGCGCACCAGATCGCCTGCCCGATCTGCGGCGACACCGTCGTCGGCAAGGCGCCGATGGCCCCGCGCATCGCCAAGGGCGTCGCCAGGGCCGCCGACCGCGCCCGCGAACAGGCCGAAGCGGTGGCGGCGAACGCACCGCCGTCCGCTGCCCCGTCTGCCCCAGCCAACGCCTTGCCCGCGGCGCTTCCCGCGCCGATCCCCGCACCCGTCCCCCTGCCGAACGCCGCCGACGTCGTCGCGGCCCTGCCCCCCAGCCTGAACGACGCCCAGCGCGAGGCGGTGGCGGAGGTGATGAGGCAGCTGACCGAGGTGCGGCGCAGCGTGGAAAAGAACTGCGACTATGTCGGCGACCGCTTCGCCGAGGAGGCGCGGCGCATCCATTACGGCGAGTCCGACCCGCGCGGCATCTATGGCGAGGCGTCGGACGAGGAGGTCGCCGAACTGAACGACGAGGGTGTGACCTTCCATCGCATCCCCTGGATTCCGCGCACCGACTCCTGAGCGCGATCGGCGGGGAGATCGGCGGCCATCGCTTCGGCCGGCCGGCGGATCGCCACTGATTCCACCCGAAACCATTTGAAAAACTAACTATTTGCAAGGCGCTCCCGACAGGGGGCGCCTTTGCATTTGCGGCTACTCCGTTGAGTCGGCTTTGTTTTTCGGTATATGCCGGCCTGCCGGCGACCCGCCCCATCGACCAAGGTAGGGGGTGCGCCAAACAATGATCTGTATCAAACAATTGGGCAGGTCAAGGGCGTACGAATTACGGGGAGAAACCCGGACGCGACCGCCCGGACGGCAACTGCCAGCCTGTCTCTTGGAC
Organism: uncultured Azospirillum sp.; assembly: GCA_966212305.1. Taxonomy (GTDB): domain Bacteria; phylum Pseudomonadota; class Alphaproteobacteria; order Azospirillales; family Azospirillaceae; genus Azospirillum. Next base: position 30,259 of record CBIHQY010000040.1, read on the forward strand.
GTGTCTCTCGGACCCAACCTTGCGGACGGCTGCACGCTTGCCGGCACTCGATGAGGGGACGCACATGAATCAAAATGCACAACGGATCGTGAACAATCCGAAGTTCCAGGAGCTGGTGGCCAAGCGGTCCGCCTTTGCCTGGACTTTGTCGATTGCCATGCTGGTCATCTATCTCGGCTTCATTCTGCTGGTGGCCTTCGGGAAGGACTTCCTGGGCACGCCCATCGGTTCGGGCGTCACCACCTGGGGCATGCCCATCGGCGTCTTCACCATTCTGTCCGCCTTCATCCTGACCGGCATCTACGTCAACCGGGCGAACGGCGAATTCGATGAACTGAACCGCCAGATCCTGGAGGAAACCAAGTGATGCGCGCCGTCACCACCCGCATCGCCAGCACGGTCGCCGCGACGGCCGCCGCGGCCGGCGCCCTGGTTCCCGCCTCCGTCTATGCCGCCGGCGCCGTCGACGGTCCGGTGCAGAAGCAGGCGACGAACGTCGAAGCCATCGTGATGTTCATGGCCTTCGTGCTGTTCACGCTGGGCATCACCTACTGGGCGGCGCGCCGCACCAAGTCGGCCAAGGACTTCTACGCCGCCGGCGGCGGCATCACCGGCTTCCAGAACGGCCTGGCCATCGCCGGCGACTACATGTCGGCGGCCTCCTTCCTCGGCATCGCCGGCCTGGTGTACGCCAACGGCTTCGACGGCCTGATCTACTCGGTCGGCTTCCTGGTCGGCTGGCCGCTCGTGCTGTTCCTGATCGCGGAGCGGCTGCGCAACCTCGGCAAGTACACCTTCGCCGACGTCGCCTCCTACCGCTTCAAGCAAACGCCGATCCGCACGCTGTCGGCCTGCGGCTCGCTGGCGACGGTCACCTTCTACCTGATCGCCCAGATGGTCGGCGCCGGCAAGCTGATCCAGCTGCTGTTCGGTCTCGACTACATGGTCGCCGTCATCATCGTCGGCGTGCTGATGATCGGCTACGTGACCTTCGGCGGCATGCTGGCGACCACCTGGGTGCAGATCATCAAGGCGGTGCTGCTGCTGTCCGGTGCGTCCTTCATGGCCTTCATGATCCTCGCCAAGTTCGGCTTCAGCCCCGAGGCGATGTTCAAGGCCGCCGTCGACGTCCATCCGAAGGGTCTGGCCATCATGTCGCCGGGCGCGCTGGTGTCCGATCCGCTCGACGCCATCTCGCTGGGCTTGACGCTGATGTTCGGCACCGCCGGCCTGCCGCACATCCTGATGCGCTTCTTCACCGTCTCCGACGCCAAGGAAGCCCGCAAGTCGGTCTTCTACGCCACCGGCTTGATCGGCTACTTCTACATCCTGACCTTCATCATCGGCTTCGGCGCCATCGTCCTGATCCTGGGCAAGGATGCCAACGGCGCCTATCCGTTCCTGACCGCCGCCCCGGCGGAAGGCATCAAGGCGGCTGTCGCCTCGGTCATCGGCGGCACCAACATGGCGGCCATCCACACCGCCCATGCGATCGGTGGCGACCTGTTCTTCGGCTTCATCTCGGCGGTCGCCTTCGCCACCATCCTGGCGGTGGTCGCGGGTCTGACGCTGGCCGGCGCCTCGGCCGTGTCGCATGACCTCTACGCCTCGGTCTTCGCCCGTGGCCGTGCCAACGAGGCCGACGAAATCCGCGTGTCGAAGATCACCACGGTCATCATCGGCATCGTCTCCATCGTGCTGGGCATCGCCTTCGAGAACCAGAACGTCGCCTTCATGGTGGGTCTGGCCTTCGCCATCGCCGCTTCGACCAACTTCCCGGTCCTGCTGATGTCGATGTTCTGGGGCAAGATGACCACCCGCGGCGCCGTCATGGGCGGTGCGATCGGTCTGATCTCCGCCTGCGTCATGATCGTGCTCGGTCCGACGGTGTGGAAGGCCGTGCTGGGTCACCCGACCGCCGTCATCGGCTTCGCCAACCCGGGCCTGTTCTCGATCGTCCTCGCCTTTGCCGGTATCTGGTTCTTCTCGATCACCGACAACAGCGCGCAGGCCCAGAAGGAGCGTCGCGATTTCGAGGACCAGTATGTCCGGTCGCAGACCGGCCTGGGTGCCGAGGGTGCGTCGGCCCACTAACAAGACGAAGGAGGGGATCGCGTCTCGCACCGCATCCCTTCCCCCCTCGGGCGAGCTTGAACCCGGGGGGCCAAGTCCGGGCGGTGACCGAACCACGCCGCCAAATGTCGCACCCGCTTCCGGCGTCCCGCCCGGCGGGTGTATCCTGAAAAGCGCCTCCGGATCCGTCCGGGGGCGCTTTTTTCATGGCCAGCCATCTCCCGACGGAGTCCGCCCGTGCAGCATGCGATGCCGACCGCTTCTCCGGACTTCGATTTCGGACGTCCTCCCTTCGACCTGCTGACGGAGAGACAGCGCGCGGCGCTGGCCGGGGCGCTCGACATCGCGCTCTATCCGCACGACACCGTCATTCTCAGCCGGGAGGAACCGACCGACGCGCTGTATGTCGTGCTGCGCGGCGCCGTGCAGGAACGCCGCGGTGGCGAGGTGGCGGCGGTTCATGGTCCGGGCGACCGGTTCGGTCTGCAGGCGTTGTATGCCACTGCGGGCGACGGAGCCGGCGTGACCGGCGCCCGCCGCTTCATCGCGGCGGAGGAGTGTGCCTGCCACCTGATCCCGCGCGCGGCGCTGGAGGCGCTGGCCGCCGAGAATCCGGCGTTCGGCGCCGCCATTCTCGGGGATTTCGCCCAGCGTATGCGCGATCTGGCCGCTTTGCGCTCCAACCGCGAGATGGCGGCGCTGACCATGGCGCGTATCCGGCAGGCCTATCTTCACCCGCCGCTGTTCGTCGACGCCGCCGCCAGCCTGCGCGACGCGGCCGACGCGATGCGGCAGAATCGCGCCAGCAGCGTGCTGGTGCGCGGCGCGGACGGCAACGCCGGCATCCTGACCGGCACCGACCTGCGCGATCTGGTGGTGCTGGACGGCCGGCCGGTGACCGACCCGGTCGGGCCGCTCGCCCGCTACGGTCTGCTGACGCTGGACCGCGACGATCTGCTGTTCAACGCGCTGGTGCTGATGACCAAGCATGGGGTGCGCCGCATCGTGGTGATGGAGAATGGTGCCATCGTCGGGCTGTTGGGGCAAAGCGACCTGCTGGCGGTGCTGTCCAACCATTCCCAGGTCATCGGGTTGCAGGTGGAGCATGCCACCGATCCCGCCGACCTGCGCCGTGCCAGCCGCTCCATCGTCGAGCTGATCCGCACCCTGCACGCCACCGGCGTGAAGGTCGCCTTCATCGCCGATCTGGTGACGGAGCTGAACCGCCGCATCTTCCGCAAGCTGTTCGAGCTGCTGGCCCCGCCGGAGCTTCTGGCCAACAGCTGCCTGATCGTGATGGGCAGCGAGGGGCGCGGCGAACAGCTGCTGAAGACCGACCAGGACAATGGGCTGATCCTGCGCGACGGCTTCGACTGCCCCGATCTGCCGAGGATCGCCGCCGACTTCACCCGCCATCTGGTCGAGTTCGGCTATCCGCCCTGTCCCGGCAACATCATGGTCTCCAATCCGGAGTGGACCCGGCCGCTCGCCGGCTACAAGGACGCCCTGTTCAACTGGGTCCACCGCCCGGACGAGGCGGCGCAGATGAACCTCGCCATCTTCTATGACGCCGCGCCGGTGGCCGGCGACGCCACGCTGCTGGCCGAGGCGAAGGACTATCTTCTGAGCCGCCTGCAGGACAACCAGATGTTCTTCACCCAGTTCGCCCGGCCGGCCCTTTCCTTCGACACGCCGAGCGGCCTATTCGCCGCGTTGTTCGAGCGGCGCCGGGCGGAGCCGGTGGACATCAAGAAGGCCGGCATCTTCCCCATCGTCCATGGCGTGCGCGCGCTGGCGCTGGAAAAGCACCGGGCGGAAACCAACACGGTGGAGCGCATCCAGGTGCTGGCCGAGCTGGGGGCGCTGGACCGCAAGATGGCCGCCGATCTGGTGGAGGCCTTCACCATCCTGTCGACCATCCGCCTGAAGGCGCGCGTCGACCTGCCGGAAGAAAACGACGGAGGGGAGGAGGGAGCGGAACTGGCGATCGACAACCTCGTCCACCCCGACCGGCTGGGCAAGCTCGACCGCGACCAGTTCAAGGACTGCTTGGCGCTGGTGAAAAGCTTCAAGGAGTTGATCGCCCACCATTTCCGCCTGAATCATTGAGGCGGCGATCATGGGACATTCCGATTACGGTGACACCGACCGGCGCGAGCGTGTGGCGATCCATTGCGAAGCGACCAGCTTCGATCCGGAGGCGGCAACGCCTCTGGCCTTCGCCGCCATCCGCATCCGCGGCCCCCGCATCCTGACCGGAAGCGCGCTGCTGCTCCATCCCGGCAGCGACACCGGCCTTGCCGAGGCCGGCGACCTGCTGCACGCCTTCATCGGCGACCGTCCGCTGGTGGGCTATTACCTCGACTTCTCCGTCACCATGGCGGAGCGCCTGACCGGGCGGCCGCTGTCGGACGAGCGGACGGAGGTGTCCAGCCTCTATTACGCCCGGAAGATCCGCAGCATGTCCAAACAGGCGGTCGATCTGCGGCTCGATAGCCTGATCCACGACCTCGACCTGCCGGTCCGGCCCGACGGCGCCTTTGGCATCGCGCTGACCGCCGCCATGGCGTGGCTTCGGCTGATGCAGGACGGGCGCTGAGAAATCAGAAGCCCAGCCGCTCCACCGCGACGGCGCGATCATGGGTCAGCGACGGGACCATGCCGCGGGCCTCCGCGATGCGGTCGAGGTCGAGGTCGGCGGTAACGAAGCCGACATCGGTGCCGGCATCGGCCAGCACCTCGCCCCAGGGGGCGATCAGCAGGGAATGGCCGTAGGTCTGGCGGCTCTGGTCGTGGCTGCCGGTCTGGGCCGGGGCGACGACGAAGCAGCCGGTCTCTATGGCGCGGGCGCGCAGCAGCGTGTGCCAGTGGGCGCGGCCGGTCGGCACGGTGAAGGCGGCCGGCACCGTCAGGATCGACGCCCCCGCCTGGGCCAGCGCCCGATACAGATAGGCGAAGCGCACGTCGTAGCAGACCGTCATGCCGATGCCGCCCCAGGGGCTGGCCGCCACCACCGCCCGCTCGCCCGGCCGGAAGGTGGCCGATTCGCGATAGGATTCGCCGTCCTTCAGCGTGACGTCGAACATGTGGATCTTGTCGTAGGAGGCAACGACCCCGCCATTCGCGTCGAAAAGGTAGCTGCGGTTGGCGGCGCGCCCGTCGTCGAGCAGGACATGCAGGGTGCCGCCGAGAATCCAGGCCCCGGTCTCCCGTGCCAGATCGGCGAAGTAAGGGATGCCGGGATGCTCCGCCTCGGTGCGGACGCGCTCCATGGTCTTGGCGCGGCCCTGGACGATCCAGCCCACATTCTCCGGCAAGGCGATGAAATCCGCCCCGGCGTCGCGGGCGCGGCGGACGAGGTCGCCCGCCGCCCGCAGGTTCGGCTCAAGCTCCGTCCCCGCATTCACCTGGACGCAGGCGGCCTTCAGCACGCCGCTCAGGCCGTCGCTCATGCGGCGATGCCGAGCAGCGGGTCGAGCTTGCCGGCGCGGTCCAGCGCGTGAATGTCGTCGCTGCCGCCATACGGCTTCCCGTCGATGAAGATCTGCGGGACGGTGGTCCGGCCTTCCGACCGCTGGATCATCTCGCTGCGGCGGCCCGGCTGGGCGTAGAGGTCGATTTCCTCGTATTTCACGCCCTTGCCGTCGAGCAGGCTCTTGGCCCGCATGCAGTAGGGACAGAAGGGCGTGGTGTAGATGACGACGTCGGCCATGCCACTGGGCTCCTGTTGCAGGTGAAGAAACTATAGGATCAACCTGCGGGAGGCGCCAGACGTTGCAGCCCGCGCGGAACGCCGGTCAGCGTCGCCGGGCACGCCCCTTTTCAAGCGTCAGCGATGCACCACGCGCGCCAGCGTCAGCACGTCGACCCGGGCCGCCCCGGCGCGCAGCAGGACCCGCGCGCATTCCGCCAGCGTCGCCCCGGTGGTCATCACGTCGTCGACGATCACCAGCCGCTGGCCCGTCACCTGTTCCGCCGCGGACTGTCCCGGCCGCAGGCGGAAGGCGCCCTTGACGTTGCGATGGCGCCCCTGGCGGTCCAGCCCGCCCTGGGTCGGGGTGGATCGGTGGCGTTGCAGCAGGTCGGGGGTGGCGGGAACGCCGCAGTGGCGCGACAGTGCCTGCGCCAGCAGCGCCGCCTGGTTGTAGCGGCGGTGGAACAGGCGGGCGCGGTGCAGCGGCACGGGCAGCAGCCGGTCGGCATCCTCCAGCAACTCCCTCCCGGCGCGGGCCAGCCAGACGCCGTAGGCCTTGGCGGCATGGATGCGGTCGCCATGCTTGAAGCCCAGCACCAGAGGCCGGCTGCCGTCGTCATAGGCCAGCACGGCGCGGGCGCGGGCGAAGGGGGGTGGGGAGGCCATGCAGGCGCCGCACAGCGTGCCCTCCTGCGCCTCGTATTCGAAGGGAGGTCCGCAGCAGGCGCAGAGCGGCGGGGCGATGAAGCTCAGCTTGACCCAGCAGGCGGCGCAAAGCCCGCCCTGGCGGTCCACCGCCTCGCCGCAGCTGAGGCAGCGCGGCGGCAGCAGCGCGTCGAGCAGCAGGGTCGCCGCGCCTGCCGCGGTGCTGCCCAATGCGGACAGGATCGCGGATGGCTGCATCGCCGCCGCCCCGGTCACTGCAGCATGGCGATGCGTTCGAAGATCACGCCGGTGTAGTCGCGCAGCGCCAGATAGATCGCCGGGCCGGTGACGAACAGGATCAGCAGCGTGGCGAAGAATTTGCTGTCCTGCTGCAGCGACGCCTCGTTGATGTTGGTGGCGCTCTGGAACAGCATCAGCCCGGCCGACAGCAGGGCGGTGATACCCAGCGGCGGCAGCGCGATCTTCAGGATGACCATCAGCGCTTCGTGGCTGACGGCGATGGCTTCGTCGATGCCCATTCCAATGCCTGTGCGGGTGGTGGCGTGGCGAAGGTGATTTGAAGAAGGTATCTGGGCTGCGAGTGTAGCACGGTTGTCGTGCCGTCGGGCTGGGGTATAGTGCGGGCATGACAAGCCCCGACAGCATGACCGTCTTCGACCGCGCGCTGGTCCGCCGCCGCCGCGACCGCGCCGTCGCCGAATTCACCGACCACGCCTTCCTGTTCGAGGAGATCGCCGACCGCTTGGCCGACCGGCTGGAGGACGTGATCCGTCCCTTCCCGCTGGCGCTCGACGTCGGCTGCCACGACGGGGCGATGGGGCGCATCCTGAAAGGCCGCAAGGGGATCGAACGGCTGGTCGCCAGCGACCTGTCGCCGGACTTCGCGCGCGCCGCCGGCGGTCCGGGCAACCCCACCGTCGCGGCCGACGAGGAGTTCCTGCCCTTCGCCCCCGGCAGCTTCGATCTGGTGGTCAGCAATCTCAGCCTGCACTGGGTCAACGACCTGCCGGGCGCCCTGGTGCAGATCCGGCAGGCGTTGAAGCCGGACGGGTTCTTCTGCGCATCGATGCTCGGCGGCCAGACGCTGGCCGAACTGCGCCGTTGCCTCTTCGATGCGGAGATGGAGGTGTCGGGCGGCGTCTCCCCCCGTGTGTCGCCCTTCGCCGAGATCAAGGATGCCGGCGGGTTGCTGCAACGCGCCGGCTTCGCCCTGCCGGTGGTCGACAGCGACGTCATCACCGTGACCTACTCCGACGCCTTCGCCCTGATGCGCGAGCTGCGCGGTATGGGCGAGACCAACGCCGTGCTGGCCCGGCGGAAGGTCCCGGCCACCCGGTCCATGCTGTTCGACGCGGCCCGGCGCTATGCCGAACTCTACGCCGAGCCGGACGGGCGCATCCCGGTGACCTTCGAGGTGCTCTATCTCGCCGGCTGGTCGCCGCACGAGAGCCAGCAGCAGCCGCTGAAGCCCGGCAGCGGGCAGATTCCGCTGGGCGACGCGCTGAAGGGCGGCGGTATCCACTGAGCGGTGGCGAGGGGCCGGTTTACGCAACCAGCTTCCACGCCATCCAGCCCAGCACCCCGGCGTTCACCAGCATGATCGCCGGGGCGACGCGGGCGACGGCGGTCCGCCAGGTGCGGCCGGCGATGTGGCCGGCCAGCCCGACCGCCAGCAGGCTCGGCACCGTGCCGAGCGCGAAGGCGGCCATGCCCAGCGCGCCGGTCAGCGCGCTGCCGCTCGCCGCCGCCACCGCGATGGCACCATAGAGCATCCCGCAAGGGATGAAGCCCAGCGCCACCCCAAGCCCATAGCCGCGCCAGCCGGTCGGATTGCCGAACAGCGGCCGGGCAAGCCGGGACACCCGGTCGCCCCACCAGCGCTGCAGCCCGTTGTTGCCCAAGGACGGCATTCTGGGCAGCCAGGACAGGACGTTGCGCACGGCATAACCGAGGAAGAACAGCGCCGCCAGCGCCAGCAGCGCCACCGACAGCCAGCGCAGGCCGGGCAGCGCGCCGACATGGCCGGCGACCGAGGCCGACAGCGCGCCGATCAGCGCATAGGTCGTCGCCCGGCCGGCATGGTAGGGCAGCACCGCCGCTCCGGTCAGGCGCCGGAACTCCGACATCGCCGACAGCGGCACCCGCTCCAGCCGCGCCGACACCTGGGCCAGCACGAAGGGACCGCACATGCCGGTGCAATGGGTGGTGCCGCCGACCAGCCCGGCGGTCAGCAGGGCCAGCAACAGCCCGCCGTCGCGGTCGATGACCACGGCACACTGGTTCAGTCCGGCATCCAGCAGCGACAGCGCGTCCAAGGCAAGGCCTCTCCGGTTCGGGAACTCGCGGCGATCATAGGGGGAGGGGGAGGGCGGCCCAATGACGTGCGTCAATGGTGGAGGCGCGCTGTCGGGAGTGTGGGGGAAAGCGACCGGGGATGGTTCAGCGGCGGTCGCTTAACCCCACGCCCCTACGCCAGCAGGCGGGCGATGGGCGGGCGGCTGGGGTGCAGGACGACGCCGTCGTCGGCCGGTTCGACCTTCGCATCCGGATAGGCGGCCAGCGCGTATTGCAGGGCCTGGACGAAGCGCGGCTTGAAATGCTTCATCTGGTCGTAGCCGGCGCCGAACTGGGCATAGAGCGACGGCCAGGAGATCGGCTGCGGCCGGCTCAGCGAATGCAGCCGGTAGGCCAGCCAGACATAGAGGTCGAGGCTGAGCGAGCGGTCCTTCAACTGTCGCACCGCCTCCTCCAGCAGCGGCACCGGATGGTCACGCAGGGCCTGGAAGAAGGTCTCGTCCAGTTGCACAACGTCGTTCCACAGCGTGCCCTGGCGGTCGTCGCCGAGATCGTCGTGGAAGATCAGCCCGCGCTTGACGATGCCGCCCTTCTCGAACACGTCGGCGTCCTCGCCGTCCCAGAAGAATTTCAGGGTGCAGGCGGAAATGCGCAGCGATTGCTCGCGGAAGCCGCGGAAGGTCTCGCCGCCGACGCTGATCCCCATCCGGGTCAGCCAGTCGCGCATGGAGCGGCCGAGTTCGACCTCGCGGCGGCCGGTTCGCACCGCCTGGGTCTGCAGATAGATCAGGATCATGCGCGCCCGCGCGCCATAGGGGACGCCGAACAGCTTCATCTTGCCGTTCACCTTCAGCCGGCCCGGCTCGACCAGCAGCGTCACCTGATGCCCGCGCTTTTCCCAGGGAACGTCGTCTGCCAGTTTCTTGTGCGGCAGGCTGGTCAGGCAGAAGCCGCTGTAGGTGATGCCGAGATGCTGGTTCTCGTCCGCCAGGATGTCGGCGGCGATGTCCACCAGCGTCCGCTCCTCCGGCCGGACCAGGGCGCGCGCCTTGTCCCGGCCATGCTCGATCACCAGCCTGTGTATGTCGCCCATCGCGCCCTCACCCGGATGTTGTGGCATCCTGGTGAGCGGCGGGCGGTGGAGTCAATGTGGGGTTAGGCGACCGGGCTAGTCGACGGTTAGTTGTTAGACTTATTAGTTGAGTCGCCGCTTGTCCCCATGGGGAAAGCCCGAGTCGCGCCGCTTTTCCCCACGATTCCGACGCTTTTCCCCACGGGGACCGGGGTGGAAAAAGGGTGCCGGTCGCTTTTCCCCACGGCCCGCAAGGGGCGACTCGCGGTGGTTGCGGAGGGACTCGGGGGCAGCGGGGCGGTCGCTTAACCCCACGGGCGGGCCATCGCCGGCCGCCACCGCCCAACCGGTCCCCCCGGCCCCCCTCAATGGCTCATCAGCACCGGAACCGTCATGTGCCGCAGCATGAAGCGGGTCATGCCGCCCAGCACCAGTTCGCGGAAGCGGGAGCGGCCATAGGCGCCTATCACCAGCAGGTCGCAGCTTTCGTCGGCGGCCATGTTCAGCAGGGTGTCGCCGGGCTCCACCACGTCGGTGGCGACATGGGTGGCCTCCACGCGGCAGCCGTGGCGGGACAGGTGGCGGGCGATGTCGGCGCAGGGCTCGTCGCCCAGGCCGTCCAGGCCGGGCTTCGGATTGGCGGCCATCACCACCACGCGCTTGGCGGTGGTCAGCAGCGGCAGGGCGTCGCCGACGGCGCGCGCCGCCTCGCGGCTGCCGTTCCAGCCGACCAGAACCCGTTCGCCGATGGTGGCGAATCGGCCGGCATAGGGCACGACCAGAAGCGGCCGGCCGCATTCGAACAGAAGGTCGGCCGGCTGGGCGACGGGCTGGTCGCGGTCGCGGTCCGGGTCGGGCTGGCCCACCACGATCAGGTCGGCATAACGGCCGCGCACCGCGGCGGTGATGGTCGGATCGCCTTCCTGCGCCAGCCATTCGGACCGGTCGGTCAGGCCATGGTGGCGCATGGCGTCGTCGAAGGCCGCCGCCATGCGATCCGTCTGGTCCTTGCGGTTCTGCCGGCGGCTGTCTCGCAACTCCTGCGGGATTTCGGCTTCGATATAGCCGGGGAACACCATGTCGGTGAAGGCATAGAGCGCGGTCAGATGCGCATCGCACCGGGTCGCGAGCCGCGCCGCAAGGTCGAGACGTGCCGCGGACGCGGGCGTATCGTCGACGACGACCAGGAAGTCCTTGAGAGCCATGGCGTGATTCCTGCCCAAATTGTGATCGTTGCCGTTATCATCGGGGGTTGTACGACCATGTGGTGCCGATCGGGGCGACATCCCCAGCCGCGTTGGCCCCACTTGCCTTGGCAGTATAAATCCGACCAGCTCGGCCGCCGCCTTTCCATTCCAGGGCACAGCCATGCCCTCTCCGCGTTCCTGCACCGCACAAAAGCGACCGGCGGTCGGACTTCCGGTCAAGGTTGCAATCTCAAGCCGCAAGTGGTGTGGCAAAGAATCGAGATAATTCCATCGCTCTTTCTCTGCGGATCAGAAAATCCGGATTGTGTGCAGTATTTTGCTGCAACCGCGACTTGAATGAATACTATGATATGCCCATGGACATGCCCATGTGTCTCCGTTGCATCGCCTGTAGAAATGTCCAAGCTCTGTTGCACTGGGGCAGCTTTGGTTTTGACGTGTGGGTGACACTTCGCGTAAGTGTTGGGTATCGATTTCCTGATGAGTACCCCACTCTATCCTCGCCATGAGTCCAGATCCCCGAATCTCCGCGCTGGCCGACGCTTTATCGGGTGCCGCTTCCGGTGCGCCGGGGCTTGACGCCCTGCGTCAGATTCTCGACGCCATGACGGTGAAGGTGGCGTTGATGGACCCGCAGCGGCGGCACATCTACGCCAACCGCGCCTATCTGGAGATGATGGGGACGACGCTGGACAAGGCGGTCGGCGGCACCATCGGCGAGCTTCTGGGGCAGGATCTCCTCCGCAACACGCGGGGTGCCGCCGAACGCGCGCTGGCGGGCGAGACGGTGCAGACCGAAGGCTGGATCACCCAGGCCGACGGCCAGCAGCGCTACGTGATGCGGCTGCACGCGCCGCACCGGGCGGAAGACGGCACCATCACCGGCTATTTCGTGATCCTGCAGGACATGACCGAGCGTCGGCAGGTGCAGGACGACCTGTTCCGCCTCGCCTACTACGACCCGGTGACCGGTCTTGCCAACCGCCTGATGCTGCTGAAGCATATGGCGGATTATCGCAACATGGGCGAGCCCTTCACGCTCGTCATCCTGGACATCGACCGCTTCGCCGAAATTCGCAGCAGCATGGGGCAGGGCTTCGCGAACGAGCTGCTGGACGGTCTGGCGCAACGGATGGCGGCGCAGGCCGCGGCCTTCGACCTGATCGCGCGCGTCAGCGACCATGCCTTCGCCATGCTGGCGGGCGGCGTCTGCGACCGGCCGGCGCTGGAAAGCGCCGTCGAGGAGCTGGCGTCGGTGGTGCGCTCCGCCCGCTCCAGCTCCGGCGGCACCGTTTTCCTGTCCGCCAGCATCGGCGTCGCCGTCTCGATGCCGACGCACGAGCGCCCCGACGACGTGCTGCGCGATGCCGAGATCGCCACCGCCCGCGCCCGCGAACAGGGCGGCGGGCGGCAGGCTTGGTTCGATCCGGCGATGCATTCCCATGTGGTCGAGCAGGTGCGGCTGGAACACGATCTGCGCGGTGCGCTGGACTGCGGCAACGACCTGTGGGTCGCCTACCAGCCGATCGTGGAGATGGTGACCGGCGGTCTGGCCGGGTTCGAGGCGCTGATGCGCTGGACCCATCCCGAACGCGGCAACATCCCCCCCGGCATCTTCATCCCGATCGCCGAGAGCACCGGGCTGGTGGTATCGCTCGGCACCTGGGTATTGCGGCAGGCCTGCCGGCAGATCGCGGAGTGGCAGGACCGCCGCGAACCGGGCTCCGCCCCGCTGTTCATGAGCGTCAACCTGTCCAGCCACCAGCTGTCCGACCCCAACTTCGTCCAGGTCGTGCGCGAGGTGCTGCGCGAAACCGGGGTGGAGCCGTCCTGGATCAAGCTGGAGCTGACGGAAAGCGCGGTGATGGACAAGGCGGAACAGTCGATCCGCCTGCTGCGCGACCTGCGGGCGCTGGGCATCAAGCTGTCGATCGACGATTTCGGCACCGGCTATTCGTCGCTGTCCTACCTGCACAAGCTGCCCATCGACAGCCTGAAGGTCGACCGTTCCTTCGTCTCGGCCATGCACCAGTCGGAGGAAAACCGCGCTATCGTCCGCATCATCATGGATCTGGCGCGTCTGCTGGGATTCGACGTGATCGCCGAGGGCATCGAGACCAGCGCCGACGCCAACCTGCTGCGCGCGCTGGCCTGCGACTACGGCCAGGGCTACCACTTCGCCCGCCCGCTGCCGCCGGCGGAGGCGGGCAGGCTGGTCGGCGGGGAACTGCCGTGGCAGATGCCGCGGTGAGGGTGGCGGCCTGACGCCGCCGCCTCGGGCTTACTTTCCCCGGACGAACTTCGGCGTGCCCGCCGCGCTGGGCAGCAGGCGGATGGCGTAGGGGCTGGTGCGCATCTGGGCCACCGCCTGGGCCGGACCCGGCACGCTCTCGTGATAGCCGACGATCAGGTCGGCGCCCTTCTGCTGCACGCTGTCGATGGCGACGCCGTAGCCGGCCGTATCGCGCGGTCCCAGGAAGACCGCCACCGCCATCCGGCCGCCGGGCAGGGAGGACGGGGCCGGCTCGCCGACCCGTGCCCACAATGCGCTCCATTCGCCGGAATCGCGGGCGACGACATAGGCGCGCTCGGCGGCGCTGCTGTGGTCGCCCTGCCAGCCGGTCCCGGCCTCCGCCTGGGCCGGCAGCAGATTGCCTTCGGCACGGTCGTTGCCGCCCTGGCAGGCAGCCAGAAGCAGCGCGGGCGTGAACAGCAGCGGGATCAGGCGGAGACGGAACGGCATTTTCATGGGACGGTCAGGCGCTCCGCGGCAGGATCGTCTCGACCAGCGACGCCCAATAGCTGGCGCCGGTGGTCAGGATCGCGTCGTTGAAGTCGTAATGCGGGTTGTGCAGGCGGCAGGACGGCCCGCGATGGCCGCCGTGGCCGAGCCAGATGTAGGCGCCCGGCCGCTCCTTCAGCATATAGCCGAAATCCTCCGCCGCCATGGTCGGGGCGGGGGCCCAGACCACATTCTCCTCGCCCACCACCCTGGCCGCCGCCGCCGCCGCGACGCGGGCCTCGGGTTCGCTGTTCACCGTGGCGGGATAGCCGGGACGGAAGCGCAGCTCGGCCTTGGCGCCCAGCCCTTCGGCGATGCTGGAGACGAGGCGGGCGAACTGCTCCTGGATGCGGCGGTGGTTCTCTTCCGAGAAGGTGCGCATGGTGCCGAGCATCCGCGCGCTGTCGGGGATGACGTTGGCCGCGGTCCCGGCCTCCACCACCGTGATCGACACCACGGCACTCTCGGCCGGGTTGGTGCCGCGGCTGACCAGGCTCTGCGCCGCGGTGATGATGTGGGCCGACACCAGCACGGGGTCGATGCCGCGGTGGGGCATGGCGGCGTGGGCGCCGTGGCCGGTCACATGGATTTCGAACTGGTTGGCCGCCGCCATCACCGGGCCGGGATGAACGGCGATCTGGCCGGCCGGCAGTTCCGGCCAATTGTGCAGGCCATAGATCTGCTCGCAGTCGAACTGCCGGAACAGCCCGTCGTCGATCATCCTCTTCGCGCCGCCCAGCCCTTCCTCGGCCGGCTGGAAGATGAAGTGGACGGTGCCGTCGAAGTTGCGGGTCTCCGCCAGATAGCGGGCGGCGCCCAGCAGCATCGTCGTGTGGCCGTCATGGCCGCAGGCGTGCATCTTGCCGGCATGGCGCGAGGCATGATCGAAGTCGTTGGCCTCCGGCATCGGCAGCGCGTCCATGTCGGCGCGCAGGCCGATGGCCCGGCCGCTGCCGGTGCCGAGCCCCCTCAGGGTGCCGACCACCCCGGTCCCGCCCAGTCCGCGATGCACCGTGATGCCGAATTCCGCCAGCTTCGCGGCGACGATGTCGGAGGTGCGTTCCTCCTCGAACCCCAGTTCCGGGTGGGCGTGGATGTCGCGCCGCCACGCGGTCATGTCGTCTTGGAAGGCGGCGATGCGGTTGTTGATCGGCATGTCTCTAACGTCTGGTTGGAACGGCTGGATGGCGTTCAGGGGAACTGGCGGGAGAATGTGGACGGGCAACGAAGATGGGGCATTCGGCCGGAACCGGCCAGATCGGGGCGGGTTCCCGGACGTGGCGGCGCCAGTCTGGCCGATTTGTGTGGCGAACGCCAGCGACAGCAAAGAGCAATTCCGGGACCTAAAACGGCGCGGCTCCGCCGTCAGGGTACGTCGCGGCTCCGCCGCTGGGGAACAGCGCGGCGCAGCCGTCGGGCTTTACGATCCGCGTGGTCAACGGCGGGTTGGCCGCCAGCTTCGACGCCGGACGGATCGGCCGCCGCACCAGTTCGCCCCCGCAGTTCGGGCAGCGTTCCCCCGGCAGCCGGGCGCGGCAGTCGGAGCAGAAGGTGCACTCGAAGGAACAGATATAGGCGTCCGGCGCTTCGGGCGGCAGGTCGCGGTCGCAGCATTCGCAATTGGGGCGCAGGTCCAGCATGGCGTCGTCTCCGGTCCAGGGTTGCGCCATGGAGGATAGCGGGACTTGCGGCAGCCGGTGAGTGGCGTGGATGCCGGCGGGCGTGAAGATCTTGCCAAAGCGGTGCGCTGTCGTCGGCAGAGGCCATTGCTACGGTGGTTCAGCCCGCGACGAGCGCCGCCAGGACTTCGGCCGCCAGCAGGCCGGGGTTGACCGGTTTGGCGATGACGCGGGTCACTCCCAGCTTGGCGAAGGCGGCGGAGGTCAGCCGGGATGGCACCTTGTCGTCGATGGCCGACAGGATGACCACAGGCATTTCCGGACGCAGGGAGCGGGCGGCCTTGATCACCTCGAACCCATCATGGTCCGGCATGATGATGTCGGTCAGGACGAGGTCAAATTTCTGTACATACAGGATCCCGATCGCCTCCGTGGCGCCGGCGCACAGGGTCAGGTCATGACCTTCGCGCGCCAGGATCGCGCGGATCAGGTTGCGCGTGACCGGATCGTCGTCAACCACAAGCAGCTTGGCCATGCCAGTTTCCGTCGCCCAGTTCCAGTCATTCGGATGCTGCGCGCAGATATAGCCTGAACGGCGGGTTTGGCCAGCGGCAAGCGAGCATCGCCCGGTCGTCCGCCCGCGTGTCAAAATGTCACGCGGCGCCCAGCCCACGCTGTGAGAAACAGACCGGTTACGGTCCGCCGGCCTTGGAATGCGCCGTCCGTTTGGGGTAGTGTCCGCCCGCACCCCACGGACCAACAACGAGCAGACGCAAGACCGATGTTGCTTCCCAACGCCGTCCGCCGAATTGCCGGGGCCGCCTTTGCCGGTTCTGTCCTCTCCACCGTTTTCGCCGCCGGCCTGACAGCCGCGCCGGCCGCCGCGGCCGATCCGCGCCATCTCGGTACCTTCAAGGATTGGAACGCCTTCGTGTTCGAGGAGAAGGGGCAGAAGGTCTGCTACATCTCCAGCCAACCCAAGAAGACGGAGCCGAAGGCGAAGCGCGGCGACATCTATACGCTGGTCACCCACCGCCCGGCGGAAAAGGCCCTGGACGTCGTCAGCGTCATCGTCGGCTATCCGTTCAAGAAGGGCAGCGAGGCCGAGGTCAACATCGACGGCAAGGACTTCAAGCTCTTCACCGACGGCGAGACCGCATGGGCCCGCGATGCCGACGGCGACCGCGCCGTGACCGCGGCGATGCGTGATGGCAAGCAGATGGTGGTGAAGGGCGTGTCCGGCCGCGGCACCAAGACCACTGATACCTACAGCCTGACCGGCGTTGGCCAGGCCTACGACGCCATCAACGAGGCCTGCGGCGTGAAGCGCTGATCGCCACAGCGCTTTGCTTGGTCTTTTTACCCTCGAGTCTTTTGACTCCGCGCGCTCATGGCCCTATGTAATGGGGCCATGAGCGCCTCCAATCATGCCTCCGCCTTCGTTCCGCCGGCGACCGACGCCGACGGACGCAAGAACCTTGTCGGCCTGTCCCGCGAAGAGCTGGAAGCCGAGATGCTGTCCGTCGGCCTGGAAAAATTCCGGGCGCGCCAGCTCTGGCACTGGATCTATCACCGCGGCTCCACCGATTTCGCCGAGATGACCACGCTGGCCAAGCCGGTGCGGGAAAAGCTGGCCGACATCTACATCGTGGCGCGGCCGACGGTGGTGAAGGACCTGAAGTCGGCGGACGGCACCCGCAAGTGGCTGCTGCGCATGCCCGACGGGCAGGAGGTGGAGAGCGTCCACATTCCCGAGGAGGACCGCGGCACGCTCTGCGTCTCCTCGCAGGTCGGCTGCACGCTGACCTGCCGCTTCTGCCACACCGGCACGCAGCGTCTGGTGCGCAACCTGGATTCGGCGGAAATCGTGGCGCAGGTGATGCTGGCGCGCGACATGCTGGGCGAATGGCCGGCGCCGCCCGACGGGCGCATGCTGTCGAACATCGTCATGATGGGCATGGGCGAGCCGCTGTTCAATTACGACAACGTCGCCAAGGCGTTGAAGATCGTGATGGACGGCGACGGCATCTCGATCTCCAAGCGGCGCATCACCCTGTCGACCTCCGGCGTCGTGCCGATGATGGAGCGCTGCGGCGAGGAGCTGAACGTCAACCTCGCGGTCAGCCTGCATGCGGTGACCGACGAGCTGCGCGACATCATCATGCCCATCAACCGCAAATATCCGCTGCGGGATCTGATGGAGGCCTGCCGCAATTACCCCGGCCTGTCCAATGCCCGCCGCATCACCTTCGAGTACGTGATGCTGAAGGGGATCAACGACACGCCGGCCGATGCGCGGGCGCTGGTGAAGCTGCTGGAAGGCATCCCGGCCAAGATCAACCTGATCCCCTTCAACGAATGGCCGGGCGCTCCCTATGAGCGGTCGACCGCTCGGGCGATCCAGGTCTTCGGCGACATCGTCAACAATGCCGGCTACGCCAGCCCCGTCCGTACCCCGCGCGGCGAGGACATCATGGCCGCCTGCGGCCAGTTGAAAAGCGCCAGCCTGCGCCTGACCGCCGCCGAACGCGCCGCCATCGCCAACGTCATCGCCGAGAAGGACGCGGCGCTGGTGTCGTAGGACCTCGGCAGGGCGGCAGGTCGTTTGGGGGAAGGCGGGCATGGACGCAGCGGCGACGGGCAGGGCGACGGGAAGTGGACCGGGCGCCCCGATTCCCTGCCGCCTCTGCGGGGCCGACAGCACGCTGACGTTCGAATTGCGTTTGATGGGCCGTCATCCGGCCGGCTTCTTCCAATGCACCGGCTGCGGATCGATGCAGACCGAACAGCCCTATTGGCTGGCGGAAGCCTATGCCGACCCTCGTCCGCTGACCGATGTCGGCATCGTCGCCCGCAGCATGGATTTGTCGATGCGGGTGGACCTGATCCTGTCGATGCTCGGTGTCGGCGCGGATGCCGTTTGCCTCGACTGGGCCGGCGGAAACGGTCTGTTCGCAAGGATGATGCGGGACCGCGGCTGGAACGTCTTCCTGCACGAACCCTACACGCCCAATTTCTACGTGCCTTTCCATTCCGCCGAACTGGCCGGGCTGGAGCGGGCGGACGTCGTCACCGCCTTCGAGGTGCTGGAACATCTGCCGGAGCCGGCGCGCGATACGCAGGCATTGTTCGCCTTCGATCCGGACATTCTGATCGTCACGACCGAACTCTACGGCGGGCAGGACCGGAGCTGGTATTATTTCGGCGAGGACAACGGCCAGCATGTGTTCTTCTACAGCCGCAAGGCGTTGGAACTGATCGCCCGCCGCCATGGACGCGGCCTGATAACCGCCGGATCGATGCATTTCCTGCTGCGTGCCAAACCGCGGCACTGCGCCTACGGCATGGCTGAAATCCGCGCGCTGGCCAATCTGCTCGGGGATCCGGATCGCCTGCACGCCGGAATGATGGAGCGGATGTCGGACCACATGCGCCATCCCTTCCGCCATGCCCTGCGCGATCATCAGGAAATCCTTGGCCGGCTTCAGGCGGGGGAGAAACCAGCCTGACCGGCGACGCGACCGGATTGCGTCGTCCCCGCCGCCTGTGACAGGGTGTCGGCACTTCCGCCAACCAGACCCGGCCCAAGCATCGGCATGCCCGCCCCCATCGAGGACATCATCGCCAAGGCGATCAAGGACGCCGACAAGTCCTTCTTCAACGAGGATTACGCCAAGCAGGCGAAGGCCGTGACCACCGCGCTGAAGAAGGCGGGGTACGAGGTGGCACCGGTGAAGCCGCCGCCGGGGCTGGTCGAATGGGCCAAGGACAACATTCCGTTCGGCCGTCTTCGTCCGGCGGAACTGATTACGCAGATGTACTCGATGATGGTCGAGAACGTGCGCCGCTTCGACAAGTAGCGGGGAGCCAGGCGCGGCGGTCCCAGACTGGCCTCGTTCGCTGGTAATACCACAGAACCCGAAGGCCGTTTCTTTTCAGCCACTTCCCGCGCTGCGCCAAAATCGTCACACCAGCACTTTCGGCCACCCCCCGCCGTTGACTCGGCTGCTGCGGGAGCGTAATTCATTGCGCCAACCAATAGGACGGGACAGCCGTCTTAAAAAGGGCACGCACCACCCAGCCGCCGCGGCAATCGTCATGTTGCGCCGCGTCCGGCCGCGAACAGAGGACGACGCAATGGCAAACGGCAGCGGTCGGCCGCTCTCCCCGCACCTTCAAGTCTACAAACTCCCGTTGACCGCAGTCATGTCCATCACGCACCGCATCACGGGCGTCGGGCTGGCTGTCGGCACGCTCCTGCTGGTCTGGTGGCTGGTCGCCGCCGCCGCCGGTCCGGAGGCGTTTGCGCGCGCGCAGGGCTTCATCGGGTCGTTCTTCGGCCTGCTGCTGATGTTCGGCTGGTCGGCGGCGCTGTACTACCACCTGTGCAACGGCATCCGCCATCTGGTCTGGGACGCCGGCAAGTCGTTCGAGCTGACCGATGCCGACCGCAACAACAAGGTCGTCCTCGGCGCGACGGCAGTGCTGACCGTGCTGACCTGGATCGTCGGCTTGGCCGTGTGGTGAGGAGATAAGACATGGCGTCCAATAGCAAGACCCTCCGTTCGCCGCTTCAGGTCGCGCGCGGTCTGGGTTCCGCCAAGCATGGCACCGAACATTGGTGGTCGCAGCGTCTGACCGCGATCGCCCTGGTCCCGCTGACCGTCTGGTTCGTCTTCGGCGTCATCGGCCATCTGGGTGCCGATCACGCCGGGTTCATCGCCTGGATGAAGTCGCCCTTCTCGGCCGTCATGATGGTCCTCACCGCCGTGGTCACCTTCCACCACGCCCAGTCCGGGCTGCAGGTGGTCATCGAGGACTACGTGCATGTGGAATGGCAGAAGATGGCGCTGATCATCGGCGTCAAGTTCCTGTCCTTCGCCCTGGCGGCGGCCTGCGTGCTGGCCGTCGTGAAGATCTTCATCGGAGCCTGACGACCATGGCGACCGCCTACAACATCATCGACCACACCTATGACGTCGTCGTCGTCGGCGCCGGCGGCGCCGGTCTGCGCGCCACCTTCGGCATGGCCGAAAAGGGGCTGAAGACCGCCTGCATCACCAAGGTGTTCCCGACCCGCTCCCACACCGTGGCGGCGCAGGGCGGCATCTCGGCCGCTCTCGGCAACATGGGCGAGGACGACTGGCGCTACCACATGTACGACACCGTGAAGGGGTCGGACTGGCTGGGTGACCAGGACGCGATCGAGTACATGTGCCGCGAGGCCATCCCGGCGATCATCGAGCTGGAGCACTACGGCGTGCCCTTCTCGCGCACGCCGGAAGGCAAGATCTACCAGCGCGCCTTCGGCGGCATGACCGCGCAGTACGGCAAGACCCAGGCCTACCGGACCTGCGCCGCCGCCGACCGCACCGGCCACGCCATCCTGCACACCCTGTACCAGCAGTCGCTGAAGCACGAGGCGGAGTTCTTCGTCGAATACTTCGCGCTCGACCTCATCATGGAGGACGGCGTCTGCAAGGGCGTGCTGGCCTGGAACCTGGACGACGGCACGCTGCACCGCTTCCGCGGCCAGATGGTCGTGCTGGCGACCGGCGGCTACGGCCGCGCCTACTTCTCGGCGACCTCGGCCCACACCTGCACCGGCGACGGCGGCGGCATGATCCTGCGCGCCGGCCTGCCCCTGCAGGACATGGAGTTCGTGCAGTTCCACCCGACCGGCATCTACGGCTCCGGCTGCCTCATCACCGAGGGCGTGCGCGGCGAGGGCGGATACCTGACCAACTCCAACGGCGAGCGCTTCATGGAGCGTTACGCCCCGTCGGCCAAGGATCTGGCGTCGCGCGACGTCGTGTCCCGCTCGATGACCATCGAGATCCGCGAAGGCCGCGGCGTGGGTGAGCACAAGGACCACATCCACCTGCACCTTGAGCACCTGCCGCCGGAGATCATCCACCAGCGCCTGCCCGGCATCGCCGAGACGGCCAAGATCTTCGCCGGCGTGGACGTGACCAAGGAGCCGATCCCGGTTCTGCCGACCGTCCACTACAACATGGGCGGCATCCCGACCAACGTTCACTGCGAGGTTCTGTCGCCGACGGCGGAGAACCCGGACCAAGTGGTGCCGGGCCTGATGGCGATCGGCGAGGCGGCCTGCGTGTCGGTCCACGGCGCCAACCGCCTGGGCTCCAACTCGCTGCTCGATCTGGTGGTGTTCGGCCGCGCGGCCGCCATCCGCGCCGCCGAGGTCGTCAAGCCGGGCAAGGCCCCGTCGGTCAAGGCCGACAGCTGCGACAAGGCGTTGGAGCGGTTCGACCGCATCCGCAACGCCAAGGGCTCGATCAAGTCGGCCGACCTGCGGCTGGAAATGCAGCGGACGATGCAGAACAACTGCGCCGTCTTCCGCACCGGCGAGGTCCTGGACGAGGGCGTGAAGAAGATCGATGCCGTCTATGCCAAGAAGGGCGAGATGGCGATCTCCGATCGTACGCTGGTCTGGAACTCCGATCTGGTCGAGGCGCTGGAACTGGACAATTTGCTGGGCCAGGCGGTCGCCACCCTGCATTCCGCCCAGAACCGTCCGGAAAGCCGCGGCGCCCATGCCCGTGAGGACTATCCGAACCGCGACGACGAAGGCTGGATGAAGCACACCGTCATCTGGGTCGCGGACAACGGCGAGACGAAGATCGATTACCGCCCGGTCCACATGTACACCCTGACCGACGAGGTCGAGGTCTTCCCGCCCAAGGCCCGCGTGTACTAAGGCCTGCCGGATAAAGGAAATCAGCTATGGTTGAATTCAACCTGCCAGCCAACTCCAAGGTCGGCGTCGGCAAGACCGTCAACGTCGCGAACGGCGCCAAGCGGGCCAAGACCTTCAAGATCTACCGCTGGAACCCGGAGGACGGCCAGAACCCGCGCGTCGACAGCTATGTGGTCGACCTCGACAAGTTCGGGCCGATGATGCTCGACGCGATCATCTACATCAAGAACCAGGTCGACAGCACCCTGACCTTCCGCCGGTCCTGCCGCGAGGGCATCTGCGGGTCGTGCGCGATGAACATCGACGGCACGAACACGCTGGCCTGCCTGAAGGCGATCGACGAGGTTCCGGGCGACGTCAAGATCTACCCGCTGCCGCACATGCCGGTGGTGAAGGATCTGGTCCCCGACCTGAAGCACATCTATGCCCAGCTCGCCTCGATCAAGCCGTGGCTGCAGACCCAGTCGCCGGCCCCGAGCCGCGAGCGCCTGCAGTCGCCGGAGGACCGCGCCAAGCTGGACGGCCTCTACGAGTGCATCCTGTGCTTCTGCTGCTCGACCTCCTGCCCCAGCTACTGGTGGAACGGCGACCGCTATCTCGGCCCGTCGATCCTGCTCCAGGCCTATCGCTGGATCGCCGACAGCCGCGACGAGATGACGGGCGAGCGCCTCGACAACCTCGAGGATCCGTTCCGTCTCTATCGCTGCCACACCATCATGAACTGCACCAAGGCGTGCCCGAAGGGTCTGAACCCCGCCAAGGCCATCGCCGAGATCAAGAAGCTGATGGTCGTGCGCCGCTGACCGCGAAGAGCGGTCGTTTTCCGCCGATCGCGGACAGCGTTTGCGACAAGGAAAAGGCGCCCCTTCGGGGGCGCCTTTTTCATTTGTGCGGGGTCAGACGAAGTCCGGATCGGTCGGCCGCGACGGCGGCAGGTCGTTGCCGGGGGCCGGGCTGTCGGTGGTGCCGGGGCCGCCGGGGTCGGGCAGGTCGGGGTTGTCGGTGCCTGGCAGGTCGACGACCGGGAGATCCTCGTGCGGGCCGGGAAACGGGTTGGGCGGAGCGGCGCTGAGGCCGGGGTCGGTGGTCGGCATGGAATGCTTCCCCTCTGTTGATCGTTTGCGGTCGTGCGCTCTCCTGTATCAACGGCCGAGTCCGCAATCCGCTCCGTCGCACGGGACGATTGCATGCGGACCGGTTGACCGGCGGCGGGGAGGGGGTATGCTCTTCGGGAGATCACCAACGACGACGAACCACGAATGGGCGGTGCCGGCCGGCGGCGCCCAGCGAATGGACACATTTTCTTTCTAGGGAAGGACCAATCATGGGCGGCATGGCAGGCCAGGCGTGGAGCTGGATCCAGGGCGAATGGATGGAGGGCAATCCGCCCATCGTCGGACCGCTGTCCCACACGCTGTGGCTTTCTTCGACGGTCTTCGACGGCGCGCGCGCCTTCCAGGGCGTGGCCCCCGACCTCGACCTGCATTGCGCCCGCGCCATCCGCTCCGCCCAGGTGATGGGGCTGGAGCCGATGGTCACCGCCGGCGAGATCGAGGAGCTGTGCTGGGACGGCATCCGCCGCTTCCCCAAGGAAGCGGAGCTGTACATCCGCCCGATGTTCTACGCCGAAGACGGTTTCGTCGCCCCGGCGCCGGAGAGCACGCGCTTCGTCCTGTCGATCTACGAGGATCCGCTGCCGCAGCCGACCGGCTTCGCCGCCTGCATCTCCACCCGCCGCCGCCCGATCCCGACCATGGCCCCGACCGAGGCCAAGGCGGCCTGCCTCTATCCCAACGTCGGCATGGCGCTGACCGAGGCGCGCAAGCGCGGCTTCCAGAACGCGATCATGCTGGATGCCATCGGCAATGTGGCGGAGTTCGCCACCTCCAACATCTTCATCGCCAAGGACGGCGTCGTGCGCACCCCGGTGCCGAACGGCTGCTTCCTTAACGGCATCACCCGCCAGCGCATCATGGGCCTGCTGCGCAACGACGGCGTGACGGTGGAGGAATGCACCCTGACTCCTCGGGATGTGCTGGAGGCCGACGAGGTCTTCTCCACCGGCAACCACGCCAAATGCGTGCCGGTGACCAAGGTGGAGGACCGCAGCTTCGCGGCCGGTCCGATCTTCCAGCGGGCGCGGGCGCTTTATTGGGAATACGCGTTCCGCTGATCGAGCAGCGCCACCGCCGCCCGGCGGTGATGGGCCAGCGTGGCGGTCAAGCGGGCCAGCCACGCATCGGTCCGGCAGGCGGTCGCGGTCAGTGCGCCGCGACGCCGGGCGGCGGCAAGACGCGCTTCAGCCGCGAGCGCGCTGTTCAGGCGGAGCGTTGCGGCGCGTTTGACGGCGTTGGCGCGGGCCGCGCCGCCACGTAGGGCGGTGCGAAGCTCCTGCTTCGGCGGTTGGGCATCATGGGTGCGGTGAAGGCTGTCCAAGCGGGCGGCACGGTCCATAGAATGGACGGTAGCGCCTGCCGGGATGGCAGTAAAGGGAAGTTTTCCTAGGATCGTGCGCCGGGCAGGAAGGTGTTTGCCCCCACCCTCACTGGCTCGCCCAGATGATCCGCGCCATCCAGGCGACGTCCGACAGCGGGATGCTGCGGTCGGGGTGGGCGCGGTTGATCGACAGCAGTTCGATCTTGGTCGCCGTCTCGCGGATCAGCTGCTTGGCCATCACCTCGCCGCCCTTGGTGCGGACGACGACGCGGTCGTTGCGGCGGATCTGCGCGGCGGGCGAGACGATGATGGTGTCGCCGTCGCGATAGACCGGCTCCATGCTGTCGCCGGAGATCTCCAGCGCATAGGCGTGCGGGTCACCCAGGCTGGGGAACAACAGCTCGTCCCAGCCGCTTCCGGCGGGGAAGCCGGCGTCGTCGAAATAGCCGGCCGATCCGGCCTGGGCATAGCCGATCACCGGCACCCGCTGCAGCGGGGTGGTGCCGGCGCCGTCGCCGACCAGCGACACGAATTCCGACAGCGACGCGCCGGTGGCGTCCAGCACCTTGGAGATGCTTTCCGTCGAGGGCCAGCGCAGCTTGCCGTCGTTGGTCGTGCGCTTGCTCTTGTTGAAGGTGGTCGGGTCCAGTCCGGCGCGCCGCGCCAGCCCGGAGGCGGAGAGCCCGTGCTGCGCCGCAAGACGGTCGATGGCCCGCCAGATGTCCGTGTGTTTCAGCATGGGACGATAATCTCATAAAGCCGCGACAGCGTCCCTAGGAACTTTTTCATAAACCTGTTGACCGCGCGCGTTGGGCAGAACATAACGCAAACAGATGGCGCGGCCACATCCCAGGCCCGGCGCCCGCTCTTTCAAAAATCCGAAGCCGCAAGGAGACCAGCATGCTGAGTCCGGCCGCCCCCGCTTTGCCCGCCGCCCGCCTTTCCCAGGTCGTGCCCTTGAAGGCGGAGCCTTACAGTGTCGACGGCGAACCCTTTGCCGACGCGGAAGAAGCGTGGTTCTGGGCGGTGCAGGCGCATGACGCCAAGGCGGCCGGGGCTCGGGTCGTCGCCGGCTGCGGGCAGGTGGCGCGGCCCTGCGAACCGCAGGATGTTCTGCGGGTGATCGACCGGCTGTACCGGATGCGCAAGCTGATGCGCGACCATCTGCATGTGCTTGTCCATTACGGTCGCCGCAAGAGCGCGCCGGAGCCCGATCGCTTCCGCGAACAGCGCGCCCATTCCCTGTGGACCGAGGCTTTCGCCGTCATTGCCCCGGCGTTGCGCGACAAAGGCATTGTCCGGGGCATCGCCCGATGACCGCCACTCCCTGGACGGCGGCCTGGGTGGTCTATCGCGGGGAGGCGCCGCTGTGGTGCCTGCGGCTGCTGAAGCCCGGCTTCCGCCACTGCCTGGCGTTGCTGACCGACGGGCGGCGCTGGGTGGCGGTCGATCCGCTGGCGGGATTCACCGACGTCGCCGTGCTGGACCTGCCCGCCGAGTTCGACCTGCCGGGCTGGTACCGCGCCCAGGGGCTGACTGTGGATTCCGCGCCGTTGCGCCGCCCGGTCGGCCCCGCTCCCTGGGGTCCCTTCACCTGCGTCGAGGCGGTCAAGCGCCTGATCGGCCTGCGCGCCCGCCGGGTGCTGACCCCCTGGCAACTGCACCGCCACCTGACCGGAGGAAACCGCGAATGCCCGCATCCGCAGCCGTGAAACCGCCTGCCCGCCGGACGTCCTCTTATCGGACCGGGGAGCTTTCGGAGCCTGAGACCCTGCTGGAGCGCTACCGTGCCGCCCGCGAACGGCGCACCGTTTGGGAAAGCCATTGGCAGGATTGCTACGACCATGCGCTGCCCAACGGCCGGCCCTTCCGTGGCGGAGGCACGCCGGGCGAACGCCGGGTCGACCGCCTGTTCGACGGCACCGCCCCCGATGCGGTGGAGCAGCTGGCCGCCAGCCTGCTGTCTGAACTGACGCCGCCCTGGTCGCGCTGGTTCGGCTTCCAGCCCGGCCCCTCCCTGACGGGGGTGGAGCGCGATCGCGTCGCCCCGCTGCTCGACCGCGCCGCCGGCATCGTCCAGGCCCATTTCGACCGCTCCAACTTCGCGGTGGAGATCCATCAGGCCTTCCTCGACCTCGTCACCGTCGGCACCGCCAGCCTGCTGATGGAGGAGGCCGCTCCCGGCGCCCCGTCCAGCCTGCGCTTCACCGCCGTGCCGCTGGCCGAAGCGGTGCTGGAGGAGGGGCCGGACGGCCGGCTCGACGCCACCTTCCGCCGCAGCGAGGCGACGCTGGCGCAGATCCTCCAGCGCTTCCCCGGAGCCGACCTGCCCGACGAACTGCGCAAGCAGGCCGCCGAGACTCCCGACAGCCGCTTTCCCCTGGTCGAGGCCGTGCTGCCCGACGGCGCGGGCTATCGCTGGGGCGTGGTGCTGGACAGCGGGCTGGCCGAACCGTCCTGGCTGGCGCAGGGGCGCTTCGCCCAGTCGCCCTTCGTCAATTTCCGCTGGCTGAAGGCGCCGGGCGAGACCTATGGCCGCTCGCCGGTGATGAAGGCGCTGCCGGACATCAAAACTGCCAACAAGGTGGTGGAGCTGGTGCTGAAGAACGCCTCCATCGCCGTCACCGGCATCTGGCAGGCGGACGATGACGGGGTGCTGAACCCCACCACCATCCGGCTGGTGCCCGGAACCATCATTCCAAAGGCGGTGGGGTCGGCCGGGCTGACGCCGCTGGCCAACCCCGGCCGGTTCGACGTGTCGCAGCTGGTGCTGGACGATTTGCGCGGGCGCATCCGCCACGCGCTGCTGGTCGACCGTCTGGGGCCGGTGGAGTCGGCGCGGATGACCGCGACCGAGGTGCTGGAACGCTCCGTCGAGATGGCCCGGCTGCTCGGCGCCACCTATGGCCGGCTGCAGGCGGAGCTGATGACGCCGCTGGTGCTGCGGGCGGTGTCGATCCTGCGCCGGCGCGGCGAGATCCCCGACATCACCGTCGATGGCCGGCTGGTGGAGTTGCAGCACCGCTCCCCGCTTGCCCAGGCGCAGGCCCAGCGTGACGTGCAGGCGGCGTTGCGCTGGCTGGACAGCGTCAAGGCGCTGGGGCCGGAGGCGGAAGCGACGGTGGACGCGGCGGCGACCGCCCATTGGCTTGGCGAGGCCTTCGGCGTGCCGGCCAAGCTGATGCGGGCGGAGGTCGCCGCACCGGTTGTTGCCCCTGCCGCCGCCCCCATTGTCGCCCCTCCGCTTTCGCCGGCGCCGCCTGCGGCGATGGCCGATGCCGGAGCCACCAATGGCTGAGCGTCCGACCGGCGAACAGGCCGGCTGGGACTGGCTGGAGGCTTCGCCCTCCACCGGTCCGGCCCCTGCCGCGGCGTCCGACGCCGATCCGGCGCCCAGCTTCGCCCGCTGCTTCGCCGGGGGTGACGGCTTGCGGGTTCTGGCGGTGCTGCGGGCGATGACGCTCGACCGCGCGCTTGGTCCCGACGCGCCGGAGGCGGCGCTGCGTCACCTCGAAGGACAGCGCCAGCTGGTCGCCACCATCCTCGCGCTGGTCGCGCGCGGGCGCGTGGGCTGACCGGCGGTGCTGCCGCTCTTCTCTTTCCCTTCCCTGCAGGAGTTGATGATGGCCGACACTCTGCTGACCGAATCCGCCGCGATCGATGGCGCTCCGCCGCTGCCGATTCCGGAGAAGTTCCGTGATCCCAAGACCGGCGCGCTGCGCATCGAGGCTCTGCTGAAATCCTATCTGGAGCTGGAGCGCCGCCTGTCGTCGCAGGGGCGGTCCGGGCAGGCGCCGCCGGACGGCGCAACCGAGTCGGCCTCCGAAGCCGCTCCCTTCGACCCGGCCAGCCTCGACCCGGCGCAGCTTCGCCGGCTTCTGGGCGCGCCGGAGACGCCGGACGGCTACAGCATCGCCTGCGACCATGGCCTGTTCCAGCCCGATCCGGAAATCAACGGCCGCCTGCACGAGGCCGGCTATACCCCGCCCCAGGTGCAGCTTCTCTACGATCTCGCCGCCGAGCGGATGATCCCGCTGATCCAGACCATGGCCGCCGAGTTCCAGGCGGAACGCGAGGTCGAGCGGCTGGTCGCCCGCTTCGGCGGCGAGGAGCGCTGGCGCGAGGTGTCGCGGCAACTGCTGGCCTGGGCCGGAAAGACCCTGCCGCCGGCCGCGGTGGAAGGGCTGGCGACCACCTACGAAGGTGTCATGGCGCTCTACGCGATGATGACGGGCAGCGAGCCCGCCGCTCTGTCGATGGCGGGCAACCGACCGGCCGGCGGCGAGGGCGAGACCGAACTGCGCACCCTGATGCGCGACCCGCGCTATTGGCGGGACCGCGATCCGGCGGTGATCGCCCGCGTCACCGAAGGATTCCAGCGCCTCTATCCCGGTCAGCGCTGAGTTGAACCGTCGTGGGGCCCCCAAACCCCCACCCCCAAGCGCGGTGGGGCCGCCCCCCTGGGGGGGGCCGGGGCAACACGCCCCCCCCACCCACCAGCGGATGGGGGGGGACCGCCCAGG